>NZ_AUEV01000001.1:0-831948 GCF_000426165.1 Streptomyces sp. TAA486 | reverse complement strand
GCGGGGAAGATCCGCTTCTCCGAGAGCTTGCGGTCCAGCTTCAGCTCCATGTTGCCGGTGCCCTTGAACTCCTCGAAGATCACCTCATCCATGCGCGAGCCGGTCTCCACCAAAGCGGCGGCCAGGATCGTCAGCGACCCGCCGTCCTCGATGTTCCGCGCCGCACCGAAGAACTTCTTCGGCGGATACAGCGCCGTGGAATCCACACCACCGGACAGGATCCGCCCCGAAGCCGGAGCCGAGAGGTTGTAGGCACGGCCCAGACGCGTGATGTTGTCCAGCAGCACCACCACATCGTGACCCAGCTCCACCAGCCGCTTCGCACGCTCGATCGCCAGCTCCGCGATCGTGGTGTGATCCTCCGCGGGACGGTCGAAGGTCGAGGAGATCACCTCACCCTTCACCGACCGCTGCATGTCGGTGACCTCTTCCGGCCGCTCATCGACCAGCACCACCATCAGATGGCACTCCGGATTGTTCACCGTGATCGAGTTCGCGATCGACTGCAGCACCATCGTCTTGCCCGCCTTCGGCGGCGCCACGATCAACCCACGCTGCCCCTTGCCGATCGGCGAGACCAGATCGATGATCCGCGAGGTCAGCTGGTTCGGCTCGGTCTCCAGCCGCAGCCGCTCCTGCGGATACAGCGGCGTCAGCTTGTTGAACTCCGCCCGCGACCTGCCGTCGGGCGAGGCACCGTTGACCGAGTCCAAACGCACCAGGGCGTTGAACTTCTCCCGCCGCTCCCCCTCACGGGGCTGCCGCACCGCACCGGTGACGTGGTCACCCTTGCGCAGACCGTTCTTCCGCACCTGCGCCAGCGACACATACACATCGTTCGGCCCCGGCAGATAACCCGACGTCCGCACGAACGCATAGTTGTCGAGGATGTCCAGGATCCCGGCGACGGGGATCAGCACATCGTCCTCGGCGATCTGCGGCTCGGCATCCTCACGCCCACCACGACGCCCGCGACGGTCCCTGTACCGGCCCCGACGACCACGCCGGCCGTCTCCGAAGTCGTCGTCGTCGCGGCGACCGCCGCCCCCCTGGTTCTGGTTCTGGTTCTGGTTCTGGCCGCCACCCTGATTCTGGCCGCCACCGCCGTCGCCCTTGCCGCGCCCGCGCTGACGGTCGCGCTTGGAGGGGCGGTCCCCCTGCTGCTGACGGCCACCGCCGTCGCCGCGACCGTCGTTGCGGTCGCCGCGGCCGCTGCCGTCGCCCTTGTTCTGCTGGCCGCCTTCTCCGCGGCCGTCCGCCTTCCCCTCGGCGGTGTCCACGGCGGCTTCCGCCTTGCCGCCTTCGCGGCGGCCCCGGCGGTCACCGGCGGGCTTCTCCTCGTTCGCGGGCTGTCCGGGAATGTCGATCTGGCCGGAGTCCTGCTGGCCCTCCGCGCCGGTCTCTCCCGTGCGCGCCCTGGACGTGGCACGGCGCTTGGGCCTGGCGGCGGACTGGTCCTCGCCTTCCCCGGCGTCCCCGTCCCTGCCGCGGGCGGCGGACGCGTCGGCGCCGGAACCTCCGCCTGCCTGCCGCTCCTTGATGGTTTCAATCAGCTGGCTCTTGCGCATCCGCGCGGTGCCCTTGATGCCGAGGCCGGAGGCAACTTGCTGAAGCTCCGCGAGCACCATGCCCTCGAGTCCGGTGCCTGAGCGCCGACGCTTGGGCGCAGCACCGGAGGCAGGCGCGGGAGAAGCGTCCGTGGCAGGCACGTCGGCATTCTCCGCGGGGGCGCTCCCAGAGGAGCTGCCACCCGAGCCTTCGGACTCAGGAGGAGCGGCGTTCACGCCCATCAGATCGGTGGTGTCGCTCACAAAGGGTCCTTCCCTGGAGCGGACGTCGGCCTGTCTGGCTCGGCGACCGGTCGTGCTGTCCGGCGATGGTCCTGCGCGCGGACCTGGCCGAAACGGTGGTTCCCGCCTGGATGTGTGGCGGGGAGATCAATTCATGGTTCGACGTACAAGGTGAATGTGCGTCCTGCACGTCGGCTCCGGAGCGTGCTCGGGACTGCTACGCAGAGCGAAGCAGCGTGGGAGGCTCCTGGAGGAAGAGGTGATCCTGGGCCTTTGCCCTGGGAGATCACTCAAGCACTGCACTCTACGGACCACCACAGAGTTTCACGTGTGGATCACGAGACTGCGAGCACTGACTTGAGGTTAACACTACCGAACCCAACAAACATTCCCCCTCTCCCGGATCATCGGCCGCTCCAAGGCCTTCCTCCTGCTCCGCCGTGCGTACACCGTCACTGAGCTGCGCCGCGGTCGGCACCGTCCGCCTTCAGCGGCAGGACGCTGGCCCCCGCGGAATCAAGGCTCAGCCTGTTCGCCGTCCACTGCTCTCCCGCGAGCTGCGCCACCTTGTCGGCGGCGCCGTGGCCCTCGGGAAGTGCGAGCACCGTGGGGCCCGCACCCGAGACAACAGCTGGGACGCCGTCCGACCGCAGCCGGTTCACCAATTCCACGCTCTCCCTCATCGCCGGTGCGCGGTACTCCTGGTGCAGCCGGTCCTCGGTCGCCGGCAGCAGCAGATCGGGACGCCTGGTCAGCGCCTCCACGAGCAGCGCGGCACGCCCCGTGTTGAACGCCGCGTCCACATGCGGGACATGACGGGGCAACAGCCCTCGTGCCGTCTCCGTCAGCACCGGATTCGCCGGTACGAAGACCACCGGCACGACGGACTCCGCGGGTTCCATCCGGATCGCCCGCGCGGCACCGGCGTCCATCCAGGCGAGCGTGAAGCCACCCAGCAGACAGGCCGCGACGTTGTCCGGGTGTCCCTCGACCTCGGTGGCCAGTTCCAGCATCGCGGCGTCGTGAAGCCTGGCCTCTCCGCCCGTGGTGACCGCGCGTGCGGCCACGATGCCGGCGCAGATGGCCGCGGAGGACGAACCGAGGCCCCGTCCGTGCGGAATGCGGTTGGCGCAGACGACCTCCAGGCCCCGCGGCTGCCCGCCGAGCAGGTCGAACGCGGTGCGAAGGGAGCGTACGAGCAGGTGGTCCTCGTCGCGCGGCAGCGTCCCGGCGCCCTCGCCCGCGATGTCGACGTGCAGGCCGGAGTCGGCGACGCGGACGACGACGTCGTCGTAGAGGCCCAGCGCGAGGCCCAGGGTGTCGTAGCCGGGGCCGAGGTTGGCGCTGGTGGCGGGAACGCGCACGCGGACAGCTGCGGCGCGGAACGCGGGGCCGGCCATCTCCCGATGACTCTCCTTGGATTGTTGACGCGATTTCCCATGGACCGCGGCGGCGACGCCGGAGGGGTCACGGACCCTGTGGCTCCAGGGCCCGGCGGACCGGGTGGGGCCTCCCTGGCAGGACGAGGGAAGGCCCCCGGAGTACGTACGGGGGTGGGGTGAACGCAAGCTTATCGAAGGAAGGTTCAGTGGCGACACAGGGCGCACGGGAGGCGCACGATGCGTGTCGCAAGCTGCTGCGCGCTCCCTGGCCACCGGTCTCCGTACCGGAAACTCCCCCGCTCCCGCTCTTCGCCCCTACCTGCTCCCGCCGTGCTCTTTCGCAGCTCTCTGCGCCGGCGGCGGAACCGGCGTCACCGGAACACTTCCCGTCGCCGGCGCGGACGAACCGTCAAGCAAGGCCGAGGCGTTCCGCCGCAGCGTCCGCGTCGATCGGCACCGTCACGGGCTGGGGCGCGCCCGCGACCGCCCAGTCGGGGTCCTTGAGGCCGTTGCCGGTGACCGTGCACACCACGCGCTGCCCGGGTTCCAGCTTGCCCTGCTCGGCGGCCTGGAGGAGTCCGGCGACCGATGCGGAGGACGCCGGCTCGACGAAGACGCCCTCACGCGAGGACAACAGCTTGTAAGCGCGCAGGATCTGACGGTCCGTCACGGATTCGATGAAGCCGCCCGACTCGTCCCGCGCGCGCTCCGCGAGCTTCCAGGACGCCGGGTTGCCGATCCGGATCGCGGTGGCGATCGTGCTCGGGTCCTTCACGGGCTCGCCGCGCACGATGGGCGCGGCACCGGATGCCTGGAAGCCCCACATGCGCGGCGCACGCGTCGCGGGGCCGTCCGTGCGGTACTCGTCGTAACCCCGCCAGTAGGCCGTGATGTTGCCCGCGTTGCCGACCGGCAGGACGTGGATGTCGGGTGCGTCCCCGAGCATGTCGACGATCTCGAAGGCAGCTGTCTTCTGCCCCTCGATGCGATCGGGATTGACCGAATTGACCAACGCCACCGGGTACTTCTCCGACAAGCCGCGGGCGAGAGTCAGGCAGTCGTCGAAATTGCCGTCCACCTGGAGGATCTTGGCGCCGTGCACCAGTGCCTGGCCCATCTTGCCCAGAGCGATCTTCCCCTGCGGCACGAGGACGGCGCAGACCATCCCCGCACGCACGGCGTACGCGGCCGCAGAGGCCGAAGTGTTCCCCGTGGACGCGCAGATGACGGCCTGTGCCCCCTCCTCCTTGGCCCGCGTGATCGCCATCGTCATGCCGCGGTCCTTGAAGGAACCGGTCGGGTTGGCGCCCTCCACCTTCAAGTGGACGTCGCAGCCGGTGAGTTCGGAGAGCAGCTGTGCCGGTACGAGCGGCGTGCCGCCCTCGCGGAGGCTGACGGGAGTGGTCTCCGGGCTCACGGGCAGCCGGTCGCGGTACTCCTCGATGATGCCGCGCCACTGACGGGAGGTGGCGGGTGCTGCGGTTTCCATGGTGGTCACTGTCCTCGATTCCCCTGTGCACGGGTCCCGTTCATTCGCCCTCGACCCGCATGATGCTGGCGACGCCGCGCACGGTGTCGAGGCCGCGCAGCGCCTCGACCGTCGAGCTCAGCGCCGCGTCGGGCGCGCTGTGGGTGACGACGACGAGCCATGCGTCGCCGTCCTTGCCCTGCTGGCGCACGGTGTCGATGGAGACGCCGTGCTCAGCGAAAGTGGTGGCGACCTGTGCGAGGACGCCGGGTTTGTCGGCCACGTCGAGGCTGATGTGGTAGCGCGTGACGACGTCGCCCATCGGCGAGACCGGCAGCTGCGCGTACGCCGATTCGCCGGGCCCCCTCGATCCGTTGAGCTTGTTGCGGCAGGCGGCCACCAGGTCGCCGAGCACGGCGGAGGCCGTGGGCGCGCCGCCCGCGCCGGGCCCGTAGAACATCAGCTGACCGGCCGCGTCCGACTCGACGAAGACGGCGTTGTACGCCTCGCGCACGTTGGCCAGCGGATGGCTGAGCGGGATCATCGCCGGGTGCACGCGCGCCGTGACGGACCGGCCGTCGGCGGCCCGTTCGCAGATGGCCAGCAGCTTGACCGTGCAGCCCATGCGTTTCGCGGAGGCGATGTCGGCGGCAGTGATCTCGGTGAGGCCCTCGCGGTGGACGTCGTCCAGGCGGACCCGGGTGTGGAAGGCGATGCCGGCGAGGATGGCGGCCTTGGCGGCGGCGTCGAAGCCCTCGACGTCGGCGGTCGGATCGGCCTCGGCATAGCCGAGCGCGGTGGCCTCGTCGAGGGCCTCCCCGTACCCGGCTCCGGTGGAGTCCATCCGGTCGAGGATGAAGTTCGTGGTGCCGTTGACGATGCCGAGGATGCGGTTGACCTTGTCACCGGCCAGTGATTCCCGCAGCGGCCTGACCAGCGGGATCGCGGCCGCCACCGCCGCCTCGTAGTAGAGGTCGTTGCCGTGTTTCTCCGCGGCCTCGTGGAGCGTGGGACCGTCCTCGGCGAGCAGCGCCTTGTTGGCCGTCACGACGCTCGCACCGTGCTCGAACGCGGAGGTGATGAGCTTGCGGGCCGGCTCGATGCCGCCGATGACCTCGATGACGACGTCGATGTCCTCACGGCGTGCCAGAGCCGCGGCGTCGGTGGTCACCAGCGCCGGATCGACGCCCTCCCGTACGCGGTCGGGGCGGCGGACGGCGACGCCGGCAAGCTCCGCGGGGGCGCCGATACGGGCGGCGAGGTCGTCCGCGTTCGTCGTCATGATGCGTGCCACCTCTGAGCCGACCACTCCACAGCCCAGCAGCGCCACCTTCAGCGGACGCGTACGCATCATCCCGACCTCGCCTCTCGTCATTTCCGGTGCTTTCAGTCTCACGTACAGGTACGGAGATTCCACGCTCGTTCCAATATGTGGGACGAATGTCTCGCTAGCCGACATCCAGTCGCAGGAGATCCTCCTCCGTCTCCCGCCGGACGATCACGCGCGCCTCCCCGTCCCGTACGGCGACGACCGGGGGACGCAGCGCATGGTTGTAGTTGCTCGCCATGGACCTGCAGTACGCGCCCGTCGCCGGGACGGCCAGCAGATCGCCCGGGGAGAGATCGGAGGGCAGGAACGCGTCCCGCACGACGATGTCGCCGCTCTCGCAGTGCTTGCCGACGACCCTGGAGAGCATCGGCTCGGCGTCCGTGGAGCGCGAGACGAGCGAGATGCTGTACTCGGCGTCGTACAGCGCCGTGCGGACGTTGTCCGACATGCCGCCGTCGACGCTCACGTACGTACGCAGGCCCGGCAGCTCCTTGACGGTGCCTGTCTCGTACACGGTGCAGGCCGAGGGCCCGACGACCGCCCGGCCCGGCTCAACGGAGAGGCGCGGCACCGAGAGCCCCGCGCCGCGGCACTCGCGCTCGACGATCTTACGGAGCGAGACGGCGATCTCGTGCGGCTCGCTGGGGTCGTCCTCGGGCGTGTACGCGATGCCGAGGCCGCCCCCGAGATCGATCTCGGGAAGCTCAACGCCGTGCTCGTCGCGAATGTCGGCGAGCAGGCCCACGACGCGGTGTGCGGCCACCTCGAATCCCGAGGTGTCGAAGATCTGCGAACCGATGTGGGAGTGGATGCCGACCAGTTCCAGGCTGTCCAGCTTCAGCACGCGCCGCACGGCCTCGGCTGCCTGTCCTCCCGGGGCCTCGGGCTGGGCGGGGGTCCCGCCGGCCGAGCGGGGATAGGTGTCCCCGGCGAGTGCGAGCCCGAACTTCTGGTCCTCGTGAGCCGTTGCGATGAACTCGTGCGTGTGCGCCTCGACGCCGACCGTGACCCGGATCTGGACGGGCTGGCGCCGCCCCAGCCTGTCGGCGATGTGCGCGACGCGGGCGATCTCCTGGAAGGAGTCCAGCACGATCCGCCCGACGCCCGCCCGGACGGCCTGCTCGATCTCCGCGGACGACTTGTTGTTGCCGTGCAGGGCGATCCGCTCGGGCGGCATGCCCGCTCCGAGGGCGATGGAGAGTTCGCCGCCGGAGCAGACGTCGAGATTGAGCCCCTCCTCCGTCAGCCAGCGCACGACGGCGCGGGAGAGGAAGGCCTTGCCGGCGTAGAAGACGTCGGCGTCCTCGCCGAAGGCGTCCCGCCATGCCCGGCAGCGGGACCGGAAGTCGGCCTCGTCGAGCACGTAGAGCGGAGTGCCGAACTCCTCCGCCAGGTCCTTCACGTCGAGGCCGCCGACCGCGACGGAACCCGTGGGCGTGCGGGTGGCGGTCTTCGGCCAGACACGGGCGTCGAGCACGTTGAGGTCGGCCGGGGGTGCGACGTAGTGCCCACCCTCCGGCAGTACATCGGCGTGCCGGGGCCCTGCGGGGTGCGCGGAGCGGCTCATTCGGGTGCCTCGCTCTCACCGGGGCGGTCTGTGTCCATGCTCGCGCGTACGGCCGCCTCGGCGCTCGCGCGCCCGGCCGTGTTCACGCTGGTGTTCGTGTTCACGCTGATCGTGGGTCCTTTGCGGTGTTCGAAGTCTGGGCTGTCCGGAGGGCGTGGTGCGTGGTGCTCAAGGCTCGCTCCGGGCTCACAGATGCGCGGGCGCGCTCACGCCGAGCTGGGTCAGGCCGCCTGCCAGCACCGTCCCGGTGGCTTCGACGAGAGCCAGCCGGGCGCGGTGGGCGGCCCCGGGTTTCTCGTCGCCACAGGGCAGGGGCGGGTACTGGTCGTGGAAGTCGAAGAAGGCCTCGCCCACGGCGACGAGATGACGGGCGTGCCGCGCGGGGTCCGGCTGCTCGCTGACGCGCCGGTGGTCCGCGAGGAGCGCCAGCAGCGCGTCGCCAGTGGGCCCGTACGCGGGGCCGGCCTCCGTCGCCGCATCCGGATCGCCTCGGAACCCCAGGTCGCACGCGTTGCGCGAAAGTGCGCGGGCCCGCGCGTGTGCGTATTGCACGCGGAAGAGGGGGCTGGCCTGTGCCGTACGTACCGCGAGTGCGGCCGGGGCGTCGCCGGTGGCGGCGCTCCAGTGCGCGATGTCGGCGGCGGGGGTGTCGGTCACGGGGTGGTCTTCGACGGGAGTGTCGGCGACGGGGTGGTCTTCGACGGGGGTGTCGGCGACGGGGTGGTCTTCGGCCGGGGTGCGGGTGGCGGTCTGGGGCGAGGTGCCGGGCACGGGCCCGGTCTGAGGCTTGGGCCTGGGCTGAGGCTCGGTGCGGGGCTCCGCGTCGGCCGTGGCAGCGGACTGCGGGGACGGACGCGACAGCTCCGCCACGAGCCGTGCCCGTGCACGCGCGTCGAGCGTGACGTTGAGGAACCCGCATCCAGCGATCTCCACCGCGTGGATCCCGTCCTCACGAAGCAGCCCGACACGCAGTACCCGCGCCACGTCGTAGGGCGTCATGGCGGCCGGGCCGGCGAGCCCGAAGGCCACGCTCACCGCGTAGTCCCCGATTCCTCGCCGCGGCGGCGATTCCACCGTCACCCGCTGCGGCAGCTCGGTGCTTCCTCGTACCGCACCCAGCTCGCCGTCGGCCACGGCACGATGCACTGCTCGCAGCACGGTGCGGGAGAGCTGGGCGGGTGTCACAGGGCAAGCGTATGGGAGAGGCGGCGGGTCGACGCGAACGGGTTTCCCCTGGCGGCGGGCGCGGAGCGGCATCCGGGGGGGCGCGTGCGGTCGCGGCCGTCACCGCTGCCGGAGGTGGGCGGAGCGGATGTGCGCGGGCGAGCGGCGAGGAGAGGCACGGTGCGGAGGGACACGGTGCGGAGGGACACGGTGCGCGGCATCACGTCCTTGTGCGGGGTCGCAGGCTTGCGCGACGCCACGTGCTTGCCCGACGTCACATGCTGCGGGGGCTGTTGTTGCGCGGGACGTTCAGTGTCGAGCCGGCCGTACGGCCGGCTCCTGTTCGTCCGGGTCGCCGGGCCGCCCTTCGTCACTCTCCGGGCGCTGCGTCAACTTCCGCACCATCCGCACGAGTTCGGACGGTTCGAAGGGCTTCGCCAACAGGGCGTCGACCGGGGGCTCGTGACCGTCCTCGGCGTCGATGGGTGTGCGGCCACTGACGATGGCGACCGGGATGTGGCGCGTACGGGGATCGGAACGCAGACGCTCGGCGGTACGCAGGCCGTCAAGGCGGGGCATCGCTACGTCGAGCGTGACGAGATCCGGCCTCACACCGTGCACGACGTCCAGGCACTCGACGCCGTCGGCAGCGGTCACCACCTCGAAGCCTTCCAGCTCGAGATTGACCCTGATCAGCTGCCGGATGACCTTGTCGTCGTCCACGACAAGGACCCGGCCGGACATACCTGGCACACGACAAAGCCTAGGCACACCGCTGCTCCGGCGTCCGGCTTTTGCCCTTTTCCACCCCTGCGGGACGGGCCCCGCGGTTCCCCTGCTGCGCGGCTTCCACCGGGCTCCGGGCGCCTGAATCCGGTTCCGGTGCACCATCACCAAGCTGGTACTGTTCTTCCTGTCGCCGCTCACAGCGCGACGAGCCCCCGTAGCTCAGGGGATAGAGCAACGGCCTCCGGAGCCGTGTGCGCAGGTTCGAATCCTGCCGGGGGTACCGCAGGCCACGTACCTAAAAGACTGCCTGATCAGGTAAAACCCTGATCAGGCAGTCTGCATGCGAGGGCAGCCGAAGGCAGCGAAAAGCGACCGCAGGCCGGGCTGCGTGACGCATTTGTGACGCACTTTGGCGGCTGTTTTCGCAGGCCAGGACGAGGGCATGACGCAGCCCCGGACGGTGTCCGGGGCTCGTGGAGCGCTCCTACTGGTACTCGCCCAGCAGGTTCTCAATGCGCTGGTTGGCGACCTCGTGTCTGCCGTGCAGGCACTTCGCGTAGTGGCCAAGCAACACCTCCACGCTGTTGCCTGCTCGCTCTGCGACTTCCGTCGGGTCAACACCCGCGTTCAGCCAAGTGGAGAGCGCCGAGTGGCGCAGGTCGTAAGGGCGACTGGCGAGGGGTGACTTCACCAGGTCGGGCGGGAGAGCAAGCTCTCTGGCTTCACTCCAGACTCGATAGTAGGTGGAGGATCCAACGACTCCACCGCGCTCGTTGAAGAAGAGGCGTCCGTCGTCGGCCACGCCGAAGGTCTTGATGCTCTCCTTCCAGATCGCCACGAGTCCGGGAGGCAAGGGCACGATGCGGGTGTCATCTGCGGCACGGTTCTTCAGCCCGCGGTCGTCGTGCGTTTTCCCGGTGCCGGTCCACTTCTTTCCAGCGGTCGGCCGCGTCCGGTGCAGCACGGCTCGTCCCCAACCCTCTTCCGGGAGCGTGCACTCCTGTAGGGAGACTCCCACCGCTTCCGCCGGACGGAGTGCGCCGTAGTACATGCCGGCGAACATCCCGACCAGACGTCGCCCTCGCGCCCGGTCATAGCCTCCGACGTAGGACACAGCGGTGAGCAATGCTGTGGCCTGCGTAGGGTTGGCGACAACGCGAGGGTCGACCTGACTGGCGATCTTGGGCTTCTCCCACTTGGCGGTCGTCACTGGGTTGTCCACGAAGTCGCCCCGGTCGACGGCGTACTCCATGGCATTCGCGAGAGTCTTCCGCTTGCGACGTGCCGTCTCCCCGGCTGCAGGAGTCCCGTCCAACTTCAGCTTGAAGGAGTCGAGGACGCCTCTCATGACCACCGGATCCTTCAGGTCAGCAAGCGGTCTCGACGCATTCTTCACCCACCTCAACGCCGTGGCGAACTCAGAGGGTATTTCTCTGTCGTCAGGCCCTGGAAGCACAAAAGCCCAGTCACGCAAGGCGCGTTGCAGCACCTCATTCGTTGGCCTGGCTGGCTTGTCCAGCAGGAGCGCCTTTGTCGCCGCTGTCAGGCCTTCGTTGATTTCGTCACGCGTATTGGGCGCCGCATGGGGCCACTTCATCCTCAGGTAGAGCAGGCCGAAGTCATACCAAGTGAGCGCTGCCGCCTTCTCTTCCATCGACGGCGGGCGCCCTGTCAGGGTGTCGAATTCTTCACCTTCACGCATAGCATGACGGAGTTTGGACTGGAAGGTCTCCGCCAATCCTTTGGTGCGCGAAGTGTGGGTAAAGACTTCTTCGCCAACCTTCCATCGCACACGGTAGGAAGGCTTCTTCCGCCGTTTGTCATGCTGGATAGCCCATACCCGGACATCCGTACTCTTCACGCGGCACGCTCCTCATGCTCATTCAGCCAGTCTTCGGCATCACTACGTCGGACACGCAGGTGCCCGTTGGGCAATTTGATGGCCCTGGGTGCAATGCCAAGCTCACGCCAGCGATTGAAGGTTCGTCGGGAGACGCCGTTAAGCATTTCGAGCACCTCCGCGACTGTCAGGAGTTCATCGCTGGATTTCTCACTCATGTGCACCGCCCGCAGCCGATGAGGGCAGGATGTGGGTGCACTGTTCAAGCACCTCGTCGGTGTGCATGAGCACTGGAAATATCGCCGGTTGTTGCATTGGGTTCCTCAATGGACGCTGGCGTGCTCCGATGCGAGCGGAGTTGGTCGTGTCCGCACAGATCCACCGCCAGGAAGCCGGTGCGGACTGCATCCATGGTCTGGAGAATCCCCGGTTTGGCTAACCGGGGATCGTCGGCTATTGAGGACCCTGCGAACTCCCCCAGAGTCTCGATCTCGAACCGTCGTTTCGGAAGCTGACGCTTGCGCAAGTACCTGGCTGACCTGGTGTTTTTTCGGGGACGTTGTACGTTGACATGCTTCGGGCCTGTGGTTCCAGTCCCCTTCGGGCCCGTGCCGTCTGCTATCAGCGAATCGCGGCCACGTTCGCTCCTTTCGTCCCAACGCAGCTGCGGTGAGCGCTGCTTGGCCGAGGAGCGTGCGACACCAGGCGAACATCAACGCGAACCTTCTCTCGACGGGTCGAGGGAATTCGCTGGATGCCCATCGGAGTCGGCCGCACAGAGCCCGAGACCGCGATGAAGAAGGTGAGCGAAAGTCGGATGCAACCACCCCCGCAAGTCGTCTCTTCGTACCGCTTGCATGGCTCAATTGCCCCTTCCCAGTCCGATACGCCGGGGCCGAGAGTGTGCAGCACTGCTTCAAGACCTCCCACCGCAGCCGTGGCGGGACCTTCGAGCCTGATCGGACTGAATCGGTGACAACAGCGCAGACCCACACCCGATACCGGGGGCTGATCCTAGATTTCGGAGGGGTGCTGACCACCGGCATCCCGGAATCGCAGGACGCCTGGTGCGCGGCGGAAGGTCTGACGCCGGGTGCTTGGGGCAGCACGCTGCAGCACCATCCCGAAGGGAGGCGGCTGTACGTGGCGTTGGAGGCCGGCGAGATCGGCCAGCACGAGTGGAACAGCCGTATGGCTCCGCTGTTCGGCCTGGACGACAGCCACAATCTGATGGGGCGTGCCTGGGCCGCGGTAGGCCCGGCAACCGACATGGTCGACCTCGCGAGAGCGGCACGGGAGAACGGCATGGTCCTCGGCCTGCTATCGAACTCCTTCGGAACCGACCCGTTCGACCCCTATTCCCACTGCGGGGTATGGGACCTCTTCGATGTGCACGTCATCAGCGAGCGCGAAGGCATCGCCAAACCCGACCCGGCGATCTACCAACGGACCTTGGACCGCATGCAACTCCCGCCGGAACAGTGCGTGTTCGTGGACGACAATCAGCTCAACCTGCCCCCGGCCGGCTCGGTCGGTATGACCACCATTCACGCGACCGACCAAGCCGACACCGTACGACGCCTGGCTGCCGCCATCGGCGTGCCCGCAACTCCTTCGGCGCGAAGCTGAGTTGACCAGACACGAGCCATCATGAGCTGGTCAGCGTAGAACGGAACGCCTCTCCGCGATTCGCAGCGTTCAGCGCGAGCAACACCATAGGGCGACAGAAGAGTTATAAGCGAGCTGCTAAGGAATCGGCTGTGCACTGCGGTCAACGTCGTTATGCTTGCTGCTACTTGGCCTTGGTGATCTTCCTGCCTCAGACCACCCCTCCGGGGTGGCTCGCATTGCGAGCAGCAACGCAGGAAGGGAGCAATGCCATGGCAAAGCGGAAGGGGAAGAGTCCGGAGCGCAGCAGTCTCACCCGCACTCAGTGGGTTGAGCTCGTAGTCGCGCTCCTGACCGCACTGACCGCGGTTGCTGGGTGTGTGCAAGTCTTCGCGCCGTGAGTTCGCAGCGAAGCATGGGTGAGGTCGGCCGGACTGGTTGCCGCCGTCAGGCGGGTCCGACCGCTGGCTGATCGGCCGGACCCTGCCCAACTTCACACGCCACGCCAGGTCTGGGTCTCGGGTGCAATCCGGGGCCCAGACCTCCGGCGGCGAGCGATCCTTGCAGGACCGAGCCCTGTTGGGATGTTCCATTACTGGAAGTACAGCTCTTAGAACAATATCGCAGAGAAGACACGTTGGCACATCGAAATTGCAATCCCATGTTGCAACACAGCGACCCAATCACGACTTGCGTTATGTCCCTGCACGCAGACCGGAGTAGCAGGCGCACTGCTCCGCTGCCGAGCCTCTTCTGGCCGATCCGGTAGCCTGCGGGCGAACGTCGAAGGCCATGTACCACCTGGCGCAGGACTACAGGCCCTCTCGAATCGCCCAGCTCTTTGTGAAGGCGGTGTCGTGATGGGTGCAGTCCCGTCCCGCTCCCAGGTCGCCCCGCTACTGCTCGTCGACGGCTTCAACCTCCTGTGGCGTGGCCACTTCGGCTTCCCCGCTCCCGTCTACAGCCGCGACAAGAGCAGAAACCTCACGGGCCTCTTCGCCTTCTTCGCGCTCCTGCGCGCCTCGATCCGCGACGACCTCGACCTCGGCCCCGTCGAGGTCTGCGTCGTCCTCGACGGCGAGAACGGCAGCGCCCAGCGCAAAGACGCCTACGCCGACTACAAGGCGCACCGCCAGGAGACCCCCACGGCGCTGGAGCCCCTCCAGTTCCTCGCCCCGATGAAGGAGGCCCTGGACGGCTACGGCATCGCCTGGGTGGAGATCGACGACGCTGAAGCCGACGACGTCATCGCCACGCTCACCCACCGCCGCACGGACCGGCCCGTGCGGATCATGAGCGCCGACCGCGACTACTACCAACTCCTGCGCGGCGAGCACGTCCGCATCATCAACCGGTCCCGCAAAGCCTCCCAGCGCATCATCACCGGCGACCAAGTCCGCGAACGCTACGGCATCGCGCCCAGCCAGTGGTGTGACTACAGGGCCCTGACCGGAGACGTTTCCGACAACATCCCCGGCGTGAAGGGCATCGGCGCGAAGACCGCAGCCCGTCTCCTGGCCGGCGGCCTCACCCTGGAGGACCTGCATCCGTCCGGGCGGCTCAGCGGCGCCAAGGGCGCAACGGTTCTCCGAATGTGGCAGGACGTCCTGCGCTGGCGCGAACTGAGCCGGATGCGCCTCGACATCCCCGTGCTGTGGCAAGCCACCGGGGACGTCAGTCCCAAGCTGCCCAAGCCCGCCGATGTGGTCGAGAAGCTTGGGCTGTGGTGACCGCATGCCGGACCGAGGTTGCACGGCTTCACTGTCGAGCTTCCCCGGGTCGAGCTCCAGGCTCTGCACCGAGTGGATCATCGCCAATCGTGTCCGGGGTACGCCGGGCAGGCGTACCGGGACGGCCGTCCAAGAGTTGCTGTCAGGTCTCGTACCGGGCCGCGAGGCTGGGCGGAGATTCGCGGTGGCATCCTGGTGGGGAGGTAGCGACGCTGCTTTGTTGCGCGTCCGACCACCCCTCAGCCCGTCTTCTGGTGGAAACGACCGGCCGGGGGTTGGAGCCGCACGAGGCACTTCATTCAGTCGCTGCTTACGGTGCTGGCGGTGTCGTATCTGCCAGGAGTCCAGATGTAGTGCGCTCGACCGCTTCGATGAACTCGCCGTACGTCCTGACCTCCGCCTTCCGAATGGCGTGGATCAGAACGTCAGCCACGTCACCAGTGGTGGGATGCGGCTGCTCCTCGCGGTGGTCCACTTCAAGCTGTGCCTGGGCAGCGTGCAGGATCGCCGCCTTGATCTGCTCTCGGTCCGTCCTCGGCTCGGGAGTGATCTCATTGGGCTTGGCGTACACCCGCTGCCACAGCTTCGCCGCAGCGGCAGTTCGGATCTGAACCAGCCACCCTCCGTAGGTGAGCGCCGATTCAGGGTCGGTAACCTCCTGAACTGCTGTTTCGGCCCACTTCTGTGCCTCGGCGACGGCGGCATTGCGTGCCTCGCGCAACGCCGCAGCGACCTCTACTTCCGTCGCCATATCCAACCCCCTGGCAAGCTCTCTGCTTCAGTGTCCGTGCGAACCGTTGGTCCGACGTTACCCACCAAGCAAAGCGCAGACTTCAGTTCGTGACCATGTTGGCCGAGACCTGGAGGATCGAGTGCCGCGCCGTGCCTGCCCAACCCGCTGGGGAATGATCGAAGTGGTCTGTGAACGACGAGGCTCCGGGCTCTATGCCTGCTATCCAGGCGCCGCCTTGGGAGCCTTCGTGTCACGCTCCCGCGTGACTCAAACGCTGTGTCCTTTTGCGACGAATGCGACGAACCGGGACCAGCTACCGGTCGAGACGTTGAGGGATGGGCTGCTCGCGTCCTTGGAGTCCCGTACGTGGATCGTGCCGGGGGCGGCGGCAACCTCCACGCACTCACCACCGTTGCTGCCGCTGTAGCTGCTCTTGAACCACACCAGGTCAGCGGGGCCGGGTGTGGCCTGCTGGGTACTCATAGTGCTCCCGCCAGTTTCTCGATGAAGGTCCACGAGTCCTCTGCGTTGAGGGCCTCGCCCCGGATGATTCCATACCGGCCTTCCAGGGCCCTGACCTTGTCAGGGGCGGCAGCCCAGTTGGGGCCAGCTTGTCCCTCAACGTACCCCAGCCTGTTGTTCTCGGCTGTCTCCAGTAACGTCATTGGGCCGTCGAACCCGGCGTGCGTCTCGCAGTCGATGGGCAGCACCTGAATGCTGACATTCCGCATGCGCGCGCAGCCGGCCAACTTCGTCAATTGCTCCTTCAACGCTTGTTCTCCGCCGATGGGACGTCGCAGTACCCACTCCTCGATCACGAAGCTCAACATGCACGTTGGCTTGCGGGTCAGCAAGACTTGCCGCTCCAGCCTCGCCACCACGCGTGCTTCGACTTCCTCGTCGTCAAGCGTCGGGTGATGAGCACTCAGAACCGCGCGCGCGTAGTCCTCAGTCTGCAGCAGACCGTGAATCACGTGCGTGTTGTAGGACTGGAGACTGCGCGCTCCCGCTTCGGCCTTGGCGTACTCCTCGAACCAGTCGGGGAAGAGGTGCTCTTTGACCAACTCCTCACCCACCACTACGAGAAGCCCCTGTGCCGCCAGAGCGTCGTCGACGTGCTGAATGTAGTCGGGCAACGCTCGACGCTCGCCCCGCTCGACCTTGCGGATCTGATCGATGGAGTACGGCACCAGCTCACTCAATCGCTGACGTGACATCCCACGCTTCTCGCGGATCCGTTTCTGCTGGGCACCGAAGATGACGTAACTCGGAGGCTTGTCCCCGCTGTCCTCGCTGGTCACAGCATCCTTCCTGTGTTCATGGGCCACTGCGCCGGACAGGGCAGGACACCGTCACTCCGGCAGCGTCCCAACTGCGGCTGTACCCCCTGATGGGCTCGCTAGGCTAGCCCTCCGTCACCAGGGTGTGACACATGAACTTCCAAGCCCACGCCAACGAAAACCCCGCCATCAAGGGTTCGTTGCCAGAGGCCGGAGCTCTTGGACCTCGGCCTGGGTGGGTTCCCGAAACCGGGACGAGGGTCACCAAGCCCCGGGAGCACTTCGACGTCGTCCGCATTCTCGGAGCACGCGGTGCGGAGAGCGCCGAGGCACTGCGCGAAGCCGCCGGAGAAGACGCGGGTCCCATCCTGCGCACGACAGTCGGCTCGGACACCACGTTCTTCATCGTGGAGCACCTTGACGATTCCACCTTCCGGTGGCCGCCTGGCATCCGAGAACTCGGCGCCCACGAAGCACTGCCCATCCCCGCGTTCGACGCGGACGAGGGTGTCGTTGAGTGGCTCTCCCGACCGACAGCAGCAACTCCCTTCGTCATCCGGAACACTCTGCGGAACCTTCTGATCACCTCGACTGGCTGGGTTCCGATGGGTGATCAGCAATGATCACTGCTCTCACAACTGGGCCTGCCCACATCGGCCTTCCGGCCGGATGCCCGACGCACACCCCACTCGTTTCCGACGACGTGAAGGAGGTGTGAGTCTCATGACAAGAGCTGATTCGCAGCACTATCGGCGGCAGTTGACGGTTGCCCCGCGGGGGTTGGCAGAGGTCCGCCGGGCGGTGGGGGCCTGTTTGCGCTGCTGGGGCTGGGGCGATCTGGACGATCCAGCCGGCATGTGTGTCACCGAACTGCTCACCAACGTGTACAGGCACGCGGGCTCCAACGACTGTGTCCTCGACGTGCGTGCCTCACCTTCGGGTGTGCGCATCGTCGTCAGCGACGACAGCCCACAGCTCCCCGTCCTTCACGTGCCGGACTGGTTCGCCGAAAGCGGGCGCGGGATGTTCCTGCTGAGCAGGACGGCCGACGCGTGGGGAGCCGACCCGACGAACGCGGGCAAAGAGGTGTGGATCGAATTCCGCGCGGCGTCTCGGGAGGTCCTCGCGTGAGGAAGGTACGCACCAGCGCCGAACAAGCCCGCGGACACATCCGCGGTTACTCGAGCGGAGACCCCGCCTTCGGAGGACCACAGGGGACAGCAGGACAGAAAGGGGCTTCGGTGCTCACCGAGGCCCTGAACGACTCGCGTCATCCGACCGTGCGGACCGACGACACGAACATCCGCAACGCCCGTACACGCGAGTCCTTTCAACCGCCTGAACTACGAGCAGGAGGAATTTCTTGACCGCCACGGTAGAGCCCCCCTCGATGGTTGAGCCCTCCTCCCCGCAGCGCTCGAGGATCGGATCTGTACCCCGCCCACCGTCGATCGCGGCTGATGCGTTCTTCGCGGCACTTGCCTCCGGGCTGCCCAGAGGCGAGGCCGTCAGCCTGGTAGTCACGCACGTGCTGCCGGGCCAGATGCATTTCCTCCCCGCACTCGGGCGGGTTGCCGAGGTCGGTGCTGTGCTGCCCAAGCCGAAGTCAGCCGACCGGCGCACGCAGGATGTGGTGTCGGAGACCTACCGACTCGATTCGCTCGACCGCGGCCATTTTTCGGACCCGGATTGGCTCGCGTCCTATTTGGAGGACCGGGCGGATGGCCGGCCGATGGTTCTCGTGGACATCGGCGGGTACTTTGCTCCCGCTCTCGCCGAGGTGTGCCGGACGCTGCAGGGCCTCATCCGCGGCGTGGTGGAAGACACCGAGAACGGGTTACGACGCTACCTCGCGCTGCCAGATCTGCCCTGCCCCGTCTACAGCGTGGCTCGCAGCCCGCTGAAGGAACCCGAGGACCGGCTCGTCGGCGAGGCGATCGTTTTCTCGGTGGAGACCCTTCTGCGCCGTCTCGGCGAGGTGATGCCCGGACGGCAAGCCACCGTGCTCGGATTCGGCAAGATCGGCATGGGGATCGCAGCCGCACTGCATGCCCGGCATGTCCGTGTAATGGTGCACGACCGCGACCCCATCCGCCAGGCCCAGGCCGTTGCGGCCGGCTACGGCCGCGCTGCCTTCCACGACGCCTTGTCGCAAGCCGAGTTGGTATTCAGTGCCACGGGGAGCCGGGCGATCGGCATGGCTGAGCTGGCCTGTCTGCGCGATGGCGCGTTCCTTGCCGGGGCAACGTCGGCTGACGACGAGTTCGACCTGGCTGGCCTTGAGAGCCTTCATAGCGGGTTCGAGCGGGATGATGTGGTGCCTGGCGTTGCCCGGTATATGCGTGCCGGCCGCTCGTTCAGCCTGCTCGGCAGCGGGAACGCCGTGAACTTCCTGCACACCTCCGCCATCGGGCCGGCGATCCATGTGATCAAGGCTGAGATCATCGCGGCTGCGGCCCGGCTGGTGACCCTTCCGCACGAGCCCGGCTTGCATGAGGTGCCGCAGGAGACCCGCGCCGAGATCGCCTCCGCCTGGCTGGACGCCTTCCAACCCACCGGCAGCCCCCCCGCCCCCGCGACGGCGGCTTCCGAGGAAGGAGCCCTCCGGTGATCGTGGCGATAGAGGGGGTGAGCAACAGCGGCAAGACCACGCTTGCCAGGAGTCTCGGACAATGCCTGGAGACCGAAACGGTCGGCTGCTATCAGCACGTGGCGAAGGACCCGCGGCTGCTTGGCAGGCCGCTTGCCCACAGCCAGGAGGAACTCCTCCAGGCATTACGCGTGCACCTGGCCGTCGAGGAGGAGCGCCTGCGCCTCGCCACAGACGTGGTGAGCCGTAAGGGCATGGTGATCATGGACCGCAGCGTCGATACCACGCTCGGTCACCTGCGGGCGGTTGGCCACCTCCAGGGCCTGAACGCGGAGGCCCCTGCCCGGTCCTTGGTCCAGGAACGGTGCGCGGCCGGCGCGGTGGTGGTCCCTGACCTGACCCTGCTTCTCGTCGCGTCTCCCGAGCAGCTCGCATTCCGGGGGCAAAGACGTCCTGAAGTGCCGCCGCTCTACTACGCCGAGGACTTCGCGACGCACTTCTACGACCACTTCGCCGAGCCGGTCACTAAGCGCGTCGTGTGGATCGACGCCGATCTGAGCCCCGACGACTTACCCCGCGTGGCCCGAAAAGAAATCGAGCAACACGGGATGGGGGGTTGACCGTGCTCGCGTACGGCTTCTGCATCGACGAGAAGTACCTGCTCCCTGCCCTGGTCACCGTCAGCTCACTCGCCGAGGCGCTGCAGCCAGCCGAACGCCGACAGGCCGCCATCCGCGTCCTCACGCTGGACCTGACGCGACAACACGCAGCCACGCTCGCGGACGTCGTCCGCAGAGCCGGATTCGGATCCTTCGGCCTCAGGTGGGCCGCGCCGCCCCGCAACGCGGTCATGACCGACACGGACTACATCAGCGTCACCTCGTACCTGCGGTTCGCCTTCACTCCTGAGTTCGTGCAGCGGCCCTACCTGATCTACGTCGACGCCGACACACTCATACTCGACGATCCGGCCGCTCCCCTCACACACCTTCGCGAAGGCCAACTCGGCCAACTCGGGTTGGCCGTTGATGAGTTCAATCCGCGCATCGGCTACCGAGGCCAGGCACTCCCGAGCCTCGTTGATGACCGGCCGGAACTGCGCGGACTGCCGTACTACAACGCAGGCATGTGGTGGACCACGACCAGCACCCTGAGCACGATCCGCAGCGGGGTGCGTTCAGCGCTTCAGACGGGCAAGCAGTACATCTTCCACAACGACCAGGACGCCCTGAACCTCTGGGCCGCCACCGCCACGGCACCCGTGACAGAGGTCGAGGCCCGTTACAACCGGTTCGAACTCGCGCGGTTCCTGGAACGCAGCGACTGGCCACGCCGCTACACCAGCCGCCCGCCGTGCGCGACGGACACGGCCGTCCTGCACTTCGTCGGCAGCGCCAAGCCCTGGCTCACCACCTGCCCGCCCACCAGCGACGTACGGCTGTACCGGGCAGCGCTGGCCCAGACTCTGCGCATGGTCGACCGACTCGGTGACCACAGCATCAGTTCCCCGCGGTTCCGGGTGACCGCATGAGGCCGGCGCTTCCACCGTCGACTCTCGACGTCGCGTGCCGCACGCTTCTCGGCACCCAGCCAGGGAGCGTGCAGAAGCTCACGAACAACGCCGGCTCGGCCGTCTACCGCATCACTACTGCTGCACCGTCGGTCCGCAGCTTGATCGTCAAGCTGTACCGGGGCCGGGCACAGTGGAGGGCGCAGCGAGAGCATGAGGCTCTGAAGCACCTCGGATTGCTGCCAACCACGTTCTCTGTTCCCGCCGTGGTGGGATGTGGCGCCGTACCGGGCGCGGATGCCACTGCGCTCGTCACCGAGGACTTGGGCAATCAGCTTCTCCACCACGCTGTGCGCCAAGGCCAGATGTCGCGCACGTCGGCGCTGCACAGCACCGGAGAGCTCCTCGCCGCCTTCCACCAACTTCCGGTGTATGACTCAGCCGTGGCCGCGCCACCTCTCGCGCAACGCCTCACGTCGCTCGCCGCCCGGCTCCCGGAACCGATGCGTCTCGCGACGGCGGATGCGTTCGTCGAGGCGATCAGCCTCGTAGCGGAACGGCCTGCGATGCTCTGCCACGGCGACCTCCACCTGCGCAACATCGTCACCCGCCGACTTCACGGCCCGTATGGACTCGCGGTCATCGACTTCGAGGAGATCGGACCCGCGGTCCCGGAATGGGACCTCGCCCAGACCGCCGTCACCACCGACGCCTTCACCCCTGTCGACCTTGAGCAGCTCCTTGCCGCGTACGCGCGCCCGGTCGACACCGGCCTGTTGGCCCGTCTGATCACCGTGCAATGCGTCCGCGGCTGGTACTACGCCGGCCGCGGTGAGGGCCGGCACGAGGCCCTGTGGCGACGACGCCTCTCGCTCTCCTGACGCACCGCACACGCCGCTGCTCCCTTGGAAGGCCGCAAATGACCGATCCGGCGATCTCCGTGATCATCCCCGCCTACAACGAGGAGAAGTACCTACCCATCTACCTCCCAACAGTGCTGGCTTCCGTGGCCCGCTTTCAACAGGCCAGCGGGCACACCGCGGAAGTCCTCGTTGTCGACAACGCCAGCAACGACGCCACCGCCGCCTGTGCATTGCGCCTGGGCGCGACGGTCATCACCGAACCGGTGCGCGGGATCGGAACTGCCCGCAACACCGGTGCTGCCCACGCAAAGGGCGGATACCTGATCTTCATCGATGCCGACGTCGACTTCCCGGAGGACGGCATCACCGACGCGGTCGCGGCGATGGACACGGGCACCACCGTGGGCGGCGCGATCCCCGCCCTGTACGAGCCGACGAAGCCAGCGACCCGGATGCTCTTCGGGTTGTGGCGCGGCATCCGGGCGATACGCGGCGGCGCGCAGGGCGTCACGCAGTTCTGTACCCGCCGCGCCTTCGACACCATCGGCGGCTACCGCGCTGATCGCTACATGAGCGAGGACGTCGAGTTCTTCCGGCGCCTGACGCGGTTGGGCAGGCGTACGCAGGTCCCGGTCATCTCCCTCGACCACCTGCGCGTTCGACCCTCCCCACGCCGCTTCGAGACCTGGTCGAGCTGGCGAATGATCTGGTACACGAACCCGGTCACCGCCCAGCTCTTCCCCCGCTCCCGCCGCTTCTGGCGGGGCTGGTACGACAACACCGTCCGCTGAGGTGACAACCCCCGTGCCCCTGATCGACCTTCCCGAACCGGATGCCGAGGGCATCTACACCTTCCCCCAGACTCTGCTCGAAGCCCACCACAGCCACCAACAACTGCTGGAGGCCCGGGCCTGCGACGGTGACACCTCGGTCATCGACGTGACCGCGCCGTTCACCGGCAACCGCTTCCTGATCCAACGACCCCATCAGGAGGAGCGGCCGCTGATAGTGATCGAACCGCACCACGACGACCTTGCCTTGTCGGCGAGCGGCATGCTGCTCGCCCGCGCCCGCCCGACGACAGTGATCACGGTCTTCACCCGCTCCAACACCGTGCACCGTGCAGCACGTCAGCAGTACCCGGACGAGTCCGCCGTCTCGAGGCTGCGCGCCATCGAAGCAGAAGAAGCGCTCCGCGTCTTCGCCGCCCGTCACCTCCAACTCGGTCACGCGGACGCACGCCCCCCCTACGCCCCGTACGACCCGGCTGTCCTGAACAAGATCACGCAAGAGCTGGAGAACGCTCTGGACGGCCTGGGCGATGCTGAACTCCTCGCCCCCGCCGCGGTCACCCGCCACCCCGATCATCTTCTTGTGCACGAGGCGGCCAAGCGACTGGGGTGCCAATGGTTCTGGGAGGACGTTGCGTTCTGGTCGACCTACGGGCTGTCCGTGGACGATCAGCAGCTGTTCAGAGAACGGGTAGGCGACAGCCTGACCGAGGAGATCTACGACATCACCCCGGCACTGCTCGACAAGTTCACGCTGCTCCGCCTGCACGCCTCCCAACTCCAGCCCGACGCGGCGCTGTACCGCCCTTTGCGCTACGCCTGGACGATCGCCGCACCCCTACGTCAGCGCGGTGGCTACGCCCGGTTCGCCGAGCGCTTCTACCGCCTGGAAGCATCATGACGACGCCGGAGCGCTCCGTGGTGTTCGTCTGGAGACGCATTCCCCCGCCGTTCCTCATCGGCGGCGCGGAGGTTTCTCAGCAGCTCCTCGCCGAGGAGTTCGCCGCTGCCGGATGGTCCACCGTGTATCTGGCCAGCCACGAGCCGCCGTGGAGCGAGACCTCGGATTTGCCGTCCATGCTCGGTCACCTGGACGAACTCGGCGTGCCCTACGTTCATTCGGACGCGAAGGATGCGGTCACCTACACCTGGAACGGCGTCCGCGTCCGCGCTCTCCCGCGCGACCGGCTTTCCTCCGAGTTGGAGCGCAGTCTCGAAACGCTCTCTCCGCAGCTCGTCATCACCTCACAGGAAAGCTCCGCCGAGTTCGTGCGCCTGGCGCGAGCACGGACCACGGTGGCCGGCTGGCTGCACTCGGTGTCGAGGACCGGCATGCACGTCCTGGACGGCAGACCGGACCATGCGCTGGTGACCTCGCAGTTCGTGCTCGGGCGCACCCAAGGGGCGCAGAACAACGTGCTGTTCTACCCACCCTTCACCGCCCCCGCGGGACGGTCCCTACGCCGCGATCGTGATCTGCTCATGGTCAATCCCGTGCCGGCCAAAGGCTCCACACTCCTGCACCAGCTCATCGCCCAGATGCCGGAACGGCAGTTCACGTTGGTAGAAGGCTGGTGGGACACCTCTGCCGAGTTCGCCCACTACTCCAACGTCACGTACGTGCCGCGCACGTACGACATGAGCAGCCTCTATGCCCGGCACCAGCTCCTTCTTGTGCCGTCGCTCGTCGAGGACGCCTTCCCCCGCGTCATCGTAGAAGCCGGGCTCATCGGACTTCCCACGCTCGGAGCCCGACGGGGCGGGATTCCGGAAGCCGTAGAACACCCCGGGCTACTGATGGACACCGACGCCACTGCGGGAGCCTGGGCCGCGCGTATCCGCGCGCTCACGCACTGCGAACTCGACGCCCTGCGCCAGCACACCCGTCCTCGAGCCGAACGGCTGCTGCGCCCATGCCTGCCGGAACTCGCAGCTGCCGGAGTCATCCCCTCATGAACGGCCTGCCGTGCTCAGCGGCCGGCGAATGCGACGCGTACGGTGTCGCGTTTCTCGGTCCACCACTGGATCAGCCGCTCGCCCGACTCCCACAGCGCATCGGCGCCGACGTCGTTCTTGTCGTAGTGGAACTGGAGCTGCCAGTAGTCCGTCAGCCGCTTCCACCACAGCCGCTCGACGGCATCCGCCAAGTCCTCCTCGGCCAGGTCACGCTCCGAGCGGTAGCCGGCAACGAACGCGGCTACCAAGCTGAGGTTGAGGTGCCCGTCAGCAGTTCCGAACTGGACCTGCGCGGTACGCACGACCTCTTCCGCATAGGGGCGGATGCCCAAGCGGTCCCAGTCGAGGACGGCGATAACCGTGCCCTGGCGCCACAGCACGTTCAGGGGCTGGAAATCGCCGTGAGTCCATCCCCACGGCCCGTAGGGCGCCTCGCCCGCCGGGCGCCGAGCGGCATGCTCGACAATGAGCCTCTTGCGCAGATGCAGCGCGCGCTCCGTCGCCCGGTCGAACAGGCCCGGCACGTCCAACCGCGCGATCACCCCGAGAAACCGATCGGCTTCTGCGAGCGCCGCCTCGGGCGCTGTGACCTTGGCCCTTGGCCGGTCACCCACGGGCCCGAGGGGGACGGCGGGTTCGGCCAGGCCGCGGTGGATTCGCCCCAGCAACGATCCGAGCGCGCGCGCCTCGTTCCCGTGAAGCTCAGCCCCTTGTCGGTGTGTGCCGTTCGCCCAAGGGAGCAGGCAGTAGCTGCGGTGTCCTACGGTCACGAGCGGCTCGGACGTCACGCTCAGGTACGGGGCGCATACGGGGAGGCCGGCGGCTTCCAGCGTACTGAGCACCGTGAGACTACGGCTCAGCTTCTCTACCGGGGTGTTGACGACTTCCTTGAGGGCGAACGAGCCCTTGGCGGTGTCGAGCTTCCAGTTCCGGTTCAGCAAGCCCTCGGCGAGATACCGCACCGAGCGCACCTTCCCGAGCTCGTAGGCATCCGCCACCGCCAACAGGTCGTGCGGCTGAGGCAGTTCGGTTTCTTCATCAGTCACTCCAGGAGGCTACCGGCTCATCTACGGGCCTCACGCCCTGTTTGTCCTCGCGAACGAGGTAGCAATGGTGAACTCCGGTCCCGCCACTCTTGCTGCCCATCTGCACAAGGCGTTGCTCGACCAGATCAAGGCCAACCGCCAGGACCCCACACTCGAGACCGAGCCCACGCTACGTACCGTGCCCCGGCAAATCTTCGAGGCGACGGCATGTCGCATGCTGCCTGCGTCAACACGGTGGTGGACGTTGAGCACGACGTCGGCGGGACGCTGATCTCCTGCGCCTACAGGCCGGACGTCATCACCCTCACGCTGCGTCAGCTCGAGGCGGAGCCAGGAGAGGTTCCCTCTTACCCCACCCGCAGCCCGGGAGCGCCTACGTGCAATCCCCCGTCCGGGGGACTCGACCCCGTTCGAATGACCCGCACAACCCTCCAATGCCTCACGACCGGCTCGCACCGCACATTGGAACACATGTCCACTGAACACCCCGTTACGGAGCTGCCCGTGGGGCCGTTTCTAGAGCACCTGTACCACTCGCCCATCCGTACGAAGGACGCCGTGGCGCCTGCACTTGCTCACACGTCCACTCTGACTGGAATCGAACGAAGCGAGCCGGTTCCCGCCATCCGGGACCTGTTCGCCGCTCCGACTCCTGGACTGGGCGGCCGGGCCTGTGCGACGTGTTCATGGCCGACTACGGCCGAAAGCGCACCCGGGCCGAAGAACAGCACCTGGCCGTCGACTCCGCCCTCGATGCGCTCTCCAGCATCCAGCACGGCGACCCCGAACTGCGCGAGCGCGGACGCCGCACCCTGACCCGTCTGCGCGCCGAAGACCACCGCTGAACACCCCGTCCACCGACTGTTGATGAGGAGCGCACCCGTGGCATACGACCGAGCCGACTGGTCCAAGCACTACGACGAAGGCAACGGCTTCCGACCGCTACGGGACGTGGAACGCGACCTGTTCGCCCGGCACACCCCAGCCCCCGCCGGCGGGCGGGCGCTGGAGGTCGGCTGCGGCACCGGCGAACTCGCCGCCCACCTCGCCTGGCTCGGCTACGAAGTCGACGCCCTCGACTTCGCCGAAGCCGCAGTGGAACGCGCCCGCAAGGAACAAGAAGGCGTCGACGGCGTGCGGTGGCTGTGCTTGGACATCGAGCACGACGATCCGGCTGAACTGCACGGTGAGGGTTACGACCTGATCACCATGCGCCTGATGTACGCCTTCCTGGGCGACCGCACCCGCGCGGTGCGCGCTCTGGCAAGCAGGCTGCGACCCGGCGGCGCATTGGTGGTCATCACGCCGCTGGCAGCGAGCACACCGCCGAAGCGTCGGAACATCGCTCTCGACGAAGACGAGATCAGTCTGCTTACCGCGGGCTGGGAACACGTCGAGCGGTGCGACGCGGAGGGCCTCGCCTTCCTGATCCTGCGAAGCTTCGAAGGCACCTTCGAAGCAGTGGAGAAGAAGCAGCGTCCGCACCCGCAGGCGGTCCTCGGCGCGTGCGCCGTGGTCACCGACGCTGCCGGACGGGTTCTCCTCGGGCTCTCGACTCACGGCATGTGGGAGCTGCCCGGCGGCCGCATCGAGACCGGTGAGTCCGCGCAGGAAGCAGCCGTACGGGAACTGGCAGAGGAGACCAGCCTGACATGCGGTCTCGCCAATGCGCACCTGATCGCGATCCACCACGACGACCGCGGCGACGTCCGCCGCCTCACCGCCATCGTTCGCGTCACCGCCTGGACCGGTGCGCCGGAGGTGCGCGAGCCGCACCACATCACGCGCTGGGAGTGGCACGACTTGCACACCCTGGCCAGTCTCGGGCCGATCTTCGCACCTTCCGCTCAGGCCCTGGAGGCTGTTTGGCCCGGCGTGCTGCCCGGCCTGCCCCCCGTGCACTCCTACCCCCACACCATCGCCCCGCCCCGGGTCGACGGCGAGCCCGCCGAAGCAGTACGGCTGCGTCACGCGACGGCAGAGACCGTGCGCGCTCAGGGCTGGGTGAAATCGCCGCACGTCATGCAGGCGCTGCGAACGGTGCCACGTCACCGCTTCACGCCCGAGTCCCCGCTCGCCACCGCCTACGAAGACGACCTGGCCATCGTCACCCGCCGCGACGAGGACGGGAAGGCGGTCAGCTCCGTCTCAGCCGTCTGGCTCCAAGCCGACATGATCGAGCACCTGCACCTGGAGCCGGGCATGACCGTCTTCGAAGCCGGCTCCGGCGGCTACAACGCCGAACTGATCGCCGCCGTCACCGCCCCAGCCGGCCGGGTCGTCACCGTGGACCTCGACCCCTACGTCATCCACCGAACCCGCAGGCTGACCACCGAAGCCGGCAGCGGCCGGGTCACAGCCGCACTCGGCGACGGCAACCTCGGCGCCCCCGACCACGTCCCCGCAGGCGGATTCGACGGCATGCTCATCACCCACAACTGCTGGGACATCGCGCCCGCTTGGCGCAGCCAGCTCGCCGAGGGGCGACGCCTCGTCCTGCCGCTGGAGATCCACGGCTACACCCGCGCCATCACCTTCCAACGGCGCGGAGACGTTCTGCACGCGCGGCACTGGACGTTCTGCGGATTCGTGCGCGACCGCGGCACCCGCTCCCGCACCACCCCGACCATTCCTCTCCTCGACGGCGAACTCCACCTGCGTCACGAGGACAGCACACCACCGGATCCGGCCGGCCTGGACGCCGCACTCCGCATGCCACGGCACGAGGTCCCCACGGGCATCACCGTCGCCGGCATGGAGAGCTTCGAGACCCTCCAGCTCTACGCCGCCACCACCGTGCCCGGTTTCTGCCGCCTCGCCCACAACCCCTCCCGCCACTCCGGCACCACGGCCGTTCCCCGCGGCGCGGACGCGGCCACCATCGTCGGCGACGGCTCGCTGGCCTACCTCACCCACGTGCAGGTCCGCGACGGGGACACCGCCGAAGAACGCCGCTCGGAATTCGTCGCCCACGCCTTCGGCCCGGCCGCACCCAAGCTGGCTCAACGACTCGCCTCCTGCGTGAAGGACTGGGACCAGCACGTACGCGGGGTCGGCTATCCGGCGATGGCCGTTCACCCGACGGGCACCTCTGATCACGAACTCCCCGCCGGAGACCTACTCGACAAGGCATCCTCCCGTCTGGTCTTCCAGTGGCCAGGTCGGCCAATCAGAGACCGGTCGGAGGTCCTCGAAGAGCAGCGCCCGTGAGTGACGGAGGCTCTGGCCACGCTGTCGGATCGATCAAGGCCACGGACACAAGAAGCTCTCCAGGCGGCCCGACGCTCCGAAGAAGCAGGGTGCCAGGTCTCCGTGCGAGTGTCGGAGTGAAGGAGAAGTATTGCCGGCCGCGGCCAGCGATGGCGCCGCTCAATGGACGGCAGGGGGGCGACACACCGCTGTTGCCTCAACTGTGTTAGTGCCAGCGCCTGATGGGCCGATCCGGAGACTGAAAGCTAAGCGATCGCATCCAGCGCCGTCTCCCATGGGAAGTCCTCAGGGGTGCCCTGCTTCGGCGGGTGAGGTTCGTATCCCTCCGCCCCGTGCAGCACACGGACGCCCTGTTCCCTGAGTGCCGAAATGCTACGAGGGACGGCCAACTGGGCAGCCTGTGCCTGGTTGAAGTAGGGCATCGCGGCGACAGGTACGCCCATGTGGGCGCCCTCAGTGACGAGGCCGAGCGCGAGGGTATCCGCGATCCCGGCGCCCCACTTGTTCAGACTGGTGCACGACAGCGGGGCAGCGAGCATCGCCTCGGCCTTTGGTAGAGCGTCGCTCTCCCACGGCAACTTGTACTGCGAACGTACGGGATGGCCGGTCAGGTCTTCCAGCTCTCCGATCCGCCCCTCCCACCAGCGTGCGGCGGAGGGGGTGAACACGAGGCAGACATCCCAACCTCTCCCCTTGGCCCTGCGGACGCCGTCGTCGATGAACCGAGCGGGACCGGCTGCGCAGGCGATCAGATAGAGAATTCCCGTCATGCGCGGAGTCCACAGCGCTGTGCAAGGGCGCGCAACTCTCCCGTCGGGACGGGGGTTACTCCAACGATGTCCTGGACGAGTCTCACCGCCGTTGGCCTGCTGCGCACTTCTTCAGGTGCGAGTCGCTCCGCCTCAAGCAGCGAGGCTGCGGCTTCGTTCTTGCGTCGGGTCAACAGTGATGCGCGCGCCGTAGAGATGAGGTGCTGGGCGCGCCGTTCCCGGGTAAGAGTGGCAAATGCCCCGGCGTCAAGAGCGTCGGCCGCTTCCAAAGCTGACAAGCCGTCCTCCACACGTACCAGCACATCGACCCGGTGGAGGTGCACATTGGTGGGCCCGAAGGCTGTCCAGTCCTCGTTGCGGTCTTCGCCCTGGGAGCGGGCGGCTTCTTCCGCCTCCTCAACAAGTGTTGTCGCGGCGTTGACTGATGCCGTGGTCCGCGCGCGAGCGGAGGAGGCGACGGCCGCGGTGAGGTAGAGCATTCCCAGGGTGGAGAGTCCGAGCGGCCCCATCCGGGATAGGTCGCTTCGCAGCCGGTTGGCTGCGGAAGTGGCGAACTGCACGGCCGCGCTGGGTCGGTGCTGATACATCAGGCTCTTCACCACACGTCGTGAAGCTGCACCGATGACTACGGGATCTTCAGCCCGTTCGCCTGCTGCTAGCGCGCGTTCAGCCGCCAGTGCTCCTGCCACTGTTGCTTCGCTCCCGTACTTGTGAAGGAACGAGGCGGTGAGTTGATAGACGCGGGAAAGCACGGCGTGCGCTTCACACGAAGAACCTGCATCCACGTCAGCCACTGCACGATGGCCATCTACCAGCAGGCCGGGGAGGGACTTGCCCAATGTGGAGTAGTGGCTCGCCTGGAACGCCTCGCAACAGTACGCCAGCGATCGGCGCAACGTGGCGAGTGATGAAGGCTCCGCGCCGGACGTGAATGTGCCTGTGAGTACGTCGTGACGGTCCAGGACGTCGAGCACAGCGCGTACTTCGGTAGGAGGCGGGGGTGCTTGGGCTGGTGTTGAGGGTGCGTCGGTCAACAGCTGCTCCAAGGGGACGCGCAGGATCTCGGCTGCGCGTTCCAGAACCGACAGTCGTGGATCGGCCTGTCGATGCCCGCCCTCCAGGTCTTGCACCCACCGCCGTGACCTGTCCATTAGTCGGCCGAAGTCTTCTTGCGTGAAGCCTCTTCGGTCTCGCCAGTAGGCGATGCGTCGACCGACGCGCCCAGTCTCCATGCCGAACTCCCCCAGCGGAGCACGCACTTTGCGTGCTCGTACCTGTTCTACCCGGCTCTACCTTGCGTCTACGTACAGAACGTAGCGGAGGCGTAGCTGTGAGATCCACTTCGAGTACTTCCGGGGCAACAGAGTCGGGTGCCTGGACGCCGCTCTCCGCGTTTGAAGTGGGGCTCGCCCCGCCGGTGGTAGGTGCTGTCCTCAATTCCCAGCCCCTGCCACGGCCCGGTCCAGCAGATCACTCGAATGCCAGATCGCCTCAAGCGTCTGTGGTGTCCGCACTGCTTGACAGCCCGGCGCTGCGTGGAACCACCCGCTTAGGAATCGCTGCAGTCATGAATCGGGGGAACGGCGACAGTCTTCGAAACCTGCACGCCGCGATGTTCGACGGAGTTGGTGGCGCGCGGCCTGTCGAAGAGCATCACGCATCCATCAATGTTCCTGCTGACAATGCACAGGCGGTAGGTGACTTCTCAGGGCAGACTCAACCGGCTCCGAGAAGTGGCGTCATGCTGGTTGGGGAACGGCAATGACCACGGTCTCCGAGCTCGTGTGGCAGCCCCCCTCCTACCAGCGAGGCCGGACAGGGACGCTCTGTCACACGTATGACCATCGCGCTGGCTCAGTTCTCCTTATTTGCCGACGTCAAGGTGTCATTCCAATCGTCAGCCACGGCGGAGTATGTGATGGAGTCGCGCCAGGCGCCACGTACATGGACGTGGTGGCGGATGCGGCCTTCCTTGGTCATTCCCGCGCTGAGGAGGGTCTTCTCAGAGGCGATGTTCTTCGGGGCTCGTGCGGCCCATACCCGGTGCAGCTTCAACTCGTTGAGGCTGAGGCTGATCAGGGCGCGGGCGGTCTCTGTGCCGTAGCCGACTCCCCATGCCTCGGGGTGGAGAGCGAAGCCCATGGTTGCTGCTTGCTGGGCGTGTGGGTCCCGGGCGATGCGCCCGAAGCCGATCAGTGCTCCGTCGTCGGCTCGGCATGCGGCCAGGTTGTACTCGGTGCGGGGCTGGGCAGTCGCGGAGACCATCGCGCCGGCGATGAGGTGGGCGACTTGGTCGCGGGTGCGTGGTTCGAACGAGAGGTGTTCTGTGGCCTTGGGGCTGCCGTAGATGGCGTGGACGGCGTCTACGTCATCTACGGTCAGCTCTCTCAAGGCCAGACGCGAGCTGGCGTAGGTGACCGGATACATGGTCGGCGACTCTACCGAGGTGGCTCAGCGGGGAAGAGCGCGCACGGGGGTCGAGGCAAACGCTTCGATCTGGGCCCGCAGTTCTTTCGCCGGCGCCGCGCTGCGCAAGGTGCTCTGGCACAGGGCACGGTGAACGCGTTGGGCGCTGATGATGATGCCGTTGTTGTGTTGGTCCGGGGGAAGTTCGAGGACGGGACGAACTGCTTCGGCGGCTCCGTCGAGGTTGCCGGCGGCGATGCGGGCCATGGCCAGATTGGTCTGGGCTCCGGCTTCGTCTCCGAAGGCCCACTGCTCGGGCGGGGCCGACTTGTATGCGGCGACGGCTTCTTCGGCGTGTGCCTCGACGGAGGGGCTGGGTTCGGGCGAGAGGACGTCTGCTTCGGCGGCGTAGTAGAGGTGTCGGGGTCGGGGGAAGGTGAAGATGCCGCCGATCTCGTCGAGCTCGTCGAGCTCGGTGCGGTTCTCAGCTCGTTCTGCGCTGTCGTGGGCTGCTCGTACGGATTCGGTGTCGCCGAGGAGTGCGTGGGCGCGGCCTTCGAGGCTGGCGAGCCATGTGCTGACCGTGCCTGTGCCGCGCTGGGAAGAAGTGGCGCCGTTGGATGCGTAGTTGACGGCGTCCCCTGCGCGGCCGGCCCAGTAGGCGATGAGCGATTGCAGTCCGCGGACCCAGGCCCGCATGGCGTGGTGGTCTGCCTGGTCGGCGCAGATGTATGCGGCTCGGGCCTGGCGCATCGCGGAGTCGGGATCGCCCAGATCGTGGCTTGCCTTGGCGAGCATGCCGGAGGTCAGGGCAGCAACCAGATGCAGTTCGCGCGCCTGACCTGGCTTCATCCGTGCGCTTTCCAGGAGACGGAAGGTCAGGTCCTGGGTTTCGATGAGGTCATTCAGGATCGCAGTGAGGGGGACCGACGGATAGGCCCGTGCGATACGCCGTACTTCTTCACCCAGGTGCGTCATCGTCTCCTGGCCGAGCTGGCCAGTCTCCGCCGCCACTGCGAACCGAAGTGCCCGTTGTGCTGCCATTGCAGCCTGCCTTCCCATCTCGTGCACATCCGCACCGTGATTGGTACGGAGGCTTGTGAACTGCGCGCTGACGGCTGGAACGGCCTGCTCGGGCTCTCGCCCGGACCTCGCGGCCACTGGTCCGGCCTTCGCTTCGGTCACTTGGCCCATGAGTTCTTCCATGGAGTAGCCGAAGATGTGGGTCAGCACGAGCCGTGCGTCGGGAACTGGTGTGACCTGACCCGAACACCAACGCTCGTATGTGGCTGGCGAGAAGGACAGGGCCGCAAGGTGCGGGGCCTCCTGACTACGAGCCAACTCCCGGGCCGCGCTTTCGAAGCGGGCTCGGAAAGTTGCGTAGTTCTGCCAGTTCCTCTGAACAAGCAACTGTCGAAGCAGCGTTGGCATCGCATGTCCGTCCTGTGCGTTCAGCGCGTTGCGTTCGACGGTAGAGCCGACGCGCTGTCAGCGACAGGCCGCACGGGCCTCCCCGACCCAGATGAGGGTCACGTGAGGGTCCGATGGGGCCAGGACCACCTCGGTGCCCGAAAACGTGAGGGCCCGTTGACGGTAGCGATGAGGAGAGGCCGCCACGATCCTCGTAGCTCACATCGCAGACAGTGCCGGACTCATCACGCTGCACAGACGGAACTCCGCAAGGAGCCAGACATGACGCTTCACGAGATCACTTCTCTGTCGACCAATGACCAGACCGGACGTGCGGGCGCCAATCGCACGGCGCACGGTGGCTGCGGACGTGATCGCCGGGACAGCGAATTGACCAGGCTCGCTTCCATCCGTGCAGAGGTGACGGGCGAGAGCATCCAGAGGGCACGTGAAGTTCTGGCTGGTGCCGGCCGCACCCCGGACACGGAGTGTGCATCGCTCGATGAAGCACAAGGCTCGCAAGGCAGCTCCGAAGCGCACGTCGTCTACCTGTTCCCGGTGGGTGATGGGTCGTGATCGGAATCTTGAAAGCCCCGCCGAGGTCCTGGACTGGCCCGGGACCGGGCGGAAGGCCCCGTTCGCTGTGGAGGCGGGCGGGGTGTGAGGGCAGCCGCTTGAGCGCGCCAGGCGGCGCCTGTGTTCCCGCGGGTGTGATCAGCGCTGGTGCGCGGCGGGAGCCGGGTCGGGGTCGCTGCCCGTGCGGCGGCTCCGACCTTCACCAACGACCTCATCTTCTGGCGCCCGGCCGGATGCCGGCCGGGTCCTGCGCGGTGTGCGACGAGGCTCCGGAGGAACGTGCCGGCGCGAAGAACTCGACCTGTTACACGAGGAAAGCCGCTTCCCATGCACACGCCTACGCAGACTCACGAGCCGTCGGTCGCTCCGGCACCCTCCCAGCAAGATGCTTTGGCGGCGTTGGTTGTGGTTTTGCCGCTCGGCGTGGGAGCGCAGGCCCTGGAGCGCATGGCGGCGGACGGGCTGACGGTGGGGCCGGTGATGGCATGCGAGCGGCACCGCACGGTGCGCGTCCCCGTGCCAGCCTGTGCCGCCGATACACCGCTCACCCAGCATCTGGACCTGGCCTGGACGTTGGAGTGCCCGGAAGTGCCGGGGTGTCCCGCCCGGACCTGGTGGTGCCCTCCCCGCGTGGCAACGCAGGTGGGAGTGCTCACCGATCACGGCGGTCTGTGCGATTGCGTCCACCGTGTGAAGCGCCACGGGCAGCCCCGGGTGGTCTGATGGTGATCCAAATTCCGCTGGTTGTGCTGCTGTCGGCTGCGGTGGTGGTCCTGATGCGGACCTCGGGCTTGAGATTCGCTCACGCTCTGGCGTGTGTGCTTCTCGGCTTCTTCCTGGCCGGCTCCCGCGCGGGGCCCGGAACGGGTCAGTTCCTGGAATCGCTGGTGGAAGCGCTGGAGGGGATCCGCCTGTAGAGGCCAGCCGCCGGGGCGGGCAGCCACCTGTGGTTCCTGCGCCCCGTCCCCCGCGGGCGCGCCATGGGTGCGCCCCGGCGGTCCTTCACCGTTGCCACGCCCTGCCCCTGCCCGTTGTAACTCCTCATGTTCTGAAGGTCTTTATGAGTCTTTTTGCTGCTCACTGCGCGGCGCTGCCGGTCCAGACCGACACTGCCGGAGGCAGCGATGTCTGACCGCTCCCGAAGGCACCGCCACAACCAAACTGAAGGCGCGGGCCTGACAGCAGCCCTCGACGGTGCCGCCGAAGGCGACCTGCTGTCTCGTCTTCGTCTGCTTGCTGCGGGCCCGGCCGGGGCGGCGATGGCGCTGGTGGCTCTCGGCTGGCTGCTGCATGCCGGGGCCGGCCTGCCGCCGGTGTGGACGGTGACAGCAGCCGCTGTGGCGTGCGGGCTTGTCCTCTACCTCACCGACCGTCGAGCAGCCATGCTCGCTGGTGAGGCGCAGCGGCTTCGTGATTCCGACCGGCGTGCGGCCGCGGCCGAGTCGCAGCGGATGCGCGAGGACTATGACGCGCGGGTTCACGCCTGGCTCTCGCAATTCGAGTCCCTCCTTGCGACGGGCCGGGACGAGGTCGCCTGGACTCTGAAGCAGGTGGAGGCCGGCGAGCGCCCCACAGTCTCCGGTCCGTCCGGAGCTGGCCAACGGACGGGGAACGCGTTCCCGGACCTCGACCAACTGCTGCAGGGGTTCCGGCGCGAAGCGGTGCAGGCGGTGGTCGAGGCGGCCGGGCACCGGCCGCCGACAGTCGATGCGGAGAACGCCGAGGTGTTCGTCTACATCGCCCGGCGTCTGCATGTCCTGGTCAGCCGGGCGTTGGCAGCGCTGGAGGCGGTAGAGAAGGACACCGAGGACCCCGACCTTCTGCATGCGCTCTTCGGTATTGATCACTTGGTGACGCAGACGCGTCGCTCCGTGGAATCTTTGGCCGTCCTGGGCGGGGCGACACCACGCCGCGTGGCCCAGCCGCTGCCGTTGGCGGTGGTGCTGCGTCAGGCGGTCGCCGAGATCGAGGACTACGCCCGCGTCCGGGTGCCGCAGCCGGGGCAGGACGCCGCTGCGCTGGCGCTGCCCGGATATGCGGGGCCGGAGGTCATCCATCTACTGGCCGAACTGGTGGAGAACGGCACCAAGTTCAGCCCGGCGGACAAGCACGTGCTGGTGCGGGCCGAGACCGTACCTGCGGGGCTGGTCGTTGAGGTCGAGGACCGTGGCCTGCCGATGTCGCCGGAGAAGCTGGCGCAGATGAACAGCTTGCTGGCCGCGCCCGAGGATGTGGATCTGCGCGGACAGCTTCAGCAAGGGCACATCGGGCTGCTGGTGGTTGCCCGGCTTGCCCAGCGGCACGGGATCCGCATTGAGCTGCGCCCGAACATCCTCGGCGGGACACAGGCACTGGTGGTGGTGCCCCACTCCCTTCTCGTTCCTCCTCCTCCCCCGCGCACAGAGCCCGCGATGGCCGACGTCGCGGAGCCGGCACACAAGCCGGTGGCTCGTCCCTTGCCCCCGGAGACCCCCGCCCCCGCGGCAGATCGCTCACCACTTCACACGCCCATATCGGATTCCCACATCGTGGCGCCCTCTCTTACTGCCTTGCCACGCCGCATCAGCCACGCGGCCTCGCCGCAACCGCAGCAGGAATCGGCCTCCGCGTACTCCCGGGCGGAGGAGGCCCCAAGCGCTGACGCCCGACCGGCACTCCCCCGCCGCCCCAAGCACGAAGAAGCACCACCGCCGGGAGCCGCCCCAACTGCCGACCACGAGGCACCAGTCGGCGCCGCGACTGCCGGATTCATCGGGAGTTTCGTAGCCGGTGTCCGCCGCAACGCCGCCGAAGCCGACACCACCAACGACGGCGAGCAGGCGCCGGAGTGACGCCAGCCGCGCTCCTGTTCTTGCTCTTGACCTTGGAGATCGATCATGACGACGACTGACGCGACCTCACAGAACCCCGGTGAGGACCTCAGCTGGCTGCTGGAGCGGTGGCTGGAGAAGGTACCCGGTGCGGACAGCGCGATGCTGGCGTCGCGGGACGGCATGAGACTGGCCCTGGCCGGACTGACGGTGGATCAGGCCGACAACATGGCCGCCATCACCTCCGGTATCTACTCGCTGGGCAAAGGCGTCCGGAAGATCAAGGACCCGAACCGGCCCGGCGGCGTGCGGCAGGTTCTTGTCGAAGGCGACGAATGGCATCTGTTCGTCATGAGTGCCGGAGCGGGCCTGCCCCGGGGAGTGCCCGTGCCGGGGACGACCGACCCCGGCACCGTCAGCACGCTGCTCGGCGTTCTGACCCCGCAAGACGCCGACTTGGGCCTGGTCGGACACGAGATGGCCCAGCTTGCCTCCAGCGTCGCCGAATACCTGACCACCCCCACCCGCCGCGGGCAGTGACATGGGTCTTTGCGACGACGTGTGGAGCCACGAGGAAACGCAGGACGTCCGCCCCTACGCACTGACCGGCGGGCGGACCACGCCTCGGCACTCGCTGCGGCTGCTCTCCCAGCTCGTGGCGAGAGCCGAGGTGAGCCGGGCGGGCCTGGTACCGGAAGCGGAAGCCGCCCTGACGCTGTGCCAGGACCAGGCCCGCTCCGTCGCCGAGGTGGCCGGGCACCTCGGCCAGCCGGTCCTGGTCACCAAGATCATCCTCAGTGACCTGATCGACTCCGGCGCCCTGACCGTGCCCGTCGCCGACACACCTGATGCCCCTCACGCCGACACCCAGCTCCTGGAGGCAGTTCTTGCCGGGCTCCGCTACAAGTTTCCCGACGCCGATGCCGCCTGACCGCCGGGCGCCGCTGGCGCTGAAGATCGTGGTCGCGGGTGGCTTCGGGGTCGGCAAGACCACGCTGGTGGGCGCCGTCAGTGAGATTCCTCCGCTGTCGACCGAGGAGTTCCTGACCACCGCCAGCAGCGCGGCCGACAGCCTGGCCGGCGTGGAGGCGAAGACCACCACGACGGTGTCGATGGACTTCGGCCGCATCTCCCTCGATGCGCCGCAGCCGATGCGGCTGCACCTGTTCGGGACCCCCGGCCAGGACCGGTTCCTGTTCACCTGGGAGGACCTGGCGCACGGCGCGATCGGCGCCGTCATCCTCGCCGACACCCGCCGCCTGGCCGACAGCTTCACCGCGGTGGGCTACTTCCTGCGGCAGGGCCTGCCCTTCGTGGTGGCCGTCAACGAGTTCGACGACGCCTACCACTACACCCCCGACGAAGTCCGTGACGCCCTCGAATTACCGCAGCAGACACCGGTCCTGCTGTGCGACGCCCGCAAGGAACGCTCCGTCGTCGCCGTCCTCTTCGCCCTCGTCCGCCACGCCCTCACCTCCGCCGCGACCCGCCGACCCACCAACGCCCCGGGAGCACCCTGATGACCTTCGATGCCGATGCCGGTCTGCATCTGCCCACTCCTGACGCCGATCTCGCCGAGCGCCGACGTGTCCAGAACGCGCTGGGCCTGGGCAAGCCGGATCCTGAGTTCGATCAGTTCGCGAGGGAGCTGGCCCGCGACGCGGGCGTCCCGTACGCGATGGTCAACCTCTTCACCGCCGACGAACAGCACTTCGTCGGCCTGCACAGCGACGGCGGCGACCTGCCCGCCGTCGGGCGGACCATGCCCCGCGACCACGGCTACTGCCCCGAGGTCGTCGACCGCCGCAAGTCCCTGGTCCTGCCCGACGTCATGGCCCATCCACGCTTCGCCGGCAACACCGTCGTCGACAAGATCGGCATCCGCACCTACGCCGGCGCCCCGCTCATCGACCCGGCCACCGAGATCGTGCTGGGCACCGTGTGCTTCGTCGGGCTTGAGCAGCTGCCACGAGAGACCGGGCAAGCCTCGCTCGCCCTGATCAAGGACCGAGCGGACGCCCTCATGCAGCTGATCTACGAGCGTGCCGGCAACCCAGACGACCCACACCAAGGCTGACCCACAGCAGGAGAGAGGGAAGCGAGATGTCGGCCAGGTTCCTCACCCAAGAGCACGACCAACTACGCCAAGCCGTCCGGGAGTTCGCGGCAGCCGAAGTCGCCCCGCGCGTCGCGGATATGGAAGCGGCAGCCGAGGTCGAGCATGACCTGCCGACGCTGATCGCGAAGCAAGGCTGGATCGGCGCGACCATAGATCCCGCCTACGGCGGGATGGGGGCCGGCCACCTCGCCAAGACCCTGATCATCGAGGAACTCGCCCGTGTCAGTGGGGCGATGGGCGCCATGGTGCAGGCCTCCCAGCTCGGCGTCGCCAAGGTCATCCACTTCGGCAGCGACGGGCAGAAGAGCCAGTGGCTTCCGCGGTTCGCCGACGGGTCCTGCCTGCCGACCATCGCGGTGACCGAGCCCGGGTCCGGCGGCCACGTCCTGGGCATGGAGACCAAGGCGAAGCGCCGCGGCAAGCACTACGTCCTCAACGGCCGCAAAATCTACGTCGGCAACAGCCACATAGGCCACGTCCACGGCGTCGTCGCCCGCACCGGACAGGGCTCGAAAGGCCTCACGGCCTTCCTCGTCGAATCCGACACACCAGGCTTCTCCCTCACACCGCACCCACGGGCCATGGGCCTGCACGGCTTCAGCTTCGGCGAACTCGTCCTCGACCACTGCCTCGTACCGGCCGAGAACATGATCGGAGACGTCGGCGACGGCCTGGCCGTTGCCTACTCCTCCAGCGCCCTGTACGGCCGGCCCAACCTCACGGCCGTGTCCCTCGGCATCCACCAAGCGATCCTGGAGGAGACCGTCAGGTTCGCGAGTGACCGGCAGCGATACGGCAAGCCGCTCGCAGCCCTGACCAACATCCAGCTCAAGCTCGGCCAGATGCACTCCCGGCTGATGACGGCACGCCTGGCCGCATACCACGCGGTGCACCTCCTCGACCACGGCAATCCGTGCGACGCGGAGTTGATGAACGCCAAGCTCATCAACGTCGAATACGCCCTCGACTCCGCCCGCGAAGCCATGGAGATCCACGCCGCCAGCGGCCTGTTCACCGACCGCCCCATCGAGCGGTACCTGCGCGACGCCCACCACATCTACGCCCCCGCCGGCACCTCCGACATCCAGCGCCTACGCCTCGCCGAAATGGCACTGGGCACCGGCCGCGGCCAATGGTCCGAGCGCCTCGCACACCTGACCACCAGCCAACGAGCGGAAGCCGCCCTGGCCACCTGAGTCAACTGGCTGGCCCGAAGCAAGCCCCAAGCGGCCCTGCCGAACAGCGCAAAAGCACCACCGCAAGCACAAGGAGATCAACCCGCATGAGCAAGGGCCTGCCGTCCCGACGACACGGGGCGGGTGACGTGTCATGGCGATGGTCCTGATGCGCGTGGACGACCTCACCGAGGAACGGGCCGCCGAGACCGTCTTCCTCGAACTCGACGGACAGGCCTACGAAATAGACCTGACCGCAGACAACGCCGCCCGACTCCGCGCCCAGCTCCAGCCCTACATCCACGCCGCACGGCGCACCGGCTGGCACCTCCTTCCCCCGCGGTCTCTCGGCCCCTGGCACACCCACCCGCCCACGCCCGCCCTGGCAAGCAACGAACCTGCAGCACCGTGCGGCCCGCCCGCACTGGCCACGGAGACGCCATGACCGACAACCACCGCCGCCCATCAGCAGCCGACATCGACACCAGCCGACCGCACACGGCCCGCATGTACGACTACTACCTCGGCGGCAAAGACAACTTCCCGCCGGACGCAGAGGCAGCCGAACAGGTCCGCGCGCTATTCCCCGAGATCGGCACCGTCGCCCTGGAAAACCGGCGGTTCATGCACCGCGCCACGCGAACCCTGGCCTCCGAAGGCGGAGTTCGGCAGTTCGTCGACATCGGCACAGGCATTCCGACCGAGCCGAACCTGCACCAGGTCGCCCAACGCATGGCGCCCGAAGCCCGCGTCGTCTACGTCGACCACGACCCCCTCGTGCTCGACCACGCCGACGCCCTCATGCACAGCACCCTCGAAGGCCGCACCCGCTTCGTACTGGGCGACCTGCGCCACGACGCCATCCTCGACCACCCCGAACTGCGCGAGGTCATCAACCTCAATGAGCCGGTCGCCCTGTCCCTGGTCGCGCTGCTCCACTTCGTCCCCGACGCCGCCCGCCCGCACCAGATCGTGCGCGACCTGGTGGGCCGCCTGTGTTCCGGGAGCTTCCTCGTCCTCTCCCACGTCACCCACGACCCCGCAATCGTCGGCGAACAGGCGGCTCAGGCCTGGAAGGCGGTGCAGGAGATCTACCGCCGCGGCGGCACACCAGCCCAGGCGCGCACTGAGGCGGACATCCGGACGTTCTTCGACGGCCTGGACCTGATCGACCCGGGCTTGACCCTCACCCACCGATGGCGCCCGGGCCCAGAACACCACGGAATCACCGCCGCCGAGTCCTCCATGCTCGCCGCCGTGGCACACAAGCCCTGAGCCCTGTGGCCTGTGCCGCGCGGACACGCTCTCCGTCCCGCGGCAGCGGCCCCGGCCATACCGCCCGGCTTCTCAACTCAGCCCCCAGCACGAACCCCGCGAGCACGCGCCGGCGCCAGCCGCATAAGCACGAGCGCATCGCGGCTGGTGAGAGCAACGCAGCCAGGGATGCGCCAGCGACGCCGCCAGCCATCACCTCACACGAACAGCGCCCGCCCACTACAAGGACCCGCCCCCCGAGCACGGGCGAGAACGGGGAGACATGACGAACGATCCCGATGACACCTTCCGCGTGATCTCGTGGAACATCGAGCACAACGGCAGCGACCGCACCGGCGACCGGCACCGCTGGTATGCGGCCATGGAGATCCTCACCCGCCTCAAGCCGCACGTCGTGCTGCGTCAAGAACTCAGCGGAGCTGCACAGGCCGGCGGCCTCGCGCTGTGGGCGGAAGCACGACGGCTCGGTGGCGACGGGCCAGCGTTCATCCCGTATTTGGCTCCGGCAACGCCGGAGTCACCGAACCCGACCGGGGTCTACCTCGACCCGAGTCTGTGCGAGCCGACCGAATACTTCGAGCACGTCACCGGCATGTGGCACCCGATCTGCAATCCGGTCATCCGCATCAAGGGCGCCCCACGGAAACTCTCCCTGGCCTCCTTCCACTTGTGCTCCTATGACGGCGACGCACGGGCACGCGAGGCGCGTCGGCTCACCACCCTCGGCAAGCCCGGCATGGCCGCGATCATCGGTGGTGACTGCAACTCCTACGCCCACCGAGGCAGTGACGAGCTGCAACCGCTCCCCGACTGGAGCCAGGTCACCGACCGCTCCCACCTCCAGCACCGCACCATCGACCGCGGCGATCACCGGGGCTCCGACACCCGGCCGGACGAGATCCTCGCCGGCGAACACTACGGCCGCCCACCGGTCTTCAAGGAGTTGGGCCACTACGCCGCCACCGAACTCGGCCAGGACAAGGGCCAGGCGCTCGCGCCGACGGCTTCGCTACGGCGACGCGATCAGGGCCCCGCGCAGCGCATCGACCGCCTGTATGCCACACCCCAGATCGCCGACGCGCTTGTCCGCGTCGAGGTCGAGGCCGGCGGCGAGGTGCGCGAGGCCTCCGACCACGCACTGGTCATGGCCACCTTCAGCCTCCACCGGCTGCGGCGCGCCCTGTCCACCCAAGCCGAAAGCGCCGCATGAGCAAGGAACCAGGCACGACGCCATCACCCACAGCGGGGCGGCAACTTGACCTGCCATGCATTCCTCCGCGCCGGCAGCTGACCGGGCCGGAGCGCGACAGCCTGCGCCAGAGGATCGCGACCGCCTACCTCGATGACATGGCCACCATCGACGAGATCTGCCGCGCCACCAACCGGGCCTACGGAACGGTTCACCAGCTCCTCACCGAAGCCGAAGTGCCGCTGCGACCGGTCGGCCTCAAACACACGACAACGGATAGGAAGAGGAAGTCTGCATGAGTAGCCGCGAGATCACTGTCATCTGCTGGAACTTCGAAGACAACGGCGCCGGCAACGCGGACAAGCGGTGGCGGGCGAACGAGATCCTGGCCCTCCTCCAGCCGAACCTGCTGCTGCGTCAGGAGATGTGGGACGCGGACACCCACGGCAACAGCATCCTGCACGACCAGGCCAACCGCCTTGGCCTGAGCCCCTGGCTCGGCGAACGCTCCTGCACCGCGCTCCTCATCGACCCGCAACTCTTCGCCACCGACCGGGAGTGGCGAGAGGCAGGCCCGGCGTGGAAGCTGCCGCCCACCGGTCTCACACTCCGCTACCGTCCCGCCGGGCCTGCGGCGATGCCGCTGACGGTGGTCTCCTACCACCTGAACTACTGCTCTCCCAGCGGCCGGCTGGCGGAGGCGGAAGAACTGAGCGCCTGGGCGGACAAGAAGTGGACCACCACGGACGGCGCGACGGTGCGGATGCCCGCGCTGATGGGCGGAGACCACAACAGCTACCCCGTCCCCCGAGCAGACCGCGAACTGCCTCTGCCGCAGCTGGAGGCCATCGCCGACCTGCCCCACCGCCTCCACCGCTCCCACATCGGTCCGGACGGCACCCGTGTGATGGATACCCGCCCGGACGAGACACTGCGCACCGCCGGCCTGGAAGACCTCGCCTGGCACTGGGCCACCGCCGAGCACGGAGACCCGGCCGCCGTGACCCGCACGGTCAACGCGAGTCCCACACACGGACCGGACAGCCGCATCGACCGCCTCTACGCCACCGAGCAGCTCCTGCCCGCCCTGACGAAGGTCGACGTGATCGAAGTCGACCCGGAGATCTCCGACCACCACATCCTGCGCGCCGTCCTCGACGGCGACACCCTCGCCGACATCCTCAACACCCATGCCCGGACATGACGCCGACAGCGCCTCCCCCTTCTCGCGGCTCGACACCGCTGCGGGATCGCGCAATCCCCGTTCCAGGTGAAGGGCCACGACCGGGTGAAATCGCACACCGGCCGTCCTACCCGATCCCGCTAGGGCGGGCCCCGCAGTCCCCGACTCGAATCTGTGATCGAGAAATCGCCCCGCGATGCCCACTACCTGACCCGTGCGGGGGTCGTTGTCCGAGCATCCGTTCCCACCCCCAACCCCGAGGAGGCCCGATGGCTGCGCAACCGAGCGTGCTCGGCGCGCACTTGCTGTTCGAACACGAAGGGGCGGTGCTACTGGGCAAACGCGCTCCCGACGCAGTCTTCTCCCCCGACACCTGGCACCTGCCGGCCGGACACGTCGAGGCGGAGAGCGCCCGTGCCTGCGCGGTACGCGAAGCGGCAGAAGAACTCGCCCTGGAACTGCGCGAAGAGGACCTGCACCTGGTCCACGTGGTGGATCTGCTGGAACCCCGCGACGGCCGGCCGCGCGCCCAGCTGTTCTTCCGCGTCACCTCGTGGAAAGGCGAGCCGGTCAACAACGAGCCCGACAAGTGCACGGCCCTGGAGTGGTTTCCCCGCGCTCAACTGCCGCAGCAGCTTGTCGACTACACCCGCCAGGCCCTGGGCCACATCCACGCCGGCAGCCCCTACTCGCAGCAGGGGTGGACGGCATGAACGGCATGACCACCACGGAGGGCATCGCCTCCTCACCGGCGCCGCCGCCTGTTCCGCCCCGGGGGCAGCAGGCCCTGCAGAGTCCCGGCGGAGTCTGGTCGGAGGGCACGGGATGAGCGTCCGGAAGCCGAAGCTCATGTATCCGTTGCGGGCGCTCCTGCTGCTCGGGGGCGCTGGCGGATGCTACGCGGCGGCGACGCTGCTGGTCCTGGGGAATTCGCTGGCGGGAATCCCCGTACTCCTCATCTCCTGCGCGTTGTTGGTGGCGGGCGAGGTCTACAACCACCGCAGGCTGCGTCGTGACTGGTTCCACCGGAGGTTCCGCACGTACGAGCGCTTCCGCGCCGAGGTGGACCTCGCGGAGCTGCGGCGTGTGCGGGAGGAGAAAGGCGAAGCGTCGGTGGTGCGACATCTGAAGACCCTGTACCCGATGCTGCCGGTCCCTGAGTTGGTACGGCTGCTGAAGGAGGAGCCGGTCAGGAAACGACCCGCGAGCGTGCGGACCGCGGACGGCGAATGCTCGACCGGAAGGACACCCGAATGATGGCCGAGCGGCATACGCGCGTGGTCGACGTCTTCGTTCTCCTGCGCCGTGGAGACGGGCGGATCCTGCTGCTGCGGCGTGCCCCGGGGCTGTATGCGGGCGGGCTCCTGTGTCCTCCGTCGGGTCATCTGGAAGCCGGCGAGACCGTGATGGAGGGTGCGCTGCGGGAGGCCGCCGAAGAGGTAGGCGTGCACATCTCGCCTGCGGATGCGCGGTTTTGCCACCTCATCGATCACCGCAGTCCGGACGGCGGGCAACGGCTCGGCGTGGCCTTCGCCGTCGGCCGGTGGAGCGGCGAGATCCACAACCGCGAACCGGACAAGCACACCGAGCTGATTTGGGCAGACCCCGCCGACCCGCCTGAAGACTGCGTCCCCTACACCGCTGCCCTGCTGGCGGCCGTGACCGAAGACCAACTCTTCTCCGTGCACGGCTACACCCACCATGTCGTGAACTGACCACAGTCCGACCAACCCACTGGGGGAACATCGTGAACTCACATACACAAGGGGAGACTTCGGCCCCGGCCCACTTCCTCGTCAATGAACCGGCCGTGCTCAGCAGGCTTCACGACACCACCGGCACCGCCTACAGCAACATCGTGCCGCGCGCCCGCCTTCGGTTCACCGCTCCCGTCACCCGTATCGGCCCGGCCGCCCCCGGCCGCACCCTCACCCGGTCCCTGGGCACCCCTCAACAGGTCGCTGCATTACTGGACTTCGGCGAAGCAGGCCACATCCAGGCTGCGCAGTGCTGCCGGACCGGCACGGGCGGCGCCGCACGGCCGTCTCCGCCGTCACGCAGCCGGCGGACAACGGGCCGGGCTGTTAGACCGGCCCGCTCCGTCGGCCATGTCGCCGCCGAGGTCGCGAACAAGCGGTGGGGCATCTCCGCCGCGGAGCCAGGACCGGTCATGGAGATCCCGGTCGGAGGGATGGCCTGGTGAAGCTGCGCACGCGACAGTCCAAGAGGGACACCGGCGGGCAGGAGGTGCCGGTCTCGGCATCCGAGGAGCTGCTCTTCGGCGGGCCCCTGCAGTACGAGCGCGGCTTCGCCAATCACGAGGACGCCCTCCTGGACTTGAACTTTCCCGGCATGGTGCGCCGGCTGCCGCAGATGCTCGGCTCCGCCGTCCGCCTCGCGTGGCGCGCCGACCGCCGGGCCGCTCGGATCGTCGCGGCGGCCGAACTCGGCCAAGGCATCACCCACGCCGTGAATCTGCTGGCCATCAACCACGTCCTGACCGCCCTGCTGGCCTCCGCGCCCGTCACCGACAAGCTGCGCACAGCGCTTCCCGCCCTGATCGTCGTCGCCATCACGGCGGCGCTCACCGCGCTGCTGAGCGCCGCATCGACCTACGGCACCGGAAAGCTGGAACCGACCGTGGAACGGGTGGCCACCGAGGCCTTCCTCCGGCGGGCAGCGCGGGTGGAGCTGTCGGCGATCGAGGACGACGACTTCCACAAGCTGCTGGATTCGGCCCAGTTCGGCGCCGCCTCAGCCCGCCGCATGATCAAATACTCCACTGCGGTGATCAACGCGATGCTGGCGCTCATCGCCGCCGCCGGCGTGCTGACTGTGCTCCACCCGCTGCTCCTGCCCTTACTCGTGACGATGACCCTGCCCCAGGCGTGGGCCGCGCTGTCCCTCGCACGCCGCCGCTACAGCTCCTTCCACCGCTTCGTCCAACACCAGCGCGCCAGCCAGCAGTTCAGGAACCTGCTGACCAGCCCGGCTGCAGCCGGTGAGATCCGCATGCACGGCGTGGGCGACTTCCTCCTCGGCCACTTCCGCACCATGTCGCAGACCTACGAGGTCGAGCAGGCCCGGCTGGCACGACTGGCCGCCCGCACCGGGCTGATCGCCTCCGCCTGGACCGCCCTGGCCACCGCCGGCACCTACCTCACCCTGGGCGGACTGCTGTGGAGCGGAGCAATGGCACTGTCCGTCGCCGGCACCGCCGTCGTCGCGCTGCGCACCGGATCCTCCAACCTCGACTCACTGGTGATGCAGGTCAACTACCTCCACGAAGAAGCCCTCTTCGTCGCCGACCTGGACCGCCTCCACCACGAGGCCGGCCGCCGCGAAATCCCCACCGGCGGCAAGCCCCTGCCCGCCGCACCGGAACGCATCAGCCTCGAGCAGGTCTCGTTCACCTACCCCGGCAGTGACAGCCCCGCTCTGACCGACGTGACGCTGCACATCCCCACCGGCAGCATCGTCGCGCTGGTCGGGGAGAACGGCAGCGGCAAATCCACCCTGGTCAAGCTACTGGCCGGCCTCTACACCCCCACCTCCGGACGCATCCTGTGGGACGACACCGACGTCGCAGGAGCGGACCGGCACGAGCTCTTCTCCCGCATCGCCGCCGTATCCCAGGACTTCTACCGCTGGCCCTTCACCGCCCAGACCAACGTCGCCATCGGCCGCCCCGACGCCGAGGTGACCGACCACCGCCTGCAATCCGCCGCCACGCATTCCGGGGCCGATGAAGTGATCGCCGAACTGCCCCGAGGGTGGAAGACGCTGCTGGTACGCGGATTCAAGGGCGGACACGAGATCTCCGGCGGCATGTGGCAGAAACTCGGCATCGCACGCGCCCGCTACCGCCAGGCCCCCATCCTCATCGTCGACGAACCCACCGCCGCCCTCGACGCCCGCGCCGAACTGAAGGTCTTCGAGCAGATCCTCCGCTGGGCCGCCGACGGTCAGACGATCATCCTCATCACCCACCGCCTCGCCTCCGTACGCCACGCCGACCTCGTCCACGTCCTCGACCACGGCCGCCTCGCCGAATCCGGCACCCCCGACCAACTCCTCGCCCACGGCGGCATCTACCGGCAGCTCTACGACCTCCAAGCCGACCAGTTCCACACTCCGATCCCCCACCCAGGCCGGCCCGCCAAGACCCCCCGCGACCACCAGGACACCGCTCCGTGAACGAGCAGCTTCATCAGGCGCACTGACCATCCGACAGCCCTCCGCCCCTGCCGGCAGGGCTTGCGCCGAATCCGCATCGATTTCACTGAGCCACGCATGTGGTTCAGGCACCGACCACCACCGACAAGGAGAGCGCCGCGTGCGGAAGTTTTTGAACCCGAGCCGGCTGTGGAGCACGCCAGGCGGGCCGGAGGAGGACAGGATCAAACCGCACGTCCTATGGCTGCCGCAGGGCCAGCAGCACATCCTCGAATACTTCGATCGACTGCGCAGCATCGTCGCGGTGTACCCGGACGTCCTCACGCCGATCGCGGATGAAGACCTGCACATGACGATCCAGTCCATCCACCCGCGCAACAGTGCGGGCGATCGGATCGGCGAGGAGCAGCTCGCCGCCGCGGCCGTGGCCATCCAGCACGAGCTGAAGGACATCGCCCCGTTCGATATCCAGATAGGGCCGCCACGTGCGTCAGGGTCAGCCGCGGTCCTCGACGTCCTGCCAGAAGAGGCGACCGCGGAACTCAACAGGCGGGTTCGGGCCGGCGCTCTCGCAGCCGGAATGGAACTCCCAGCCTTCGAGCGGCACTTCTGGGGCCACATTTCCGCAGGGTATGGACTTCAGGACACCGACACCCCCGAACTGGCTGCCCGCTCCGACGCGTTCGCCTCCACCCTCGGCAAGGGCATGCGGCCCGGCAGCCGCGTCACAGCCACCCTCTCCACGGTCTGGCTGGTGTGGGAGCGCCAGGACGTACAGCGCAACACCTACACCTTCGAGCGCATCCACGAACTGCGACTCGGCGGAAGGTAGCCCAACGGGCCGGTCATCTACGGCATTGGCTCCGGCGGATTGCAGTCGACTGCGCAGGCTGGCCCGCCGCGACCCAGGCATACGCGCTGGCCCGGCACGTCATGGCGCTTGCACTGCCACGCAGTCCGCAGCTGTGGAAGCAGCTCCACCCGGCGGCAGGAGGCAGCACGGTCGACGCACACATGACCGCCGTGCTGATCGCACTGGCGATCCACGAGACCGGACGGCGCCACCAACGCCCCCTCCCTGCGGCGGCTGACGATCCGCGACCTCCTCAACCTGGCACTCGCGCCCGGCGCCGCCCCGGCCCTGCGCGATGCCCGGACGCTGACGCCCTACAACTCCGGTCGCATGATGTACGCCCTGAGGCGCCGGGACACCGCCCGGTTCAAGGCAGCCGACGCCGACCGGTATGACGAGTGGTGCCGCCTAGCCACCCATGCCCTGGACTGCACGCAGGAGACGGTGACGAACGACCCCGCGACGACGCTCCCCGGGCACGAGGTGCGGCTCTCACACGTCTCGGCGCTATGCCCGGGCGCCTGGCGGCCGGTCGAGTCCCTGCAGTGGCATCACACGATCGACAACGCATTCAACACACCCCCTCAGCGGATGAGACTCGCCGCTACCCGCTGGTGGGACCGGTGGATCCGCCGTATCAGGTGACTCCAGACCGTGGGCAAGGTGGACTTCGCACAGCTTCGCGGCAACCGCGGGCCCTGGGCCTTCTCGTCGCGGCTGCCCACCGGCCCCGCCACGACCGGCACCCGTGGTTTCGAGCAGCACGCTCAGGTCCCTGCCTTGACCCGGGCCACCGTGCCGGGCCGGGGACCAGACGACAATGCCGGGCTTCGGGTCACGGTGCCGCGAGCCGTCCACGGTGTCTGTTGTCGGTGACGCGTGGCATCGTGATGTGACTTGCAATTGATGGCAGTTGCGGGAGAAGACCCTCCTGGTCGGTGACCACAGCAGAATGGCCCACCTCGCTGGCCATATTGCCATGGGGAATTCTGGTTTGCTTTTCGTCTGGTATTGAAGGGGGAAAATGTCTGTGCCTGTCTGGGCTCGTGGAGTGTGGGACTGGCTGTGTTTCCGCATACCGGAGGCGAAGAGACGCGCCAAAGTCCTTGAGGTGCGGCGGGAGCTGCGGGCCTTGCCGTTACCGGCTGATCGTCGCGGGCGAGTGACAGTCGAGGCAACGAGGTCGGCTCATCGCGCAATCTTCGACGCTCCGCGCTTCCATGTTCTTCTTCTATACACGCCGGTGGGCCTCCTCATCTACGTGCCAATAACCCTGCTGACCGTCGTCGGTAATACACGTCTCCCTACGTTGTTCGCGACCCTTGTTTGGACACTGGCACTGATCAGGACCTGGCCGGCCCTCGCACATAAAATCCTGGCGGCGCGACTCGCGTTCGCCATGCTCGCCGGAATAGCGGCATTGCTCTGGATATCACTGTTTCGGGCCCCGACCCCTTCTCCCTTCGGTTTCAGCTGGGAGATACGAGTCGGAGCAGGGCTGTTCTGCCTCGGGGCCTTGGTTGTACTGCTCGCAGTCTTCCTGTGGGATCGGCGCCGGAGAAGAGGCGCGCGATGCCACCCCTACGATGACGCCGTCGTCACCCTGGTGCACACAGCGCACGCGATACACACACAACAGAACGAATTCCGCTCGGCGACCGTCACTCGACGCTGGTGCGACAAACTCGAAGGACTGGCAGTCGACACCTACAGGGCCTTGGCTCTGCGCGATCGCGCCGATATCGGAGATGTTGAGGTGCGACGCGGCCTACGTGAAGAAGCTGCTCGTGTCGCGAACTTGATCCGCGCACACAAGCGTGCCCTTATTACCGCCAGCAGCCACGAAGATGTGTCCCGTGTGGTTGCCTCTCTGATCGACGGTCTCGATGCCCTGGCTCGATTGGACCGTGCCGCCCTTCTCGTCAATGCTCCTGCCTTGCCCTCAGGGTCGGCCCGAATGCGCGCCGTAGTTGGTCGGTTGATTCCTGGCCTCGGATTGATCGGCCTAGGCATCGCCTTGCCGCTGCTGGTCCCCTGGGCCAGGACGCACCCTGAGGCTGCGGCCTACATCCGGTGGCCGTGCATCGCGATGGGGGTGACTCTTGTTGCTTCGTCGAGCCCCGAATTGTCGGGCCGAGTTGGCGACGTCATTGCACGATCCATATCCGCCAGGTAGCGGCTTGGCCACCACGCGGCGCAGCAGCCGAGGCCAGTCGCAAGGCGCCGTGCGAGGGGCAGTGACGCGCCCGTGCGCCATAGGGCCGGCTTGTGAACACGCGTCCAGAGCAGTCGAGTTGGGTACGGTCCGGCAGGGGCGATCCGTGGGCCGACGGCGGGGGCGAAACATGAAGAAGGCACGTGCGGGACTGGCAGCGTTCGAGGCCAGAGCGAGTAGGGCCGCCCGAACTCTGCTCCACAACCAGGGGTACGACGGAGGATGGGGCCTCACCCTGACCTCGGTTTCCTCGATCGTCAACACCAGCGAGGTCCTGCCGATTCTGCGGGCCGCCAGCATCGCCGGGAAGCCGGTACGACAGGCGCTCGACTTCTTGACCGGCGCCATTCCGGAGCACTGCCAGCCCCGTCACAAGGGCGGACGTGGTGAGCACACCCGTTTCATCGCCTTCGGCCTGGCCGGGCTGCTGTCGCACCCGCGCTTCTTCCACCACACCGCAGTGGCAGAAGCCGCGGCCTGGTGCGTCGGCTGGCTCGAGGACAACAAGGTCGACCACGGCTGGCCCGAGGTGCTGGGGCTCGATGACGCATCACTGCACCAGACGGCTCTGGCGGTTAACGGCCTGGCCCAGCTCAGGGACTGTCTCCACGACTTCGGCCCCGGGCTCGTCCTTCCTGGCGGGGTGGAGACCAGCACCTTGCTGAAGCGAGTCGAGCCGCTGATCCAACACGGTGTGCACGGCCTGCTCTACCACCGGCGCCCCAGCGGGGCCTGGGGTTGGCGCACATACGTCGACACCGATCCGAGCCCGAGCAAGACCGCGCTGTGCCTGCTGACGTTATCGGCCGTCAGCTCGGGAAACGGTCCGGACGGCGGGCCCGCATACCCGGACGATCCGCGGGAGGCCGGAGGAGTGCATGGCCTGGTGCAGATGAAGCGGCTTTCCGAGGCGGTCGCCGAGGCCGGCCAGTGGCTGGTGCACAACCACCACCGCTGGGAGACCTTCGTCGAGGACGACAAGGACGTGCAGGGCACCGCGTGGGAACACATGGCATACGCGCTATGCACCCAGGCTGCCATCCGGGCCGGCGCCAGCCCACGCGATCCCAGGCTGACAAGGGCCTGGGGGCTGATGAACGGCCTGTGGGAACCGGAAGCGGGACTGTGGAACGAGCCGGGGGCCTCGGGCAGCCGCGCCACCATCCGCGCTGCCTACTACACGGTCTCGGCCTATGAGGAGGCCATGCGGCGCCTGACCCGGCTGAGCCTTGAGGGCAATACCTCAGAGGACACGGGCGAGGCATCAGCCGAGATGGTCATCGAGCACGTGTCGCTCGGCCCGGGCCGGATGGTTCTCGCTGCCGTGCGGAACAGCGAAGGGAAGGCGTCGTGTGAGTTGTCGGAGCGCCTGTTCGACCTGGTGAAGGTCGTGTATGACGCGGCCGAGGGAGCGCTGTCGACCGATCAGATCGCGGGGGCTCTCTACGTCGCGCCGTCTTCGGTGCCTAAATACGTCCAGCGGCTGAATAAGGCAGTCTCTGCCGCCTTCGGTGGGGCTCCTGCCAGGCTACTGCTGGCCAGCACGGTGGGCGGGGCCAGCGGCTATCGCCTCGCAGGGCGGTAGAGCTGCCGGCCTACTGCGTGGCGCGCTCTGCCGCCGCCGGGAAGTTCAGCAGGGCGAACCGGGCCAGGGAGCGGACCTGGTCGAAGGTCTTGAGGCCGTCGAGGTCGCTCAGAGCGAACCAGGCGGCGCCGTGCACCTCTTCCAGCTGGGCTTCCACGGCCTGCTCGCGGGTGCCCGGCTGCCGTTGGACGTAGAAGAACTGGACCAGCGCCGGGGTGGCGAACCCTTCGCGCTCGACATCGACATAGAACGGCACAGGCTCGGGAGTGGCGTTGGAGTCGGCGGGGTGGATCTCCGGCTGGCTGGAGAGCGCCTCGACCACGAGGCCGGTCTCTTCCTTGAACTCGCGCACCGCGGTGCCGGCGAAGGACTCGCCGGGCTCGATGTGGCCGCCGGGGGGCACCCACTTGTCGAAGCGGTTGTGGTGAACGAGCAGCACTTTGCCGTGTTCAACGAGGTAGCCCGAGCAGATGTAGACCAGACCGACGTCGTGGGAGGTCTGGCCGTCGTGGATCAGAATCGAGCGGGACACGCCCGCCACGATAGCCCACCGCACTCCGCTCGAACTCCCGCACAAGCATCGCGACTTGGGTGGACTGTCATCGCCTGTCGGATGACATGTCATCAGCGATGACAACGAGATGTCATCGCTGATGCGTCATGGCCGGACACATCGTGGTTGCATCCCGTCCCGCGCGGCTTCCCCGCCGGAACGGCGATGCCCTGTCCGCCGAGGAGAGGACCTCGATGCGCTCTCGTCCGCCCGAGTGGGATGCCCGGTATCAGCGGCACTTCGCCGCTCCACAGACCGTCGTGCTCCAGCCCACGACGTGGTGCAACCTCGACTGCCGGTACTGCTACCTGCCCTTCCGCAAGCTCAACCACCAGATGTCCCCGGGGGTGGCCGCGGCTCTCGCGCAGGCAGTGGCCCAGTTCGAAGACATCGGCCACCCGATCGGCATCGTCTGGCACGGTGGCGAGCCGCTCGCAGTGGGCCGGCAGAGGTTCACCGACCTGCTCGCACCGTTCGAAGAACTCCGCCGCGCGGGCCGGATCCACCACTACGTGCAAACCAACGCGACCCTCATCACCGAGACTTGGTGCGACCTGCTGGTCACACACGACGTCAGCGTCGGGGTGAGCATCGACGGTCCTGCCGCCGCGAGCGCCGAACGCGTGGACCTTCGGGGCAAGCCCGCCTTCGACCGGATCCTGCGAGGAATCGCGCGGCTGCGCGAGCACGGAATTCCGTTTTCCGTGATCTCGGTGGTCGGCACCACGGGCATCACCATGCCGGAGGACCTGCTGGAGTTCCTGGCTTCCCTGGGATGTCACTCTGCGGGCTTCAACATCGAGGAGATCGAGGGCGTCAACACCGGCCGTACGCCGCCCACCCCAGAGCAGGCCGAGGAGTTCTGGCGCCGTGCCCTCACCTGGACTCGCGAACACGGCGAATCCCCAACGGTCCGGGAAGTCGAACGGCTCGCCGAGTACCTCCACCTGATCCGCACCGGGCAGAAGTCCGCGTGGGACCAGCGCCGTCTCGACCCGATCCCCACCATCTCCTGGAAGGGCGACGTGGTCCTGCTCTCCCCTGAACTCGCCGACACCACAGCACCCGACTACGGCGACTTCCTCGCCGGCAACATCCTCGACCAGCCCCTGACCGAGATCGTCCGCGACGCCCACCGGCTCCGCTACGTACGCGACTTCCTCACCGGCCTGGACCGCTGCCAGAGCGAATGCGAGTTCTTCGACTTCTGCCGCGGCGCCCAGGCCGCCAACCGCTACTTCGAGAACGGCAGCCTCACGAGCACCGAGACCAACTTCTGCCGGGTCTCCCGGCAGGCCCTGGTAACAGCCCTGTCCACTCTCGCAACGAAGGAGACAGCTGCATGACGGCCCTGGACACACTCACCACGTCCCAAGCCCCAATCGTGGTGGACTTGATATCCATGCGCCACGCCCCGGCTCCGGTGACCGTTGAAACGATGTGGGACAACCGGCCCACCTGGGACAACTGGCCGAAGACGCCTTCCCCCTTCGACAACCGGCCGACCTGGGATAACTGGAACAAGAAGAAGTAGCGCGCCCCGGCTGGCACGCCCGAGCGCAGGTGTGCCAGCAGCGGGCGGACGCCCGATACAGCACTGAGAGGCGACTGATGGACACCCGCACGATCCGCCGCACGAGCATCACGCTCCCCGCCCTGGACGAGCCGGGCTTGTACCTCTCCAACGTCACTTCGCTGGAGGGCGGACGCGGCCGGATGGCAGAGTTCCACTACGCTGACGCCGAACTGCGCGACCTCGACCTGGCCGACACCCACCTGATCGACGGGCGGATCACCGGCCTCAAAGCCCAGCGCACTCGCCTGGACAAGCTACGAGTCGACTCCGTTGAGTTCTCCGGGTGCGACCTGGCTGCCCTCCAGTGGACCGACAGCAAGTTCTCACGCGCCGTCTTCCGCGACTGCAAGCTGATGGGCGCCACGCTCGAAGACGTCACGCTCGACAACGTCCTCTTCGAGAACTGCAAACTCGACTACAGCACCTTCATTCGCGTACGGACCACAGGTCCCGTGATCTTCTCCAAGTGCTCGCTGCGCGAGACCACCTTCACCGCGGCCGACCTGGGCGCCGCCCTGATCAACGACTGCGACCTCCGGCTGACCGAATTCGACGGCGGCAAGTACCGCCGCCTGGACCTGCGCGGCAACGACCTCTCCCAACTCCGCGGCCTCGCCTCGCTCAAGGAGATCATCATCGACAAGGCCCAGACGCTCCAGCTTGCCGATGCCCTCGCCGCCGAGCTCAGCGTCACCTACGGGGAAGACCTCCACGAGTAGACGTCCCGCGATCGGCGGGAGGCGCGCCTGCGCCGACGAGATGCTGTCCCACGGGGCGGCGATTCTCGCCAATTGCGGGGCTCTCCCAAGTCCGTCCGCCCGACGGCCTTCACGCAGGTAGTCCTTCTACCCTGCAACCGGATCGAGTTCGGCAAGGCTTACACGCAGCTCCTCCAGGCGCCACGCGCGAGGAATACCCCGTGCCGGTGGGCAGGGCCTGCCTGGCTCATTGGCGGATGAGTCGCCTGACCAGGAGCGTGCACCCAACACCGGCACACAAGCCAAGGAGAACCGCGGCCAGCGCCGTGACCGTGACGTCGAGGAGGCGGACAGCTACGAAACACACAGCCAGGGAGACACACACGCCGAACAGCGCACCGAACCCGATCCTGTGGGCCCGTTGCCATCGCTGCTCCGTCACGCCGTCCACCCTCGCATACTTCCGGTCGGCTGGGCTGCCAGGTCCAATCGCCCAGGCGGTGAGGTGCCGGCTCATCGCCCTCCGCCGGCGTCCGCACGTCTGCCTCGTGCTCTCCGGCGTGTGCGAGGGTGTCGAGTACCCCCGTCCCGTTACTCGACGGAGTCAGCAATAGCGAGGCTCTGCCGCTGCCGGAGCTTCAAGCGATCTGCGACCTGTGCCTGCAGCCGATCCAGGACGGCCAGGGAGCGGTGTGGGTCGATGAGGATGCGGCAGACGCCGCGGTCCGCGAATCGGGCTCCGCTCAGAGCGGCCCCTTTCCAGCACTGGATCCGACGGCGCTGCCGAAGGACGTCGTGTGACAGACGACGCACACCGACTGCCGGGAGATGCCCAGCTGGGCGTACGCCATCGCTGTGGAACGGATCCGCTCCTGGCAGGCATTCCTGCACTGGACAGTGCACCTGATGGACAAGAGGTGGCTGGCCGGAACGGACTGGCAGCTCATCGCCCTGCGCTCGCTGGAACCGCGGCAAGCCGCCGTCAGCGGCTTGCGTCCACTGCGGCCTCAGGGCCTGGACTGGAACCGAATCGGCGGCTGAAGCCCACGCGCCGCGGCAGTAGCCCGACGACCCCGCGACGAAGGCCGAAGGCGGCCTGGCCAGGCATGTACATCACTGGTGAGCCGATCGATGATCGTGCCGTCCGCGCCGAACGTCCTCGCGACGGCTCCGCGTTTAACGCCGCGGGGTGTACGAGCTGATGCTGGTCCGCGGTCCCAGGCTGGCGGCTTCGATACTCAGCCGGCCGGAGGGCGCTTCCCGGCGGGTGGCCATGAGATGCGGCTGCCGGATGCCGCTGTCCCCAGACGAGCAGGGGTCCTCTTGTGGCTAGGGGTGAGGGGGCATCGGTGGTTCAGAAGCTGCGCGGAAGTCGACCAAGGTGATGCGGGCTCCGGGGCTGTCGATGGGCTCGGCGGAGGCCAGGCGTGCCCATCCGTGCCCGAGGGTCGCGTGGAGGAGCGGCAGTTCGTCGTCCGGCTGGATGAACGCCTGTGCGTCTCCTCGGTAGATGGGGCCGGCAACGGTGTCGGCGCGGACGTCCGCTTCGAGCTGTCGTAGCACTGGGTTGTGGGGGTGGGTCGCTCGGGCGGCGATCAGCTGTGTGATGAGCGCAGGGCACCAGCGGTCTTCCCAGTCCAGCAGTACCTTCTCGCGGGCTTCGTGGTCCAGCAGCATCCATCGCATCACGTTCGGCGGGACCTGCTTGCCGGGGAACATGCGCGTGAAGGCGTCGTTGGACTCCAGTACCTCCCAGGCAGCGTTGCTGAGGTAGGCCATCGTCTCCAGCTCGTGCACTGCGTGCAGCCAGAGCTGCGGGGCGGACAGCTCGGCGGGGTGCAGGGGCCAGGGCGGGCCGTGACCGGCTGCGGCAAGCCACATCTCGCGCCACTGATGCTCATTCAATTGCAGGATTTCCGCGACGCGTTGAAGGAATTCCGGGGTTGGTTTCGTTCCTCGGCCGCATTCCAGCTTGTTGTACGTCTGAGTGCTGCATCCAAGGGCCCGGGCTACCTGACTCTGTGTCAATCCAGATGCTTTCTTGCCGCGAGGGTCCCGGGATTTCTTCAGCCCGAGTTCGGCTGGGTCGATCCGTTCCCTCGCTGCGGTAAGCAGACGCTGCAGACGGCGGCGGCGAGCGTCAGACGGACTGGTCAACGGCTTGCACCTCTCCCAGACATGAACCGCATCAGGCGGATCCGGATGCAGTCACGGTCTTTCACGGAAAGGAGCTATTGAACCAAAACCTGGACTATAGAAAAACCCCCGGTGTGGCTGCACGATGGACAGTCGCGCCAGTCGACCACCGGGGGAGCAATTCATGCTGACAGTACGGGACCTGATTTCCGGAGGCGCGGCCATTTTGAAGCCGCTGGCGAGCGAACCGGCTTCGCTCTCGTCTGTTGTCAGCGATGTCGTGTTGATACCTCTCGATGAGGATGAGGGGACGCAGCAACAGCGTTCAGTTCACGGGGCGTTGGTGCTGCTGACCGGAGAACCCCTCGTGTCTGCCCTTGATGCTCGGCAGCGGGTGGATCGGCTGCTCGCACATCTGGCCGGCGCCGGGGCCGTCGGCATCGTGGCGGTCGGTGAGGCGTGCCAGCTGGCGCTGCTGACCGCGCGGGAGCGCCTGCCGCTCTTCGTGTCTCACCGCGCTTGTTCGGGTCTGGAGCTGCAGGGTGAGCTGTTGCGGGCGCAGTTGCGGGCCGAGCGGTCGAGTCATGAGCGCACCGAGTCGCTCCTGAAACTCGCCTCTCGTCTCGACCGGCAGGGGGAGGGGCCGGAGGAGGTGCTGCGTCTGGTGCGGGATGAGACGGGCGCTAGCGTGCGGATCATCGATGTTGATGCGGACGAGGAGAGCGCGGGTGGGCAACCGATTCCCGGCCGCCTGCTCAAGCGCGTCGCGAGCGGCAAAGCTGATGTGGCGTCAGATGACTCCGGTGGGCATCTGTTGCTGCATGCGCTGGGCGGCGGAATTCCGCGGCCTGTGATGGCCGCCGTCAGTGCTACCGCCTGGAGGCCCGATCAGCGGGCGTTCGTGGCCACCGCTGCCCTGCATGTCAGCCTGCTGCGACAGCCGCTGGCCCAACGAGCCCAGCAGCAGCGCCTGGCGGAGTCGGCAAGCGCGATCCGTGAAGCCGCTCTGCTGGCTCTTCTGCGAGGCACTCTCGCACAGGCCCGGCTCGCTCTGAAGGGGCTGGGGCTCACCCTGCTCGACCATCCCTGGATGCAGTTCGGAGTGCTGCGCTGCCCCAGCGGTGATGACCGCGTGCAGCTGCGCGAGGAGTGCGCCCGTCTCCTGGGCAGCAGCGCTCTGGTGGCGCCGTGCCCGGCGGAGCCGGACGATCTGGTCATCCTGCGGGGACTGCACAGCGATGAGGAGGACACAGGAACCGCGCAGCTCCTCCTTCCGCTGGTGACCGCGCGCGCCGGCAGGGTGCTGGGACTGAGCCAGCCTCAGCCCTGGGAGCGCACCGCGCACGTCTACAATTCCGCGGTCAACGCCCTGTCACAGACGACAGCGCAGGGCCCCGTTGCCACTGATGGCGGTGCTCCCTGCATCTCTCAGCAGCTCCCGGTCTGGGCATCCCGCTGGGCGACAGCTGCCCTGCAGTCCAAACTGGGGCCCCTGGAAGCAGACGATCGGGAGTCGCTTCTGGAGATCTCCTACCGGGCGCTGACGATCGGCACGAAGCAGACCGCGAGGCTGCTGGACCCCCAGGAGCGGGAGAGCGATCCGCTGCATCGCAACACCGTTTCCGGCCGGCTCACGCGCCTTGCCAGCCTGCTCGGGCTGGGCTCCTCGCGGCGGGACCGGGCGCTGCTGCACTTTCTCCTCGACGTGGCCTCCCACGCGCCGCAGTCCGGGACAAGCAACGAGGGCCCCCAGAACCCGACGTTGGCCGATGTCCTGGCCACGGCCGAGGCCCGGGACGCCGCGCACCAGGTCATCGCGCCGTTGGAGACGCAGCAGAACGCGTACCTGCTTCAGACCCTCATCGCCCGGGCCACCAGCGACAGTGTCGATGAGGCCGCCTCCGCTCTGGGCATCACCCGCCGGGCGCTGTTGAAGAGGCTGAGGATCATCGGCACGACCATCGGCCGGCAGATGTCCGGCCCGCCGTGGGGCTGGCTCCATGAAGTGATCGTCGCGCTGGTCATCGCTGGCCACGTCAGCCAGGACCTGCTGATCGACCCCGGGCTGACTGCCGCACCGGCCAGCCGGCACAACCCCGCTGCCTGAGAACAGGCCCGCCCCGCCGAGTTCCACGGTGGCCAAGGGGACCACCACGACGCCGTACTCAAGCGCGCCCGCGGGGTCCCCGCGGGCGGTACTCCCCCAGAGCCGCCTGTTGCGACACGGGGCCTTGCCCTGACGAATTGCGTCAAGACTGCCCCCGTCCCGTGCTCGGACCGCGCCGGAGCGTCGGAGACCCATGGACATCGCCGCAGCGGAGTTGGGCAGGTCCGGTCGTTGTGCACGTGGGAACCACGGCAGGTCACATGGGAACCGAAATCAGCGGTGATTGTGCACGTGGGAACCGGTGATTGTGCACGTGGGAACCGAATCAGGGGCGAAAGTGCACGTGGGAACCGGTGATTGTGCACGTGGGAACTCGCCAACTCGCCTGCACTGTGCATAGCCTCATTGGCATGCCCAACTCCCCGCAGCGCAACGGCGCCCGCACAGCGGCGCCGCTGCATCGCCGCTTACCCGCGAGCACTGCACGGAGCCGGCAGCGCCAGCCCTCGGCGCAGTAGGCCCGAAGTCCGCGTAACGCGCTGCAGGCCACGAACCACCCAGCGCCGGAGCCTGCGTTGCGCCGGACGGGACGCAGGAAGGATGCCTGTCCCAGGAGTTGGGACCGCTGCGACCAGGAGTCAGCTCCACGAGAGCTATCTATGGATCGTTCGGCGGTGGTGTGCGTATGTTGCTGGTCGCCCGCCAGGCACTCGAAGTTCGGCGGTCGAAGACGAGGAGACGTGGATGCCCCTACGGGACGGTCACCGCCACAGCCGACCGACAGCCCGGGCTTTAGCCCGCTGAACGCCGACGGCGCCTGAGAGCAGCAACTCTCAGGCGCCGGACGGCAATGACACCCCGCGCCCCAGCAAGGGCGTGGAGATCACCTACCAACACCGCCCCGGTCCCTTTCCCTGGGACCAACCGGAGCGGCGCTACTTCAAAGGAGAGTGTCGCATGTCGCTTGCCCTGCGCAAAAGGCCCGAAGTCGCGGCCTGCGCGGCAGCCCCTGCCTCTCGCGCCGAGGCCATGGCCCGGCAACTCGCCCAGATGCTTCCGCACGTCGCACGGGTCCGGGTGCGCCTTCAGGATCCGCGCACACCCTGGCCGCACCTGGAACTCACGGCCACCGACGAGCACGGCGAGAAGGTGCGGGTGACCCGCACCCAGGCGCTGAGCGCCGCCCGCTGGGTCATCCGCACCCACCCCGGCGCCGGGTGGCAGCAGCCGCACACCTTCGATCTGCGCACCGCGCTCCTGGACGGAGGTGACGCCTGATGGCGCGCATCCGCACCGTGAAGCCGGAGATGTTCGAGAGCGAGGACCTCGCCTCGGTCGACGTCACCGCCGAGCGCACCTTCGTCGGCTCCCTCACCCTCGCCGACGACAAGGGACGCGTCCGCGACCATCCCGCGATCCTCGCCGGACGGCTGTGGGCGCTGCGCCCCCAGCACACACCCGCCCACGTCGCCCGCGACCTGGAGCAGCTCGCGGAGGCGGGGCTGATCTGCCGCTACACCGGCTGCAACGGCCACGCCTACTTCCACATCATCACCTGGGAGCGGCACCAGAAGATCGACCGGCCCAGCTCCTCGCGCCTGCCGCGGTGCCCGCACCACCAGGCCCAGCAGGAATGCGGGGGTTGCCAGGGCGAACACTGCCCGCAGCACGCCTCCTTCCCCCCCCCCACCTCCGCACCGGCTGCGGCTGCGGGCACCACTCCGGCTCCCGCTCTGCCTCCGGCTCCGGCTCCGGCTCCGGCTCCGGCCTGCGAACCGGATTCGGTGAATCCTCGTCGAGGGCTCGATCGGGCGGATTCGTCCGAATTGGTGCCCGCGGGTTGGCGAGCCGCAGAGGCCAAGACGGACTCCTGGGAGCCTCCGGCCCCTCCCAGGACCAACTCCTCCCCACCGGAGGGTGAATGCGCAGGTCAACCGGAATTCGGGGAGGGCTCGACGAGTCCTCGGGGAGGGCTCGACGAGGGCTCGGCGCCTGAACCTAGGATCTTGGATCCTGGATCATTCCTTACGGGGCGCGAGGCGCCCGCGCCGCCGACCGTCCCTGGATCGGTCTCGGCGAAGGATCTGGTCGGCGAGTACGTCGCCGCCTGCCTCCACCGTCCGCCGAAGGACACCCTCGGGCATCTGGGGCGCAAGGTCCGCATCCTCCTGGAGGAGGGCTTCGAACCGGGGCCGATCCGCACGGCGTTGGAGCGGCTGCGGACCAAGGGCCTGCATCCGAGTGTCCTGCCCAGCGTGGTCAACGAGGTCCTCAACGCCGAACCGATGGCTGCCTTCGGCGCCTCCGGCGGGGGCCCATGGGCCAGCAACGGGTCCGGGTACACGCCGTACTTCAACCCGACGACGCCTGAACCGACGACGTTCGGAGGCGGCCGATGACACCCGTGCTCGAGAGCCCTCGACCCGCGGTCTCCGATCGGCTCCGCACCCGCCTGGAGGCCGCGCTGGCCGCGCGGGGGATCGACCCGGCCCAGCCACGGGTGGCGGAGACGCATGAGCCGCACCCCGCGCTGGAGGCGGCGCAGCGCCGCATCCCGCACGCCTACCGTGACGCGGTCGCCGACCATCCCGGTGTCGCCGCCTGGGTTGAGGAGATCGTCGACGGCTCGGCGGCGCCGAACTCCGAGGGGCTGAACCCCAATTGGGGCGGCCGGGGACGCCGGGAGATCACCCACGGTCCCTCGCTTTTGCTGTGGGGCGGCACGGGCACCGGCAAGACCCACCAGGCCTACGGTGCGATTCGTGCCCTGACCGCCGCCGGATGCGGGGTGCGCTGGAATGCCACCACCGCCGCCGACCTCTACGGCGAACTGCGGCCCGGGCAGGGCGCGGACCCGGAGCTGGTGCTGCGCCGCATCACGCGGGTGCCGCTGCTGCTGCTGGACGACCTTGGTGCAGCCAAGTGCAGCGAGTGGACCGAGGAGATCACCTTCCGCCTTCTCAACTGGCGCTGCCAGAACCGGCTTCCCACGCTGATCACCAGCAACCTTCCCCCGGTCCGCACCACCGGCACCGACCCGAAGCAGCCCGTCCTGCGCGACCGCATCGGGGACCGGATCCTCTCCCGCCTCTCCGGCATGTGCCAGCCCCTCGAATTCGACGGCCCCGACCGCCGCTTCGCCGCCACCGGCTGACCGCCGCTCGACTTTCTCGCGGCGTGCGCTGACGCCGCGCACCACGCCCCTCACGCCGGCACCGCCCTGCCCGGCCAGAGGAACGGAGACCAACGCCTTGCACTACATCACCACCAACGACGCCCCACCGACCGGCCTGCGCGGTATCGCCGACCACAGCTGGCACGACCGTGCCCTGTGCTCCGGCATGGACCCCGCCGAAGCCGAAGAGCTCTTCTTCCCCCGCCCCCGCGACCTGTGCGCCATCAAGGAAGCGAAGCAGATATGCAACCGCTGCCCCGTGCGCCAGGCCTGCTTCAACGCGGCCCTGGACACCGAGAGCAAGGAGGGCATCTGGGCCGGGCTGACCGAAGACGAACGCACACCGTGGCACGAGAAGGTCGCCCACCGGATCGACTACGCCCGCATCCGCGCCGTCCTCCACGGCCGCGACGTCCATCTCAGCAAGGACGAACGCGCCACCGTCGCCCGCCACGCCTACACCTGCGGCTGGAGGCCCGAACGCCTCGCGGCTCTGCTGCGCGTGGACTACAGCTGGGCCCGCGACCTGCTCCGGACCGCGCGGCACGAAGTCGCCGACCGCGACCGCTACTTCACCGAGCACCCCGACACTAAGAAAAGCACCGACACCACCAACGGCGACCCGGCCAAGAAGAAAACGACGCAGACGGAGACAGACGAAGACGAAGAAACGCGCCCGCCACTGCACCACCAGCAACACACCCAAAAGCTCCTCGACGAACTCGAGGAGGCCGCGTGAACAACCCCGACACGGCGCTCGCCGTCGCCCCCATCGGGCCCTGGGACAGGCTGGCCATCGTGCTCCTGGGCGCAGCCGGCTGCGCCCTGAGCTACGACGCGCTGCAGCAGATGGCCGTCGCCATCCACATCCGCGGCCTGCTGACCTACCTCTTCCCACTGGTCATCGACGGCTTCATCGCCTACGGCGTCCGCGCCCTGCTCGTGCTCTCCACCGCACCCCTGCGCGCCAGGCTGTATGTGTGGACGCTGTTCGGCACCGCCACCGCCGCCAGCATCTGGGCCAACGCCCTGCACGCGGTCCGCCTCAACCAGCAGACCAACGCCGGCGGTCTGCGCCTGGGCGACACGGTCGTCGCGGTCCTGTCCACCCTCGCGCCGCTCGCCCTTGCTGGAGCGGTCCACCTCTACATCCTCATCACCCGCCACCACCCCGCGGACCGGACCCGAACCAGCCGCGCCGCCCGCCGCCGGACCACTCAGCACACCGACCAGACCCGGCAGACGGAGTTGGCGCAGACCGAGTCCACGGCGGACCGTGCCCGGACTGGTCCGCACGAGGCCCACACCGCCGGTCCCGTCCAGCGGACCGAACCCGACCTCACCCACAGTCCGCCGGACCGCAGCGGACCGTCCCCCGCACAAGACGGTCCGGGGACCAGCACCTCCCCGGACCGGACCGCGGATGCCGGACCGGACCACCGGACCGAACCCGACCTCACCAACGGTCCGGCGGACCGTGACGGAACCTCCGCGGACCAACAGCCACCCGCACAGGACCGTCCGCGGACCAACACCTCCCCGGACCGGACCGCCAATGCCGGACTGGACCACCGGACCGGACCGCCGCAATGGCCAACCAAAGCGAACGGGGACCAACCTGCCGGGAGTTCCGGTCACCAGCAGCGTCCTGCTGCGGACCGTTCGCGAACCAGCATCACCGCAGGCCACACGGCAGACCATCCGCATACCCCAGACCGGACCGCCGCACCACACGAATCCGGACCGTCCCCGGACCGGACCACCTCCGGACCGTTCGCGGACCGGACCGCGGATGCCGGACCGTCTCCAGACCGGACCGCCGCACCACACGAATCCGGACCGTCCCCGGACCGGACCACCTCCGGACCGTTCGCGGACCGGACCGCGGATGCCGGACCGTCTCCGGACCGGACCGCCGCACCACACCAGACCGGACCGTCCCCGGACCGGACCACCTCCGGACCGTCTGCGGACCGGACCGAACCCGACCTCACCAACGGTCCGGCGGACCGTGACGGAACCTCCGCGGACCAACAGCCACCCGCACAAGACGGCCCGCGGACCAACACCTCCCCGGACCGGACCGTCACACCGTACGAGACCGGACCGTCTCCGGACCGGGATGAGGAAGAGGCGGACGAAGACGCGGACCAAGCCCAGCAGTCGGGCGGTGAACCGGTCTCCCTGGAAGACCTGATTCCGGTCGCACGGCAGGCGGCTCTGACCGAGGGACGCATGACCCGCAAAGCGCTGCGCCCTCACCTGCGCAGTAACGGCATCCCGCTGAGCAACGAGCGGTTCACCGCACTCCAGCAACGCCTCTACCGGGACCCGGCCCTGGCACACCTGCCCCAGCCGCGGAGGAGGACCAAGTGAGGACCTGCAAGCAATTCGCGCGCATCAAAGCCGGTTTCGAGCAGGACATCACCTTCCTGCTCAACCACGCCGAGCGGCACCAGGGCGAGACCTCGGCCAAGGTCAGCCACACCAGCGCCCTCGGCGCCCGCCAGCGCATGGCCCAAGCCCTCAACCGGCACCTGACCCACTGCCGCGAATGCGGCTGACAACAACAAAGCCCCAGGCCACGGGACCTAGCGACCCACCAGCCCTTCCCCGCAACGGAGTTCACCCATGACCCAAACCAATGCGCATCGGCACGTGGCGACCGAGGCCGAAGCCGGCGCCTGGGCGGACGTCCTGGTCCGCTACGGACTCCTCCACGCGGCCCTTCGTGCTCCGAACGGCCAGTGGCTTATCCAGCACCAGCCCGAAGCCCCGGTCTGTGTGCTGGACGGACCGAGCGCCGTGATCGAACTCGCCGCCCAACTCCAGCACCGCGCACGACAGGAGACCCGCAGCCTATGACGAACCCGAGCAACACCCCGGACCGCGACGAGCAGGAGTCGAAGACCAACTCGATCTCGACGCGAGCAAGTTGGGCCGGAAGCGTAGCTTCCGGCGAACCCGCCCCGGGGGTGGCGGGAGCGGGCCTGCGCCAGGGGGCACAGGTCCGGCAGGCTGCGGCCGAGGGCGGTCCGCAGCCTGAGGGAGGGGATGTGCTCGCGTGCTGCGACAGCAGCCGCACACGCGCCGACACGCGCGCTCGTCAGCGCCCGCGCCAGCCCCGACAGACGAAGCGTCTACATCAGCCCAACACGCGTTTCAATGACGACGAGTTCGCGCTCGTCACGTCCGCCGCCGCTGAGTGTGAGTTGTCCGTTGCCGGGTTCCTCGCCCGCTCCGCCCTGGCCGCGGCCCGTGACCTTCAGCGCACCGCCGCCGAGATCGCCGACGAACGCGACGTCATCACTGCACTGTTCGAGAGCAGGCGGCGCCTGGGCTGGGCAGGCAGCAACCTCAACCAGGCCATGAAAGCCGTCAACTCCGGCTCCGAGGCACCCCAGCTCCCTCAGGCCATCGACGCCGTCAAGGCCGCTGCCGACCGCGTCCACGAGGCCGCCAGCGCCCTGCTCCGGCAGCAGAACTCGCCGTGATCCCGAAAGTGCACAAGGCCGGAGGGCGCACCCTCGGGCTGCTGTCCTACCTCTACGGTCCCGGCAAGTATGAGGAGCACACCGATCCGCATCTGGTGGCCTCCTTCGATGGCATGTCGCCCGACCCCGGCCGGGATCCGGACGCCACCCTCAAGGACCTGCAGTCCCTTCTCGACCAGCCCGTCCAGGCTCTGCCCGCACACCGCAGACCTGGCAAGCACGTGTGGCACTGCTCCGTGCGCGCCGCCCCCGGCGACCGCCTCCTGAGCGACGAGGAGTGGGCGGACATCGCCCGCCGGGTTGTGTCGGCCGCCGGCATCGACCCGGGTGAGGGGGCGAGCGGCTGCCGCTGGGCCGCCGTACGCCACGCGGACGACCACATCCACCTCGTCGCCACGACGGTGAAAGAGGACGGAGGCCGTCCCGATGACTACCGCTCCGGCAAGCGTGCCCACGCCGCATGCCGCCTGCTGGAGAAGGAACTGGGTCTCACCCTCGTCAACGCCGGCGACGGCACAGCCGCCCAGCGGCCCACCAGCGCCGAGAAACACAAAGCCCAGCGTCGCCAGCGGGAAATCACGCCGCGTGAGGAGCTGCGTGAAGCGGTCCGCCGTGCGGTGGCCGGCGCGAGTGACGAGGAGGAGTTCTTCGCCCGGCTCGCCTCGGCCGGTCTCCTCATCCGCCGACGGACCGCCCCCTCAGGTGACCTCCTCGGCTACACCGTCGCGCTGCCCGGGGACTCCAACAAGGCGGGCAAGCCCGTCTTCTACTCCGGCTCCAAGCTCGCACCCGACCTGTCCCTGCCCCGCATCCGCGAACGCTTCACCAGCAACCACAACGCCGGCTCCGCCGGTGAGGAGACCGGGGGGCGGGCCGCGGGCCCTCGGGTGAGCCGAGCGGCAGCGGCCCGACGTGGCGCGACGCAGGCCGCCTGGTCGGCGGTGCTGGTCATCGACCAGGGCGACGACGGGGCCATAGCCGCGCAGATCGCGGCCGGCGGTGAAGTCCTCGACGCCCTCGCCAAGACTTCCGCCGCCCACACCAGACGCGAACTGCGTGAAGCGGCATGGGCGTTCGAGCGTGCCTCCCGCTCCCACATCCGGGCCGTACGCGGCCACGACCGTGCCCTGCGCCAGGCCGCACGCGACCTCGTCCACAGCGGCCCGGCCCTCGGCCGTGGCGAGGACGGCGCCACCACCGCGATGGTCATCGACATGCTCTTCTTCCTCACCATCGCCGCCGCGAACTGGCACAGCCGACACCACCACGCCCAACAAGCAGCCGCGGCCCACCAGGCCGCGGCACATCTGCGCGCCGCCTACCAACAGGCCGCCGGGCACCCCATGGGCACGCTCCACCGCCGGGGCCGCCAACTCCCGCAAGGGCAAGAGCGAAAGCAGGCCGCAGTTGTGCGGGAAGCGGTGCCGGAACTGGCCGAGCGGGTGCTGGCCGAGCCCGGCTGGCACGCACTCGCGGCCACCCTCGCTGACGCCGAAGCCGCCGGCCACGACCCCGCCACCTTCCTGAGCAAGGCAGCAGCACGGCGGGAGTTGGACACGGCAGAGTCGGTCAGCGACGTCCTGGTCTGGCGACTGCGCCGGGCAGCCGACCTGCCCGCCGACACCACCGCCATGCCCCCAGCAGGCAGTGCCGGGCCGTCGCGCACGCGTGCGTCCACGCAGGTCACAGCGCAGCAGGAAGGACGGCGCCGGGGCCGGTGAGGTTCAGGAAACTTTGTCTAGAAACTGTCGCGGTGTCGCGAGATGATCTGGGTGGCCTGCAGGACGAACGAGAGGGGACCGCATGTTCCGACGCGTACGCGTGCGCCGGGAGAGGGAACGAATGTTGGATGAGCAGATGCAAAGGGCGCTCCTGATGCACGAGCGCTACGCCGGTTCGATCTCCTCCCCCAGGAGCGAGCCGGCACCCACCCAAGCGCCTTCCGTAGAGGAGGAGTTCCTCCCCGAGGAGCTGCGGGCGCCCATCCGCGAGGAGCTGACCGGGCTGATGATGCGCCACGATGAGCCGCTCGTCATCCACGGCGAGGTCCGCGAGTGCCCGCAGTGCGGTGCCTACCGGAACTGGGTGGTGTTCATCATGGGTGAGCACGTCTGGCTGCGCTGCCCGGGCGGGCATGATACGCATGAACCGAGGCTGGATGCCGCCTGGTACAACCGCAACAGCGGCCCACTCACCGGCGTCCACGCCAGCGTCGAGGACGGCCTCAAGGCCCTCGGCCTCTGACCCCCATCCCTTCAACCCCCACGGCCGGACTTCCGGCCGGTCTGTCAGCACTTACCGCGACGACCCTGGGGGTTCCACCATGCCCAAACGCGCCACCACCAACGCCGTGCTCAGCGCCGCCGTCATCTCCCTGCTCACCGTGACGGGCTGCTCCCACAGCAGCCCCAACACCCCGGAAGACAAGGCGACGTCCGCTTCGGACTCCGCGCAGGAGGCAGAGCCGGCCGCGCCGCTCTCCTCCGGCCAGCTCGAGAAGCAGTTGCTGGACACCAGCGACCTGGGCGAGGGATACACGCTCAAGCCCGAACGTCCCGCCGGCCACGACGACATGACCGTGGTCGGATGCCCGGCGCTTGAGAAGCTGGGCGGTGACGCCGCAGCCAGCGGCACCCTGGACTTCCAGCACCGCGCGAAGGCCGCCTTCTCCTACGCAGGTGGGGCGGACTCGGAAGTGACCGAGGAGCTCTACAGCGACACCGAGACCAAACTCTCGCAAGGCACCAGGCGGATCTTCGAGGCGATGGGCTCCTGCCCGACCTACCAGGTCACCGACGGCAGCACACCCATCGAGGTCACCACGCAGAAGACACCCGTGACCAAGAAGGGCGAGGAGCGGTGGGGCCAGCTCCTCACCCTCACCGTGGCCGGGCGCAGCAGCATCATCAAGCAAGCGGCCGTACGGAACGGCAGCATCCTCGTGGTCGTCTCCGGCTCCCCTGGCCTGGTCGACACCCACCTGAACAAGGCACTCCACAAGGCAGGCGCCCGCAGCTGAGTCCCCCGCCATGGTGCGGTCGGGAATGCGTTGTGGCTGCGTCCTGCCGGAAGCAGCCACAACGCGACGCCGATTGCGCCGCATTCAGCGCATCGGCCCTTGGCACAGCGGGCGAAGGCCGAACGCATCCACCTCTGCTTGGACAAACGCGCCTCTGTTGCAGAGTTGAACGCCGCGTCGTCACGTTCTCGCAGCGCTGGAGCTGCCATCAGCGGTTTGACGGTGGTCGCACCGGTTTCGTGGGAGGACCGTCACGAGCCGGGGAAGATGCTCAGGAACTCGCGGACACGGCCCCAGCCGGCAGCCAGAACGGCGGCGATAGCGGCACCGCCCACGAGGAACCAGCCGACAAGCTCCTCACGTACTCCTAGCTCAGGCAAGAGCGGGTCCAAGACAAACGCGGCAATCATGGCAGCGGCCAGGCCACGCACGATAGCCACCGACTCGCGGAACGCCTGACGTCGCAGCGACACCGCCGTGAGGCCGCGGAGCTTCTTCGCGGGGAGAAGGTCAAGGACTCTGGCGGCGGCGTGCCGCTCCCCGATTTTCGCAAGCGTCGCCGCCAGTGAATCCAAAGCCGCGTCATCGGGCCTTTGATGGAGCCTTTCCTGTGCTCGGTGCAATGCGGCGATGACCAGGGCTGCGTGCTGGCGGGCGACAGTACGATTCGGATCGCTCCGTTTCATGCCGCCCCGCCACCGGTGGGAGCGCCAGATGCTCCACTCGACGGCCCGGCACAGGCTGCCCACGCGTCGTACCTGATCCAGCCGTTCGATCTCCGGTACGGCCTTCGCCTCCGCGCACCGCACGATCGCTGCCCCCGTGCGCTGCGTCAGCCAATACTTGCGAATGGCTCCCCCGCGCAAGGTGCGCAACATGACCCAGAGAGCGGTCCCGAACAGGCCGAGCTGCGCCAACCCGGCGAAGAGCGGGTTCCGTCCCGCCGCAGTCTCGTCAGGAGCCTTGCCCCACTGCTGGTGGACATAGGCTGCCGCCCGTTCCAAGCTGTCGAGGCCGTAGTGGCGTGCCAAGCCCAAGGCCACCAATGACAGAACCGGCACGGCAATGACCATGATCACCATACTTGCCAGGGGCGCGACGATCCCCCGGGTCATCAAGTGCCCCGAGGTGAAGCTCACTTCGCGCTGCGCATGCTGGGTGCACGGGAAGTCCTCACGACGGATACCGAGCCTTTCGAAGGCCTGCCACAGATTCCGTGTCTCCTTTTGGAACCTGCGTTCATCAGCGCCTGTTCGCCAAGTGCGGAAACGGCCTCTGCCTCTGCTGATCACACGGCGCGTCCCGATGCGGATTCCCGCCCACGGACGATGCCAGGCCGCCAGCACGGGTGTCGGGGATGCCGCGTTGTGTACTCACGTTGTCGTCATGGCCGCGATGATGCAGCACACCTCGGACAACCGGCCCCGGAGCAAATCGCGCACGCCGGGGCGGGGCTACCTCGAAGCGGGTTCGGTGCGTGCCGCACTCTTCAGAGCCTGGGAAGCGATGTAGTAGTCGTGCTTTTCGGGGAGCCCGCTGGCGAAGAGAGCTTCGCGGACGGCGAGAGTTGCCTCGCTCGCCTCCTTGCGGAAGCGGACGGCCTCGGCACGTTGCTCGTCGGTGAGGTCCAGACCCCGCACACCGGGAGCGTGTGCGGCCAGCGCATCAAACGCATCGTTGGCCGCCCGCTGCAACGCGATCAGATCGGCGTGTCTTTCAGGGTCGATCACGTTGGCCATGCGGCAAGGCTACGCCGCCGAGGCGGTGACGCGTCTCGGCGGCAGGGGCTCGCCGGGAGATGCGTCGGATGAACGGTGTGCGAGTTGACCGGCGCGAGGCGACCGAACATCCTCGTGTGCGCCGCGGCGTCGCCTTCCACCGCCCCCGCCATGGCCGCGAGCAGTCCGCAGGTGCCGAGCACGCAATGTAGTTATTCCAGTTGCTGTTCTTCGTGGTCGAGGATCTGGCGGAGCCGTTCGGTGAGGAGGCCCTGAAGCTCCTGTACCTCGACCCGGGGAAGCTCGATGGACGGGAACTCCCACTCCACACCTTCGGTCATGTTGACGTACATGGCGGCCTGCGACGGAAGTGCCGTCGACTGAAGCCAGTGTGCGAACTCCGCAGCTTCGGCACAGGTGCAGTCCTCGACGGCGACTCCGTTGGGCTCCACGCCTGCCATTCCCTCGGCCTTGTTGTCGGCGGAGGTGGTGAAGACGAACGACAGGGTGTCGCCAGGTGAGACCGGGCTGCTCCATTGCTCGGTGGCCGCATCAGCCTCTCGGCCGCGCAGGGCCTCTGTGAACGCCTCGAACGTCAAGGACCAATCCTGTGGCCGGTCTGCCCGGGGGCTGAACATGAACATGGTCGGGAAGTTGTCGACGTCCTCGGTGGTCACTGCGTTGCTCCCTCAAGAGATCTACGGGGCGTGGCGGCCGTAGCCGTTGACTCCGTGGGCCACGAGCAGGGCATTCCAGTAGGGAACCGCTTCGGGGTCATTCGTGGCTACCTCCACTCCACGGAGCCGCCCTGCGTTGGCCGGGTATTCGATGGCGGACTTGTACTTGAACAGCTCCTTCTCATCCTTCTTGTGCAGCACCTTCTCCTGGAAGTTGTCCGGGTTCTCCAGGTCGTCGAGGTTGCGGTAGGTGCAGCCGGGCTTCTTGACGTACTTGGCCTCCACCGCCATGCCGTCGGTGTGCCTCAGACCGTCCACCATGAGGGTGCCCAGGGCCGACTTCCGCGGATCGATGGGAACCTCCTTCTCCGGGTAGCCGGCGGTACGCCGCTGGTAGTCCCGTTCGGCTTTCGTGCCGCCAGAGAAGCCGCCGTCCCGGAGGCCGCCGGCCCACCGGTCGAAGCTGTGCCGCTGCGCGAGGTTCAGGGCAGGGAACCGGGGGTCGGGTGGCGAGGGCGGCGGCATCGCCGGCGTGTACAGCTTGGGGTCCGGATTCGTGTACCCGGCGGGGATCACGATGGGCACCCGACCCAGCGGGAGCGGCAGCAGCGGCGGAAGGGACGGGCCGTCCGGAACCCACCACTTGCCGCCCTGCTTCGGGGCGGGGACGGGCACACGCTTCTGGGATGAGTCCAAGGAATGTCCCAGACCGGCCAGGCTGAGGATCTTGCCGTCGCCCGCTATCGCGTCGTGGAGTCCGCCGTCTTCGCCGTTGCCGCCGAAAACGGTGCTGTCGAAGACCGATTCCCCGCCGCCGTCGAAGGCGTCGGAGACGGTGTCCTTCCAGGACCGCTTGCTTGCTGTCTCGATGTGGTCGGCGTAGTTCTCGCATGCGCCGGCGATCTGATGGCATGCCGTGGGCAGATTCGCCAGGAGCGTGTCCTGGTCTGAGACATGGCTGGGCGGGTTTCCGTGGCCGACGAACTTCTTGAAGAAGTTGGCGATGGCGTCAGCGGTATCCCCTTCACCGTGCCTGGTGGCACGTCGCCAGCAGTCCTGGGCGTCGAAGAAGATCTGCAGGGTGATTCTGTGCGCCTTGCGCCAGGTGGCCGCGACGTCGCGGAGCTTCTCCGGGGAGCCGCGGAAGCGGTCGCCCACGAGGTATTGGGACACGGCGCTGGTCTCACCGATGATGTCAGGCAGATCGTTGCCGCGTCCGCGTGGGGCGGGAGCACAGTCCGGTGAGCTTCCTCCGGGCGAAGGCGCGGCTCCCGATTCGCCGATGCTTCCCAGCATGTCGGCGGCGACCTTGCTCTCGGTGGCCATGTACTCGTTGGCGTTCTGTAAGAGCGCGGTGCTGCCGGCCCCCACGATGTGGGTGGCCTCGCCCATCTGATTGACCGTTGTCCGGGCCGCTGCCCGATACATGTTGGCGAAGGACCGGCCGGCATCGTCATCCCCCGCCATGCCGGCCTGATCCCCGAGCTCATGGGCAAGTGCGTTGACCGCTTCGACCAACCACTCGTTCAAACTGTGCATCCCCCACGATGAGTTGATCAGATCCACCGCATGCACCCGCATACCTTCGTCCCCTCCCTAGGCGCGAGGCAACATTGTCTCGCGCAACGATCAAGACAGAGCACCGGGGCAAACAACTGCCAGGCGCCAAGGGTTCCGATACCGGCGAGCGCCGCTCCGGACCGTGCAATTGCCGTCGCGGATGCCGCAGTTCGGCTCGCGACGGGAACATCCCGCGCCCTGCGATGCCGCACCAAACCCGCCGACATGCGAGGCGATCAAGGACGCGCCACCGCACAAGGTCTGCTAGGAGCAGGCCATGGCCTGAGGTTCAGCACCACCGGCTCACAGGCCAGTCTCCGCTTCGGCTGGCTCCTCGTGCCCGGGGCCCGACGGGCCCATGTTGCCTGTGGTGTATGGGTGTTGGGCGTAGGGCACAATTGCGCGCATGCGGGGGCTGGGCGTGTGGGTGGGTGGGTCGACTGCGCTGGCGTGCGCGGTGATGGCGGTGGTGCTGTACCTGTCCGACTTGGAGACCCTGTCGCTGCTGGCCGGCGCAGGCTCCTTCCTCACCGCGGTGCCCTCCCTCGTGCTTGCTGTCGCGCTCGCCCGTACACCCGAACCGCCGGCCCCGGCACAGAGGCAGCAAGCCGATCCCGTAGGCACCGATGGGCCTGCAGTCTTCGAGCTGAGCACCTTCGCCATCCGGCTCAGCAACCGGGTATCCGCCGCGCTTCAAGGAGTAGCGCTGGGCGCAGGGATCAATTTCATCATTTTGGCCGCATGGACTCTCACGGGTGACTTGGAGCTGCGGCTGACCGAGATCGAAGAGGGACTGCCTGACTCAGCAATCGGGCCATCTCTCTTCCTGATCTTCTTTCCCGTTATGTTCTTTTTCACCGGGAACGCTTTCATCGCTGTAGAGCGGAATGCGCTCGTTGTCGACAGCGACAGCCTTGCCGTTGTCGACCAGCGGCGCGTCCGCATGAAGGACGGGTCTTTCTCCTTGACCTGGGAAGCGCTGGAGAGCGTCCGCTTGGCCACTGACCCGGGCGGCGGCGCACACCTGCTGCTCGTCACCTTCAACGACCCAGGCAACGGCACGGACTTCGCCAAGAAGCATGCACTCACCGAGTCCGAGGGCGGCTACGTCGTCTGCCGTCTGCTGTTGGGGACGGCCATCGCGGAACGCACCGCCCTCCTCCCGCTCCTTCGGAGGGCCTTGGCCCGCTACGGCGGGCCGAAGTTCCAGGACTGAGTGGCCACCGACCGACTGTGGCCGGAGCACGCGGCAGAAACCTCCCCACCCGACCGCCGGCACACCTCTGAGGCACGGTGGGCCCGGCTGGCCGAGCCGCTCGTCACACTCCTCCCCGTGCCCGGTCGAGGGCTGGTGGCCCGACTCCTCAGGGCAGGCGCCGAGTTGAGGCTGCCACCAGCGCGTTCGTTCACGATCGTGGCCGACGTGAAGAGGTGCACCGCCTTGCATTAAATAGGTCTCATGTTCGATTCTTTGTTCTGTGAGAGCACCACAGGTCAGCAACAGGTCGTCGATGCGGCAGGAGGCTTCCGGGTTCCGGGGCGCTGCCGCATTCGGCTCATTGCTGCCCCGTGGCTGTCTGCGAGCTGGCACCACCGTCAGTGCGGGCGGGGACATGCCGCTGCTGCTGGCGCTGGCCGCCGAAGCCGCCGCCGAGGCAGGAGCGTGGGCCGTGGTCGGCTTGCCTCAGCTGGGCGTGCTGGCGGCGCAGTCCATGGGCCTGGATGTGGGCGTGGGCATGTTCGTTGACCGCCCTGGCCGGCGCTGGCCGGAGGTGGTGGCCACGCTCGCCGAGGCTGTTCCGGTGCTGCTGCTCGGCGAATGCGGTCCTGCCACCGGCCGCACGGCACAACGTCTCGGTGCCGTGCTGCGTCGTACCGGCACGGTCCTGCTGACTGCCGGGGAGTGGGAAGGCTCCGGAGTACGCCTGAGGGTGACGCAGGCGCGTTGGGAGGGCGTGGGAGTTGGGCATGGGCTGCTGCGTGCCCGACGGGTAGAGGTGACGGCGTCCGGCCGCGGGTCGGCCGGCGGCGCCCCCCGGACCGCTCAGTTGTGGCTGCCGGGCCCGGACGGGCGCGCGTCGCTCCTCACCGACGCCGATGCCTCCTCCCCGGCACTCGGTGAGGCCACGTCGTCACAGCGCGGTCCGCTGCATGTGGTGCGGTGAGAGCGGTGGACGACCGTGTCGCGTGCGCGTGGCTGCCGGATTGGCCGGTCGTGGCCGATGGCACCAATCCCGGCGGTGTGCGGCCGACGGCGGTGGTTGCCGGGGGGAAGGTGGTGGCCTGCTCCGCGGCTGCCCGTGCGTTGGGGGTACGCCGCGGGATGCGGTTGCGGCAGGCCACGAGCCACGTGCCTGAGTTGGTGGTGGTCGCCCGTGATGTGGAGGGCGAGACCAGGTTCTTCGAGCCGGTGCTGCAGCGCCTGGAAGCGGAGGTGGCGCCGCGGTGGGAGGTGATCCGGCCTGGGCTGGTGGTGCTTCCGGCAGGCGGTCCATCCCGGTACTTCGGCGGTGAAGGGGCCTTGGCCGAGCGTGTCGTGGCGACTGTCACCGCTGCGGGCCATATCGCGCGGGTGGGGGCGGCGGGCACTGTCTTCGCCGCCGCGCTCGCCGCACGCCGCGGTGTCTTGGTGCCTGCGGGCAAGACGCGCGAGTTTCTGGCTCCGTATCCAGTCGGTGTCCTGGGCCGTGCGCACCTGGCGGGGCTGCTGGTCCGGCTGGGTGTGGAGACCGTGGGGGGCCTCGCTGGGATGCCGAGCGAGCGCGTGCTTGCACGGTTCGGCGCCGACGGAGCAGCAGCGCAACGCACGGCACGCGGTCTGGAGGCGAGAGGGCTGAGTACCCGGGCGCCGAGCGAGGACCTCACTGCATCGTGTGTGTTCGAGCCTGCCGAAGCGCGGGTGGAGCCGGTGGCGTTCGCCGCGAAGCAGCTCGCCCTGGGTGTGCACGAGCGGCTGGCCGCCGCCGGTGCGGTGTGCGCGCGGATCGAGGTTGCGGGCGAACTCGTCGGCGGCAGAAGGCTGTCGCGGCTGTGGAGGCACGAGGGCAGGTTGTCGGAGCTGGCTGTCGCTGAACGCGTCCGCTGGCAACTGAATGCCTGGCACGAGACCGGAGCTCTTGCCCCGCAAGACGACGGGAGCGATGGTGCCGCGGGATTCTTGCGGCTGGCGTTGCGCCCGGAGGCGTTGAGCGCGGCGACCGGACGGCAGGAGCCGTTGTTCGGCGGGAGGTCGGCGAGCGCCGAGATGGAGGTCGCGGCCGGGCGGCTGCAGGCGATGCTCGGGCACGGCGCGGTGACGCGTGTGGAGCTTGGCGGTGGTCGTGGTCCGGCCGAGCGCGCCATGCGCGTCGCCTTCGGCGACCTGCCGACCGGAGGCGGCCTCCCGAGCGGTCCGTGGCCAGGCCGTCTGCCCGCTCCGCACCCGGCCTGGGTGCCTGCCCAGCCGCAGAGCGCCCGACTGCAAGATGCGGCTGGCGAGTTGGTGGGCGTCTCCGCCCGCCTGGAACTGTCCGCTCCACCGGCCCGGCTCACCGTCCACGGGAGCCCGGCTGCTGAGGTGGCGGGTTGGGCCGGGCCGTGGCCGGCCCTGGAGCAGTGGTGGGACGCCGGTAAGTCCCGCCGCCTGGTGCGCATGCAAGTGGTCACCGTGGCCGGTCCGGCCTGGCTGCTGGTCCTGGAGCAGGGGCAGTGGTGGGCGGAGGCCTGTTATGGCTGAACACGGGACGGGTCGGCTGTTGCGCCTGCCCATCCAGGAGCGAAGACCCGCCGGGTGGGCGGAGCTGCACGTCCATTCCTCCTTCTCCTTCCTTCAAGGCGCATCCGACGCGGACGCATTGGCCGCGCAGGCAGCCGAGTTGGGCATCGAGGTCCTGGCGATCACCGACCGGGACGGCCTCTACGCCGCACGCCGGATGGCCGCCGCCGCCCGCGAACACAAGCTCGATACGGTCTACGGCGTCGAGCTGAGCCTGCCCTCCCCGTACGGGCCGGTAGTGGTCCTCGCCCGCGACCTGGCCGGCTTCCAGCAGCTCGCCGCGGCCCTCTCCGCCGCGCAGCTGGCCGGATCCAAGAGCGCCCCGGCCTACGACCTGCAGCAGCTGGCTACGGCCGCCCGAAGCGGCCAGTGGGCCGTGCTGGCCGGCTGCCCCTCCCCGGCCGAGACTCCCGAAAGGACCGCTGCTGAGGTGGGTGATGTGAGCGCGGCCGTACGGCGGTTGGAGCAGCTGTCTGATCTGGTCGGCCGAGATGCCCTGCACGTGGAGCTGGTCGACCACGCCCTGCCCACCGACTCCACGCGCAACGACGCCCTGTACGCCGCCGCCGGCCGGCTCGGCCTGCCCGTCGTCGCCTCCAACGCCGTGCACTACGCCACCCCCGCCCAGGCCCGCCTGGCCCAGGCCCTGGCCGCGCTGCGCCGCCGCGAAGACCTCGACCATGCAGCAGGACACGTTCCACCTGCCCCCACGGCGCATCTGCGCTCCCCCGGCGAGATGGCCCACCGACTGGCCCGCTACCCCGAGGTACTGGAGAACACCCTGCAGCTGGGCCGCAGTTGCGTGGTCGACCTCACCGACCTGAGACCGCAACTGCCCGGCTTCCCCGTCCCTGCCGGGCACACCGAGACCAGCTTCCTGCGCCACCTGGCGACCCGGGCCGCCGTACACACCTACGGCCCCCGCGAGACCTCGGCAGCGCAGGTGGCGTGGCGACAGCTGGACCGCGAACTCGACGTCGTCGAACAGCTGGAGATGGCCGGCTACTTCCTCATCGTCCACGACATCGTGCAGTACGCCACCGGCACCGGCATCTGGTGCCAGGGCCGCGGCTCGGCCGCCAACTCCGTCATCTGCTACGTGCTCGGCATCACCGCCGTCGACCCGATCAAACACAAGCTGCTCTTCGAACGATTCCTGTCCGTGGAGCGCGCCGAAGCCCCGGACATAGACATCGACTTCGAGAACGCCCGCCGCGAGGAAGTCATCCAGTACGTCTACCGCCGCTGGGGCCGCACCCACGCAGCGCAGGTCGCCAACGTCATCACCTACCGTCCCCGCCTCGCCGTACGCGACGCCGCCCGCGCGCTGGGCTATGCGACCGGCCACATCGACGAGATGACCCGGCACATCCAGCACCACGAACCCCCGGGCGACGACGCCGGCATCCCGGCCGACGTGGTCGAGATCGCGGCCCAACTGGACGGTCTGCCCCGGCACATGGGCGTGCACGTCGGCGGCATGGTCCTCACCCGCCAGCCCATCGGGGAGATCATGCCCGTCGAGTGGGCCACCGCCGAGGGACGCAGCGTCCTCCAGGGCGACAAGGACGACGTCGAGGAAGCCGGCCTGGTCAAGATCGACCTGCTCGGCCTGGGCATGCTCTCCGCCCTGCACACCGCCTGCGACCTCATCGCCCAACACCACGGCCGCACCTTGGACCTGACGTCGATTCCGCCCGACGACCCGGGCGTGTACGCCATGATCTCCAAGGCGGACACCGTGGGCCTCTTCCAGGTCGAATCCCGCGCCCAGATGTCCACCCTCCCCCGCCTGCGGCCCGAGACATTCCAAGACCTGGTCGTGGCGGTCTCACTGATCCGGCCCGGGCCGATCCAGGGCGGCTCCGTCCACCCGTACCTGCGCCGTCGCGCCGGGCACGAGAAGGTCACCTACCCCCACCCCCTCGCCCAGCCCGCCCTCGAGCGCACCCTCGGCGTGCCGCTCTACCAGGAGCAGATGATGCGGCTGGCCATGGACTGCGCCGGCTTCGGCCCCGGCGAGGCCGACCAGCTGCGCAAGGCCCTGGCCGCCAAGCACGCCCCCGAACGCGTCGCGAATCTACGCCGGCGGCTGATGGACGGCATGGCCGGCCGCGGTATCCCCTCTGAGCCGGCAGAGGAGCTTTACACGATGATCCAGGCCTTCTCCGGCTACGGCTTCCCCGAGAGCCACTCCCAGTCCCTGGCGCACATCGTCTACGCCTCGGCCTGGATCAAGCTGCACTACCCGGCCGCCTACATCGCCGGCATCCTGGCCAACCAACCCATGGGCTTCTACAGCCCGTTGACACTGATCGGCGACGCCCGCCGCCGCGGCATCACCGTCCGCGGCATCGACGTCACCCGCTCCGGCCCCCACGCCGGCCTCGAACCCGACGAAGCCTCCACCGGCGGCCGGGCCATCCGGCTCGGCCTGACCGGGATCCGCGGCCTGTCGCCCGAGACCGCGCACGAAATCGCGGACGGCCGCCCGTATACCGGACTGGAGGACTTCGCCCGCCGCACCCGCCTGCCGGCCAGGCTGCTGGAGAACCTCGCCACCGCCGGCGCCTTCACCTGCTTCGGCGTCAGCCGCCGTGAGGCCCTGTGGGCCGCCGGCGCACTCGCCACCGCCGACGAAACCCTGCTGCCCGGCACCACCGCAGCCCCCGAGCCACCCGCGCTGCCTGCCATGACGGTGATCGAGGAGACCTTCGCCGACCTGTGGGCGACCGGCGCCAGCCCCGACAGCCACCCCGTCCAGCACCTCCGGCCCCATCTGGACGCTGGCGGAGTGCTCCCCGCCGCCGCCGTACGCAACGAGCCTGACGAGACCATGGTCGTCGTCGGCGGTCTCGTCACCCACCGCCAGCGCCCGCCCACCGCCAAGGGCACCTGCTTCCTCAACATCGAAGACGAGACCGGAATGGTCAACGTCATCGTCCCCCCACCGGTCTGGGACGCCCACATGAAAATGGCCGTCGATCACGCCGCACTCCTCATCCACGGCCGCATCGAACGCGCCCGGGGCGCCCTCAACCTCATCGCCCGCCGCCTCGAACCCCTCACCGTCACCACACCCACACACCGCCGATAGCCCCGCGCCTGCCGTACGCAGACGCACGGCCCTGTTGCGCAACACTGCCCAATGAGTGCTACCACATGATGCACTTTCATCGATGCACAGCGAGATGCTGCTACTGTTGTAAAAGGAAGCAGCACTCGGGAAGAGAGGGCAACATCGTGGTCTACGACATTCGCCCGTATGCCAACGGCATACGGACCGACCACCCGGTCCCCGGCCTGCCGTTCGTCGACGACTCCCATATCCCGCTGGATGAGGGCCCGGAGGCGATCGAGGCGGTGGGCCGCAACAAGGCCCAGGGCATGTGGGGGCGATGCGACGAGGACTTCGCGGGCGGCGGCTGGCTGGCTTTCACCACCGACCCCATCAATCACCAGTTGGGTTGGTCGGTCCGCTACCACCCCGACCATGGCCGGACCGTGCTCCTCATGAGCGACGGGGTCACGGCGTCCATGCATCACGAGTGGCAGGACAACAAGCTGTTGTTCCGCGCTGGTGGCTACTGGTGGGACGGCGCTACGTGGTACCGGCCAGGGCAGATCTGGGATCCGGTAAGCCAGGATTACGAGCGCCGCAAGGCGCGGGCTGCCGTCACCGTCACCGCTACTGACATGCTCGACGGCCGCGCCGACCCCGCTCGCGGGCAGGTGCAGAAGGTCTCCACCTTCGACCACGACGCGCCAGCCCCGGACAACTGGCTTGACCACCTCGCGCGGTGGGCCGAGGAGCACCAGAAGCAGGACAACGCACTGCCGCTCGACCAGTGCGTCGTCAATCTCGCCAGCCCAGAGCTCTCCGGAGACCAGCTGCTCGGCATCCCCGAGGTGGCAGCCCTGGGCGACATCACCGCCTCCACACTGCGGGCATACATCTCGCGCCGCTCGGTCGAGGTTCCGGTGCCGTTGCCGCAGGCCACGGTTGGCGGTCGCGCACAGTGGTCACGGCCAGTGGCAGAGGACTGGGTGGAAGCACGTCGGCGCTCCACCGACGGTGTACGGGCTGCCATGACCGTTGGCGATCCCGACTCCCTGGCTCCAGGGGCCGCCGATGTTCGCGACCGTTTCGCTGCCGACTTTCTCGGCACGCTCTGGGAGCGTCCCGACGTGCGCAAGCGGTGGGTTCTGCGGCACCGCAACGAGGAGTCGGCCCGCGAGCTCGCAGACGCCCTGGCGTGGAACGTCGCGATCAACTTGGACCGCATCCTGCCTACCGACATTCTCGGTGCGACGATCCGGCATGCCGTTCTCGACGATTTCGCCTACATGATCGACCGACTGGAGAAGAATCAACGCAAGCGAACCGGCGACCCGGAGGACCGCTGGTTGCTTCTCAACCTGACGATCCCGGTGGCGAAGATGCTGGACTGGTTCGTCCGGCACCACCCCGACTCCGCCCAGTGGACGATAGGCGAGATCATGCGAGAGGCGCACAGGCGCTGGGGCACTCCTGCCCAGGCGACCGGCCGGGCACTTCGCTCTGCACTAGCCATGGACGGCCAGCTCGACGAGGAGACGTTGAACGGGTATTTCGAGCTCGTCATTCCCAGGGAGCAGCCCTCCTGAGTGAGCCCTGAGTCTGGAGTGGGCCGGAGCCAGTGCGAGTGGCTCCGGCCCACTTTCAAGACCGTAGCGTCCCCGGAGGGCAGACCACGATCGGGGCGTCTGAGCCGGCGGCAAGAATATGGGGTCCCACGCAGCGCGGCCATCGAAGAGGGGCTCTGTCCCTCACAGCGATACGCAGGCAGCGGAGACATTTCGGCATCCGCAAGCGCAGCGGACCTGATGCGGCGTACGGTCAACTCGGCGTCGGTGATGAGCCAGTGACACCGAGTCAGGATCAGCACGTCAAGAGGGGGCGGCGGCCGTGGTTCATGCCCGTACGTATCCGCTGTGGCAGGAGCTTGCCGCGAGCGCGGAGTTGCCGGAAGCAGCACTGCCCGCCGTGGTGGAGGCGCTGAGCGCCAGGACACACGCTCGTTCTGCGAAGCACTACGGCGACCACCGCGAGGAATGGCGGGAGAAGGCGCTGAAGGAGGCGCTGCCCTCGCTACTCGAGCGGGTTGTGAATCCGGAAGTGCGGGCCGGGCTAGTGGCTCAGGCATCCGGTGAGCAGGTTGCCGAACTGGCTGCTGCGGGAGTCGTGACTGCCGCCGATTTGCCGGCCGTACTGGCCGCACATCGAGTGCAGCCGCAGCTCGTTGTCGGGATCGCCCACCATCCGCATCAGGCTGCCGCTGCAAGCAGGCTGTTGGAGCACCTCCACGAGACGGATCTCGACTCTCTCCTCACGCTGTGGAAACCCCACTTCTACCAGTACCCGAGGTACCGGTCCCGACCGGTTCCCGAGGTGCCGGAGGCGTTCTTCGATGCGGTGCTGGAGCGTGCTCTCGCTCCTCTCGCTGAAGCCTTGGACCGTCCGAGCGAGCACTCCGGATGGGTTCCTCGTTCACAGCACGGAGACTGGTCGCTTGAGTTCTCTGCCAGCTGCTGGCGCGTCGTGGAACGGTGTCCGGAGCGGTGGATGGAATTGACGACGCATCCACGCCTGGGAGCGACCGTTCAGCATCTCCTGCTGGAGCATGCGGAACCGGGAGCGCTGGAGGAGGAGCTGCTGCGGGCGTGTCTGCCCGCCCTGTGCTGCCCGGAGTTGGCCGAGCTGCCCAAGCCGAGCCTCACCTGCCGCGAGCGCCTTCGTACGATTGCCGGCCGCGTCCGCCGCCACCCCCGACTGCTTGAGCTTGCAGCCGAAACGGTCGCCGTAGCCGTCGATGCGTGCGTGCGCCGTGGTCGGCTTCTCGGGTCTGCGCGCATTGCCAAACAGCGTGACGCCCTTTCGCTGGCCGAGGACCTGGCCGCTGCGTCCGGGAACGCGCAGCATCTGGCCAAAGCATGCGCGCTGCTGTCGACGTTGCCCGCGCCCGCCGTCGTGGACGCACCGCGAGAGGGCCGGCTCGCCAGGATCATGCCCGAGGCGTTGCCCCCGCATACGCTGCTGCAAGGGAGGCTGGAGCACCAGCGGGCCATGGCGTTGACCAAACTCGCTATCAACATCCACGCGCCCCGTACGGCAGTCACCGAAGCCCTCTCGGTGCTGACACCGGTCGAGCTGGCCTGGATCGAGCACGACGAGGAGAGCGCCGCCTGGCTTCGCGAAGCCGCGGGAGCCCTTGCACCGCCCGAAGAAGAGGACGACGGCGTGCTGCGCATCCTCACCGACGACGAACTCGACGGCCATCCCGATCCCGCCGCTGTGCTCCAGTTCTGGCTCGACGCCCCTGCCGCGGACGGAGTATGGACACAGCACCAGATCGAACACGCAGTACTCAACTCACGTCATCACACGCTGGAGCATCTGCGGCAGCTCCCCGTCGACGCGGTACTCACGCACGCCAATTCCCAGATCGCCCTGCCGATCCTGCTGGACCGCTGCGGCAACCACCCCGAACGATGGGCTGCGATGCTGCCTGCCCTGTCCTTCGACTACAGCGCCACCCCCACGTTCGGGGAATTCCTCGACGCACTCGGCCAGATGCAGCCTGCCGCCTCGACCGCCTCGTAGCGCTCAACATGCCAGTACCAGCTGCATTCAACGGCTTCGGAAGCCATGGGGATGCCGCTTCGCGGGGTTGTCCTCTGCGGTGAGGGTGCCACCGGTGCCGCCCCGGTCAGGTCGCCGCGACGAGGATGAGTCGTCCGGCGCTCTGCTCGGGCAGTACGCGGCGCAGGACCGGGACCGGATCGCTCACGGCGGCAGCGAAAGCGGCCACGAGGTCGTGGGGTGTGGAGTGGCTGAACGTTGCGCACCACACATACGGCCGTTGTGCGGCCGGTTCGGCCCATGCCTGCCAGCCAGCGAGGTCTTCGCGCGGGTCCTGGTCCTCGATCAGCGCGGGCAGCGTGCACCAGGCGAAGCAGGACGTCAGCCCCGGGTCCCAGGCCGAGGCGAGGTCCTCCTCCGGTCTCCACCCTGCCTGCGTCAGCGCAGCCACCACACACTCCGGGCCGTCGAGGCCGAACGCCGGATCATCATGTGCGTCGAGGGAGAGGGCGAAGGCGGTCAGGGCCTCGTGCGGGGTCCCGGTGGTGAAGTACGCCGTCCACGCCAGCAGAGCCTGGTCCGGGTCCGAACGGGCGGAGACTTCCCAGGCGACTGGCAGCCCGCCGAGTTGGAGGGGTTCATCGGCGAGGACCCACTCTGCGCCGCGCAGCCCGTCCGGGCTGACATGGACCAGAGTGCCCCGGGAGGTGGTCCAGCACGACCAGCCCAAACCCGTCAGCGCATTGCCGACCTGCTCGGCCAACGCCCCATCGTCGCCGGCCAGATGACGCGGCGCAGTCCAGTACACCTGCCCGCCCGGCTCAGGTACGGGCGGGAGGAAGAAGTCGTGCGGGTGCAGAGACGCCTCCGGGACGGATCACTGGTCGGGCTCGGCCAGGCGGACCGCACCACGGCGACGGGGGCGCCGGGGAGCCTCGATGGGCCGGTGCCAGGTCAGCTGCCGGGCCACCTCGGGCGGCAGGTATCCCTGGGGCTCTCCGTCGGCGAGGAAGACCATGGGCCGTCCCTGCTCGTCCGTTCCCGGGACCACGGCGCGGATGGGGTGGGACATGGGAAAGAGCGGGTTGACCGCCAGGCGCGGTACGGCGTCCCGGTCGAAGCCGGACAACAGGCCGATGAGTTCGCCGACCGTCATGTCGTCGCTGGTGTTCACCTGGGTCTCCTTCTCGGTGGAAGAGATCTCTGCGGCACCCCGAGGGCACCGCAGAGCTGCGCACGCTGGCGCAGCTGGTCACAAGGCAAGTGCAGAAGCAGGACGGGGCACCGGGGCGTCGCGTGTTCGGCGCGAGCCGTACGGACGAACCCGCCGGACCGTCGAAGACAGCAACTGCCGCGTGCTTGCGGGTGGTTCAGCAGCGGGCCGGGCGGGAGCCGGCCAGGACGGAGGCCACGGCGGCAGCGACGACCTCTGCCGGAGTGTGGGTGTCGAAAGTGACGCTGTAGCCGGAGACGTCGGCGGTTCCGGTGACGGCGAGTTTCCAGCCCTCGCCGTTTGTGCCGGGGCGGCCGTCGGGGAACCAGCCGAGGTAGAAGCGGCCGTCACGAGAAGCGATGTGGACATCCGCCCGGTCATCGACAACGACATGGAAGTCCTCATCGCTGAACAGGTCCGTCACCAGCGACGGCCAGCCAGGACCCAGCCGCCATGTGCGCAGCCGCAACGAATCCCCAGCGGTGGACAGTCCGGGCTGATCGGAGTCAATGACCACGGGCGACTCCTTCCTTGACCTGCGGTTTTTCGGGAAGGCGTCAACCTTGACATGCCCCTGCGGGCTTCCTCCACTCCGTTCGCTTCCGTGGCGTCTGCCGTAAGCGAACTGACCGAAGCGCGTGACAGGGCTCACCTCTTGCGCCCTGTCCGTACAGCAACAGGCTCGCCAGCCACCGGGAACGACACCGGCGCAGACGACGAATGCCTTGTCCGTCGCGGCCAACCTGGTCCCGGCGTCAGACCGTGACCGTCAAGACCTGTCGCGGGCGCGGAATCCCCATCTCCGCCGGAGCGGAAGTCCCATTACGGTCTGCGTGCGGCTACCAGCGGGGGTAGTGGCTTCGGGCCTCTGCGACCGCCTTGTGCGCCTTCTGTGCCTGCTGCGGGTCGCTGTTGAAGGCACCGGCTTGGAGCAGTGGCCACGATGGGAGGATCTCGCGACCGATTTCGGCTGCGAGGCCGACGTCGGCGCCCTCTCCCCAGATGTGATCAAGGAAGAACTCCCCGCACCAGGGGCGAGCCCGCAGCTCGCCCTCGACATCCATGGCGATCATGGACGCCAGGAACTGAAAACGGTGAGTAGCGCTCTCGTATGCTGCGTTGTTCGGTTCCGCGAGTTGGAATGGCTCACGCAGCTGTTCACGGATCCAGCGGGTCTCGGGGTAGAGGTACCTCCGGCCTGATTCCGGTGAGTAGATCTCGTTCGTTGCGGTGCCGTCGATGACGCGCTGCGGGTTCAGGTACACAGCGGGTTCTCGGGGCTTTGTGGAGTCGAGCGGCGACGTCCACGTCGAAGTGGTGAGCAGCTGGGCCAGGAAGTGCTCGTGTTTGCTGAGCACGGCTGCGACGCCCATGGTCCAGACGGCGAGGAGTGCCGGGTAGTGCCGAAGTTGCTCGAGCAGCCTGTTGTGGGTTCCTCCCGGAAGATTGTCGCGCATGCCGGACAGGCGTTTCGTGACGCGCTGCCACAGGGGGTTGTGGGTTCCGTCGTCGTGGAAGACACCGTTGGCGAGCAGGTGCAGGAGTGTGTCGCTGTCAGCGCGGTAGTCGCGCAGGATGCTCTCGTACACCTCGGTCGAATAGCCGGTCACACGCCGCTGCTGGGGGGTTGATGCTTCGATGACCCGGGTGACGGCTTGGTCGACCAGGTCGTGGACATCGATTCGGTGTCTCGGATCCGGCAGGAACCGCTTAAGCTGAGCGACCGAGGTATCGCGGGTGATGGGAGCGACCGTCATCCGGTCCAGGGCTGTGACGCGCCGCTCAAGGTCGGTGAAGAGCTCGTCGGCAGTCACACCGTCGATGACGCCGGCGGAGTGCTGTGCGGTCAGCCGCTTGGCCGGCTCGCTCATCCTTCCGAACTGCCCCCAGAACATTGGGTAGCGTCGGGATCTGGTCCCTTCGACCAGCTTCACCAAGGCCTTGTCCCACTCGGCGGACCAGCCGCACACGATGAGACCGTATTCGTCCATCATGCGTTCCATCAGCTGTTGTTGCGCTGCGGGGTACGTCTCCAGTTCGTCGACAGTGTTGCGTTGCTCGAGGTCCGCGTAGTCGCCGTGAAGCTTGATGATGGTGATCTTGCTGTGTGCGAGGGGCTTCATGGAGTCGATCTGGTGGTCGCGAATCACTTGAGGGGAGATCCCCACCTCTTCCAGGGCACGTTCCATGAGGCGGTCGAAGTTGGTCGTCAGGATGACCCTGATGCAGCCGCGTTGAACGAGTCGAGCGATGGCCCGGTGCGCGTCGGTGGGCCCCTTCTCGTCGAGGTCACCATCCTCGGGCTCGAAGTAGCCGGCGAGGATCGCTTGTCGGGCAGCTCCGCTCGGCGCCGCCTCAGCGAGGAGGTCGGAGTAGCCCAGCGGCTTGCCGAACCGCCCCTCCCACCAAGCCTGCGGATCCGCAGCAGCTTCCGCGGCGTCAGATGCGCCTGGCTCGGAGGCGGCGGCAACGTTGGAGACGAGGTCAGTCACAATCTCCCAGCCGGTCTTTACTCCTGAAGCCATGGAGAGTCCGGCCCCCAGCAAGACGGCGTACACACCCGGGCACGTGTGCACGTTCAACGCCAGGACCATCTGGGTATCCAGCACCGATCCCCCACCGGGAACTGCGACTCCCTCGCCAGGTGAAGCTGCGTCAGTTCCCATCGCACACGCCCTTTCGCCCAGTCCCGCGGTCATCGAGTGAGTTTGAGCGGGTTCATCCGTGAGACCGGTGGCAGACCCGGACGGTTGCACGTGCCGGGGCTATTGCGTGCCGAAGGCCTGGAGTGTGTTGCAGTTTGCCGGTGCGGGGAGGCAGCAGGAATGAGTGCGTTCTCAAGCAGGTTCGACAACCGATTCGCGTGGGGGCAGGGCGCGTGCCAGGGAGCGTTCGGCTCCGACGTGCTCAGCGGTCTCGTTGAGGGGATCGACGCATTCCGCACTGAGCTGGAGCATGACCGTCGGGCACGTTCGCTGGGCTCGGCGATGCTGGGTGCCTTCATGTGGCTCGACGATGCGGAGCTGGTGGAACGCATAGCCGATTTTCCCGCGGCGTGCGTCGTGGTCACCAAGCAGAGTCGCAGGAAGCGTCAGCAAGCGAAGGTCGACGAGCTGAAGTCCGTAGTGGAGCGCGGAGCCGGCTTTCCCCTTGAGGCTCTGCCAGGCCTGGGACCCTTGGTTTTCCGGGACGAGGGCGAGATCCCTCTGGTGGGCCCTGATGCGTCACTCAACAACGCGCAACTCCCCGCGCTCCGCACGCTCGGCTATCGCAAAGAGGGCAACCATCTTGTGCCGATCCTCCACACGAAGATGGTCCTGCTCGGAGAACTGTGGTGGCACGACGAAGGCCCTCTGGGGGAGGTCGCCGACGTCATCGGGTTCACCCCGCGCCGGCTTTGGATGGGCAGCGCAAACGGCACAGCAAGCTCGCGTAGAAATCTGGAGTTCGGGTTGTGGCTTGAGGACCGCGCACTCCTCGACGGTGCGTTGCGCTTCCTGGTTGAGGTACTCGCGCAATCAGAGGACTGGGATCCGGACAGCAGCGATTCACGCCCCGACCTCGTCGAACCGGACTATGACGACGAGGCAATGGCTGAGGCGATGAGCGAGGCAGAGTTACGCGAGGAATAAGGGTGACCACGCGCGGACAGAAGTCGTGGCACTCAGCTCTGGTCGGCGCTGAGGCGTTCAAGAGCGTACGATGCCGTACCGCCCGAGCAGCTCTTCCGCCGTTGCTGCCCCGCCGGTCACCCGCTGAAGGGCGGAGCCGACCTGCAGCCGCTGCGTGCCGAGCCCGTTGTCAGGGGTGACCGGGAGCCCTCTGTTGGAGCCACCCCGAGAGGGTCGGCGGCCCGGCTCCGGTCTGCTGCGAACCGACACCTTTGGGGCGCGGGGGTGTCGGGGCAGTTGGCGCCTACGCTCCGCCGAGGTCGAACAGTCCGTCTTGCACGTTGGCTTCGGTCGTGGTGGTCGGTTTCGGCTGGAGTCCGGCGGTCGTGTCGAGGTCGAGCAGTGTGGACCAGTGACCGGCTTGCGCCCCGTCAGTGAGGAGCCGTCGGAAAAGCTCGGCAGTGACCTCCACGTCCGGCATCGCCCTGTGCCGCCCAACCGGCCGGGGGATGCCGTAGTAACGCAGCAGTCCGTCCAGCCCGTAGGAGGACATGCCGCGGATGACCTGCTTGGCCAGCTTGATGGTGTCGAGCATCGCAGTGGTGGCGAGCGTGGGGCAGTGCTCGCGCTGCCGGGCGATCAGTCCGGCCTCGGTGGGGGCGTGCTGGGCGACGAGCCGGTAGGGGGGCGCGGTCAGGTGCTGGTCCAGCCCGGCGAAGACCGTGGCCGCTGGCGGGGCACCGCGCAGGGCGGCTTCGCTCATCCCGTGAGCCAGGTCCCGCGGCATGATCGGCACTTCAGGCGGGGGCTGGATCAACGATTCGAAGCGGCCGTCCTCCACCAGGCGGCTGCCGCGGACGACCAGGGCGAGGGCGGCGACCTCGGTGGGTTCGGCCGGGCGGCCCGCCGGGGTGAGCGCCTCGAAGTCGATCACCACGAAGGTCGTCCCGCGCAGGTTGTCGATCAGGGATGCCATCGTGCGGCATCCTGCCGGATCGTGGCCGCTGCCACACGCAGCCCGGCCAACAGGCCCTGATGGGACTGAACTTGGCGGTTGGCGGCGAAGCGTCACGGCACCTCAACCAGCAGCGGTGTCCGCCGCGCCGATCACAGCATGCTGCCACTACGCCGACCGAGCCTCCCCGGTACCCAAACTGCGGCAGTGGGGCAGACGCTGATGACCCTGTCGACTGCCGGCGCTGCGGATAACCCAAGCGAGTCGCCTTCGCCTGGCCGTCTCCATGCCGTATTTCTTGCAGATGCTTGCTCTTGCTGTAGGTGACAAGAAGGCCCCCACCACGGGGACGGCGATCCTGAGTTGCGACGGGTGCGACGTTCGGCACCACGGGGACATCGAGGTTCCGCCCGTGGGACACACCATGATCTCCGGCCCCATCATGGACCACGAGAAGATGCGGCGGGTCATGTCCGAATGCCTGGCGCGCGTCACCCTGGCGGGCTGGCACATCGAGCGGGACGACATCCAAAGGTGCCCTCGCTGCCTGCCGCCAGGCTGCCGAGCAAACTCGGAGACCGGCACCACCTGCACCTGTTGGAGGTCAGGCAAAGCCGCTACGAAGCGGGGCTGATGCTGGTCAGTCCGCCCCCATCCGCCGAGCGTGCGAGCGTCGCCTACTGGTCGTTGCGCTCCCGGATCGCCGCGCTGAGGTCCATCAGCGCATAGGCGACTGCTGCCAGCCCCTCCCCGATCGCCATGGTCAGTTCTTCCTGTCCCTCGCGGTGGGAAGCGCGTTCCGCGTGGCGTGCGCCGTCACCATGTTCATCTCCGGCACGGTCTGCCCCTCCCCCGCCGGCCCCTCCGACGGCGTTTGCACCTGCCCGCGCCGGGCGTCGGGAACCTTGCCCGGTGAGTCCAGGCACCCGCGTGGCAGATAATCTCCCCATACTTCAACATCAGGCCGACTTGGGGGGATCATGAGTAAGAGGAATGATGTCCATTTCCCGTTGATTCACAACGGCATGGATTACCTGGTCACAGTGGGGGAGGCCCTTCGTGCTGTCGATCAAGCACGAGGGATGAAGTACGCCGTGCTGAGTCTCTACGCCGCCACGGAGCTGCTGCTGAAGTGGCCACTGATGCAGCGTGACTGGAAGCTGGTCGCCTTGCCTCACACAGAGGGAGAGGAGCCGTGTGACGAGCAGGAGTTCCGGCGTGGTCACTGTCGCAGCATCGGCGTCGGCCTCGCACTCTCACGCCTCCAGGACGACCTGGGCATCGAGGTCACACGCAGCGCGCGGAGGGCGATCGAGGGCCTGAGATCTCACCGGGACCGTCTGCAGCACTTCGAGATGACGGCCGAGGTGAAGGTGGTCAAGGGCCGTACGGAGAAGGTGCTGTCCTTCCTGCTCGACTTCGTCCAACAGCACCTGCGCGGCTTCCTGGATGCGTCCCAGACCAAGCACGTGGACGAGCAGATCGCCGTCGTGCGCGGCGTTCTCCACGAGATGGAGACCTTCGTCGCGACCCGGATGCAGCTCCTGCAGGACCGGCTGAAGGAAGCCGTCGGCCCGGTGGTGGAGTGCCCGGAGTGCGGGCAGGCCGCAGCCGTAGTCGACGCGTACGAGACGACGACCAGCTGCTTGTTCTGCCACAGCAGCTGGGACTCCGAGACCACAGCGCAGATGTACGCGGATCCGTGGGGGATTGCTTCATACGGGGCCGGAGCGCAAGGCGCGGACGACCCGATCCTCAACTGCCCCAACTGCGACCTGCGCACGTTCGTACGCGACGTGAAGCTGGCCGGGGCGGAGGCGCCCGTGGACTTCTGCTTCAACTGCGCCGAGCAGTTCGCCCCGATGGGGCTCTGCCACAACGGGTGCGGCACCCCGGCACGGGAGGACTTCTGCCCGGAGTGCCACGGGGTCCTCTTCAGCAGATTCGACTGACGACGAGCGGCCCCTCAGATGAGTGGCCGCTTCCATAAGTGGTACCGGTCAGGGTGACGGCGTGGGCAACGCTGGGCTGTACCCAGTGATGAGGGGTCTCGGAACGCCGTTTGAGGTGGCCCCACGGGTGCGCCCGACCTGCCCGAGCTGATCACCGCGGCGGGCACGACCTGACCCCGCGCCGACAGACCTTGTCCGCGGACGGGCCTAGACCGAAACCCAGGCCCGTCCGCCGTACCGAGGTTCACGAGGGTCTTGCACAACTCGGCCAAGCGGAAGGGTGACGCACATTAAATCGAACACGTGATTGGATTCGTACATGGCGTACCCCACCTTCCTGCATGATCTGTTGCAGGCCCAGCACGACTGGAACTGCACCTACGCCGAACTCGCAGCCCGTCAAGGCTGCAACACGGCGCTGCGGCGCCGTCTGCTGCGGCTGTCCACCCGCTTGTTCTGGCACCCGTTCTGGACAACCGGTGCGGGCCGGTGGCCGGCTGCCCGGTTGGAGCTGCAGAGCCGCGTCCGCAGGCAGGAGACGGACGGGCATGAGTGGTGACCTCACCGACCGCCAGTTGAGCATCCTGACCTGCATCAGGAAGTGGATCGCGGAACGTGGAGAGGCTCCGACGGTCCGTGAGATCGGCCGGGAGGTTGGTCTGTCGAGCACCTCCTCGGTCGTGCATCACCTGGTGATGATGGAGGAGCTGGGTGTGATCAGCCGCGGCCACGGGCCGCGTGATTGCCGTCTCAACTCACACTGAGCGGCGGTACAGCCGCCCGATGAGGGATCGACCAGGCCGCAACTCCTGAGCGATCCGCTACCGTCCCGGTCCATCGAGCACTGCGCGATGCTCTGGCAGGGGCGTCCGCCCCAAGCGGGAACGCCACGGGGCGGCATCGCAGGGATGCCGCCCCGCGAGGAAGCCGTCACAGATACCAAGGGTGGTCCGGGCGCCGGGGCCGACCGGGGTGCGTTCAGCGGGTACGGCGCGTTGGTTTGCTGTTCGCTGCGGCGGGGGGCACCGGGCTGATGGTGGGTGCGTACGCAGCGCGCTTCGAGCCGGTCAGACTGCCTGGGGTCGGAAACCAGAGTTGTACGTACTGCTCGATCGCGTACGTCAGCCCCTCGGTCTGCGCTCCATGCCAGGGTGGCTTTCCGCATGTGTTCGCGTCACGGAAGCAGTCCTTGGCTTCTCCGAAGTAGCCGTTCCCTCGGCGGGCGTCGCGGGCGGTGAAGGTGTCGTGGTCGGCGAAGGAGAGGACGGCGGTGTCGATGGTGCCGCCTTCGGGGTGGAGCACGCTGAGGCGCAGCCCGTCGTACTCGCGTTCCCTGATGGTGTGTTGGAAGTCGATGCGCAGGCGGAGCGGCGATCCGGGTGTGGGAGAGGCGTAGTAGGTGTCGCCGATGACGGTGCCGCCCTCGTAGGGCAGGGCGATGTGCTGGGTGAAGAACTGCTGGGCGTGCAGCGGCACGAGGGCCTCCTGAGCGGGGGTAGGTACGCCGCCGGCAAGCGTGCGGCGAAAGAGTTTCCGGCGAGGAAGCCGCATCGGTCGGATGGCGGCGGGGAGCTCGGTGAAGGGCCGCAGGGGCCGGGTGCGCCTCAGCCGGGGCGGCCTGTCGCGTGCGTCTCGGGAGCAGCCGGTGGCCGGGTGGGGCGAGATGGGGCGGGCGGCCTGGTCCGGTAGAGGTATTCGCGTGTGGCGGTGGGGAGTTGGCGCACGGTGCGGGTGAGAGGTTCTTGGTCGACGAGCGATGCGGTGAACGCAGCGATGAGGCGGGGCGGGGTCTGGGCGCTGAATGTTGAGGTCCACAGCGGCCGGTTGGGGTGTCCGGCGCACACGGTCCACTCGGGCGGGTCGTGGAACCAGTTCTGCAGATACGCCAGGCCGTCGGGGCTGCGGATCGCCTGCCGCCCGTTGCGGTTGATCTTCTGGCGCCAGCCCGCGCTCAGCAACGGCACGTACGCGTGGTGCGGCTCGGCTTCGCTGGTGTGCCGGTGACGGTCGCCGTCGGGAGCTTCGAGGTACCTCGCCAGCAGCTCGCTATGGAAGTCACGTAGCACCTCGGTGGGTGTGGTCGCGTCGAAGACGGCCTTCCACCGTGCCGGACTGAAGGGATCGCCGTGGAGGGCGGTGGTCCAGGTGCCTCCGGAGCGGCTGTTGGGAACGGCGAGGAAGCCCGCCCGTATGCGCTGGCAGGGGCTGGCGGCCAGCTGGTAGCCCTCGTCGGGGTGCTGCAGGGACCAGCCCTGATCGAAGGGGAAGGGCCACACGTCGAGGAGTTGGTGGCTGCCGCGCCCGGCGAGATGGCGGGGAAGCACCTGGAGGACCGTCTCCCGATCGAGGGAGACGAAGGATTCGTTCACCCGTCCCCTGCGCGGGGTCAACGGCGTGGCCCAGGCGGCGTCCGGGAAGGCACGGAGGCTTGCCGGGTGGTGGTGGACCAGCGCGGAACACTGACCGGTCGGCGGCTCTCGGGCCGGGCAGTGGCGTGCCGGCGGTGGACGTCCAGCGGCGTCGGAACCGGCGGCCTGGGAGGCATCACCGGGGTTACTCGGGCGTGCTCGCGTACGTTGCGGGGCAGTTCGCCCTCCCAGCGCAGCACCGGCGCCGGGTCCGCGACTGCGGTCGTGATCGCGGTGACCAGGTGTCTGGGCGTGTGGGTGGAGGCGGTGGCGTACCACCAGTTCAGCTCGGGTCCTCCGCGCAGGAGCCAGCGGGCGTCCAGGGTGGTCAGCTCGGCTTCGTGGTCCAGCCGCGCCTCGTCGTCTCTGTCGTAGGTGATGCGGGCCATGCCGTCGGGTGAGGTCAGATCGAGGCTGTCGATACGGCGGAACGGTCTGACCTGCCAGTCCTGTTGGAGCAGCGGGTCGAAGGGGCCGAGGGCGGTGCCGGGCGGGCCCTTGATGTGGGCGTCGTAGCCATCGGTGTAGGAGGCGGCCAGAGCGGCGGTGAAGGCAGTGACGAACTCGGTGGGTGCCTGGTCGTTGAAGCACACTCCCCACTGCGGCGAGGCGAAGGCGTCGGTGTAGGCGGTGATCCGCCACAGGCCGTCGTCGTCTCCTTCGGGCAGGTAGCCCAGGCGGACCGTGTGGTCCGGGGAGGAGACGTAGACGTTGCCGAGGTCGTCATGGCGCAGCTCCCACCCGAGAGCGAGCAGGGGCTGAAGGCCGGGATCGCCGATGGCGGTGGAGCCGGCGAGATGGCGCGGCGATACATACACATCCCCGTCCTCGGGCTCAGGACGGAGGTCGGGCTCAGAATCGGGCACGGGCGGTTCCAGAGGCGAAATGCGTGGGGGCAGGGGCGGGTTGAGGTGAAGCGGGTCAGCGTCGTCGGCCCTTGGAGGCGGATGCCGGACACGGGCTGCGGGTGCGTCCCGGTGCCCGGGTCTGTGGCGGTAGCGGGGCGAAGCCGTGATCGGCCAGCCACTGCCGTGCCGCGTGGGCGTGGGGCAGATGGGTCTCCAGCAGCCGGTAGAGGGCCTCGGCCAGGTCGGTGCGCCACACCAGCCACCGCACCTCGCTGGTGGTGTGGGTGGGTTCGAAGAGCAGGTAGCGGCGCCGTGGATCGTCGTGGCGAAGGCTGCTGCCGCGCAGCAGGCGGTATTCGGGGTGGACTTCGCGGAGACGGTGGTCGACCTCCACGCTCAACCCGTCGGCCAACTGGTCCCCGTTGCGGCCAGCGAGCACAGCGGGCGTGGTGGTCATGCCGCGGTCGGCGAACCATTCCTGGGCAGTGGCGAGGGTGAGGTGTTCGGCGCGTTCGATGACGGCGGTGCGGGCGTCCAGGTCCCGGTGGTTGTGCACGGTCACCAGGGGCGGGGCGCCGTCCAGTCCCCATCGGCTGGCGGCATCGGCCAGCAGCACATAGTGGTGCCGGGCGTCCGCAGTGGTGACGGTCTACAGGGCCCGGTACGCGGCGGACTGGGCGCGCAGCACGTCGTACTCCTGGCGGGAGGCCTCATCGGCCGGGACGAACGGATGCAGCGACAAGTACCGGTAGCGATCGGCCGCTTCACTTACGCGGCAGCCGGACTGCCAGGGGGAGACCGGTACGCGGGCACGGCCGTCGCGCTTACGGCTCCCGGACGGCGGGTGCCCCGGCTGGTGGGGATGAGGGCGGCATGCGTCTGCGCCCAGGAGGCCAGGACGCTGAGCGGCCCACGAAGCGCCTCCCCCGCTGGCGTGAGCGTGCAGTTTCCGTTGCCGGATTGCTCTGCAAGGCCGTCCGCGACCAGCGCGTGCATCTGGCCCGCGGACGGCGCTTGGGCGTTGTAGCGCTCACTGCCGGTGCCGGGGGCGGCCAGAGCGGCCGGCACGCGTGGGTTCTTGAGCAGGTTCAGGGTGGCTTCGACGCGGGTGACGAAGTCGCAGGTGCGGCTGGGGTAGTTGTGGCGGCGGGCCCAGCGGAAGAGGGCGTCGTGGACGTCGCCGAGGTCGGCTCCGGCGTCGGTCAGCACGTAGCTGGAAGCCCGTGCTTCTTCCTCCTCTTCCTCGCCTTCCTCCGCTTCATGTTCTTCGTTTGCTTTGTGCTCTTCGTGTTCTTCTGCCCCCACGGTGAGCAGGCCACGTCGGCGCAGCGTGGTGAGTGCGTAGTGCAGCGCGTTTTGCGGCAGGTCGGGGAAGGCGCTGCTGACGGTCTGGCGGGGGATGGGTCCGTTGTCGTCGATCTCGCTGATGACGCGGGTGGTCCACTGCCGTCCCACCAGCTCTGCGGCGCACGCCAGTTGGTCTGTCGGGCTGGTCATCGCCTGCGTCCTCCCGCTGCCACGGGCGCTGCATTCGCATGGCGCGCCGGCGGGCGGTGCGAGAAGAGATCGTCCGGCTTCCAGGCGGGGCCGGACGACTCCTGGTGCGACGCAGAAGAGACCGGAACTGCGTGGGTGGCGGGGCCTGCTGAGGGTGGCTCGTGCGTCGCCCACGCCAACCGCTGCTCGGTGGCCGGTGCGTGCTGCTGCCCCCACACGGGGTGCTTCCGCGTGGGGGTGAGCGATCGGCCGGCCGCCCAGGCCGACATCGTCGCGAACACGGGGGCAAGAGAGGCTCCGGCCTCGGTGAGCTCGAAGCGCGGCGCATCGGGGGCGGTCCGTTCGATGAGGCCGTCCTCGGTCAGCTGGTGCAGCGGCGGGTAGATGCCCGTCGAAGCGGCGCTCGGCATGACCGTGGCAGCCAGCTCCCTGGCGGTGGAGGCGCCGCGTATCCGAAGCATCCACAGCACGGGGGTAGCGTGCCGGGGTGTGATCAGGCCGAGAGTGTCCTCAGCATCCTGCGCTTTCGGGATGCGCTCCGGTTCCCGAAGGCCGGTGTCCGGGTTGAGGACCAGATCCTTCTCCAGGTGAGCGCTCCCCCACGCGGCGAGCGCTTCCAGCACCTCGAGTACCGAGGCGCCGCGGTCGGTGAGGCCGTAGGAGACATGGCGCCAGTTCAGCTGGCCGCGCTTGAGGAGGCCGTCGTCGGTGAGCTGATGCAAACGAGGGGTGAGCTGGCCACTGCGCAGCCAGGGCAGTTGGGTCTTGATCTCGAAGTAGCGCAGCGGCTTCCTGTGCAGGCTCATCAGCAGCCAGGCGTTCCAGCGTGGAGAGAGCATGTCGAGGCATTCGCCGACGCGGGCGAGGTCGGCGGCGGTGGCGCGAGGCAGGGCGGCGGTGACCAACGGGGTACTCCTGACGGTGCGGGCGGATACAGCGCCGGCGGACGGAGTCCGGGACGGCGATGGAGAAGGAAGCTGCGTGGTGCGGTGGGGCCGTGGCGCAGGACTTACGCGATGAGGCGGCCCCTGCGGCGGCCTCGACCGGATCGGTGGGCTTTCTGCTTGAGGTTCACCGCGACATGCCCCGCACTGGACCGGGTGGGTGGGGCGCTGGGCCGGCGGGCAGCGTGGTGGGACGGCCTGCCCTGCGGGTGGCGCCGCGCCAGGCGCCTTCTCCGTGCTTTCCGGGTGCGTCCGGGTCCAGGAGGTGCCGCACGACCATGGCGCGTCCGTCCCGGGAGGCCACCGCGGCGTTCACGCGGTGGGCGAGATCCATCTGCTGATCGCTGAGTTGATCCGGCGACGCGCCCAGCGCTGCGAGCAGTTCGTTCTCGCTGCGTTCCAGGGCGCTTTGTGAGGCGGCCAGCAGGCCGTACCAGTGCATGACGTCCCTGAGCTCGCCATGGCGCTCCGGTTCAGTCGCGACGGTGGCCCCGAGTTCATGGAGAGGTAGCTGGAATCGTTCCTCGATCTGCTGGCCGATGACCTCCAGCACGTCTTCCACACCGTCAGACACGATGCGCTCCAATCAGGTTCACGAAACGGATTGAGGAGAATTCCTGATAGCCCCCGAAGGGAGACAATTCAGGTCCCGGGGTGCGGACATGGGGTGGAGGCACGCTCAGACGTACGCCCTGGCAGTGGCACCGCACGACCGTTGTGGCTGCCAAGGCCACACCGAACTGGCCTCCACGCTGATGCAGTTGGCAATCAGCGCGGCGAACGGCACGTGTTGAGCTGCTGTTCGCCCGCGGTTACCAGGTTCCGGAGAATTCCCGGTTGGGCTAACCGGGGATTGGCTGCTATACCCAGGCACCGCACGCGAGTTGAAAGCCGGACTGCTCACTAGCCTCCGGGATCCGGCCACGTCTGCGATGGCGACTCAGCGCGTGGGGCCGGAACGTCGGTGCTGAGTGGCGGGCAGGTGCGGTAGAGGCGTTGCGGTGGCCGGGGAGGGTCCGGGCAGGGGGCCGGGGCGGTCTTCCAGCCACTGCTGGGCGGCGTCTTCGGTGGTGAAGGCGCCCTCGCGCAGCGTGTAGGTGAAGGCGTCCAGGTCGACCTGTTCCAGCAGGACCCGGTAGGGCTGCCGGGCGGCGCCCTGGTCGTGGTCGTGGAGGAGGACGGTGGTCTCGTGGTCGATGGTGTCGTCGGTGTAGTGGTCGATGATCTGGTAGCGGCCGGGGGCCGCAGCGAGCTTGGCCTCCAGCGCGCGGGTGGCGTGGTCGGCCGGCTTGGCTCCGGGAAGGTCCGGCGGGGTGCGGATCTGTTCGGCGGGGCATCCGCGGTCGGTCAGCCACTGCTGGGCCAGCGGCAGCAGCGGCATCCGCTCCGAGACGTAACGGAAGGTGCCCGCACTCTCGTTGCGGGTGATGTGGACGGCGAGGAACTGCGGGGAGCCGGGGATGTCCCAGGTCATGGAGCCGTCGTGCAGGGCCAGATAGCTGTCGCCGCCGCTGTGGTGCTGGGCCAGAACGATCAGTTCGGGCTCGCTCAGGGTGACCTGCCAGTAGAAGAGGCGAGCTTGGTCGGCGTCGGCAGGCTCGAGGCCGCCGAGGCGGAAGTCGTCGGGGGCTGATTCGTCAGGCATGGGTGCCTTGGAGTCGTAGGGGATTTCAGCGGCGGCGTGTGGTCACGGACACCGGGCCGGGGCCCGGCACAGGTGACGCTTCCGGCGGGCACATCTCCGGTTCAGGCGTGCACGCGGGGGTGCAGGCGTCGAGGTAGATGCGGGTGGTGTTGTAGCGGAAGTTGCGGCGCTCGATCTGCCGCTCCAACTGCCGGGAAAGTTCCTCCTCCCGCTCCGGCGAGTGCGGGCGTGAGAGCAGCCGGGCCCGGAGGACCTCGGTCTCCTCTGTCCAGGCGAGGAGTTCGAGGAAAGGCGCGGCGACCATGCGGGGCACGGGGCTGTCCTCCTGCCGCAGGGACGCTTCGTCGGCCGGGGTGTTGAAGGTGTCCTCGATGCGCTGGGCCAGGTCCCTCACGCGGCGGCGGAAGCGGCGGGTATCGGGCGTCGGCAGTGCGGTCATGGCGAAGTCGCCTTTCCTGTCAGCGGTGTTGCCGGGCAGCGGGCCAGGTGCCGGCACCAGGTGCGGGCGGGGTGACGGTGCTGACCGGAGTGCGGGGGGTGGTGAGCGCCTGGCGGCCGGCGTCGGTGACGGTGACCGGCTGGCCCGCGTGCACCGGGTGGGTCTCGTCGCGGGTGACGAGGCCGTGTCTCTCCAGGCGTTGGAAGACGGAGTGGGGCACGCGCGTGCCGGAGGCGGTGACCACCGACAGGCGCTGGGTGAGCAAGTGCTCTTGGAGCTTGGCCCCGTGGGCGATTGCCAGCAGCGCCGCGACGTCCGCGGGCGCCAACTCCGCTGCGGCTCCGCGCCTTTGCGTACGGGAGGCTCGTTCGAGAGGTTCCAGCGCTGCGAGGACGTCCGCCTGCCGGGCGTTCCGGGTGACGACGGTCTCCCGCAGTTGGGCGACGGTGCGCTCGATACGGGCGAAGAGCGCGGCATCGACCTCGAACTCACCGGAGGCCAGGCGCGCCAACAGCACGCGGTGGAAGGTGACGCCGGTGACTGCCTTGGCCAGGTCGCGGTGGGCTTCGACGATGCGGCTGGTCGGTTCGTCGAGCAGGCCGCGCTCGTGGTGCTGACAGAGTCTGTCGATGCTGTGGCCGGTTGCCGCTTCGATGCGGTGATCGAGCGGGGTGAGTGCCTGGTGCGGCGGCGGGACAGGCATTCGCGAAGATTCCCTTTCTACGGTCGAGCCGGTTGGCTGGTGATGTGCCGCAGAGACAGGCGTACTTCGGCCTGTCCGGCCTGCCGCGTCTCGCGGGTGGGGCCCAGGGCGCGGAGCAGGCCGAGGGCGGGGGTGTTGTCCAGCTGGGTGTAGGCGGTCAGGGTGTGCGCGCCGGCGCGGGAGGCGTGCTCGGCGGCGTGCCGGGTCAGGGCGGTGCCGATGCCTTGCCGGTGCCGGGCGTCGGCGACGTGGAGTCCGAAGTCGACGACGCCCGACTCACCCGAGACCGCCCCGAGCGACGCCAGGGCCACCACCTCGCCGCTGTCGGCATCGAGGCCGAGCCAGCAGTCACAGGCGGACATCAACTGCTCGATGTCGCCTCGCCGAACGGTCCGGCGTCCCCAGCGGCGGTGCAGGCTCTCCAGCGAGCAGCGCTCGTGGAGGGCCTTGATCGAGGGCCAGTCCTCTGCGCCGGCACGGCGGATGAGAATGCGGGCGGGGTGGCTCAGCGGGAGTAGGTGCGCAGGGCGGTTTGCAGGGCGCTGCGGCGGTAGGACTTGCGGCGGCGGCCGTCAGGCAGCGTGATGTCGCGGGTCTGCACGTCGTAGGGGGCGAGCAGCTGCGCGAGACGTGCCTGGGTCAGATCGGTGAACCGCCAGTGCCCGCCCGCCAGTCCGGGCAGTCCTCGCAGCATGTCCACCAGGTCGGCCGAGGCGATGGCGTCGGGGTCGCCCAGGTCGGCGAAGACCTCCAGGCAGTGCTCAAGGATGCCGCCGGCCGGTGCCACATCGCTGGGGCAGTAGAAGAATCGCTCTTCGTCTTCCTCTTCCTCGGCTGTGCAGCAGCACTGGCTGGAGAGCAGTTCGTTGAGGAGGTGGCCGAGGGCGAGGCGCTCGACGAGGAGGTCGGTGAGTTGCTTGAGCTGGTCGGTGGCGCTCATACCCGATGGCGGGGTGTTCGCCGTGGTGCGCAGCCGACTGTCGAGGGCCTGGATGTCGCGGTATGTCTCCAGGATGTCCCGGTGCCGGGGGTTCTCCTGCTCCGGTTCCTGGTCCAGCAGCGAGTCGGTGAGGGCGTCGAGGATGGTGGGGAAGGTCGTCGTCATCGGACCGGGCCTTTCGGAAGCAATGCGGGTGAGGGGATACGGACGGGCGGTGCTGGCTTGGGAATCGGCCTCTGGGCGTCCAGTTGGGGGGAGCGGGCGCGGGCGGCGTGGGTGGCGGCGCTGACGGGCCGGTGGTTCATCCCGAGCCGGGCGGCGACGGTGTCGTAGACGTCGTGGCCGGCGCGCGGCCGGACCGCCAGTACGTGGATCTCGGTGGGGTGGGTGGAGGTCGGCGGGGCGGGGCGCTGGGCGTAGACCAGGCGGTATTGGGCGCGGCGGTCGATGAGGAGTCGGCGGTAGCCGTTCAGGTCCCCGGTGAGCTTGCGGCCCTGCATGTCGCCGGCCACGAGATCCTGCAGCTGTGCGAGGGCCAGGTCCCGGATGTCGCCGGGGGCTTGCAGCAGGTCCGTCAGGGCCCTGGGGTCGAAGGAGAGGCCGTACTGCGGCGGTCGGCTGCTCATGCCGTTGCCTCCCCCGGCTCCGGCTCTTGCGCGTCGGAACTGGTGGAGCGGGCGGAGCGCTTCGGGCCGGGCAGCACACGGTGGGAGGGGCGGTCCGGGTCGGTCATGCATGCACTGAGCGGTCCGCCCGGTCCGCGTATGGCGGCGATGGTGTGGGTGAGGAAGTCGCGGTGCCACACCGCCATGCCCGACAGGCCGGCGTCGGGTTCTTTGTGCTGCTGGTAGGCCATCCACAGGGCGTGGAGCCAGGCGACGACGTCGTCGTGCTCCTGCCAGCGCATGCACCACGGGGCGGCGGTGGAGACCTCCGTCCCGTAGGTGTCCATGAGGAAGTCATCCACCCAGTCGGTCAGGGCGTCGAGTTCGTTCTCGAACGCCTCGCCCTCCAGCTCCAGGATCGGCCGCGGCTCCTGCGGCGGTGCTGGAAGTTCTGGCATCCCAGGTATCGGGAAGGCGGTCCGCGCCGAGCGGGGGGAGGTAGGGGGTGGCGTGGCCAAGTGGTCGAGCATGTCGGTCTGTTGGGCGGACTGTTCCATCAGCCCGCGGACGGTGGCCTCCAGGTTTTCCAGCCCCGCTTCGGGCACGCGCACGGGGTCCATTTCGCCCTCGTCGCGAGGGTCGGTGGATTCAGGCACAGAGATCTCTCCTTGCAGCCGCATTCGACACGTCGGGAAATGCGGCTACAAGGATCCGGAGAATCCCCGGTTTGGCTAACCGGGGATCATCCGCTATAACCAGGCACCGGGTTTCGTCAGACTGCCAGGACGCAGTCCTCCTGAGTGAGCAACTGCTGCTGCGTCTCCTTCAATCGGTCGGCCGCAACCGCGCTGTAGCGCTTGGTCTTCTCGGCGCCGATGAAGTCGCGGCCTTCCAGCAGCGCGGCCACGCCGGTCGAGCCGGAGCCGGCGCAGAAGTCCAGGACGGCCCCCCGGGGCGGGCAGATCTTCACCAGCTCGCGCATCACCGAGACGGGCTTCTGCGTGATGTGCCTGCGGGTCTTTCCCGAAGGTTGCGATGCGCTGTAGAGGCCGGGCAGGTAGACGGGGTTGCGGGCGGCATCGATGGACCCGTTGGAGGCCCACAGGATGAACTCGCAGTTCTGCGTGAAGCGTCCCTTCTGCGGTCTGGCCTGCGGCTTGTGCCAGGTCAGGATGCCGCGCCACAGCCATCCGGCGGCCTGGATCGCATCGGAGGAGATGGGCAGCTGCCGCCAGTCGGTGAAGATCAGCGCCGTCCCACCAACCTTGGTCAGCCGGTGGGCTTCGGTCATGATCTGGGTGAGCCAGAAGCCGTAGGAGCGCTGGTCCATGTTCTCGCCGGTGAAGTCCGGCAGGTCATGGCCGGCGTCCGCGGAGGTGTACTTCTGCCGCGCGGTGCGGCTGGTGCGCTCCTTCGCGGTGCGCCCGCCGGAGTTGTAGGGCGGGTCGGTGATGACGCTGTCGACGCAGTCATCGGGGAGTCCGGCGAGCACGGTCAGTGCGTCGCCGTGGTGCAGGGAAAAAGGCAAAGAGGCACCCCAATTCGGGTCAGGGGGATGGAGGGGGGAACTCCCGCTCGCGCTTCGGAACAGCACCGAATGGTGACGGGCCTTCAGGAATCCGGGGCGGGGAGACAGCGAGGGGGGATATAAATTGTACGGGCCGATCGCCGGTTGGCCACGGTCACCGTCCAAGAGGCCCGGAATAGAGCCTTGATCGTCGATTTTTTGGTCAACCGGGGATCTGGGCTTACTGTTTTGCAACCGCCCGGCGAACTCCGCCACGGGCAATCCCCCACCCTCATTTACCTCCCCGGCGCCGTGCGCGAGCGGCAACTCGCGTCGGATGCGCCGAAGCATGCGATCACCTACCGAGCCGGCCGTCGCCCTTTCCGCTCCACACCCATGCGGCTGGCAACCACTGCTTCGAAGGAACACCGCTGTGACACACCCCTGCCCGCGACCGCCCGACCCTGCGCCGCTTGTGGCCAACCCGCCTGGAGCGATGACCGGTTGAAGGGCGCAGCCGCCGTCATCGGCGCTCTGTGCCTGTCCCCTCTCCTCCTCGTCGGCACCGTCTCCATGGCGCACAGTGCCGCCGCTGCCTCCTCCACCGGCTGCGCCACCGGAGTGGACATCGACACCGATGCCGTCGGCCGGAAGGTCGCCGCGATCCTGGAGGGCAAGAAGTCCGGGAGGAACGTCCGCGTCGAGGGCCTGGACCTGCCCGGCGAGCAGATCCCCAACGCCAAGGCCATCGTCGCGACCGGTATCTCGCTGAAGGTGCCCGAGCGCGGCCAACGCATCGCGCTGGCCACCGCGATGCAGGAATCCCGGCTGCGCAATCTGCCCTCCGGGGACCGTGACAGCCTCGGGCTGTTCCAGCAGCGGCCCAGCCAGGGCTGGGGAACGCCGCAGCAGTTGCGCGACCCGGTCTACGCCTCCACGAAGTTCTACAAGGCGCTGCTGTCGGTCGACGGCTGGCAGCAGATGACCCTCACTCAGGCCGCCCAGGCCGTGCAGAAGTCCGCCTTCCCCGAGGCGTACGCGCAGTGGGAGAAGCTGGCCCGCGCCCTGCAAACCGCTGTCGCCAAGACCCTCCCGAACAACGGCGGTGCCGACGGTGCCGGGCGGGACGCCACCGCTCCCGGAGCCGACTGTGCTTCGGGCGAGGACGGCTCCGCCTTCGGGCCGATCCCGGAAGGCACGGTCCCGAAGGGCTACAAGGTTCCCAAGGACGCTCCGGCCAAGGTCCGCACCGCGATCAATTGGTCGATGCGGCAGCTGGGCACCCCGTATCAGTGGGGCGGTAGCTGCACCGACGCCCACGGCCCTGACCCGATGAAGCGCTGCGACTGCTCCAGCCTGATGCAGCAGGCGTACGCCGCCGCCGGGATCGAGCTGACCCGCGTCACCTACACGCAGGTCAATGAGGGGAAGCCGGTATCGCCGAAGGCGGTCAAGGCCGGCGATCTGCTCTTCGCCCGCGGCAGCGCCGCACGCCCCGAACACGTCGGCATCGCACTCGGCCGCGGCCTGGTCCTCAACGCCCCCCGCACGGGCAAGCCCGTACGCATCGAGCCGATCAAGGACTGGCAGATCCTCGCCGCCCGCCGAGTCACCTCCTGACGCAGGACCCGCGTCCCGGACGGGCCTGACCGGCACACCTCGCCTCGCGAGCGCCGCCCCCTCTTCGTTCTTCTTCCCTTCCCGCACGGCCCGATCGGCCTGCGTCTGCAAGGAGTCCCGCGATCCCTATGCCTTTGTCCGACCGTCTGATCCACCTCGCCTACGACCCCGGCATCTCCCCCAAGGGAGGCGGACTGCCCGGTCTCGCCGTCCTGCAGAAGGTCGTCTCCTCAATCAACCTCTTCGGCATCATCGCCGTCGTCGGCGCGCTCGCCGTCTCCCTGGGCGTATGGGCCTGGGGCCACCACTCCGGCGGCCACCAGGCTGAGGCCAACGGCAAGAAGGGCGCCGTCATCTCCGCCGGCGCGGCCCTGGGCCTGGGCGCAGCCAACGGTGTCGTCGCCTTCTTCTCCGCCCTCGGATCGCAGGTGAAGTGATGCAGAAACGATTCTCCCTGCTTCCTGTCCCGCTCTTCGGCCATACCAGCAGCTGGTCGGCCGGTCGGCGCATCACCGCCGTCGCTGTCGTCCTCTCTGTACTCCTCGCCGTCGCCGGTTTCGCCGCCTGGCTCACCGGCCGCAGCGACCAGCACAACAAGCCGGCCGCCCCGCCGACTTCCACCGGCCCCTCACCCACGCCCTCCGCCTCCGCGCCAGACGGCTCGGTGGCCACACCGCCCCAGACGGGCGCACCCCTGACCTACGCGAAAGCGGCGGCGCGGATGCTGTGGACCTACGACACCCGCGCGACCAGCCGCGGGCAGCAACTCGCCGGCATGCGCGAGTGGATGACGCCGGAGTCGCGGTATGCGGACTGGGACTCGATCGCCTCGCAGGTGCCGGATCCGGTGCTGTGGTCGCGGATGCGGGACAACGCCCAGCACGCGAAGGCGAAGGTCGGCGAGGCGCACTACCCGGCCGCGTTCAAGAAGGCCGTGGCCCAGGACCCTGCCGCGCTGACCGAGGCCTACATCTACGCCGTCACCGTCACCGGCAAACAGCGCATCGCCTGGAAAAGCGCCGCCGGCGAAGGCGGCGCGGAGGGTCGCAGCGTCACCCTCGCCATCCAGTGCCGCCCCAACCACTCCTGCGCTCTGGTCGCCATCGCCCCCCAGGTCGCGCCCTGACCCGCCACCGCCACCGACACCGAAAGGAGGCCTGACTCAAGTGGACTTCTGTTCCATACCCGTCGCCGGGAACTTGTGTGACACCGCGGACACGGCCGACTTCGTCACCAATCCCGGCGGGGCGTTCGGCGACTGGATGGCCAAGAGCGCCGGTGAACTCGCTGCCACCGCGGTCGACCTGGTCGCCAAAGCCATCGACACCACCACCAAGGTGGACCTGAACGCCGGATGGTTTCGCGAGAACTACGAACTGATCCTGCCCATCGGGCTGGTGATGCTGGTCGCCACCTTCTGCGCCCAGCTCGTGCGCGCGGCGATCCGCCGTGACGGGCAGGCCCTGACCCAGGCCTTCACCGGCACCGCCGCCGGCGTTCTGTTCGCCTTCTCCGCCATCGCCCTGACCACCGTGGCCATCGAAGTCGTCGACGCCCTGTCCGACGGACTGTTCGCCTCGGCCCACAGCAGCGTCGCCGAAGCGGTGCGCCGCATCGTGAAGGTCAGCCAGATCGCCGGCACATCGCAACTGGGCTGGATGGTCACCACCCTCACCGGCCTCGGCGCAGCAATCGGCACCTTCCTGTTCTGGTGCGTGATGATGGTCCGCAAGGTCGGCATCCTCGTCCTGGTCACCCTCGCCGTCTTCGCCGGAGCCGGCGGCGGCTGGGAAGTCGCCCGCAAGTGGCGCAAGGGCTGGATCGAAGCGACCGCCACCCTGATCGTCTCCAAGCTGCTGATGACGATCGTCTTCCTCCTCGGCATCTCCGCCCTGGGAAAAACCCAGCCCATGACCGGCATCGGCGCACTGGCCGATGTCATGTCAGGCATCGTCATCATGGTCCTCGTCCTGCTCTGCCCGTATGCCACATTCAAGTTCGTGCACTGGGCCGCCGAAGGCACCTCCGGCGAAGACATCCACCGCGCCGGCGGCGCAGGCGCACAGATCGCCCGCCAGCACGCCGAACGCGCAGCACGCAAAGCCGCATCCATGGCCGCCACAGCCGGAACCGGCGGAGCCGCCGCCGGAGCCGGAGCAGGTGCCGCACCGCAAGGCCCACCCACCGTCCCCGGCCAGGACCCCGGAGACAGCGGCCAGGACGGCGGCAGCATCTCCCCCGCCGGCGAAAGCCTCAAGAACGCCGCCGAGAAGGGCGTCCAGCCTGCGCCGACCTCCACCACTGACGACACCTCCGGCCAGGTCGGCGGCGCCGGCCCCGGCGGACAGCCGGGCGGAGGAGATTCGTGGGGCACCTCCGACCGGGGCCCTGCTTCACCTGGGCAGAGCGCTCCGCCTTCCTCTGGCTCCGGGTCGGCATCAGGCCCCGCGGCGCCGCCACCTCCACCTGCCGGTCGCTGACCGCTCCGCCATCCCGTGGGACGCGCCGCGTCTTGATGCGTCCCACGGGGGACCTTCCCGCCTGCCTCGTCTCCCCGATGGGTCTTCCCTCCATGTCTGACCTGACCGCCGCCCCGATGACGGTGACGTTCCCGCACCGCTCCCGCCGCGGCGTCCTCCTCGGCCTGTCGTGGCCCCAACTCTCTCTTGTCTCCGCCGCGTTGGCGCTGCTGCTGATGACGGTCGTCACCACAGGGCTCGCCGGTGCGTTCGCGCTCCTCCCGCTGTGGGCCGCGGTCGCTGGACTGGTGGTGCTGCGCCGGCACGGACGCTCGCTGATCGACTGGGCGCCGGTCATCGCCCGCTACCTCCAGCGGCAGCGCACCGGGCAGCGGCTGTGGCTGGCCCGCCCGGTCTCCCGCCCCCGGCAGGACGGGCTGCTGCACCTGCCCGGCACCACTGCCTCGCTGCGGGTCGTCACCCCCGCAGGATCCCAGGCCGCAGCGGTCCACGACCCCCGAGCGCAGAGCCTGACCGCCATCGCGAGGGTCAGTAGCCGTGCGTTCGCGTTGCTGGATACCCCGACGCAGAACGCCAATGTGTCCGGCTGGGGCCGGGCGCTGGCCGGCATCGCCCGCACCGGCCACATCGCTAGCGTGCAGGTGCTCGAGCGCACCGTCCCCGACTCCGGCGACGCACTGGCCCGCCACTGGAAACAGCAAGGCCGACCCGAAACCCCCGTCGCCGGACAGGTCTATACGGATCTTGTGGCGTCCGCGAGGCCGGCTGCCGCCCCGCACGAGGCATACATCGCCATCGCGTTGGACTTGAAGGCCGCACGGCGGCTGGTATCCCAGGCCGGCGGCGGCCTCCCCGGTGCCTTCACCGTCATGGAACAGGCCACCACCTCCGTCGCCCAGGCCGCCCGCAACGCAGGGCTGATGGTGACCGGCTGGCTCACCGCCCGCGAGGTGGCCGCGGTGATCCGCACCGCCTACGACCCAGGTGCGCTGGCCAACTTGCAGCAGTGGTCACCCAGCGGACGCGCCGAAGCCGACCCGGCAGCGGCCGGGCCCGTCGTCCAGGTCGAGGAATACGACCGGCTGGCCACCGACACCGCCAAGCACGCCACGTACTGGGTGGAGAACTGGCCCCGCACCGAAGCCCACCCCTCCTTCCTCCACGGGCTGCTCTTCACCACCGGCGTCCGCCGCTCCCTCTCCCTCATCTACACACCCCAGGGCCTGGAATCTGCCCTGCGTGACGTCCAGCGCCGCAAAGCCACCATCCTCGCCGACGCCGCCGAGCGACGCCGCAAAGGCCAGGTCGACTCCGAGGAAGACAGCGTCGAATACGCCGACGTCAAACAGCGCGAGAAGCAGCTCATCGCCGGGCACGCCGATGTCGCACTGACCGGCCTGCTCACCGTCTCCGCCGAGACCGACGCGGCGCTGGATGCGGCCTGCGCGCAGATCGAGACCGCCGCGACCACCGCCCAAGTCGACCTGCGGCGCCTGAACTTCCAGCAGCCCGACGCCTTCACCCTCGCCGCGCTGCCCCTGGCCCGCACCGCCCTGTAATCCCGGCGCGACCGGCCCCCACGGGCCCAGCGCTGCCCGGACACCTTCCTCTACCCCTGCCCGCGACGCGTGCAGGAAGGACCTCCGTGCCCTCTCCCTCCGTGAGAGCCGCTGAGGGCGGATCGCACCCCTACCTGCGCGCCGCCACCACCGGCATCCGCCACCACACCCGCGCACTCACACCCGAGCGCAAGAGACCGACCGCCGACCATCCAGCAGACCGCGTCCACCTGGACGTCCTGCACACCCACCTCACCGCCCTCCACCAGCTCCTCGACCAACTCGCCGCCGCCACCAGGCCCCCGTATCCGGCAGCCGGGCGCCATCTCGCTGCCGCGCACGCCCGCCTGTGGCAGGCCACCGCCGAGATCCACGGCGCCTTCCACACCCTGCCCCTGACCGACGGCACTCTCACAGCCGGTTCAGAGGACTGCGATCCGCAGCGCCTGATCGACGGGCCGCCGGTGCTGACGATCTGCCAGCGCCACCTCGCGGCAGGCCACACGGTGCGGCGCAAGACCACCCCCACCGACCTCACCTCGCCCGTCCACGGCCACGCCGCCGGCTGACCACAGCCCGCTGGCGCAGCCGTCGGGGCTGAACACCCAGACCTCTCTCCCGCGCGGGCCCTCTCTGGTGCCCGCTCTCCCCTCCCCGCTCGACAGAAGGAATCCGCATGCCCATACGCAAGCCCGCCACCACCGCAGTGGCCACGGCCCTGCTGACCGCGTCGCTGGCCGGTGCCGGTCTGGCCGGTGCCTCCCCGGCATCGGCCGCTGAAGCCGCCCACTACCACTGCAAGACCAGCAGCAAGAGCATCGATGACCCCGGCTACACCGGCCCGTGGGCCGACAACTGGGACATCAAGGTGAAGCTGTGCGCCAAGCGCTCCGGCTCCCACGTGCGCACCGTCGCCAAGGTGGCCTGGGACGGCCCGGTCTACGCCAAGGACGTCAAGATCTTCGACGGCGCCAACTTCCGCCTGCAGGCCAAGAAGTCCAAGTCCGGCAAGGTCGTGAAGGGCAAGACCTTCCGCGGCATCGAGCCGAAGCTGGAGAGCGACGACGCCAACGGCAACCACAACGGCTCCTACACCACCGGCCACGTCACCACGAAGATCAGCGGCAAGGCACGTGCCGACGGCAAGCTGCGCCTGAACTGGAACAACGACGGACGCGGCTACCGCACCTACTTCTACGCCGCCTCCCCCCGCGTGTAACCCCCACACGCAACCGCCGTTGATCCTGCTGCCCGTGGAGCCTGACTTTCGATGACCCACCGCCGCGCCGACCGCAACGCCCGACGTGCCAGCGCCTCAGCGCTGTTCACACCTCACGGCACCGACCGTGCCGAGCGCAGGGCGACGCGGCGTCAGGTCGCCGAAGCCACCGCGAAGGCCCACGCGTCAGCAACCTCCCGCCCCGCCGCCACCGCGGCGGGGCGGGAGACGCCCCCGCCGCTCTACCCCGCCACCGGACGCCCCGGCCCGAACTCCGCACGTGGCAACAAACTGAAACTGCCCGCGCATCGCATGACCACCGCGGTCGCCGCCGGCGCCTACCCGTTCCTCGCCGAAGGCGGACTCGGCGCGGAAGGCATCTACATCGGCCGCGACGTGCACGCCGAAGCCAGCTTCACCTTCGACCCCTTCACCCTCTACGGCAGGATCGAGGGCTTCACCAACCCCAACGTCCTGCTCGCCGGGGTCATCGGCCAGGGCAAGAGTGCGCTGGCCAAATCCTTGGCGTTGCGCTCGGTCGCCTTCGGCTACCGCGTCTACGTCCCCTGCGACCCCAAAGGCGAATGGACACCCGTCGCCTCTGCCCTGGGCGGCACGACCATCGCCCTGGGCCCTGGCCTGCCCGGGAAACTCAACCCCCTGGACGCCGCCCCGCGTCCGGCGTCGGTCTCGGAGGCGGACTGGGCGGGTGAGATCCGCAAGCGGCGTCTGCTGCTGCTCGGATCACTGGCCCGCACCGTCCTGGGCCGGGAGCTGAAGCCGATGGAGCACACCGCACTCGACGTCGCCCTCGACACCGTCGTCACCCAGGCGACGGCCGGCCGTACGCCGCTGCTCGGCGATGTCGCCGCCCAGTTGAATGACCCCGACGCGCTCGACAGAGCCGCCGGCGTGATGTCCGGGCGGCTCGGGGACGCCGCCCGCGACCTGGCGCATGCCCTGCGCCGCATGGTCCACGGTGACCTGGCGGGGATGTTCGACGCTCCCTCCACTCACGCCTTCGATCCGAACTCCCCGATGCTGTCCATCGACCTGTCCCGGCTCGGCGGTGGCAGCGATGACACCGCCCTCGTGCTGGCCATGACCTGCGCCTCGGCCTGGATGGAATCCGCCCTCGCCGACCCCGACGGAGGCAGACGCTGGGTCGTCTACGACGAAGCCTGGCGCCTGATGCGCCACGCCGGACTCCTGGAGCGCATGCAGGCCCAATGGAAACTCAGTCGCGGCCTCGGCATCGCCAACCTCATGGTCATCCACCGCCTCTCCGACCTCCTCACCGCAGGAGACGCAGGATCACGCGGCCGGGCCCTGGCCGAAGGACTCCTCGCCGACTGCTCCACCCGCATCATCTACCGGCAGGAAACCGACCAACTCACCGCCGCCGCAGGCCTCCTCGGCCTCACCAGCGTCGAAGCCCAGGCCGTCTCCCACCTCGGTCGCGGACGCGGCATGTGGAAAGTCGCCGGACGCTCCTTCATCGTCCAGCACCTCCTCCACCCCCACGAAGCAACCCTGTTCGACACCGACGCCCGCATGCACTAAGGACCCAGCGAGATCACGAACAACGGCGCCTGGCTCCCATGAACCTGCGGGTTCATGGGACGACGGAATCTCGTACGGACGCGGCCTCCCCATCCCCGGCGAGCGCACACGGCCACCGCCCCTCCCCAAACAAATTGAGGAGTACCGAGCAGAATGCATCGCCCCCGAAACCTCACCGACGAGGAGTGGGCCGACTACCAGCAGTGCCAAGACGAGCACGACGACCTGATGGCCCAAGTCGCCGACCGCGAGGCGCAGATGGAAGCGGGCCTGATCGATTCCTACGACGAGTACGAGTTCACCTGGGAATACCCCGACCCCGCACCCCGGCCGCAGAACTCAAACGCTGCACCGGGACCACCCATCCCGCCTCCCAGGCGACACAACCGCCGATAGGCCGATGCCGCCCAGTAGATCATCACGCTCCCTCCGTGGCACCAAGCTCTGGGGGCAGAGGCCCCCTGGGTTCGGAGGATTCCTGGCCGAGCCGGACGCGCAGACGCCCCGTTCCTTTGCACGAGCGGCACGCTTCGACATACGACCCCGCTCCGGTCAACACTCTCTCCCCGTCACCGCTGCCCTCACAGGCAAGGCAGCGGATGGGCATCTCGGGCGTCGGCAACTCGACGCACCTCCCCGCAACCACGTTCACGTCACACGACGTTCAACGCTCCCCGGCTGTCCCAGTCACCTCAACGATCGGCCCTCCGGCCCGGGGCCACTCCCGGCATCCGCTGTCACTCACCGTGTGCCCGTTGCTTGGACGCGGATTCACTGCGCCCCTGACAAGCCCCCTGTTCCGTACCCCGTCTGAAAGCTGACCGACGTGAGCAACGAGATGCCGGAGCCTGATCCGGTTCAGGCAGCGCTGAACACCGCCGGGGAGGTCATCACCGCCCTCACCGGTCAGCTGGAGGAGATCTGGCACCCCGGTGAAATGGCCTGGCAGCTACACGTATTGGCCGCGAATGAGGACAGCCTCCTCGCCCGCCTCGAACGCCACCTCCTTCAGACCGCCAACTGGTGCCAGGCAGAAGGAACCTCGACCGGCCGGCGCAGCGCCGCCGAACTGGCCGGCGCCGCACAGCAACTGGACGACGTACGCCGGGCCGTCACCCGTCAGACCGGACCACTGACCAACCTCGCGCAACAGCCCCCCACGGCTGGCCCAGCCGGAACCGCCACCGCGGATGTGACACAGCGAAGGTTGCCGCCCGCCCCCGGCAACCTCCGCTCACCGCACCGCCGCCGCTGAGCCGCACCCAACCCGCCCTGACCCACCTGGAGTTGTGATCGACCGCCCTGCCGATTTCGAGCTGTACGACAACGTCGGCCGCACCACCGAACAGATCCACGCCTACAACACGGGCGCCCCCACCGATGACGACCTGCGCCGCTGGGGCCGCACCGATCGCCTGGAACCACCAGGCCGGATCCTGGCGGCCTGGAGTGAACGCCTGGCCGCAAGCAGCGACCTGAGCGAGTTCCAGGAGACGCTGCGGTCGGTCCTGGACGGCGAAGACGACGCGCTGGGCCGTCTGCACCAGTTCTTCGAGACCGCACAGATCTGGTGCGAGGAACAAGCCCATCCCGGCCTGGCTCCGCGCTTCCAGGCCGCAGCCGAGACACTGCAGACCCTGTATGAGGACCTCGTCCTCGCCGCACCGGTCTCCCGTACCAGCGCGGTTCCCGCCCCGGCGGCCGTGACACCGCGGGCCCCGAAGCCGACGCCAGATGCGCTGGGGAGGCGCCGATGAGCACCCCTACCGGAATCCACATCGTGTGGGACTGGAACGGCACCCTCAAGGACGACGTCACCGACCTGACCGGCGCGCTCAACGCCGCCATGGCCGTGCTGGGCGCCCCGCCGTTGAGTACCGCGGTCTACCGGGCGCGGCATCGCCTGCCGATTCGGGACTTCTACGGTGATCTGCTCGGCCGGCCCCTGACCGACACCGAATGGGCCGCCGCGGAGATCGCCTGGGCCCACCACATGGCGCAGCGCACTCCCACACTCCGGCCCGGCGCGAAGCAGCTGCTGCAGGCAGTGCGGGCGCAGGGGCACACCCAGTCCCTGCTCTCCCTCGCCACGCACGCCACGCTGCACGACGAAGTCGCTGCCCTCGCCCTGGGCGGGCACTTCATCCGGATCGACGGCCGGCGCACCAGCACAATCACCGGTAAGACCGGCGCGCTGGCCGAGCATCTCTTCGCGCTGGTCCCCTCCGTGGCTCCGGAGCGGGTGCTGGTGATCGGAGACAGCCTCGATGACGCCCACGCTGCCCGAATCTGCGGCGCCCATCCTGTGCTGGTCACCGGCGGGCTGCAGACCACCGAGCAGCTGCACCAAGCAGGAGTGCCGGTCGCCGAGTCCCTCGACCACGCCGTCCAACTCGGCCTGGACACCCTCACGCTCGAAGACCCGGCGCTGCGCGAAGGCCAGCAGCTGGCTCCGCTGCCCGATCACCGCCACGTCGAGACCACCTGGTGGCGCACGCTGTGGCACCGCCACGCGCACGTGACGACCCCGCTACGCCAGCGCGGCCTGGTCTGCGACGTCGAGTTCGGGAACAACGACTACCTCATCCACGCCCGGCTGCCCGGCAACGGTGTGCTGACCATCGGCCCGCAGGAGGACCCGCCGAACCTGACCCCCGGCCGGCCCGAGGGATGGCTCGTCACTCTTGAACACCCCGACCAGGCCCAGGACGTCGTCTATGACTCCCGCCCCGGCGGCCCGCAGCAACGGCACGGCCCGGACATCGCCCCACTCCTCGAGGCGGTCGACGTCCGCCTCACCGAACTCGGGCTGCTCCCCGACCCCCCACGGACACGCACTGCCACCGCGGGCATGCCACGGCTCCCGGGTGCCGGACCTCGGGAGGCGGCCCGCTCCCGCCGCCGCTGACGGCTGCCAGGCCACACCGCGGTCTCGGGAGTGGACGGCCGAGCACGCTCAGGGCCGACTCGGCCGCCCGCCCCGCCCAACCCACCAGCCACACGCTACGGGCCCGCCTTCACCGGCTCGGCCGGCCGCGCCGCCCCGGAGCACCCGTAACAGAAAGCCCGCAACACCCCTATGCCTTCAACTCCTTCGCCGCGTGACCCGGCCTACGAGCGTGCCCTGCACCATGTGGCCGCGACGCTCCCCCGGCGCACGGACCTGGGCACCTTCACCCAGCAGGTTGCCGACGCGCTGCCGGACCGGTGGAGCGCGAGCGTCGAGGACTGGTCCCAGCCCCGTGACCAGCACGAGCTGTGCGGCCACCTGTGGGACAACGCCAACCTCTCCTGGGCCACCTCCGAATTCCGCCTGCCACGCGCCGCGCTGCTCACCTCCGGCGACTACACCCAGCTCCTGGTCATCGACCGGCCCCTGCACCTGGAGCAGTTCCTTATCGGCGCCCTCGCGCCGCTGGGATACGACATCGAACACCTCGGCGACGACAGCGCCCCCTACGGCATCGCCGTACGAAACCAGCCGGCCCGCGCCGCCCACTCCGTCCACACCCGGCTGCTGCCCCGCTACTACGCCGCCCGCCAGGCCCGCCTCGCCCACCCCACCCCCAAGCCCTACCGGCCCCACCCGGCGCTACCCGCTCGGCCGGCGGGTACGCGATCGGCCGCCCGGCGGCGCTGACCCAGAGACAAGGACACCCCGGCCCGTGGATCCACCCCACTTCCACTTCGGCTTCCATCCCGAGCACGGCTTCGTCGCCAAGGCCACCGCGGGCATCTCCCGGCATCTGGCCGAGTGGTACCTGACCCGCGAGCAGTTCGAACCCCTCCCAGGCGCACCGGACCTGTACCGGCTCGCTCGGCCTGAGCAGGACGGCATGCGCCGCGGCCGCCAGGCCGTCACCGACCTGCGCGCGCACGGCTTCACGATCCAGGCCGACCCAGCACTCGACCCCGAACTGACGCCCACACCCCGACAGCCCGTCATGCACGAGCAGTTGTCCGCAGGCCGGAACCGACTCGTCCAGGCTGCTGCCTCCCGCTCACCCCAGCGCGGACCGGCACTCACCACCGAGCGCTCCGCCAAGTCCGCCACCAACGCTGCCCGCACGCCATGGCCGGCCCGCTCTGCCGTGATCGGAGCGCCTCAACGCCTGCGACGAGGCCGGTAAGCACAGCCCGTTCCTCAACGCCTCGCCCACGCCACTGAGTTCACGCGGCGGCAACGGCGTGTCTTCCTCCGGCCTCTACCGAAAGCTCCCGCACACCATTGACGCTCCGTCACCACACGCACGGCCCGCCCGCCGAAGCATCCAGCAGCTACCAGGCCGTCCTCACCTCGCCGCACGTCGCCCGGCTGCTGGCCGGCACGCTCATCGGCCGTATGCCCTGCGGCATGATTCCCCTCGCCATCCTGCTCCTGGTGCAGTCCCGCCAGGCCCCGCTCGCTCTGGGCGGGCTGCTGACTGCCGTGTACGGACTCGCCTACGCCCTCTCCCAGCCGCTGCTGGGGCGCATGGTGGACCGGCGCGGACAGACCCGCGTGATCACCACCGCCACCGCCGTGGCGACGACCGCCCTGCTGGCGCTGCCGCTGACCGACCCGACCGCGCAGCCACTGCAGATGGCCGCTCTCGTCCTCATCGCCGGAATTTGCAACCCTCCGCTCGAACCCGGCCTGCGTGCGCTGTGGCCGACCGTGCTGCCCGAACCGGCACCGCGGCACACCGCACTGACCCTGGACACCTCCACCCAGGGGCTGGTCTACATCCTCGGCCCGCCTCTGACCGCGGCCCTCCACGCCGCCGTCGGCCCGCAGTTGATGCTCACCGCGATAGCGGCACTGGGTGCGTCAGGCACCCTCGCCGTCCTGACCGCGACGCCCTCACGGACCTGGCGGCCAGCACCGCGGCACCACGATCCGGCCGGGCCGCTGCGAAGCCGGGGTCTGCGCCTGCTGTTCACCGCGCTGGCCGGTGTGGGGATCGCCATTGGCGCGCTGAACGTCCTGGCCGTCGGCGCCGCCGAGCGCCATGAGGCGGAATGGCTGGCCGGGACACTGCCCGCCGCGCTACCGGCAGGCACGCTGCTCGGCGGCCTGCTCTACAACTGCCGGGCCTGGCCCAGCTCGAACGCCGCCCATCTCCTCGCGGGCGCCGGCGGATTCGCCATCGGCTGGCTGCCGCTGCTGTCCGATCCCGGACCGACTGCGGCAGTGCTTCTGGTCGCCGTCCCGGGGATGTTCCTGGCGCCGCTGCTCACCTCCTCCTTCCACGCCGTGCACACCCTCGCCCCCGCCGGCACGGCCACCGAAGCGTCCGCCTGGCTCATCGCGGCCATCGGCATCGGCCAGGCCGCCGGCACCGCACTGGCCGGACTCACCACCGACTCCGGACCGACGGCCATCGCGGCACTCCCCGCCGCGGGCGCCGCAGCCGCTTTCGCGCTCCTCCACTCCGGCCGCCGCCAGCTGACGGCCTGAGCCCTCCTCAACTCGTCCCTTCTGTAAGGAGATCCCCGATATGGCTGTTGTTGGTACACCCGGCTATCGGAACGCGCGGAAAGGCGAGTCAGATAGCTGCGGGGCGGTGAGGCCCGCCCTGGAGCATGTCGGCAGTCATTGCCCATCGTTCGTGGTCCAGCCACACACCGTTGATGTGCTGGAAGCTCCGGGCCCGCCTCACCTTCGCCCGACACCCCACCGCTTTCCCGCCACCACCGATAGGAGATCCGCCTTGCCCGAAGCACCAGCAGAGCCGTTCATGACGATTCGGCACACCATCACCGGCGAGATCACCACCACCGGCTACAACGCCGCCGCCCGGCGGATCCTGCTCCAGGCCGGCTTCGAAGAGACGCCAGGCTGCGCCTGCCGAGCGACGGAACCCGGTACGGAGCGGACGCACGGGCCTGCTCGGCAGCCAGCGAGCTGCTCGTCGCCGGCCATCCCCTCCACCTGGACCGAGCCCTCGGTCGGCCGGTGAGCGCCGACGGTACGCCCCGGTTGGCCCGGTCGCCGATGTCGGCACAGTCCGTGATCCGCTCCGAGAGCGGCCAGCCTCTCCAGCGCATCGCCAACCCCGCCCGCACCGGCACCTGTTGAAGGGGCCTCGTTTTGACCACACCCGGACCGCCTACCAGTCCAGCGCGCACCAAGGGCGGCGAACTACGGGCCAAGGTGGCCCGACTGCTGGCCGACCGGCCGGCGGACACGCTCACCATCGGGGACATGGCCAGGCAGCTGGGCCACTCCCACGGCGCCGTCCGCAACGCCGCCCTCACCCTGGTGCGACGCGGCGAGGCCGACCAAGGCGGAACCGGCCAACCGGAGTTCCGCGCGAACGCGAAAACCGCCGCAGCCGCACAGACCGCTGTGATCAGCCCACCGGGCACCCACTCTCCCCGCGCCCAGGCGGCCACGACCCGCACGACCATTCCCGCAGCAGCCACGCCCAGGCAGACCGGCCCGATCCGCCGCACGGGGGGCCAGGCCTACCACCCCCGGGAGCTGGCCGATCTGCCCGACGTCGAGGCGTTGAATCGCCTGCGCGACGCCGACGTGCCGGTGCTGCTCTACGGCCCTCCGGGCACCGGCAAGACGAGTCTGGTCGAGGCGGCGTTCCCGGACCTGCTCACCGTCGCCGGTGACGGCGACACCACGGTCGGCGACTTGGTCGGCGAGTACACACAGGACGACGCGGGAGCCTACGTCTTCCAGTACGGTCCGCTGGTCACCGCGATGACCGAGGGCCGCGCCCTGCTGATCGACGATGCCACCTTGATCTCACCGAAGGTCCTGGCGGCGCTGTATCCCGCGATGGACGGGCGCAGGCAGATCCAGGTCAAAGCCCACAAGGGCGAGACCATCAAGGCCGAGCCGGGCTTCTACGTCGTGGCGGGCCACAATCCCGGCGTCCACGGGGCGGTTTTGACGGAGGCGCTCGCGAGCCGGTTCAGCGTGCAGATCCAGATCGGCACGGACTATGACCTCGCCCTGGCGCTGAGGATCGATGCCCGGGTGGTCCGGGTCGCCCGACACCTCGCCCACCAAGTCGAACTCGGCGAGCTGGGCTGGGCCCCCCAACTGCGGGAACTGCTCAGCTACCAGAAGACCGAGGCCGTCCTCGGCACCAAAGCCGCGCTCGCGAACCTCGTCGGCATCGCCCCTGTGGAGGATCGCGACGCCGTCGCCGCCGCCGTCATCAAGGCTGCCGGCGTCAAGGAGATCGCGCCCCTCACCCTCGGCAAGCAGCTCCCCGCCTCAGCCGCCCGGCAGCCCCCGGGCAGCACCGGCTCCGCGCACCGGGGCCGCTCGCGATGAGCGCCCACCACCACGTCCAGTCCCCCGCCACCACGCCGGACGACGACGCCGACCTCGCGCGATGGGACGACGACGGCGCCCCGCCCGCGCAACCCCGTTCCTCCCCGGACACGTGGCTGCGCGTGGGAGCCGAACTCGGCGACCGGCTGGTCGCCCTCTCCGGCCGCCAGGACCTCCTCGTCACCTGCCGCCCCGGCACGCGCAGCGGCGCACCGGCCGCGTTCTTCCCCACTCTGGGCGAGGTCGAGTTCGACGCCCGCCTGTTCGCCCCGCTCCAGCCCCACGAGATCCATCCGCGGATCGTGGGCGACGAGGAGCGGTATCCCGCCGCCTGGGGAGTGTTCGTCCACGAGGCCGCGCACGCTGCCCACTCCGTCTGGACACAGCCTGCCGGAGCGAACCCCCGTCTCGTCGAGGCCGCGCTCCTGCTGGAGGAGAGCCGCGTCGAAGGCGCACACCTGATCACGCGGCCCACGGACCGCACGTACCTGCGCACCAGTGCCCGAACCCTGGTCATGCCCGACATCACCCACCCCACCCTCCAGGGCATCGAGCACGCCGCCGCCGTGGCGGCCCTGGTCCTCGGCCGCCGTGACGTCGGCATCATGGACGCCGGCGAGACCCGGGCCGTCGCCGATCTGTGCGAAAAGGTGCTGGGCGCAAACCTGCTGGCCACACTCACCCGCATCTGGACCGCGGCCCACCAGTGCGCCGACCACGACGCCACGACCATGCTCGCGCACGCTCAAAAATGGTGCGACGCTCTGGACACCGCAGCCCCCACCCTGCCCGTGCCGGAGAACCTCACCGATCTGCTGTCCGGCGCCGTGGGGGTCGTCATGGACAGCACGGCAGCCACCGACGCCGCCGACCTCGCGGCACAGGCCGCAGCGACCAACGCCATGGCCGCGCAGTCCAAGGCGCAGGCTCAGGACCGCACCCAGCGGGCCGGCCAGCGACGCAAAGCCGCCGCCACCGCCAAGTCGGTCTTCAACACCCGTGGCACCACCGTCACCCCCGACGGCACACCGGCGCCCTACGACAACCCGGTCACCGGCACCCGCAGGCCCACCACCGCCGAGCAGAGTGCCGCCGCCCGCCTGAGCCGCGCCCTGCGTGCCGCCGCCTACCGCGAGCGGACCGAGGAGCGGACAACCAGCCCCACCCCGCCCGGCCGCCTCAACATGCGCGCGGCCCTCGCCCGCGACGCTCAGCGCGCGGCCGGGTCGGTCCCCACCGCGGAACCCTTCACCCACACCCGCCGCCGGAACTCCCCCACCCCACCGCTGCGTGTGGGTATCGCCGTCGACGTCTCCGGCTCCATGCATGCCGCCTGCGCGCCCGTCGCGTCCGCTGCCTGGATCGTGGCACGCGCAGCAGCCCTGACCGACCCCGACTCCCGTACCGCCACCATCGCCTACGACAGGCACCTGACCGCATTGACCCGACCCACCCACCGAGCACCAGAGCGCGTGACGACGTTCGATGCCAACGGCGGCCACCACAACCTCGGCGACGCCATCGACGCACTCGACCACGGCCTCGAACTCAGCCGCCCCGGCGCCGGCCGCCTCCTCGTGATCGTCACCGACGCCCGGTACGGCAGCGACGAAACCGCTCAAGCCGTCACCCGCGTCAAGCAGCTCACGACCGCCGGCTGCGCCGTACTCCAGCTCACCCTCACCGCGAAGTCCCACCACTTGCCGGGGACCACCTTGCTGCACCTGCCCCAGCCCTCCAGCGCTCCCGCCGCCATCGCCACGGCGGCCACAGACGCCATCCGCAGGACACGCTGAGACGACACAGAAGACAGAAAGCAGGAACAACCACGTGGCAATCCGTACGCACTTCGACGTCGACCACACCTGTGGCCACACCGTCGAGCACGATCTGTCCGCCCGCCCGGCCGACAAGCGCGCCGCCTTCGCCCGCTGGCTCGCCGCGCGGGAATGCACCGACTGCTGGAAGACCACCCGCGAAACCGAAGGACCCAGCACCCAGGAATGGCTGGAGGCACGACGGGCCCAGGAACAGGCCGAAGCCCGCGCCTGGGCCACCCGCTACGACATGCCGCCCCTGGACGGACCGCCCAAGACCCTCGATTGGGGCGAACGCTCCCGCCACCAGCTCGTCGTCGCCGCGCACACCGCACTGGTCGTCGAAGGCCCCTGGCACGAGACCGACTGGACGCCGGTCGAGGAGAAGGCCCGCACGATCACCCGGGCCGGATGGTGGATCGACCAGCGCGACGCCGACGGAACCGACCTGCCCGAACTGCTCGAGGCAGCCACCACCGACGACATCGGCACCGAGAACCCCTTCCGGTAACCACCACCCCCGTCCATAGCGCCGGAAGCCCGGTTAGCCAAACCGGGCCTTCTCCGGACCATGGAAAGCCCGGCCGCCAGCCCCACCTCTCGTGAAGGACCCGCTCGTGTCCGAAGCCGCCTACCGGCCGCCGCACATACCGGCCGACCCCGTCACACCCGAACGCGACATCACCCACGCCCACTTCGCGCCCGGCGACCGCATCGTCATCATCAAAGGAGCCTTCGGCGGCGACCTGTGCGGCGAGGAGATGACCGTCGTCGCCCCCTCTTGGCACACCCCCACCGACGAGGACGGCTGGCGGCTGCGCAACCCCCACGGCGGAGCGCACACCTTCATCACCGCCCACCCCCGCCACCTCATACACATCGAGCGCTACTGCCCCGACTGCACCAGCCACCTCAAAGCCCTCGCCGACGTCCTGCTCCCGCAGATGCCCACCGACCGCGTCGTCGACGGCCGCTGGTACACCCTCAACGCCCTCGATCACCTCATCCACAACCGCGACCAGAGCAGCGGCCGTTGATCCCCCGCGTTCACTCCCGCGAGGTCTCCGCCGCCCCTGCCCTCGCCCTGGCGCTGGGCCGGGAAGCAACCACCGAAGAGGCCTTGACCGAGTACACGATCGTCGCCCACTGGCCGGGCCTGGACTACCTCACCCCGGACGACGAGCAGCGGCTGTGGACCGCCGTCGACTGGAGCAACCTCCTTGACGACCCGAACCACGCTCGCAGGGAAGGCGACCGCGACTCGGTGTGGCACCTGAGCCTCCGGCTCCACCCACGCGACCGCACCCTCACCTCACCGGAGTGGTCCGAGATCGCGCACCGCCTCGCACGGACCGCCGGCATCGCCGTCCCGGGAGACGAGCAGCCGTGCCGGTGGATCGCCGTCCAGGGCCAGAGCGGACGGCTGGACCTGATCGCGAACCTCATCCGTCCCGACGGCACATGGACCGCACTGCCACACCGGCTCCTCCCCCTCCTCGCGAACGAGACGCGCCGCCTTGAGGCCGAACTCGCACTGGCCCCGATCAACGACGGCCTGACAGGCCATGCCGCCACGCCCTCACCCCGACCAGCTCAGTCCTGGAAGCTCTCCATGCCCCTCGCCGACCGGCACCTGGACATCCGCCACGACCCGCACTCCGGGGAAGTCCTCGCCCGCGGCGGGGACATCGAGGCGCACAGCATCCTCCAGCGCAGCGGGTTCGTTCCCGTGGTGCGTCTTCACGAGCACTACCACCGGCTGCCCACCGGCCTGGAGTACGACGACGCGATCCGCCTCGGCAAGCATGCGGTCGCCCGCCTGACCGCGGCCGGTTACGACGTCGATCACGACGCGGCCTTCATCACCGGGCGCCGCATCCTGCACGAACCCACCCTCGGCGACCACGTCGCCTCTCTCACCCGCCGCATCCGCGAAGCCGACCACACCGAGCAAGTCACCGACGCCCTCACCGAGCTGACCGCTCCAGGCGACGGCGTGCTCGCGGCCGTAGGCGAAGTCCTCGCCGCCACCGCCGACTTCCTCCAAGACCTCGGCGAGAGCGCCGATCCCCACTACGCGAACCGGCTGCGCTACCTCGCCTCCGAGCGCCTGAGCATCCTCGTCTCCGATGTCGGCTTGATCCGCGACGAGCTGGCCGACCGGCACACCCGGCACCCGCACCGCGCCCTCTGCCCACAACAGGTCGCCGCTGAGGAGCGGGAGGCCTCGGTCAGCTGCCCCTGCCCCGCCCCCACCCCAGGTCCGCCCCAGCCGCCACCCGGCCCCGGCGCCGCACCCGGCCGCCGCCGGTAGAACCCCTTCAACTCCCGTCCTGTGGAGAGGAATGCCCCGAACCGATACCCGCGACCTGGAGTCCTTCGCCGCCGCCCTCGCTGAGCAGCTGCCCGGCACCTGGTCCAGCGAATACCACCAACACGCCGCCTACCCTGATCAGTTCCCCATCGCGGCGGACCTGTGGGACATGAACCTCGTCTCGACCGCCGTGACCGACGTCGTCCTCGGGCACGACGCCGTCCTCACCCACCAGGACGGCAGACGCCTGTACGTCATCGACCGCCCCGCGCACGGCGGTGAGTATCTCGTCGGCGCCCTCGCCCCACCTGAGACGGAGCCAGAGGCCTTCCGTGGTGTCCGGGAGCCTGACGGCGTCGCGGTCCCCGCTAACCCGGTCCAAGCCTCCCGGGACGTCGCATCCGATCTGCTCCCCCGCTACGAACAAGCCCTCGGCCAGGTCCGCTATAACGCCGAACACCCGGCGCCGGCACCGGCCGCCCCGGCTCCGGAGCCCGAGCGTGTGGTGATGACCTGGTACGGCGACGGCGTCATCACCGCCAAGATCCCCAGCCAAGCGGCAGCCACCGCGCTGCACAGCAACGGCTTCACCTGGGACCCCGCCGAACTCGCCTTCGTCCTGCCCGCCAGTGACACCGCCGAGCAAGCCCACCACGTCCAGGCCGCCGCAGCACAACTCGCCGACCTGGGCATCGGCGTCCTCATGCGCCACCCGCCCCGCGACACCGACCCGGCCACCGCCCCGTGCCCGCCGGCACACCAGCCCGCACCGACACGGGGACGTACGCGATGAGCATCGGCCAAGCCCCGGAGTCGGAACCGCAGTTCTTCGTCCAGGACTACATCTCCATCAGCCGGGACCACCGCACCGGGCTGGTCATCGCCCTCGGGGGCACCGAGCGCGCGGCCGGGATCCTCCAGACCACCGGACACTTCCTCCCCGCCCCTGGGCCGCTGGGCACCTACCACCGCCAACCGCGCACACTGCCCGTCGAGGAACAGCGCCAGGGCGCCACCGCCGCCGCGCAGCATCTGCTCCTCGCCGGATTCAGCGTCCACCTCGACCCCTCACTCGACGTGCTGAGCACCGTCGACTCCGACCGTGCCGCGGCCCACAGGTACCTCGCGCAGCTCGCCGCACGTGCCGGCGCCGCCGCTGACGACCGTCAGGTGGCCGAGGTGCTGAGCGAACTCGTCGCGCCGAACGACGGGATGCTCCCGCGGATGCTGATGACGGTGGTCTCCGCCTGGGCCCCCTGGACACGACGGCTGGAAGCAGCCGGGCAGGAACCGGTACTGCCGGAGGCGCTGATGAACGCCGCCGCCAGCATCTCCCGGCAGGCCTGGCAGATCGAGCAAATCCGCAACAACGCCGCAGCACGCCCCTCCACCGATGCGGCACCGCACGGCCCGGCAAGTGCACCCCCTCAAGCCGACCGCGACCCTCCACAGCGCAAGCGCTGACCCGACGAACAGGAGCAACCACCTCGTGGGAAACCTCGCCGACGAGTGCGGCACCGACCTGGAGATCTACCGGCGGTGGGGCGCTTCGACCATCTACGCCGACTCCCGCACCGCGGCACTCGAACACCTCCTCAGCCTGCTCGACGAACTCGGCCTGGAACGCAAGAGGGTGGTGACAGCGGGTCCGGCCTACATCTGGCACGTGGTCCCCGAAGACCTGCCCCGCAAGCAGCAGCATCAGCTGGCCAGCCGCGCCATCCCCCCGCTGCTGGCCGCCGGATACCGCGTCAACATCGGCCCGGACCTCTTTGACAAGGCCGCCTACACCGTCGCACTCGCCGAAGTGAAGGACCGGCAGGCAGCAACCTCGCCCACCCGAGGCACCGAAGCTCAAGAGGCCACGGAAGCGGTGAACCTCGCCGAGGCGCACGGAAACGACATCGAGATCACCCGCCGAGCCTGAGGGCGCGTGTGCGCCGACACACGCGCCGAGGTCCATCCCGACGCCTACGTCCTCCTCGAAGCCTCCGGCTTCAAACGGCCCGGCACGCCCTTGCCGCCTGCGGCGCTCACGTTCGAACTGCCCCCGGACCACACGGCGGACAAGAAGCAGCGTGCGGCGACACGGTCCGCGCTCACCCTCCACGCGACCGGCTTCCAGATCCACATCGCGCCGGACCTGTTCAACCCCCCCGACCGGGATGAAGGCTCCCGTCCCCCTGCGGCCCGCCCCGGCACCTGCCGCTCCCGGCCCGAACGCACCGGTTTGGCGCAGCCGCTGAACAACCACCCCTGGAGCAGCACGATCCCCGACCATCCCCGCACCGTCCCACCCCCGATGTCTGCCACGCGCCGGCCCCGGCTGGCGGCCTTCTTCATCCGCCGCTACCTCCACACCATCGTCGCCAGCGAGATGACGCGGCAGATCCTCCTGCCGCCGGCCCGATCCTCGCCCGTCGACGAGGCGCCCATCGCTGATGAGGGCCGCGCGTGGGAATCCACCAACTCTCCTACTCGCGGAGGACCATGACCAACATCCCGACCGACCCCGTGCTCCTCGCGCGGGACATCGCCCACGATCTGGGACGGCTGACCGAACACCTCTCACAGGCCGACGCGCAGCAGGCCGCCCTCATCCTGGAGACGGTCCTCGACGGTGACGAGGGCGTCCTGGACCGCCTGAGCATGCTGCTGGCCACCGCCTCCCACTACACCCGCGCCGCCGAGGGCACCTTCACGCCCGAACTGTGCCTCGCCCTCGGCCACGCCACCAACGCCCTTCACGACATCAGCCTCGACCTCGACGAGCACACAGGCGAGATCCACCTGCGCGCATCTCGGGCCGACAACATCCCGGCCGCGCAGGTCACGGCCTCCACACCCACACCGGTGCCAACGAACGCCGCCTCAGGCCCTGTTCGCGGGGGACAGTCGTGAGCCCGCGTCCTGCCATGCCCGGCTGGGAGGTTCCACTGCAGCATTTTCTGATCCAGCCGCGGCACCTTGCCGGCGGCGGCGACCTCACGCACATCACCGGCTACCTGCATGCCGCGGGCTGGAAGAACCACACCCGCCGCTCCGGCGGGCCCATCGTATTCAACAGCCCCGACGGCACCGCTCGCGTCTCCTACGCGCACGATCTCAACCCACCGAGGTGGATGGTCGCGGGGAACAGCGGAGACGGCCCGGCAAGCGCCTGGGAGGCAAGCTTCGGCGCCGCGGTCCCGGTGGAGATCCTCGCCGGATTCACCGATGCCCTTACCCGGCCGCCTTCTCCGCAGGCGCCCAACGTGTGGCGTCCGCTAACCGCCCAGGGCTGGACGAATACCGCCGGGGAACATCCCACCGCGACGAGCCCCGACGGCGCGGCCAGCCTCCAGTTCCAGCAGCACAACGGCTCCGCGCGCTGGGTGGCCGGCGCGAACGCGACCACCAGCAGCGGGCAAGAGATGAAGGTGTGGGACGCGGTCCTCAGCGACAACGCCCCCATGCGGGCCGTGGAGGGATTCGCCGCCGCCCTGGCCGACCCGATGCCGCTGCTGCGCCCACCGGGGAGCATTCCCTTCGCCGCCGCCCGGCAGGCCAGCGTGACGCCGTACATGGTGCTGCCCTCCCAGCTCGGCGCCTGGCAGCGCCTGCGCGTCACCGCCGCCCGCGCCACCCGACGGGCCAGGACCGTCTGGGGCATCCAGCGCCGCCCTCGCACACCCGCACGGGCACCGAAGCCCGCCGGGCTTCCGAGGCCGTCCGCGTTGGCCGGCGGCGGGCGGCGTCGATGAAGCAGGCCCATCCCGCTGTGGAGGCACTCGACCCGCGCAGCAGTATCCAGTTCGCCACCAGCCCGAGGCACTTGGCCGGGTGCGGCGACCCGCGGCACGTCACACAGGCCCTGCGCGCCGCCGGCTGGAAGAACCTCTCCGACTCGGACTATCCGCACGTCGTGCAGGCCAGCCCCGACCAGCGCTACAGAGTGTCCTGGCACCCGATTCCCGCTCCGGCACCGCGTGGTGGCGCATCCGCACCGAGACCTGGGACGAGGCCTGGTACGCCGAGTTCGGCGGCCACACCCCGGTCGAGTTCCTCGCCGGATTCACCGATGCCCTCATCCGCCCCGAACCGCCAACGGCGCCGGATGTGTGGCAGCCGCTCATCACAGCCGGCTGGACCATGGAACAGGGCGAGCATGGCAACCAGCAGGCTCTCGCGCCGGACGGGCGGCTGTCGCTGCGCCGCCACTCTGTGCTCCGTGACGGGGTCTTCCACTGGCAGGCGGAGGTGCGGCTCGGCAACGGGCTCGGCGGCTATCAGCGCCTGTGGCACGCCTTCTTCAACGACCGCACCCCGCGCCACCTCCTCGGCGGATTCACCACCGCCCTCGCCGCCACCGCCCCGGTCCAGCGCCCCATGACCGGCGTTCCGCGCCCGCACCTGGTGTCGCAGGAACGCACCGGCCCCCAGGGCGAAGCCCTCGCCGAAGCCCATAAGCAGCGCCTTGCCGCCGCACGGGCAGCAGCCCGAAAGGCCCGCCGCGCAGCCGCTCTTCAGGCCGAGCGCACACCGGCACCGGTGGCGGCACCCACGACGAACGCACGGCGCCGCTGACCGTTCGGCCGGCACACGCCTCGCACCACAGGCGCAACCGCCTGTACGCCTCTCCCCCGTCGAAAGCCCCCTTCGTGACGACCAACCCACCCTCCCTGCACCAGCTACGCCTGCACCAGCTCGCCGAATACATGCGCGAATCCGAACAGATCCTGGCCGACTGGGACCTCTACTCCGACCTGCACAGCGACAGCGACGGCTGGCCGGTCGACGACGTGACCTACGGGCTGCGCCAGCGTCAACGGGACACCGACACCTGGCGCGCCTTCCGCCAGCTTCTCAACGACGGCCACCACCTCCTGGACGGAGCACAAGCGCAGCTCGCCCAGATCCCCGCGGAGGAGCGGACAAGAGGTTGGGCCCACTCCCTGGCCACGCTCCGGGACAGTCTCGGCAAGATGCGCGCACTGCAGTCCGAATGGACCGGGATCCGCGAGGCCCTTCCGGAGAACGCCCGTCCGGGCACCGAGTCGTTCGACGAGCCCCTCGCGGAACGCAACGCCGAAGGATGGCACTACCTGGACACCTGGGCGATTCAGGGCCAGACGCTGCTGGACATCGCCGCAGCCGCCGAGCAAGCCACCCCGCCGGCGGCACGGCCCGCTGCGGCGCCCTCCCTCGACTCGCCCCCAGCTCCCCACAGGCCGCCGCGACGCCGCTGAAGAGCCGCCGCAGCCGGATGACCGCTGCCGGCCGCTCCTGAACGCCGCCGGCTGTGAGCTCAACGGCCCTTCCTGCCCGGCGAGTCTCCGTCGGCCGCCCCTCATCCGTACGCCCCCTGGCCCCTGAAGGCTGCCCGTGCCCAACTCCCCTTCCACGCCCTCGACGAGCGACGGCTATGACGTCGCCTTCCGCATCCTCCTCGCCCTCATGGCCATCGCCGTGCCGCTGGCCAATCTGGCCTGGCTCGGCGGGAACATCACCACTCAGCTCACTGGCGCTGGCCCGTGGGCGCCCTACCAGCCGGCAGCCGCGCTGGTCCACCCCGAACTCCTCTGGCCCCACACCGGAGTTACGGCACTGATGATCGGCCGCCTGATCGTGCCGATCACCCTCCTCCTCGCGCTCGCAGCACTAGGTGCCCTGTGGTGGACCCGCCGCGACAGCGGTAAGGGCAGGAGGAAGAAGTCGGTGGCGGGCATGGCCGAACGCGGCGACATCGCGCCGCTGCTGTCCAAACAGACCACCGCCAAAGCCCGTTCACTGCGACCGACCTTGAAGGACACCAAGTCCCCTGCCGCGCACGAGACCGGCATCCTGCTGGGCAACCTCGCCGGAACCCGGCGCGAGGTCCGCATGGGATACGAGGACGTGGCCGTGGCCATCATGGCGCCACGCTCGGGCAAGACCACCGCGCTGGCGATCCCCGCCATCCTCCACGCCCCCGGCCCCGTTTTGCTGACCAGCAACAAGGCCGCCGGTGACGCCTACACCGCCACCCTGGAAGCCCGCGCCCGTATCGGCCGCACCTGGACCATGGACCCCCAGCAGATCGCCCACGGGCAGCGCACCATGTGGTGGAACCCTCTGGCCACCGCGACCACCCTGGAGGGGGCCAACCGGCTCGCCGGGCACTTCCTGTCCGCCTCCGTGGACGCCTCGCAGCAGGACTTCTGGTCCAAGGCCGGATCCAACATCCTCGCCCAGCTCTTCCTCGCCGCCGCCAACGACACCCGCCCCATCACCGACGTCATGGCCTGGCTCGCCTTCCCCGGCGACCGCACCCCGCTCGACATCCTCCGCGACACCGGCTTCGCCCCGGTCGCCGCCCAGCTCAAAGGCACCGTCGAAGGACCGCCCGAAACCCGCGACGGCATCTTCGAAACCGCCCGCCAGTACGCCGCCGCCCTGCTGAACGCCGACATCGCCGCCTGGATCACCCCGCAACAGGACACCGAAGAATTCCGCCCGGAAGACTTCGTCACCGGCCGCGACACCCTCTACCTGCTCTCCAAGGACGGCGGCGGAGGAGCCTCCGCGTTGATCGCCGCCTGCGCCGATGCGGTGATGCGCACCGCAACCGCCGAAGCAGAACGCTCCGGCGGACGCCTCGACCCGCCCGCGCTCGCCGTCCTGGACGAGGCCGCAAACGTCTGCAAGATCTCCGACCTGCCCGACCTGTACTCCCACTTGGGCTCGCGCGGCATCATCCCGCTCACGATCCTGCAGTCCTACCGCCAGGGCCAGAAAGTGTGGGGCGAGGCCGGCATGGACGCCATGTGGTCCGCCAGCACCGTCAAGGTCATCGGCTCCGGCATCGACGACCCCGACTTCGCCGACAAACTCTCCCGCCTCATCGGCGAACACGACGTGGAGACCACCTCCGTCTCCCGCTCGGAGTCGGGCAAGTCGACGTCGGTCTCGATGCGGCAGCAGCGGATCCTGCCCCCGGACGCGATCCGCGCCCTGGCCAAGGGCACCGCCCTGTGCTTCGCGACCGGAATGCGCGCCGCGATGCTCACTCTGCGTCCCTGGTACGCCGAACCCGGCGCCGCCGAGCTGTCCGCGGCCTCCGCCCGCGCCTCCAAAGCCATCACCGCACGCGCCATCAACAAGACGGCAGCGCAGCAGGACGACTACGGGCCCGCCGCCTGACGCCCGCCTTCTCCTGCCGCGCACACCAGGACCGGCGCGGCGGTTGGCCCAACTCCCCACGCATGAAAGGCCCGTTGAAAGCCATGCTGACTGAACCCGACGATCTGGACGACCTCACGCCGGCCGCGGCACTGGACGCCGTCATCGCCGACATCGACGCCCACCCCGTCCAACCAGGCCCCGGCAGCACCGCCCTGTTCACCGCCACCCGGCACATCGACCTCCTCTCCCAGCTGGCCCGCCGACTCGCCGGCGACGCCTACTACTACGCGGAGCAGGCCGAGCAACGCCCGGCAGATTCCCAGCGGATGGCCGGCGTGCTGGCCACGGCGTGCCGTCCGGTCACCCAGGCCCTGCACCATTACGTCCAGGCGCTCGCTCCGCTGGGTGACCTGCGCACACCCCCCGATGAGGCCGACACCGCCGCCGTGCGGAAAGCCGAGGGGCTGCGCCGCACCGTCCACAGCCACCTGCGCCAAGCCCGCACGGCCCTCGACCTCACAGGTGAGGTCCTGACCGGCCCAGACGAGGCGGCCAAGGCCGCACGTCCGCACCCGGGCCCTGCACCGGGCAGCGCCCATACCCCGCCGGGCAGCAAGCCGACGCGGCGCGCCCGCTGACCACGCCCGGAGCTCTTGTGGCTTTCATCGACCATCACGACGTCTTCTTCGGCTCGGCTGACGACGGCCGCACCTTCGTCGTCGTCAACTCCGACATCCGCGATGCCCACCGCATCCTCACCCAGAGCGGCTTCACCGCTCACGAACAGCACGGTCGCACCTGGTACCAGCTACCGACCGGCACATCGCGCCGGGACGCCGATCAGGCCACGGCGCTGGCCTTCATGGGGCTGCTCGCCAAGACCACGAACATCGCTGACCTGACCTCCACTGCCCGCGAAGAGGCTGTGGCCGATGTCCACTTCGACCTGACCGGCCGCCACGTCACCGCCACCACGCGCTCCGCTGCGATCCGGCAGGTGCTGGCCTTGCACGGCTTCCGCCCGACCCCCGCGGGCCATGTCCTGCCGCCAGAGACGACCGAGTCCGAGGCCATTGCCGTCGTCGTCCGGGCTGAGAGCCACCTCTACACCACGGGCGCACGCATCCACGTGGCCCTTGGCATCCCCGCGCTGGACCACACCCCGCCCGCACGGCGGCACTCCGCGCAGCCACGCCCAAGTGCGTCTCCCGGCGGCGCCCAGGCCTCGCGCCGCCGCTGACAACACCCAGCCCTCCCAACAGAGGACCCCTCATGGAACAGGCTTCTCCCCTTGCCCAGGCCGGCCAACTCAGTGCCCTGGCCGACCGCTTCACCTCCCTGCGCAAGCACCTGGCCACGCAGGCAGCGGAGCCGGGCACCGGCACGGATGGACTGCGGCGCCTCACCCCGCTGCTGGCCACCTCTCAGGACCTGGTCACCGGCGCGCTCGCGCGCCTGACCGTGTTCGATGAGAGCCCGCTCGCCCGGCGGCCCGGAGCCCGCGCCGCCGCGGACTGCCTTGCCGCCGTCGCTGAAGACGCCGCCCACGCCACGGCCTGCCTGGCTATGGCCGTCTCCGACAACACCTACGACGCCGCCCCCTTCCACCCCGAGCAACCGGAGCGCGACTCCAAGCACCAGGAACGGCACCGACGCGCCCGCACCGCCATCACCGCCCACCTGGACGATGCTGCAGGGCGGTTGGACAACTGCGCCACCGCCTGCCGCTACACCGCCAGTTGGCTCCACCCCGCCGCCCCCACCCCCACCGCAACGAAACGCGCAGCCCAGAGCTCGGCACAGGCTCCACAGGCCAAGTCCGTGAAACTCAGCCCAGTCCAGCACCAGGCCCTGCACCTGATCGCTCAAGGCGGCGTCCAGCTGCGGGAGTCGACGCGCGGACGGATGTACGCGAGCGTCCCCGGCGGCCTCCGCATCAACATGGCCACCTACACCGCCCTGCACACCAAGGGACTTGTGCACCGCGACACGAGCACCAGCCTGTACGCCGGGCAGGCACTCACCAGCACCGAGCGCGGCAAGACCGCCCTCGCCGCCCGGCCCGCGCCAATCGCTGGTCGCGAACCCGCCGGCAACGCCGTCCCGAAGGTCACCGCCGCGCAGGGCGTTCGACGATGAGCCAGTACGCACCCGACGAGCGGGTCATGGTCTCACCGCGGTACATGGCCGGCGCAGGCGACCGGATCGCCGACGTGATCGGTCCCCTCATCCACCTCTTCGGCTGGAACCACGAGCACGACGCCACCACCGGACACGTCACGATCGACAGTCCCGACGGCAGCCTCGTCGTCGACTTCACCCCGCTGCACCCACTCGGCCGGTGGTGCACCGTGGCCCATCACAAGCCCTACTGGGAAGCGACCTTCAGCAGACAGTCGCCCTTGGAGGCGGTCGCCGCCGTCACCCAGGCACTGCCTCAGCTCCTCGGCGATACCCGTCACGCCGAGCGCATCCCGATCACGGACATGCCCCTGGACCAGCTCGCCGAACTGAACCACTGGTCGATCGAAGGCGGGACCCTCACCTCCCCCGACCTGTACTGCCGACTGGAATACACGCCCGACGAGGAGATCGCCTGGCAGGTCGAGCACCTCTACTTCGAGAACGCACCGCTGGCCACCTTCGCGCAGGACACCCCCGAGGGCCTCGTCCGCAACTTCTTCTCCCACCTGGCCACGCCCATCGCCGTGGAACGGGCCTTCACCGACGTCCCCCTCAGCACCCGGCATGAGCACAGCGCCCTGGTCACACCGGTCCGTGGAACCGCGATGAATCCGCACGTCCATCACGCCCTGGCTCAGCTCGACCGCCCCCGCCGGCGTCGCTGAGCCACCCCGCCGCCCCCGGAGGGAGCCATCCCTGCCCGAGAAGACCTTCTCCCTTGAGCCCGCCGAACAACTCCTGGCGCTGGCAGCCGACTTCACCCGATTCAACGACACCCACGTGCAGCACGCGCTGGGCGGGCCGACTCCCACCGCGCTGCTGACCACACAGACGGAATCCGCCCAGCACCTGGCCCGATCCGCGCTCACCATCGTGGACACGCTCAACTCCCAGCCGATGTACCACAGCCCCGAGATCCGCGCTGTCTACGCACGCGTGCGCCAGCTCGCCCACCTCGCGACCGACGGCCGCCGGCCATCTCATCGACCCCGCCCACGCCCCAGCGCTGGTTGCCGAGTTCGCCCATGCCGTCCACGGCACCGCCGCCCAGGACGGCTCCGCCGATCACCTCCCGCGCGCTTTCGACCCCTCCTCCACCTCCTGGAAGTCCCTTTGACCACCCCACAGTTCCGCGCTCTGTCTCTCGGCGCTGGCGTGCAGAGCAGCGCCCTGCTGTGCCTGTCCGCCAACGGCCTTCTCCCCAAGGCCGATTACGCGATCTTCGCCGACACCGGCTGGGAGCCCGCAGCCGTCTACGCCCACCTCGACCGTCTCGAACGCGAAATAGCCGAGCCCGCGGGGATACCCGTTCTCCGTGTCTCGGCCGGCAACATCCGCGACGACGCTCTCGACCCGGATCACCGCTTCGCCTCCATGCCGCTGCACATCCTCAACCAGGACGGCAAGGCCGGGATGACACGACGCCAGTGCAGCGGTGAGTACAAGGTCAAACCAATCAAGAAGAAGATCCGCTCACTGCTCGGCTACCCCCACCCGAACCGCGTGCCCAAGGGCGTCTTCGTGGAGCAGTGGATCGGCATCTCCACCGACGAGTTCCACCGCGCGAAGGACGCCGACGTCGCCTACATGCGCAACCGCCATCCCCTCATCACGGAGATGAACTGGTCCCGCGCCGACTGCGCTCGCTACCTCACCGACCTCGGGCTGGCCAATACGCCGAAGTCGTCCTGCCTGGGCTGCCCCTTCCACGGCAACGCCCAATGGAGGCACATCCGCGACACCTCCCCCGCCGAATGGGACGACGTCGTCGCCTTCGACGCCGCGATCCGCCAGGGCAACGCCCGCGCCAACGCCACCGGCACCAAGCTCCTCGGACAGGCATTCCTGCACCGCTCCCGCGTACCCCTCGACCAGGCCCCGATCGACCACGTCACCGCCACCGAACAGGCCGCCCAGCAACAGGAAACCGGAGAGGGCGGCGGGCTGGACGCGGAGGTGATGGAGCACGGTGTGCCCGACGGCTGCTCCCCATGGGCCTGCCGCGGCGAAGCCGAGCCGGTGCAGGACGACTTCGGACTCGCTACGTGATCCTGGACCTCTTCGCCGGCCCCGGCGGATGGACACACGCACTGACAGTGCTCGGTTCGCAGGACGTGGGCCTGGAGTGGGATGAGTGGGCCTGCAAGACCCGCGCCGCCGCAGGTCAGCTGACCATCCGCACCAACGTCGCGGCGTATCCCGTCTGGCCGTTCACCGGCCGGACCATCGGCCTGATAGCGAGCCCGCCGTGTCAGGCATGGAGCATGGCCGGGAAACGCCTCGGCTTGCTCGACCAGCCGCTGGTCCACCAGGCCGTCGCCGACCTGGCCGCAGGACAAGACACCCGCGCGAAGCTGCTGGCCTCCTGCCGCGACGCACGCTCGCTACTGGCGGCCGAACCCATGCGCTACCTGCACGCCCTCAACACCGTCGGCGAGCCCGAGTGGACCGTTATGGAAGAGGTACCCGACGTCCTGCCGCTATGGCGCCAGTACGCACAGACCCTGCGCACCTGGGGTTTCTCCACCTGGGCCGGGATTCTCAACGCCGCCGACTACGGCGTCCCCCAGACCAGGAGACGGGCGATCCTGCTCGCCTCACGCGTGCGCACCGCCCTGCCGCCGGAGCCCACACACGCCCCATTCGCCGAGCCGGAGACGCTCTTCGGCCCGGGCCGCGGGAAGTGGGTGTCCATGGCGCAGGCCCTCGGCTGGGGCGCCACCAACAGGCCCGTTCCCACCGTCTGCGCCGGCGGCGGACCCGGAGGAGGCCCGGAACCCTTCCCCTCCGGCTCCCGCAAATCCCTCACCGACGCCCGCGACCGCGGCACCTGGCTCCTGCACACCGGCCGCGACCAGCGCCCCGATGGAACCCGCCAGACCACCAGCCCCCATACCCGGCCCGCACCAGCACTGACCACCAAGTCCGGCGGCCAGTGGACGGTCCGGCCCCACCCCGGCACCACACAGCCGCCTGACGGTACGGGCGGGCGGAGGTGGCTGCTGCGCAGTAACAACCAGACCAACGCCACCGTTCGCGGTGCAGATGAGCCCGCTGGCACGCTCTTCTTTGGCCACCGGGCCAATGAGTGCACCTGGGTCGCAGAACCCCCTGGCCACAGCGACGACACCGCGACAGCGGAGGCGGTGCGGATCACCGCACAAGAAGCCGGCGTTCTCCAGAGCTTCCCCGCCGACTACCCCTGGGCCGGGAACAAGGGCCAGCAGTTCTCCCAGATCGGCAACGCCGTCCCACCCCGGCTCGCGGCGCACGTGCTCGCACCACACCTCGACAAGACCCTCGGCCCGGACGACTTCGACCTGGCGGCCTGATGCCCCACACCCCCGAGACAGACGAGGAGGACTTCGACGTAGAACCCGCGCCAGAGCCGCCCGTGCACTATGCCGAGCAAGCCCTCCTTGGCGCGCTCCTCCTCGACCCCGAGCAGCTGGCTCGGACCGAGGCCCTGCTGCCTGAACACTTCCAGGCCGCATCCCACCGGGCGGTGTACGCGGCAATGCGCACCCTCACGCCACCGGAGCCAGAGCTGCACCGCAAGGAGCCGGCGTGGATCAACGCCGTCCTCGCGCGCGCCGTCGATGAAGCTCCGGGCGTGAGCACCGCCTACCTCCACACATGCATCGGAGCCTGCCCACGGCCACAACACGCTGCGTCCTACGCACAGATGATCCGCGCCGACCACGCACGACGCACCCTGCGCGAACACGCCATGCGCCTGGAACAGCTGGCCACCGACACCACCCTGCCCGACCCCGTCGCCGCGGTCGCCGAACAGGCCGGTGTCCTCGCTCGGTTCGTTGATGAGCTGGCCGGCCAGACCAGGCCGCACCCCGGCTCCCTTCCCCGCACACCCCTCCCGGCGGATCCGCCGCCCGAGAGGACCGAGGAAGCGCTGGAAGAAGAACGCCTGTTCCTCGCGACCGCTACCGACCGAGCAGGCGACCTCAAAGAACTGCCCCTGCGCGCCGAGGACTTCGCCCTGCCACTGCACGGACAGCTCTACCAATGCCTGACCGCCCTCGCCCTCCGCGGTGAGGTCATCGACCCGATCACGGTGCTGTGGGAAGCACAGCACCATGGACTCCTCGCCCCCTCCAACGCACGCCCGGAGGATGTGCTCGCCCGCCTCTCCCAGCCTGCCGGCTCACCCGAACACTGGGCAGAACAGATCCTCCAGCGCGCACTCCTCCTCGGCGCCCACCGAACCGCCATCCGTATCCGCGCCTTCGCCGAAGACCCCGCCAACAGCCCCCACCAACTCGCCACCGGCACCCGCCGCGCCCTAGCCGACCTCACAGCCCAGCAAGCCCGCTGCCGACTTCGAGCACCACCCAGCACCACGGCAACCACTGAACGCCCCCGCCCGCCTTCGGCGAAACCAGCGATCCACGCGCCGCCCGCACTTCACGCCTCACGTGGAAACCGGCGCTGACGGAAAACCCGGGCAGCGGCACACCCAACCTCACGCAGGAGGTTGCCTCGACTACCGGGCGAAGTGCTCCTGCCAGGCAATCCTGCAGTCTTCCGGGTGCTGCATGGCAGAGTCGAGGAGGTAGATGCCGTTCTTGAACGGCTGGAAGCCCACCGATTCCCACACCCTGGCGATCTTGGTTCGAGCCTTGGCGAAAGCGGTCTCGTCATCTCCGAACTCGCGGTCCGTCGGCGCTGGTTCACACGCCACTGCGCAGCATCCGCCGCGCAGGCGCCGGATTGCCTCGGCCGCGGCCAGTGCGCCGATGCCGAAGCCTCGCCACTCGGGGGCGATGTGGACCCGGTTCATGATGAGGAGGTCGCCGAAGGGCATCTCAATGGTCCTCTCGAAGTCCTCCGACCAATGCAGGCCGGGGGTCATGGAGTAGGCCGGGTCGGTACACACCGCGACGACCTTCTCGATGTCTCCCGACTGGGAGTCGGCCGCCTCCCAAGCGGGGTCGGAGGTGTAGTCGCGGATCCGGACGAAGCTCATGTCCCCGACCGGAGTGCCGCTCTCGTAGAACTCGCACGCCTGCTCCTCCGAGCAGTTCGGACACGCCTCGTCCTCTCCGTGATACCGGAAGATGCCGACGGACCACGTCTCCAGGGTCTCCTCGAAATCGAAGGGGACCGCCGGGTGCTCAAGGTGGTAGCGCAGGATGATGTCGCTCCCGCCGAAGGGGAGTTCAGAGACCGGCCGGCGCGGCGTGTACGTCATGTCATCGACCCTAGCGATGGCCGCTCATCGAAGTCGTCACCCAGCGCGTCGAGCCAGCGCGGATCAGCCGGCGGTGCAACTCCTGCACTACGCTGCGGCCACCGTGGGCCCCAGCTCGGGGAAGCGTGTCTGCCAGGCCACGCGGACTGCAGACGGCAGGAAGAGATTCCCCCAGTGCCGGAGCAACAGGTCAGCGCTCAGGTAGGAGCGTAGGTCGGCCGCTGACTGGGCCTCGCGGATGACCCGCTCGTACATGAGAATCAGATCGGCCTCGTCGGCGAGGTCGTACTCGTAGTGCGGTCCCCAGTCGATATGCCGGGGCAGGACCACATTCCCGGAGGTCGGCCCGGCCAAGTCGCCGAGCGACTCCGGAAGCACGGAGATCCTGGCTGCCGCGCACCTGCTCATGTACCCAGCATGCCGCAACCCGTCATCTCCTGGTAAGACAGCTCCCATCGCGTGCTTTCAACGACGCTGTTCAGCCTCGGACTTCTGCGCCACGGGCTTGCTGGGACCGGTGAGTCTCCAGTGATCGCGACTCCTGGCGAAATCGCCGCTCACAGCAATTCCCAGCAACGCTCCCGGAAAAGCGAAACGCGCGTATTTCAACCGGTGTCTTCAGACCGCCTCGTCGGCAAGAACACGGCTCACAGCGGGCTTTGCGTTACCGCGCAGCGTGGTGCAGGAGCAGCGCCCGTATATAACCGCGGATCCCCGGTTAGCCAAACCGGGGATCCGCCGCATCATGGAAGTCCACCGCCACCCACTGCTCCCGAGTCGAAAGGCCGCCAACACTCCACAACCCACAACTCCACACACAAGCGCGCGACCGCCGCACCCGAGCGCGAGCGCTGCCGAGTTACGACACGTCGTAACTGAGGCGGAACAGCTCGTCGGCGCGTTCCAGATCCCGCTCCGTTCGCAGCGCCACCTCGAGATTGCCCGTGCCATGGTGGCCGCGCTCGGTCACATCTCGGGTGAAGTCCGGGATGAGGTCGACCTTCTTCGGGTTGGCCTTGAGGTAGACCAGCAGCTTGGTCTCCTGCGGAGGGCACACGCACGCGAAATGCTGCGTTCTCCGGTAGGCCCGGTAGGTCTGGGTCTCTATCCGCTTCACGTCATCGCCAAGTCCCGACAGAACCTCGCCCACGGCCTCCCGCAGCTCCGCCAGCGAACCGCCGGCCGGGCGGCCCTGCGCTTCGCCTCCCGCATCGGGAACGCCAGCTGCTCTGGTCGGGGCCGCCTGCCTGCCGACGGACGCCACCGTCTCCAAGGCGAAGTGATCGCTGCCCAGGAAGCGGTAGCTGACCAGGTCGATGGAGCGCCTGTGCTCACGCACGGCGTGCACGTCGTAGCGGCTGAAGCCCGCCGCGATACAGATCAGCCTGGGCGCGCTCCACAACACCTGGCCTGCCGCAGTCGGCCCGAGACGGCCGCGGACCAGAGCTTCGAACTCCGCCCGATGATCGACCAGCCACGACAGATAGTACAAGCCCTGGTTGATCACGCCGGCATCCACACCGCGCTTGTACTCGACAACGACCGGAGCCCCGCCCTCATCGATCCCCAGCGTGTCGATCCGACCGCCGTGGACCGGCCCGGTGCTGTACTCACTCGCCAACGGCCGCACCCCCAGCATGGTCTCCAGGTTGGCCCCGACCAGCTGATGCAACTCCCGCTCGCGCCCCGCAAGGCGGGACGAGACCTCCGCCACGCCACCGTTCACCGTGAACAGCTTCAGCCCCGTCACCCCTCGCAATCCCGCCTCCGCGACCAACGTCACGCAGACAGACATTGTTTCCGGGCCACGGGGCGCAGGGCAAACTCCTTTGCGAAGAGACCTGACCCGAGGCCCCTTCAGTCCACGGAGCGTCAGGTCCTCCGCCGGAGCACTTGACGCATTTCTGACGCCACTGGCTCGACTGCCCGTCAGAGAAGACGCTGACCTGCGCGAATCACTGGGAATCGAACGCTCCGGAGCCGTGTGCGCAGGTTCGAATCCTGCCGGGGGTACTTCCGATCAAGGGTCCTGAGCAGCAGAAATACAGGTCAGGACCTATTGCGTTCATGTCAAAAGGCAAACGGTGCTTGGACCGTTTGCCTTTTGGCGGCACGCGCCAGGTCCGCCCCGGTGGCGATGTTTACTTGTGGCATCAGTCCAGCTCAGAGTGCTCGATGGCGTCGGCACAACGCAGTCACCCTTCGGCGGTCGCGAGGATTACGCGTCAGCCGCACAAAGAGGCATCAGTGGCTCGACCAGTGCATTGTCGGCGGCTCTGCGGAAAACGTGCACGGTTTGGCGGGTCACTGCTCAGGCGAAGCCGTAGCTGTTTCGTCGTCCGGAGCGGGCGGGTCGTAGGCGCGTAGGAGGTGCTCGATGCGCTGGTTGGTGATGGATTGCCTGTCGTAGAGGCACTTCGCGTAGCGCGTGAGGAGGACGTCGATGCTGTTGCCGGCGCGCTGGGCCACCTCCGCTGGATCTGCTCCTGAGCACAGCCAGGTGGACAGGGCGGAGTGCCGTAGATCGTAGGGCTTCGCGGCGAGCGGGGACGCCACAAGTTGCGGCGGTAGTGCGAGCGTGCGGGCTTCGCTCCAGGCCCTGTAGTACGAGGTGGAGCCGATGATGTCGCCGCGCTCGGTGAAGAACAGGCGGCCGTCGTCTGCGACCCCGAAGGTGTTGATGCTCTCGCGCCACAAGGCAACGAGGTGCGGAGGAAGGGGCACGACCCTGGTCTCACCTGCCGGGCGGTTCTTCAGCCCCCGCTGGTCGTGGCGGCGCCCGCTGTCAGTCCACTTCTTGCCCACCTGCGGCAGGGCCCGGTTGACGACCAGCCGGCCCCAACCACTGGTGGGCAGCACGCAGTCGGTCACCACCACCCCCGCTGCCTCTTCCGGACGCAGTCCGGCGTAATACATGCCCGCGAAGAAGCCGACGAGCCGTCGGCCACGTGCCCGGTGATAGGTGCCGACGTAAGTGACGGCGGTGATCAGTGTGCGCGCCTGCTGAGGGTTGACGACAACACGAGGATCGACCTTGGTTACCTGCCGCGAGACTCCACCCCTGATGTTGTCGAGCGGATGACTACCCAACTCACCCTGTTCGACGGCGTAGTACAAGGCGCTCACCAGCACCTTCCGTTTGCGTCGCCATGTCTCCCGGGCCGCGGCCGTGCCGTCGCGCTTGCGGCGCAGTGCATCAAGCACACCGCGGGCCACCGCCGGGTCATGCAGGTCGATCAACGGCCGGGACGCCTTCGCTACCCAGTCCAGTACCAACCGCGCCTGTACGGGAACTTCGCCTTCCTGGGGCCCGAGTACGACGAATGCCCATCCCTGCAGCGAACGGTGCAGGAGCGACTCCTCGGGGCGACCCGGCAGGTCAAGCAACATCGCCCGGGTAATGGCCGCCAGCGCCTCGCTGTTCTCCCGCCGGGTGTGCGCCGCCCGCCCCAACCAGTGCGCCTGAGCGTAGTCCACGGCGAACGCGTACCAACTCAGCTGCGACGGCCCACGCGAACCGTATGCACCGGCCCGGCCCGGAGCCAGCCCCGCACGCAAAGCCCGCACCAACTCCGCCCCGAACTCCCCCGCCAAATCCGCAGCAAGGCCGGCCCGCTCCGCATGCCCCCCTCTGCGTATCTGGCCGTGACATCGGCCCGCCCCCTCACCGAAACCTTGCCTGCTGCTCCAACCCCCACGTCTGTCCATGTCGGCCTCCTCGCGGATCACGTTCCGCCTGTCAGCCTCCTCCGACGCATCCCGCACAGAGCCATGCATACCGAGTTTTTTCACACAATAGCTGCTGCGTGCTTCAGCGTTCCAGTTTCCGCACGTACTTGCCGAACTTCTCCAGGCCGTCGATGTTGCGGGGGCCGCTGATGCCTTCGTTGTAGTCGAGGATGAAGAAGTTGTTGTTCTTCACGGCTGGCAACTCCTTGGTCTGCCGTGACTTCTTGAGGAAATCGATCTTCTTCTTGGCCGGCTTGTCCCCGTAGTCGAGGATCACGATGACCTCGGGCTCGGACTTGGTGACGCTCTCCCAGTTCACCTGTGTCCAGCGGTGGTCGAGGTTCGAGAAGACGTTCTTCCCACCGGCCTTCTTGATGATGTCGTTGGGCGGGACCTGGTTCCCCGCGGTGAAGGGCTGGTCCGTGCCCGAGTCGTAGAGGAAGACCGGTACCGGACTGCCCTTGGGCGCCTTTGCCTCCACCGCTTTCTCACGCTGCTTGAGGTCGTCGACGACCTTCGTCGCCTTTTCCTCCACCTTGAATATCTTCCCGAGCCGCTCCAGGTCGGTGTAGAGGGCTTCGAAAGGCTTCTTCTTCTCCGGGTGCTTCGGGTAGTTGTAGCAGCTTTCGGTGTGCATGAAGCTCTGGATCTTGAGCTTGTCCAGGATCTCGGGTGTGATGCCGCGCTGGTCGCTGAAGCCGGAGTTCCAGCCGGCCACCACGAAGTCGGCCTTTGCATCGACGACGACTTCCTTGTTCAGGAGATCGTCGCTGAGCTTCTTCACCTTGGCGTATTCGGACGCCCACGGCGACTCCTTCACGGGAGGGTTCGCCGGTGGCATCACGTAGCCGTACACGTGGTCGGTCAGTCCGAGGCTGAAGAGCTTGTCGGCGCTGCCGCCCTCGTAGGCGACCGTGCGCTGAGGGGTGGTGTATTCGACCGGCTCACCGCACCTCTTGACGGTGGCCTTCTCGGACTTCTTCCCGTCGGTCGCGACATCGGCACCGCATCCCGTGAGCAGGAGTGCGACAGCCGCGGTCGATCCCATGACGGCGCGTCGCCGTGCGGAGTTCAGTGGCCGGGTGGCGTGCATGACGTGTCACTTCCGTTCTTTGATGCAGGGGTGAGGGTGAGGGAATACAGCAGTTGCGGATCGCCCGTCAGCGGGTGGCAGACGACGGTGGTGCGGACGCCGAAGACGTCGTGAACCAATTCCGGCGTCAGGACCTTCTCCGGAGTTCCGGAGGCGACCAGGCGGCCTTCGGAGAGCACGCCGAGCTGGTCGCAGGCCGCTGCGGCGAGGTTGAGGTCGTGCAGCACGACCAAGGTGGTCAGGCCGGTGCTGCGCAGCAGCGACAGCAGCTCCACCTGATGACGTACGTCGAGGTGGTTGGTCGGCTCGTCGAGGACGAGGATCTTGGGCTCCTGGACGAGCGCACGGGCCACGAGGACGCGTTGACGCTCGCCTCCCGAGAGCGTCAGTACGCCCCGCCGGGCGAGGTGGGAGATGTCGAGCTGCTCCATGGCCCGCTCGCACAGCTCCCGCTCCCTGGCACTGAGCACGTGGTTGCCCCGGATGTGGGGCGTGCGGCCCAGAGCGACGACTTCCTCGACGGTGAAGTCGAGTTCGACCTCTCCGTCCTGGGCGAGGGCGGCGACGAGTTGGGCGCTTCGCCGCATCCTCAGACGGGAGAGTTCCTCCTCACCGATCCGCACGGTGCCGGAACTCGGACGCAGGGCCCGGTAGATGCACCTCAGCGCGGTGGACTTGCCGCTGCCGTTGGGTCCGACGAGGCCGACGCACCGGCCGTCCGGCACGTTCAGCGAGAGGTCGCTCAGGAGCTTCTTGCCATCGGTGACGACGGAGAGCTGATCGAGGGTGAGGTCCATGTCAACGGCCTCCGAACATGTAGGCCTTGCGGCGCATCAGCGTGACGAACACCGGGACGCCGACCAGTGCGGTGATGACGCCGAGGGGCAGTTCCCGCGGGGCGACGAGCGTCCGGGCGACTAGGTCCACCCACACCATGAAGACGGCTCCGACGAGCGGGCTGACGGCGAGGACGCGCGCGTGCGTGGACCCGACGACCATGCGAACCAAGTGGGGCATGACCAGGCCGACGAAGCTGATGGCACCGCTCACGGCGACCATGGCACCGGTCACGAGCGAGACGAGGACCAGAAGTTGCTTACGGTGCCGGTCGGGGTCGACGCCCAGGCTCGCCGCGGTCTCGTCGCCGAGCGCCATCACGTCCAGGGCGCGGCTGTAGCGCCGCAGCACGACCAGGCCGAGCAGCACCGCGGCGGCCACGGCGGGCAGCGCTGACCATGTCGCGGCGCCGAAGCTCCCCATGGTCCAGTACAGAACCGTGCTGGTGGCCTCGCTGTTAGGGACCAAGTAGATGATCACGCTCATCACGGCCTGGAAGCCGAGCGCCATGGCGACGCCGGTCAGTATGAGGCGCAGCGGTGACATCCCGGCCCGGCTTACGGCAGCCGTGTACACCAGGGCGGATGCCGCCAGAGCCCCCATGAACGCGCCCGCTGACATGGCGTAGACCCCCAGCCCCGCAAGCCCACCCGTGACGGTGACGCCGACCGCACCGACGGACGCTCCGGAGGAGACCCCCAGGACGTACGGGTCCGCCAGCGCGTTGCGCACCATCGCCTGGACGGCGACCCCGATGGTGCTCAGCCCCGCCCCGACGAGTGCGGCAAGCAGCACGCGCGGAGTGCGGATCTCCCAGACGATCTGATACGTCGTCGTCTCGCTCGCGCCGATCTTCCCGCCGCTCAGAGCCGCCCACAGGTACCGGGCGGTGTCGGGGGGCGTGATCACCGCAGTCCCGAGACCAATGGCGACGACGACCGACACCAGCAGCAGAGCGAGGAGGACGACGCACGTCGTCGTCAGCCTCATGCGTGAGACAGAGGACCCGGAACCACGGGCGCCGGAAGCCTGGCCCACCTTCCCCTCCGGGGTGCGGGAATCGCTGCTCACCGTCGGCGCCGATGATGCTGACGGGCACATACGCACTCCTTTCCGCAACGGATGGTGGACGACGTGTTCGTCGTGAGGCCGGTCACGAGGTCGTGGACGTGTCGGACGAATCGGGGTTCTCCGTGCCGTCCTCGCCGGTGAGTTCGTCGCCGGAGAGACGCGAGACCAGGAAGGCCGCCCCCAGTGCCACCGCTGTGAGCGCCCCGAAGACCAGAGCGATTCCGGGATAGCCGGCAAGGCCGAGCCCGGCGCCGCCCAGGGAAGCGCCGACGAAGACGCCGAGGCTCATCCCCGCAGCGTTGATGCTCAACGCGGATCCGCGCAGCGCCCCGCAGCGCCTCACCAGCAGGCTCACCGCACACGCGGCGACGACCGCGTGACTCGCTGCGTGGAGCGAAGTGAGCACAAGAGCCAGCGGAAGCCAGTGCGTGAAGTAGAAACCGACGACGGAGGCCATGGCCGCGACAAGGCCGAGGAGCAGCAGGTGCTCAGTACGCACCCGGGGCTGAGCGGAGTTCGTCAGCCGTCCCGTGAGGAGGTTGCTCACGAAGAACGAAGCACCGCTGAGCGTCCAGACGAACGAGAAGAGTCCGGGGTCGAGTTGGAAGCGGCTGTCGTAGTACGCGGCCAGATATGCCAGGTACCCCATGAACACTGCGGTGCGGAGAAGGGATATCAGCAGCAGCGGCACGGCACCGCGCACCGCGGCGAGCGCCTTGAAGGAGGCGAAGTAGCTCAACTTCTCGCCGCTGTCGGCCGCTTCTTCCTCCACAACGGAATGCCCGCGCCGTGAGAGCAGGATGGCCGCGAGCAGCAGCGAGACGACTGTGACCGCGAGAAGGTCTCCCTCCCACCCCCAGAACACCGCGGGCAGCGCGATCACGGGCGCCGCCAGCATCGCCGTCATGGACTGGGTGGCCGTGACCAGCGTCGCCGCCCTGCTGGCCGCCTTCCCGGAGCCGAACCGGTCGGCTGCCGCCGCCGTCAGAGCCGGATTGAGTACGGCTGTCCCAGCCCCGACGAGCAGGCAGAACGCCACGAGAAGGACGTATTCGCCGCTCGCTCCGAGAGCGGCCGAGACCGCCAGCACTCCGAGTCCGCCGGCAGCGGCCCACTCCTTGGGGACCCGGTCGATCAGCGGTGCCAGTGCCGTACCGACCAAGAGGGCCGCGAGGCCCCCGAGCCCACGGAGTCCGCCCATCGCTGCGACGCTGCTTCCGGACTCGCCGGCGATCGGTACCAGGTACGTGCTGAAGATGGTGAAGGGCAGCAGCCCGACCGCTGAGGCCAGCAGTATCGGCCACAGCGTGCGCGTCATGTTCAGGTCGCTCGGAAGCTGCTCACCGGTGTCCGGGTCGTCGCGCTTCATCTGTGAAGTCCCGGCGCCGTTGCTCAAGATGCCTCCTCGAGTGCCGCCGCAGAGCTGTCGGCCCGGTAGCGGTACAGGACGGTCGCGTCCGCGCTGAACTGCGAGAAGGGGAAGGCCTCGGCCGACAGCGCGGAGACGCCGCTGGACAGGAACGCGCGGGCGACGGCGCTGCCGGACTGCGCGTAGACCACGAGCGGCAGGGCGTTCTGCCTGCAGTGCTCGAGAATCAGGTCGAACGTGCCGTTGCCGAGGGTCATTCCGGTGGCCACCACGGCATCCGCCTGCTCGAGGACTTCGGTCATGTCGTCCGAGACCGGCTCACCCCACTGCGTGGTGCGCAGATTCAGGTCACAGGGCAGACACACACCACCTCGGTCACGTATCGCTTCGATCAGTGGATTCACCACACCGATCAGAGCCACCTTGGCGCCCGGCTCAAGGTCGAGGAGTCCGGCGATGGCGGCGTCCCGCGCCCTCGCCCGTATCTCCGGCGTTCCCGTGGGCAGCGTGACCGGCTCGGCTTCACCGGCCTCCCGGTGCTGGCGAACCCGGGAGAGATAGGCGTCCAGTGCGGCGATGCGCACGGAGGCGGACTCGTTGCGTAGGAGCGTCTCCAGAGTGAAACCGGAGGCGTTCTCGCAGAACTCGGGGCTCAGCTCGCCCGCTTCGAAGGAGCAGGCGCCGAAGCTCTCTCCCACGCGCAGCAGGAGGTAGTGGTTGTGGTAAGTGACGTCGCCGCCCGCCAGCCGCGTCGTGTGATAGAGCCAGAAGGCGCTGGTGACGGTTATGTCCTTCGGATCCGGGCCATAGGCCCCCTCCAGTATTCCCTCGGTCAGTTCCGCGACAGTGTGCGGCTTCGGGTAGGGCATTCTCGGTTCTCTCGTCGAGTGGTGGATGTGATGCTGCTGCTCTGTGAGCCGGAGGCCGACCGTTGGAGGGGCCGGCCAGGTTCTTTGCGGGGCCGTGGCGTCAACTGCCGTGCGCCGGCTGGGATATGTCGCGCCAGGAAGCTGCCGACCAGGGGGGTTTCAGTTCGTCGAGGGAGGCGATCTCGTGCGGTCTCAGGGTCTCGATGCCCTTGGCACTGCGGTGCTGGGCGTAGGCGTCCTCGACGTAGCGGTGGCCGGAGTCGGCCGCGATGAAGACGTACGTGCGCGAGCTGTTCCCGCGCCGTTCCCAAAGACTGGTCAGGTACGCCGCCCCAGCGGACAGGCCCGCGAATATCCCGGTGCTGCGCAGCAGTTCAACGGATCCCGACAGGGCGCATTCGAAATTGACCCAGTGGATCCTGTCGTACAGCTCGTGCCGGACGTTCTTGAACTCGATGGCGCTGCCTATGCCGGCGATGATCATGTCCGGGTCCGGCACGTGCTCCGAACCGAACGTCACGCTGCCGAAAGGCTGCATACCCACCACGGACACGTCCCGGCTGGCTTCCCTGAGGTAGGTGCTGATGGCGCCGGTCGACGCCCCTGAGCCGACACCGCCGACCAAGGTGACCGGCCCCGCGGGGATTTCCCGGTCCATGACGTCGGCGACCTCGCGGTAGCCGTAGTAGTGGATCTCGTCGTGGTACTGCCGCATCCAGTGGTACGACGGATTCGACTCGAGGATTTCCGCGATCCGGCATACCCGCAGTTCCTGGTCGAGGCGGAGGTTCTTCGACGGCTCGACCTGTTCCAGGGTGGCGCCGAGAATCTCCAGTTGCACGCGGAGTGTCCGGTCCACGGTCGTGGAGCCCACGATGTGGCACTTGAGCCCGTAGCGGTGGCACGCGAGCGCGAGGGCCTGCGCGTAGATGCCGCTGGAGCTGTCGATGAGCGTGTCGCCCGGATTCACGGCCTCCGAATCGAGCAGATGGCGAACCGCTCCCAAGGCCGAGTAGACCTTCATCGTCTCGAAACGCAGGCAGATCAGATCCGGCTCGAGACGGATCAGGTCGGGCTGCTTGATCGCTTCCGCGATATGTGAGTGCATCCCCGGCGCCGTCAGACCGCTGCACTCGGGCGCAACTTGAACAAGAAGGTCTGCACGTCGTCCGTGTCCCACGTCTGATGGTGGATCACCTCCGGGAAGAACCCGGATTCGATCGCGTACGCAACGATGTTCCGCAGCTCGGAGGTGTTGGAGACGATGAAGTAGATCTCACCGTCCTTCGCCAGCAGGTTGCGCTGCACGACCTGGTCGAAGAACCGCCGCACAATGCCTATGCCCACGCACACGTTCCGCACGACGGCCGGGTCCTCGCTCACCGTCTCCCGCACGGCGGGCGGGTTGAAGGTGATCACGTCGAACCGTGCTCCGTCGGGCACGCTCTCGAACAGGTCCGAAACCCGGGGGTGGAAGAGGGTTCCGGGCCGGTCGCCCACGATCCGCTCGTAGGCATCCGTCATCGCCCGCACGCTCTCGGGGTCGATATCCATCGCGTGGATCTCCTTCGCCCCGCGGAGCCCGGCGACGACCGCCTCGACACCGAGGCCGACGCCCATGGCCCCGTAGCACCTCCCGCCGACGGGGATGGTCCCGTCCAGGATCCGGTCGTGGATCATCCGGCTCGTCTCCCCCGGCGTGAAGACGCCAGGGGGCATGTCGAACGTCCAGTCCCGGTAGGCGTACGTGCGCCACGTGTGCAGGTCCGCCTTGGGGGTGTTGAGGGCGATGATCTCGTCCGCGGGAAGCGTGTGCGGAAGGGTTCCGTGGAGGTCCCACGCCCCGGCCACTGCCGGGTCGTCGGCGGAGGGTGCTGTCCTCGTACGGTTCTGCTCGCCCATGGCTCCTCCTGCTGGGGTTCTTCCTGCGGGTCCCGTCCCCGCCGGCTGCACTGCTCCGTCATGACGCGCGCCTCCCGCAGGAGGTGAACTCCGAGACATCCCGCCGCAGTTCTCGCGGCCCGGAGCGGCGCACACCCCGATACGGCACGGCTGAATCCGGGCGGCTGCCTCGCGTCAGCGAGCATCAACCAAGTGGAAATGATTGTCAAGACCACTATTGGCCACCGCGCACCGCCGGCAGCGCAGCGAGGCCACTCGACCCCGAGGACACCAATGCGCACAGGCAACGCCGGCTTGCCTCATCGCATCCGGATGAGTTAGAACGATTATCAGTTTCATCTCCACCCACGACATCCGGCGTGGGCCCTCGATGCCGGCGTCGCAACAGCCGTCAACTGACCTCACGCGTACGCGAGAAGTCCCGTCCCACATGGCCCTTCAGCCGGGTCCCGTATCTGGTGCGGTCCCCTGAACCCTCAGCTGCCTTCACCGTGATGTGACATCGAGTCGGCCGCCGGCAGGTGTCCGGCGGATCTCGGACACACGCACTCGTGCGGTCGCAGAGCTACGGCTACGAGGAGGCGGCGCAGGAAAAGAGAGGAAACACGTGAAGCGCTCCCACGATGTGACCCCGCGACAGGGGCTGACGGGCACTGGCACGGCCTTCGGCACCTTCGGCGAACTGCTGCAGGGTGTGCTGCCGGGGGATGGTGGCGACTTCCTCGTGACCCTGCCGGTCGCCAGGTGGAGCATGGCGACATTCCGTCAGGACCCGGGGGCAGACGGGATCACCGTACGGCCCGTGCACAAGAAGAAAGCACTGCAGTTGGCGCACTTGATCGCCGAAGAGGAGCGCCGTCCCGTCAGGGGCGTACTGACCGTCAGCAGTGTGATCCCCGAGGGCAAGGGGCTGGCCAGTTCTTCGGCGGACCTCGTCGCCACGGCCCGAGCCGTGGCGAAGACCCTCACAACGCCGATGCCGCCCGGCCGGATCGAGCGATTGCTGGCCCGGATCGAACCGACGGACGGCGTGCTCTACCCGGGGATCGTCGCGTTCCACCACCGGGAGGTGCGGCTGCGCGCGGTCCTGGGATCCCTCCCGGCGATGACCGTGGTGGGGATCGACGAGGGCGGCGCCGTGGACACCGTCGCCTACAACCGCATACCCAAGTCCTACTCCACAGCGCAGGGTTATGAGTACGCCCGACTGCTGGACAGGCTCGCTGACGCCATCCCGCGTCACGATCTGGTGGAAGTGGGCAGGGTCGCGACCCGGAGCGCGCTGATGAACCAGCCGCTGCGGTACAAGCGGTCGCTGGAGCCGATGCGGGAGATCTGCCGTGAGGTGGGCGGTCTCGGTGTGGCCGTGGGGCACAGCGGCACGACTCTCGGAGTCCTCCTGGACTCCCGGGATCCCTCATGTACGCGCAGGGCCATGGAGGCGGCCCGGGCGTGCGCGGAACTGGCTGACGGTGTCGCCGTCTACCGCACGCTCAGCTTCTCCGGCGTGCGAGCCCCCACCGCCGAACCCCTGCTCACGGTCTGAGGAAAAGGGCCGGGGTGGGAGCGTCGCGTCGTTTCAGGGCAGTTCGAAGGGCAGTGTCATCCCCTGCGTCGCCCGTGCGCACGGCAGTTCCTGGACACTCTCGGGCAGGAGCTGTACGGCCTGGAGGACGATGCGGCGCAGTCGTTCGACGTTCTGGGCGAACAGCGCGAAGACATCCTCCTGGGCGACGCCGTCCTCGGGGCCGATACCGGCATCCAAGTCGGTCACCAGGGCCAACGACGCGTAGCACATATCCAGTTCACGAGCGAGCACGGCCTCAGGGTGACCGGTCATATTCACCAGCGACCAGCCCTGCGAAGCGAACCACCGGGACTCGGCGCGGGTGGAGAACCTCGGCCCCTCGACGACGACCATCGTCCCGCCGTCGACGGCTTCGCCGCCCATGACGGCAGCTGCCTTGAGGAGCGCCGAGCGTCCCGGCTCGTAGTAGGGGTCGGCGAACGAGACGTGCACGGCACCCTCGTCGTAGAAGGTCTGGACGCGGCCGCTCGTACGGTCCACGAGCTGGTCCGGCACCACGACCGTGCCCGGCCCCAGATCGCGGCGCAGTGACCCGGCGGCACAGGGGGCGAGTATCTGGCGGACGCCCACGGAGCGCAGTGCCCACATGTTCGCCCGATAGTTGATCTTGTGGGCGGGGAAACGGTGCCCCCGGCCGTGTCGCGGCAGGAACGCCACGCGACGTCCCCCGGCCGTCCCCACGGTGACCGCATCGGCCGGTTCACCGAACGGGGTGTCGACCCGGAGCTCTTCGGCCTCGGAGAGCAACTCGTAGAATCCGCTGCCGCCGATCACCCCTACGTCGGCCGCAGGGAGTCGGGGGTCGTCTGTCATCGCGGCCTCTCTGCAGGGGAGTTGGGGACGTCCGCTGTCCGGCGGACGGTTTCCGTGGTCCGGGAGCCGCTCAGCAACCGGAGCTCGTCCAGCGAGGAGACGACCCGGTGGCCGTCCACTCGGACTCCCCGGGGGTCACCGGGGCGCCGTACGGCCACCGTCTGCCAGCCGGCCGTCGCTGCGGCATCCAGCTCGCGGCACTCGTCGCTGAGGAAGAGGATTTCGCCCGGCGGTGTGCGAACGGCCTCGGCGATGTTCCGGTAGGACTCGGCATTGTGCTTGTTCCCTGCGTCGAGGAGGTCGAAGTGGTCGCATACGAGGCCGCTGAGGTCGCCGTGATTGCTGTGCGCGAACCAGTCGCGCTGGGCCGCGCGCGAGCCCGAGGAATAGATGAAGCAGTCAATGCCGGCGTGCCTCCAGAGGGCGAGCGCTGATGGCACGTCGTCGTAGACGTGGCCCGCCAGTTCGCCGCGTGCGTAGCCGTCGGCCCAGATCAGGCCCTGGGCCCTCTTCAGCGGTGGAGCCTTCAGGTCCTGGTCGGACCAGCGCTCCAGGGCCGTCACGGCCTCCTCCTCCCCGAGCGCGGCGTCGCCGGTGAAGTCCCGTATCTCTCGCAGGAGTTCCGCGTGGGCGCGCTCGCCGCGATGCGCCGCCAGCCAATCGGCAAAGCGCTTCCTGGCGTACGGGAAGAGCACGTCGTGCACGTGGGAGGCCGAGCCCGTGGTCCCCTCGATGTCGAGGACCACGGCCCGCACCGGCGTCGTCTCCGCCGTCATCATGCCGCCCCGGCCTTGAGAAGAGCGTCGAGGCGGGGGAAGCGCTGTCCGATCGGGTCGCCGGTGAAGTCGCCCACCCATCCGTCGGCCTTCTCGAAGAAGCGGATCGCGGTGAATTCGGGGCGCGGTCCCATGTCGAACCAGTGGCGTGTGCCGGCAGGTACGGAGAGAAGATCGCCCGCCGTGCACACGGTCGCGTAGACGCGTTCGCCGATGTGGAGGTAGAAGCAGCCGTTTCCGTGCGCGAAGAAGCGCACCTCGTCCTCGCCGTGCCTGTGCTCCTCGAGAAAGGCCGAACGAGCCTTGGCTGCCTGCGCCTTCCACTCCTCGGTGTCCTCGGGGTGCAGTTGGGCGACGTCGACGAGGCCGAGCCCTTCGTGCGCGCACAACTCGTCCACCTCGGTCCGGTAGCGGGAGAGGACTTGTTCCTGGCTTGTGCCACGGGTGACGGTGCCGCGCACGGGCCAGCGGCGCAGCGTCACGGAGGAATCGCCCAGCGCTTCGGTGATCCGCCCGTGGTCCTCGGTGCGCAGCAGCACGTTCTGCGGGTCGTCCTCTGGCATGACTTGCAGCAGTGTCATCAGATCACTCCCTCTTCCATGGTTCTGCGAAATCGGTTCCCGTGAGGAGGAGCAGCTGGCAGATCGACTCCAGGCACTCCAGACGGTTGCGGGCCTGCCGAAGCTCGTCCCCCCATGTGGTGATGCCGTGGTCGGTGATGAGGAGGCCGGGCGGCGCGTCGGCGGTGGCGCCCAGGTGACCGGCGACGTCCGCCGCGATCCGGGGCACCTCCCGCCAGTTGGGGAAGACGGGGAGATCGCAGGCGGCGGGGTGTTTCAGGCCGAGGCCCTTGAGCAGTTCGAAGCCGGTGAGGGGCAATGTCCGGGTCCGCGCCGGGTCACCCGCGCGGCAGGCGACAGCGGTGGCGTAAGGCGAGTGGACGTGCACGACGGCCCGTGCCCGGGTGGTGCGGTAGACCGCCGCGTGGATGGTGGTCTCCGCCGAAGCCCGTGGCAGGCCGGGACTCAGCTGCCCGCCCGTGCCGGTGTCCACGAGTGCCATGTCGTGCCGCGTGAGGGTGCCCTTGTCCCGGCCGCTGCCGGTGATCACGGCATGCCCGTCCGGCAGCCGTACGGAGAGGTTGCCGGCCGTGCCCGGCATCCACCCGCGTTCATACAACTGCCGTGAGAGCGCGGCGAGTTCGTCTGCGACCTCCGTCTGTTGCCCGTGGGCGAGGCCGCCGCTCACGGTGCCACCGGGCTCGGCAGGTCGGCTTGACTGGATCGGGGCCGGAAGTTGCGGTGTTCGGAGACGACGGCCGTGACCAGTTCAGCCGGGGTGACGTCGAAGGCCGGATTGTGGACCGCGGCGCCGGCGGGTGCGACGCCGGTGCCTGCCAGCGATGTCACCTCGGTCGCGTCACGTTCCTCGATCACGATCTGCGAGCCGTCGGCCAGTTCCTCGTCCCATGTGGACCGCGGCGCGACTACCACGAAAGGGATGCCGTGGTGTGCCGCGGACACGGCCAGTCCGTAGGTACCGATCTTGTTGGCGACGTCGCCGTTTGCCGCGATGCGGTCCGCGCCCACCAGTACGCAGTCCACCATTCCGCGCGCCATGGCCGCGGCGGCGGCAGAATCGACGCACAGCCGATAAGGGACGCCGGCCTCGCCGAGTTCCCATGCGGTGAGCCGGGCGCCCTGCAGCAGCGGTCGGGTCTCGCCGACGAGCACTTCGCTGACCCGGCCGCGTCCGTGCAGGGCCACGATCGCACCGAGGGCAGTGCCGACGGCGGCCGTGGCAAGTCGCCCTGTATTGCAGTGTGTGAGAAGACGCAGGGGCCCGTGTGGTACCAGCGATTCCACGAAATCGGCGCCCCGTTGCGCCGTGGCCGCGTTTGTTGCCGCGTCCTCATCCAGCATGGCAAGAGCTTCGGCCAGCACGGCGCCGGGCCCGCCGTCGAGACGCGCCGCGGCCCTCCGCACGCCCCAGGCCAGATTGACGGCCGTGGGGCGAACCGCGCTCAAGCGTGCGGCATCGGCCCGGACGGCCGCGTCGTCGACCCTCCCGCCTGCAGAGTTCCGGTGGGCGGACAGCGCCACGCCGAGGGCTGCCGCCAGCCCGATGGCTGGGGCACCGCGGATCGCCAACGCCCTGATGGCTTCCAGAAGTTGGTCAACTGTGCTCAGGCGGAGCAGGCGGTGTTCATGCGGCAGCGCCCGCTGGTCGACGGCGAGGACAACCCCGTCCTCCCAGCCCAGGGAGTGGTCCGGTTGAGGTGATTGCACCAGGTCACACCCCCGTCATATCGCCACGGCCGACGGGTGGGCCGGAACCGGGGCCGTGCTCGTGCGGCGGGGCGGGTCGTGCGCGTACTGGCAGACAGGCAGAAGGCGGAACATGGATCTCCTGTACGTGAACCGGTGGGTGTCAGCGAGGCGATGGTGGGCGAGTGGCATCACCGGGACGCGTCCTGCCGAGCGCTGAGCCGGCATCATCGGCGCGTACGGCGGATGTGACGCGGCACAACGTGCCGGTGCCGATGAGGACGGTGACCTCGAAGGTCTCCCTCCGTTCGGCGAGCAGCACCTGAGCGAACCGCCGCCGCACGCACGCCGTGGCCGCCGGAGACAGTCCATCGAGCAGCCCCTTCAGGCGTGTCCGGAGCAGTAGCGGCCAGAGCAGATCCGGGTCGGCGGGCAAGGTCAGACGGTGAGTGCGGACGTCAGGGAAGGACAGCGAGCGCGCGGCCAGCCACTCCCTCAACTCGGCGGGCGTCCCCGTGGGGCCGTCCACCGCGGTGGGCCACGAGACCGAACCGGGCAGCGCCTCCGCCAGACTGATTGCCTGCAGGAGCGTTTCAGCGAGCGGTTCGAGCACTGCCTCGGCCCAGACGCTCACCGTCAGCCGCCCACCAGGGCGCAGCAGTTGGAGCAGCCGCTCTGTCGCCGAGACCGGATCACGGAAGACGTCCGTGCCTCCTGCGCAGAGGATGGAGTCGTAACCACCTCTGCGCGGGGGCCATGCAAGGACATCGCCCTGCACGAATTGCACGTTGCCCAGCCTGCGCGCGGCGGCCTCGCCACGTGCCCTGACGATGAGAGGGCCTGAGGGGTCGACAGCGTCGACCGTGCCCACCGGGCCCGTCCGTTCGGCGGCGGCCAGGGCGGTGGCTCCCGATCCGCAGCGCAGGGCGAGGACGTGGGCTCCCATGCGCAGTTGCGCCGCGTCCGCGGTAGCCGCGCCGACCGGCGTCCAGAAGAACTCGCGCAGCCGTTCATCAGCCGCTGTTTCGCAGCCCACTTGCTCAGGCGCCAGTTCGTGCGTCTCCGTCTCCATGCACCGTCCTCCCAATCGAGCGACGAACCGGAAGCGTATATGAAAATGAAAATCAATCCAAGGTCGGCTGTTCATAGGTACTGTTGCGACGGCGGCCGACTGGACCGACCAGGCCACCTGAGGTCGGTGGGGACGGCTCCGCCCGCGGATCTGCGGACCCACGGACGGCGAAGACCCGGTACTGCTTGAAGGGATACGAACAGCAATGCAGGAGATGCTCGCGGCCCCGGCCGAAGCCGGACTGGTCCCCGAACGGCTCGACATGGGGTGCGCCGACGCGGTCTCGCGCTGCCTCGCGCGGGACGGGGCCGTCATCCTGACGGGGCAGGCTCCGTCGCCGCGGGCCCTCACCGTCGCCGCAGCCTTCGCCCTCGGCGAGCAGCTGCGGCAGCTCTTTCCGCAGCGTCAGCGGCCCTCGTCCGAAGGTTCGCCGGTGCACCTGCACGCGGACAGCTTCGACGTAGTGGTGGACGTGGCCGGAGTGCCCACGAGGCGGCGCCACCCCGATGAGGACTACGCCCTCGTGCAGCTCACACGGCCGCCGCTGTCGGGGGGAGAGTCGTTCGTGGCCGACGCTTACCGTTTCGTGGACGCTCTGCGAACCGCGGACCCGGAGTTGTGGGAGTTCCTGACGGGCACCGACGTCGACTTCTACGGAGCCTGGGCCGGCTTGCGGGGCCTGCCCTCAACTCCTCGCGCCGGCAGGCATGTCGAGTACACCCGAGGGGGACGTCGGATCGTGCGCCGCAGTGACGGCACCGTGCCCCTGCACCGGGACCCGGACATGGAGCACATCGAGGCCATGCTGCGGCACTTCGAGGAGAAGGTGCGCGAACTGGAGAGCACGCTCCCCCGGTTCTCACTTGAGGAGGGGGACATCCTCATTCTCGACAACTACCGCTGCTGGCACGGCAGGGACGCGCACACGGGCGACCGCACGACCCGCATCCTCACCCTGCTCAGCGCCGAGGCACGCTGACCTCCCGGCGACCCCTCCTCAGCGAGCTGCGATACCCCCCGAACAAACATTGCTAATGGAACCCATTTTCATCTAACCTGCGGGGACACCCACTCGTCACGGAGGTGCCTCATGGCCGTCCCCAAGCGGAAGATGTCCCGCAGCAACACCCGCCACCGCCGCGCCCAGTGGAAGGCCACCACGCCGCAGCTCGTGCCCGTCGTGATCGACGGAACCACGTACCAGGTGCCGCAGCGGCTGGTACGTGCGTACGAGCGCGGACTCCTGCGCCCCGAGGGCTGAACCGGCATGGCAGGCACGGCACATGACCGTCTGCCGGTCACCGTGCTCTCCGGGTTCCTCGGCGCCGGCAAGACCACGCTGCTCAACCATGTCCTGGGCAACCGAGAAGGGCTGCGCGTCGCGGTCATCGTCAACGACATGAGCGAGGTCAACATCGACGCCGCGCTCGTGCGCGGCGGTGAGGCGGCCCTGTCGCGCACCGAGGAGCGTCTGGTCGAGATGACCAACGGCTGCATCTGCTGCACGCTGCGCGACGATCTCCTCGAAGAGGTCGACCGGCTGGCTCGTGAGGGACGCTTCGACCATCTCCTCATCGAGTCCAGCGGAATCTCCGAACCGATGCCGGTGGCAGCCACGTTCGCCTTCCCCCGCGACGACGGGGCCGTGCTCGGGGATCTCGCACGCCTCGACACCATGGTCACGGTCGTCGACGCCGCGAACTTCCTGCCGGAGCTGACGGGCGGGGACGGACTGGCCGAGCGCGGGCTCGATCAGTACGAGAATGACGAGCGCACCGTAAGCGACCTGTTGATGGACCAGATCGAGTTCGCCGACGTCATCGTGCTCAACAAGCTCGACCTGGTGGACGACGGCGCTGCCGCCCGCCTCCGGGCGGCCCTCACGCGGCTCAACCCCGCAGCCCGGATCCTGCCCGTCTCTCATGGCCGCGTGAACCTCGAGGACGTGCTGGGCACCGGCCTGTTCGACCTGGAACGTGCCCAGCAGGCTCCGGGCTGGGTCATGGAGCTCAACGGCGACCATGCCCCGGAGACCGAGGAGTACGGAATCTCCTCGACCGTCTTCCGCTCCGAAGTGCCGTTCCACCCATACCGGTTGTGGCAGTTCGTGACGGAACAGCTCGACGACGGCTCCTTCGGACAGGTCCTTCGGTCAAAGGGGTTCTTCCGGCTGGCAAGCCGCCCCCAGGTGACCGGTCTTTGGTCGCAGGCCGGCGCCGTGGCCCGGTTCGAACCCTCCGGCGCCCACGACCCCGTCGCCCCTCAAGGGCAGGAACTGGTCTTCATCGGCTGCGACTTGCGGCCCGTGGCACTGCACGAAGCCTTGTCCGGCTGCCTCATGACCAGCCACGAGCGCGCCCCGTCCGTCGACCCCTTCCCGGAGTGGGACACCTTCGGCATCGACGACGACTGCGAACACGACCACCCGGAGCAGGTACCTGCCGTGCACAGGTGAAGTCGCCGGGCTGGACAGTGGCCGTGGGGGCCCTCCTGTCCAGCCCGGTCTCCACCGGACCGGAAGCTCCGGCTGAGTTCCCGTCACCCGGTATGCCAGGCGCGAGAGAGGGAGAACCAGTGACGAAGCACAGTGTGCGGTTGGGGACGGTTCAAGAGACGCTGCTGATCCCTCTGTACGGCCGGGCGGTGGAGAATCGCAAGGCGGAGGCCATCCTGCGGGACCCGCGAGCGGAGGAGATCGTCGCCGCGATCGACTACGACTTCTCACGCTTCGATGACCTGCCGAGCCTGACCGGCGCGGTACTGCGCACCGCCTTGTTCGACCGGTGGGTGACGGACTTCCTCACCGCAAACCCCTCGGGCACGGTGGTGGAACTCGGCTCCGGCCTCAACACGCGTCACGAACGCGTCGACGACACACAGGCACGCTGGTTCGACCTCGACCTTCCCGATGTGGTCGGCCTGCGACGCAACTTCTTCACCGACACCGCGCGGCGAACGACGATCGCGACGTCCGTGACGGACGATTCCTGGCCCGCGATGGTCGAAGCGGATGCGGTGGGCCCGTACCTCTTCTGCGCCGAGGCCGTACTCCCCTTCCTGAACGAGACAGACGTCCGCCACGTCCTCGGCATGATCGCCGAGCGCTTCCCGGGCTCCCTGCTGGCCCTGGACACCGCCGGCCCAGGGATCGTCGGCACGCAGGACACCCACGACGCGCTGAGCAAGGTCGAGGCCCGCATGCAGTGGTCCTGCACAGGGCCGGCCGAGCTCGCGGCGTGGCAGCCGGGCACGGACGTGCTCGCCTCGCACACGCTCAGCAGCCTGCCGCCCCGCATGTACGAGCAACTGCCGGTCACCTACCAGGACATGCTCAGCCGCCTCGCTGAACAGGGCCTCCCCCAGGTCGAGGAATACCGGCTCAACCTCGTCCGGCTGCCGTAGTCGCGCGTGTGGGTGCGGGTCATGTGGGATCAGTGCCCCCGAGGAGCGAGTCCGGGACAGACGCCCAGAACTCCCTTCCCTGGGCCAGTTCTTCGTCGGTGAGCAGGACGGCGTCCAGCACCGCGTGGATCCGTCGCTGATCGAGATCGACGCCCGTGAAGGCGATCTCGTTGCGTCGCTCACCGTAGTAGTCGTGCCAGAACCATGAGGCGAGCGCACGCCGTTGCGGCGGGGCAGCCTCCCATGCACGGTCATCCTCCGCCTCCAGCCAGCCTCCCGCCTCTCTCAACTCCAAGTGGGCGCCTGCCGAGTGCCAGGTCACCACGGCGTCGGGGCGGCTGGAGAGCCACAGATGGCCGCGGCTTCGTACGACGCCGGACATGACGTCGGCCAGCGCGTCGGCCAGCCTTCCGGCATGTACGGGGCGGCGGGTTCGCCACAGTACGGTCCGCACCCCGTTCTCGACGCCACGGTGCGCACTCGGCACGGTCACGGGCTCCAGGCGGGCGCGCCGCTCATCGACGGCTCCAGGGGGCAAGCGGCATACGAGCGACGGGCGGGACTCTGTCCCTGGTGTGCCTGCCCGGGTGAACGGCATCTGATGGGCTCGCGTGTTGAGATGCCGGATCAGCGATGCGACGCCCGCGGTCCTGGGGCCGTCACTCTCGTCCGATGTGGAGGACACGACCAGGATGTCGGCTGCCTCGACCTGACGGGCCGCGGCTTCGGCGACCGTCAGAGGGTCGGCGTGCTCCGTCCCGTTCCGCAGACGTACGGCGCGGTGAATACAGCTCATCTCCGCCAGGAACGAGGCGGGGTCGATCCCCACCACGACAGGCCCCGGATCGAAGTGGTCCGCCAGCGAGCTGCCGCCGACCGGAACCTCCCACAGCTCCACCACGAAGGGCAGAACATCGAGGTCCTCCGGAAGAGCAAGGACGATGTGGGGGCATCGGGCGGCGTGACGGATGGAGAGAAGAGCCTGGCGGAGGATCACCACCGGGTCGCCGGTGGCTGCAAGGGAAGCCGACTCCCGCAGGGTCGGGTCCACGCCGGAGAGAAGACGCTGCACCACCGGATACTTCGCGTCCCGAACCTGGATGGAGACCGCCAGAACGGCGGCGTCCGGGGACGCGCTCAGCAACTCGTCGACGACGGCACCCCGCACGGCAGGGCTGTTCCCCACCACCACAGTCAGCAGACACTTGGACACGGTGCAGGCGCCCGTCAGTTGAGGTGGGCGCTGTGATGCGGCGACGGGCCCGCCCGGAGGAGCCCTGGCAAGGTGTCATCGTCCGGCATCCCGGCCAGCAACCACGCGACTACCGCCTCCGCATCCGCCTCGGTCCGAATCGGCCCAAGCCGCGTCACGACACCTCTCGGCTCGCGGTCCTCCGAGCACGGCTGGACAGCGGCGTGCAGCCCGTGTGAACTGCGGCAGCGCAGCAGACCGCGCAGGCAGCGAGTGGCAACCATCACCCCATGAGGACAGCGGCTGACTCCCTGACGCAGCCGGTGCACCACTTGCTCATCAGCGCAATCTCGGCAGTCGGTACAAGCGACGAGTGTGAAAGGACGGTTCCTGGGGGCGGGCGCCGGGCCGTTCATGGATCAGCCTCGCGATCTTGACGGAAGTGTTCCCCGTTCGGACGGCATGCCGCACCGGACCGCATGACCCAAGACTGGGCATGTGTGGTGCCGGTGCATCCGTTCTGCGACCGAGCGGAGTTCGTCCGACGGACGTTGTCCGTCGGGTCCACGGGCGTTATTCTACAGAAACGACATCCATTTTCATTAGGGGGTCCGCGCTATTGCAGTCACCTGCACCTGTCAGGCGTGCGCAGGCCCAGTTAGAGACGCCCGCCCCGCAGGGAGGCTGGGCCTCGGCCGGGCACGTTTTGACGGTGAGAGGCGACTGCATCGCTGACAGCGCCACCCGGGACCACTGCACGCAGGACTCGACATCCCCTGGCCCCGCAGTGATTACCCACCGGCTTCCTCGCTGGCGTCCGCCCCCATCACCTCGACACGAGGAGGGCTGCGTCCACCGTGAGTGAGACCCGCGACAAGACTCCGCTCGGTGCCCGGCGCACCCGGCAACGCCTCGACATCCTTCAACACCTCTCGTCCTCCCCCGACTTCATCTCCGCCCAGGGACTGCATGCGCGCCTCGCGCAGGCCGGGACGCTTGTGGGACTGAGCACCGTGTACCGCGCACTGAGAGACCTGGAGAGAACAGAGCAGGTCGACGTCGTACGGAACGAAGCCTCCGGTGAGCGCCTCTACAGGAAGCGCTCCACGGAAGAGCATCAGCACTATGTGATCTGCCGCCTATGCGGACGAAGCGAAGCCGTCGACGCGCACACCGTCGAACAATGGGCCGCTCACCTCGACCAGCTCACCGGCTTCTCCAACGTGACGCACACGCTGGAGCTCAGCGGTGAATGCAGGGACTGTCACCTCGGAGGCGCGGCCCACCAGCGCCCGGTTGGCGCCTCCGCAGGGCAGCCTGCCGACGGCCGATGAACGGGTGGAGCCAGAAGTGCACACAGGCGCAAGCCTTCGAGCGGCTGCACCGCCGGACCACAGAGCGGGCACGAGTTCCCCTTCCCACTCCTTGCGGAGCCCTGCCCGACGACAGCGGTGAGCAAGGGCCCGTGTCCGCAAGGGGCTTGGCAAGGGTGTAACGACAATCGTTGTCGGATACAGTTGCGTTCATTATCCAGTTGCACTTGATATGCAATAGACGGAGGACCATGTCCAAGGGCATAGGCATCACGATCGTGCTGGCACTTGCCCTGGGGGCGACGGCGTGTTCGGACGCGTCTCACCCCTCGGCCGGCAAGAAGAAGGCGGGCACGGTCGTACGTAGCTGCGGGCAGTCACTTGCGGTGCCCGAAGCGCCCCGCCGGGCCGTCACCCTCGACCAGTCCTCGACCGAGACCTTGCTCGCGCTCGGCATGGCAGAACGTATGGCAGGGACCTCGTATCTGAAGACGAGCATCGCGCCCCGGTACCGGGCCGACTACAAGAAGGTGCCGGTGCTCAGTCCCAAGGCCCTCACCAGCGAGCAGCTCCGAGCAGCCAATCCCGATCTGGCGGTTGCTTCCTTCGCCGAGCTCTACAGCAAGGACCGGGTCGGCACGCGCGAGGAGTTGAAGGAATCGGGCCTGCCCACGTACGTGAGTGCCGTGGACTGTCCCCGGCACAACAGGCCGGGCATGACTCCCTTCGATCTTCTCTTCAAGGACTACGAGAACCTCGGTCGCATGTTCCGGACGGAGAATCGCGCTCAAGAGCTGATCGACAGGCAGAAGAAGGAGGTTCAACAGGCAGCGTCCGTCCGGAAGAACGTGAAGGACAAGCCATCCGTCGTATGGATCTACTCGGTGTTCGAGGGGGCTCCGTATGTCGCGGGCAAGGGAGGTCTGCCGAGTGAGATGAGCAGGCTCGTGGGCGCCGAGAACGCGTTCGACGACGTCAACGAGCAGTGGCCCGAGGTGTCGTGGGAAGCGGTGGCCGACCGTGACCCGGATCTGATCGTGCTCGGCGACCTCTCCGAACTGGGACAAGCGGGCGACAGCGCCGGTGACAAGCTGCGCATGCTGCGCGAGGACCCTGTGACGTCGAAGCTCTCAGCGGTACGGAACAAGCGGGTCCTTACCGTGCCGGGCATCGAAATGGATCCGTCGGTACGCAGCACCCATACCCTCGGCCTGCTCGCGGACGAAATGAAGGACCGTGGGTATGCCCGCTGACCGTGTCGATCAGGGGGAAGCCGCACCGGATTCCACAGCCGCGTCGAAGACCGCCCACATCACCGCGTCACTGCTCCACCCGTCCCACCGCGATGCCCCGGTCCGAGGCGGGACCTACCACGGCCATCGACCCCGACGGGCGGAGGTCGGCCTCGGGGTGCTCCGGCCTGCGCTCTTCCTCAGCGGCATCGCTCTCCTCGTGATTTCGATGGCGGTCTCCGTACGCATTGGCATCAGCGACATCGGATACGCCGACCTCGGCAGGGTGCTGGGCAGCCGGCTCGGTCTGGCTGTCGAACCGCTGCCCCCGCTCGTCGACTCCCTCATCTGGGATCTGCGCATACCCCGCGTCCTTCTGGCGGCTTTCGTGGGCGCGACTCTGGCGTCCTGCGGAGCGGTCCTCCAAGCCGTGACCGGCAACGCCCTGGCCGATCCCTATCTGCTGGGGGTCTCCTCGGGCGCCTCCAGCGGCGCGGTATCAGTAGTCGTTCTGGGCATCGGCGCCGGTTCGCTCGGGGTGACGGGCGGGGCCTTCGCGGGCGCACTCGTATCGTTCGGCCTGCTGATGCTTCTGCTGCGCCGCAGCGGTCTGGACTCCGTGCGGATTCTGCTCACGGGCGTCGCCGTGGGGCAGTTGTTCATGGCGCTCACCTCGCTGATCGTCATGGCGTCCGGTGATGCGGAGACGACGCGGGCGGTGGCCCACTGGCTCCTCGGCTCTATGGCGTCCGCACGGTGGGACGGCGTGGCGATCAGCGCAACCGTCACAACGGCCGGACTGTTCGTCCTGTGGTCATGCTCCACCGCACTGGACGGCTTCGCCTTCGGTCAGGACACCGCCTCGTCGCTCGGCATCAACGTACGGGCGATGCAGAACGTGCTGCTCGTGGCGACCGCGCTGCTCACGGCGGTGGCCGTCGCGTTCGTCGGTGCGATCGGGTTCGTGGGGCTCATCGTCCCGCACTGCGTACGGTTCCTGGTCGGGCCTCTGCACCGGTCCCTGCTGCCGTTCTCGGCCCTCGGGGGTGCGGTATTCCTGGTGGCCACGGACGCGGTGGCAAGAGTCGCGTTCGCCCCCCAGGAAGTACCGGTCGGCGTCTTTACGGCTCTCATCGGTGCCCCGGTCTTCGCCGTCATCCTCCGTAAGCGGGGAGGACTATGAGAATCGACGTTGCACAAGTCGGCTGGACCGTCCGGAACAAGACCATCATCGAGGGGGTCGACGTCACGGTCACGTCCGGGGAGACAGTCGGGCTCATCGGCCCCAACGGCTCCGGAAAGTCGTCGCTGCTGCGATGCGCCGCGGGGCTGCTCAAGCCGACGCATGGTGCAGTCCGCTACGACGGGCACGACATCCGGACATACGGCCCTCGCAGGATCGCCCAGCACATCGCCTTCGTCGGGCAGACCTCCCACACCGCGGGCGAACTGCGGGTCGCGGACGTGGTCGCTCTGGGACGCACACCCTTCCGCGACCGGTGGCGTGGCCTCAACTCCAAGGACCACCTCATCATCGACGCCGCCCTCGCACGTATGGGCCTGACCGGTCTCGCAGCCCGTACATGGCGGACCCTCTCCGGCGGAGAACAACAACGAACCCACGTCGCGCGTGCGCTGGCTCAACAGCCCTGGGGAATTCTGCTGGACGAACCTCTCAACCACCTGGACATCCGGTACCAGTTGGAACTCATGGAGATGCTGGCCGCCACCGACCAGACCGTTATGGTCGCCGTCCACGACCTGGCTCTCGCTGCCCGATTCTGCGACAGGCTTATCCTGCTGGACGAAGGCGGGGTCACCGCGGCAGGAATACCGCACGACGTACTCACGGCCGAGAACCTGAGGAACGTCTTCGGAACCGACACAGAAGTCACCCGCGACAGCCGGGGACGACTCACCATCAGCCACCGAGGTGTCGCACCCGGGCCCGAATCTCCCTCCCACTGCTGACCTGTGCAAAGCGCAGGCCTCCGTGCGTACTCGTCGGCGCAACTGTGCCCCTCGCGAAGTGGGTGAACGGCGCACCCGGTCGACGATGAATGGGCGGGAGAATTCCACATCCTTTCCGGTTGGGCGCCGGGAAGCAGAAGGTGATTCCGATACTCACTGTCGAGTTTTCGACACGTTTGCAAATTGTTGTTTCCGGAGCAGCTGCGTGGCACGCTTCCGTGAAATCCCCTCGCGGGATTCACCCTCTGCCCGCCAGCCCATTCAAGCTGGCTCCAACCTCAACGTCGGGAAAACCGACGGGAGTTGAGAAAAATGACAACAACCCAGCATCGAATCCACGACAGTCACAGCCACATGCACGGCGAAGGATGCGGACACGTCGCCGTGCCACACGGCGACCACGTGGACTACGCACACGACGGCCACCTGCACCGCCCCCACGAAGATCACACCGACGAATGCGAAACGCAGGAGCACCGGGAACACCCCGGCCATGACCACATGCACGGCGAAGGATGCGGACACGTCGCCGTGCCACACGGCGACCACGTGGACTACGCGCACGACGGTCACCGGCACGCCGAACACCAGGGCCACTGGGACGACCACTGACATCGGGACCCACACATCCGAAGAGTCGGCGATTCACGCTTCGACTGGACGCAACCCGGGGGCGGGGCTCACCAAAGCCGTAGTACTGGTCCGGTGAGCCCCGCTTCCGGTCTGGATCAGGTGCACGAAATGGATATCGCCAGCGGAACATACTGACGCCGGCCCAGGGTCACCAGGAGGACTTGGTCACTCCTGGCAGGTACCCCTGGTGGGCGAGCTGACGCACGCGTACGCGTGAGAGCCCGAAGGTCCGCAGATGACCGCGTGGCCGTCCGTCCACCGCGTCACGGTTACGGACCCTGGTGGCGCTGGCGTCGCGGGGCTGACGACGCAACTCACGCAGCGCGGCTTCCTTCTCCGTCTCCGTCGAGGAGGGACGGCGAAGGATCTCCTTCAACTCGGCCCGTCGGGCCGCGTACCGCTCCACAACGGACTTTCGCTTCTCGTTCTTGGCGATCTTGCTCTTCTTCGCCATCAGACCTTCCCTCCCCGGGCTCGGATCCTCGCGACGGCCTTTTCGATGCCGATCGCGTCGAGCGTCTTGATCCCCTTCGTGCTGAGGGTGAGCCGCACATGGCGGACCTCGCTCGGCAGCCAGTAGCGCCTGCGCTGGATGTTGGGGTCGAAGCGCCGGCGGGAGCGTCGGTGCGAGTGGGAGACGGTGTTGCCGAACCGGGGCTCGGCGCCGGTCAGTTGGCAGCGGGCGGACAAACGGTGACCTGCCTCTCGGAGTCAGCGGTTTTGTTAATGGAAATCATTTCCATATACTACACGCATGCCAAGGAACGACCTACGCCCGATCGTCAAGCTCCGCTCCACGGCCGGCACCGGCTACACCTACGTGACCCGCAAGAACCGTCGGAACGACCCCGACCGCCTGACCCTGCGCAAGTACGACCCCGTGGCCCGCCGCCACGTCGACTTCCGCGAAACCCGCTGACCCCGCCAACGCAAAGGACACCGCCATGCAGCCGGGCATACACCCCGCCTACGGTCCCGTCGTCTTCCGGGACAAGGCCGCGGGATTCGCCTTCCTCACCCGCTCGACCGCCACCAGTGACACGACGATCGACTGGGAGGACGGCAACAGCTACCCCGTCATCGATGTCGAGATCTCCTCCAAGAGCCACCCCTTCTACACCGGCACGGCCCGCGTCCTGGACACAGCAGGCCGGGTCGAGCGCTTCGAGCGCCGCTACGGCCGTCGTGAGGCCGGCTGATGGAGGGCCTGCCGAAGCTTCCCGTCGTCATCGTCTGCGGGCTGCACGCCGAGGCCCGGACCGAGGTCGTCCAGCGGCTGCTGCGGTCCGTACCCGGCAGCGTCGCACTCCACCACGACCACTCGACCGCCGCCCGGGGAACGGTACGCCGGACCATACGCAGCGACTCCGGCGAACTGAGCGCCGCGGAAGCCCCGTTGGTGAACGACTGCGCCTGCTGTGCCCTGCGTGAGGACCTGGTCCCCGAGCTGGAGAGGCTGGCCGCGGACGGCCTGACACGGCTCGCCGTCGTGGAGCTGTGGGACTCGGTCGAGCCCCAGGCCATGGCCGAAGTCGTGGCCGTGCACGGCGAAGACGTGGTCCTCGCCAATGTCGTCACGGCCGTCGATCCCGCGCTGGTTCTGCCCTGCCTCGGCAACGGCGACGACCTGGCCGACGCGGGACTCGCCGCCGCCCCCACCGACCAGCGGACCGTCGCCGACACCTTCGCCCGGCAGCTGGAGTACGCCCCCGTACTCGCCCTCGTCGACAGCGAGGACGCGGACGAGGAGGACGCCGCCCTGCTCAACCAACTCCACCCCACCGCCTGGCACATACACCCCGCTTCGCAGGAACTGGCAGCCGCCGCCTTCGCCGGATTCGACGTACGGGCTGCCGCCGCGGCCCAGGAACCCGCTTGCGCCCTGCTGCCGCAGGAGGCCGACGAAAGCGGAGTGACCACCTACGTCTGGCACCGCGACCGCCCGTTCCACCCCGAACGGCTCTACCAGGCGCTGGAAGACCTGACGTGCGCCGCTGCCCGCAGCCGGGGACGCTTCTGGCTCGCCGACCGCCCCGACACCCTGCTGGCCTGGGACGCCGCCGGCGGCGCACTCAGCGTCGAGAACGCGGGCCCCTGGCTGGCCGCACTCCCGGACGCCGCCTGGGAGATGGTGCCACCGGAGCGCAGAGCCGCCGCCGCACTCGACTGGCACCCCGGACACGGGGACCGCTGCCAGCACCTGGTCTTCACCTCACCGGCCCTCGACCGCGACGGACTCGAGGAAGTCCTGGAGTCCTGCCTGCTGACCGACGCCGAATACGCCGAAGGCCCCGAAGGATGGCGACGACTGCCGCGCGCCTTCGCTCCGCTCCTCGATCACGCGACCTGACCCCACCCGAACAACCCGGCGCCCGCACCCCACCCCTGGAGATCCCGTGCCCCGTCCCAACTCCCCCCGCAAGCCCGCCAAGCCCCGCCGCAACCCGCTGGACGCAGCCGGCATCACCTACATCGACTACAAGGACACCGACCTCCTGCGGAAGTTCATCTCCGACAGGGGAAAGATCCGAAGCCGCCGCGTGACCCGGATCAACGCACAACAGCAGCGGCAGATGGCACGGGCGATCAAGAACGCTCGCGAAATGGCACTGCTGCCTTACGGGAGCCGGTGAACGCGACTGCGCCGACGGCCGGAGGAGTAGTGCCCGCCGCAACAGCAAGCCTTCTGGCTTGTAACAACCGCCCCGCTTGTCGTGAGCATTGCCTGCGAGAAGCGGGGCGGTGGGCTGGATCGCCCGGTACGTGCGTGCCTCGGGCAGTCGGCTCACCAGTCCTCGGACGATGCTGCATTCTTCGGCATGCGGCATCACTCAGGACGCGCACTACAGTGAGACGGCGGCGGAACAGTCGTGGACGACGAGATCGGTCGTTCCAGGGCCGCGTCCGTTCCGGCGTGGCCAGGGCGATCCTGTGCGGGACGTGTACTCATGGCGGAGACAATCCGGCGCCGCACTCCTGAAAGCGTTGGGAGGATCAGGGGGTGACCAGAACTCCTCCGTTCCTCAACGGCAGGCAGGCTCCGGGCTCAGCGGGCTCCCAGCGGGTTCCGGGCTACGGCCATGCCCAGGAGCGTCGTGAGGAGCCCCCCGCACCGGGCCACGCACTGGAGCACGGACATGCGCACGGTCATGGGCCTCCGGCTCCGGTGTCGCGCCGGCTGCGCAAGGTCATCGCGGCGGTCCTGATCCCCTTCGCCGTGGCCGTCCTCGCCGGGCTCGTCGCGCTGTGGCCCGGCGGGGTGCCCGAGAAGGGCGGACCCAGCGGCGTCGGATTCGACCGGCCCACCCTCCCGGCACGTGTCACGGCGGTCCGGGTCGTCGACTGCAAGGACGTGAACGCGCAGCCGTCCCCGGAGCAGCCGGGCCAGACGCAAGGGCAGTCCGCGGGCGCCGGTGGCGGCGCGGGCAAGGCCGGCGGAAAGTGCCGCAAGGCGACCGTCGAGGTCACCGGCGGCAAGGACAAGGGCAGCACGTTCACCGAGGTCATCACCCCCGACGCCACCCGCACCTACTCCGCCGGACAGGACGTCGTCGTCGCGTACGCCGCGAAGGCGCCGCGCGAACTGCGCTACAGCGTCATCGACGTCGACCGGAAGCTGCCGATGGTCCTGCTCGCGGGCGTCTTCGCGCTGTTCGTCGTGCTGGTGGGGCGGCTGCGCGGCGTGCGGGCGCTGGTCGGTCTCGCCCTGAGCTTCGCGGTGCTGAGCCTGTTCATCCTGCCCGCGATACTTCAGGGTTCGAATCCCCTGGTGGTGGCGGTCATCGGGGGCAGCGCCATCATGCTGGCCACGCTGTATCTGTGCCACGGCCTCTCCGCCCGTACGTCCGTGGCCGTCCTAGGCACCCTGATCTCACTGCTGCTGATCGGCGTGCTCGGCTCCCTCTTCATCGGCTGGGCGCATCTGACGGGCAACACCGACGACCAGACGGGACTGGTGCACGGCCTCTTCCCGGGCATCGGCATCCAGGGTCTGCTGCTGGCGGGTGTGCTGATCGGCTCGCTCGGCGTGCTCGACGACGTGACGGTCACGCAGACCTCGGCGGTGTGGGAGCTGAAGGAGGCCGATCCGGGCGCCGGCTGGCGCAAGTTGTACGGAGCGGCGATGCGCATCGGACGGGACCACATCGCCTCGGTGGTCAACACCCTCGTGCTGGCCTACGCGGGCGCCGCACTGCCGCTGATGCTGCTGTTCTCCATCGCGCGCAGCGGCGTGACGACGGTGGCCACGAGCGAGGTCGTCGCGGAGGAGATCGTCCGCACCCTCGTCGGCTCGATCGGGCTGGTCGCCTCGGTGCCGGTGACGACACTGCTGGCCGCCCTCGTCGTCGCCTCCGACCGCCGCCGTGCGCCCGCAGAGGGCGCCCCCACGGGCACCCCCGCACCGAGGGAAGCGATGAAGCCGGCCGTTGTCAGCCACCGCGGCGGGAAGAGGAGAAGGCCCAGGTGAGCCACAGGGCGGCAACAGACGCTTGACGCCCGATGCGCGGCACGTCAGGCGAGTTCCAGGACCCTTCTTCTGCCTCCGGACTTCCTGGTCCGGAGGGTGCCCGCCAAGCGGCAGACGACGTAGATCACGAACGAGATCGTGGTGACGTACGGGCTGATCGGAATGCTGCCACCGAGGGCGAGCAGGATGCCGCCTTCGATCGAGGCCATCGCGAAGACCACGCTCAACACGGGCAGCAGCACAGGTGAGGCGGTGATTCGGGCCGCGGCAGCCGCGGGGGTGACGACGAGTGTGAGGACCAGCAGCGCTCCCACGATCTGCACCGACAGGGCGACTGCGAGCCCCAGCACGATCATGAAGGCGAATGCCAGCGCCCGTACCGGCACGCCCCGGGCCTCGGCCACCTCGGGGTCGGCGCTGGCGAACGTCAGCGGTCGCCACATGACCGCCAGGGCGATGAGTACCAGGGCGGAGGTGCCGAGCAGCCATGACATCTGCGGGGTGTCGACGGCGACGATCTGTCCGGTGAGGATGCCGAACTTGTTTGCCGCCCGGCCCTTGTAGAGGGCGAGGAAGAGGACACCCAGACCGAGGCCGAAGGGCATCAGAGTGCCGATCAGGGAGTTGCGGTCGCGGGCGCGCGAGCCGAGCAGGCCGATCGTTCCGGACGCGATCAGTGATCCGACGATCGAGCCCGCCACGATGTTCGCCCCCAGCAGCAGTGCCGCCGAGGCGCCGGCGAACGACAGCTCGCTGATGCCGTGCACCGCGAACGGCAGGTCCCGCCTGATCACGAAGACACCCACAAGGCCACCGACCAGCCCCAGGACGGCACCGGCGATGAGCGAATTGCGTACCAGGACGAGCAGTTCTCCATAATTGTCGAAGTTGAAGATCTGCTGCCAGACGCCGTCAGCAATGATCAAGACCGTGCTCCGTCCGGCAGTTCGGGGTGATGCGACGAATCCGCCATCTCGTCAGGGGCTCCGACGACCATGACCCGGTCCCGGACGCGGATCACGTCGACTTCGGTGCCGTACAGCTGCGAAAGTGCGGCCGAGGTCAGCACCTCCTCCGGTGTGCCGGCCCGGTAGCCACCGCGGGCGAAGTAGACCACCCGGTCCGCCAGTTCCAGCACGGGGTTGATCTCGTGGGTCACGAACACCACGGCTGTGCCGTGTGACCGGCGCCTGCCATCGACGAGCCCGGTAACGGCCCGCTGGTGATGCAGATCGAGGGAGAGCAGCGGCTCGTCGCACAGCAAGATCCGCGGATCGGTTGCCAGAGCCTGGCCGACGCGTACGCGTTGCCGCTCCCCACCGGACAGAAGACCGACGGGGACGTCCGCGTAGGCGGCGGCCCCGACCGACTCGAGGGCGTCGTCCACCCGGCGGCGGACGGTGCCGGAGCGCAGCCGCGGTCCGAAGAGATGTCCGTCGATGCCGAGCCGGACCAAGTCCCGTGCGCGGAGCGTCGTGTGGGCGGGCAGTGTGGCCTGCTGCGGGATGTAACCGATGTGCCGACTGCCCCTGTGAGGTCGGCGGCCGAGGACCGCCAACTTCCCGGCGGACAGCTGCTGCTGGCCCAGCACGGTGCGGATGAAGCTGGTCTTCCCCGAGCCGTTGGGTCCGAGCACGGCCAGGAACTCCCCCGGCCGTATGTCGAGGTCCAGGCCCTGCCACAAGACGCGCTCCCCGTAGGACAGAGCAGCGTCGCGGAGGCTGATCACGGGGTCGTCAGCGGCATCCGCGCCGCGTCCCTCCGTCCTGCCCTGCCGTCGGCCGGGTATTGGCACCAAGGTTCCGCTACCTCACTTGTTCAGCGCGCTTGAGAGCGCGTCGACGTTTGCGGTCATCCAGGCGATGTAGCCCTTGCCCTCCGGGAGGGTCTCGGTCACGGGGACGACGGGAATCCCGGCGGTCTTGGCCGCCTGCTCGGCCTTCTTGGTCTGCGGGCCGGAAGTCTGCTCGTTGTAGACCAGGGCCTTGACCTTCTTGCCGGTGAACAGTGCCAGCGTGGCCTGCAGGGTCTTCGGGGAGACGTCGTCTCCCTCCTCGATGGCCTCGCTGAAGGCGGGGGGCGTCGCGTTCTTGAGCCCGCTCGCCTCGATGAGGTACAGCGGCACGGGCTCGGTGATGGCCACGGCCTTGCCGCCGTGGTCGGTCTTGATCCGGGCTTCCTTCGCCTGCAGCGGCTTCAGCTTCGCCTTGAAGGCTTTCGCGTTCTTGGTGAACGTGGCGGCGTGATCCGGGTCGGCCTTGGCCAGGGCGGCGGCAATACGGTCGGCGACCTTGCCGACCGTGGGGACGTCGTACCAGACGTGCTCGTTGAGTTCCCCGCCTGCCGGAGCGGACTTCCCGGAGACCTTGACTGCGTTGATCACCTCGGGGGACGCGTTCTTACCGCCCTTCAGCATCCGGTCGAGGAAGTCGTCGTAGCCGCCGCCGTTTTCGATGACGACCTTCGCCTTGGACAGTGCCAGCTGATTCCGGGTGTTGGCCTCGAAGGAGTGCGGGTCCTGGCTGGGGTCACTGACGATCGAAGTGACCTTCGCCCTCCCCGCACCTACCTCCTTGGCAATGTCGCCGTAGACGTTCGTGGAGGCCACCACCGGGACGGCAGATGAGGAAGCAGCATCCTGCGAGGCGCCGGAGTCGTTTCCGGAATCGGACGAACTGCTGCAGCCGGTCAGAACGGCCAAGGACGCGACGGCTATCAGCGCTGGATGCCGGGACCAGGACGTACGCATGGTTTTCCTCCGCAACAAGATGGCAGGTACGCCGAGCTGGACCTAGCCTCGGCCTCAGCACCGAAGCTAGATGGAAACGGATGTCAACACCATCTCCATGCCATCAAATATGAAAATCGTTGCCAAGTATTGACTGACGGGCCCCGGAGGCAGCCAGGATCAGGCGGTCCACGGAAGGGCAACCCGCTGCGAACCATCAGTAGGTTTACGGCGTCGATGACGGAGAGTTGGGCACGGTTGACGGGCCCTTGCCACCCATGAGGGGCCGGTGCGCGGAAACGACCAGGGCTGCCAGCAGTGTGGTGATGGGCACTGATGCGACCAGACCGATGCTCCCCACAAGCGTCCGCAGGATCTCCTCCGCCACGATCTCGCTGTTGGCGACTCTTCCCAGGCTGCTGCGCGCGACGGAAAAGAGAAGGAGGAGGGGCAGCGCTGCTCCTGCGTAGGCGAGCACCAGCGTGTTGACCACCGAGACGATGTGGTCTCTGCCGATCCTCATGGCGGCCTTGTAGAGCTGCCTGGCCGACATCGTGGTGTTTGCCTTTCTCAGCTCCCACACGGCCGAGGTCTGCGTGACGGTCACGTCGTCCAGGACACCGATTGCGCCGATCACCACACCGGCCAGCAGCAGACCGCGCATGTCGATCCCCGGGTAGAGATCGTGGATGAGTCCGGTCTCCTCCGAGGTATTGCCGCTGAGCACGGCCCAGTCGATGAACTGCGAGCCCAGCACTCCGATGAGCAGCAGCGACACGAGCGTGCCGAGCACGGCCACTGATGTGCGCGCGGTGATGCCGTGGCACCCGTAGAGCGCGACCAGCATGATGGCGCTGCTGCCGACAACTGCGACTGCCAGCGGATTCGAACCGTGCAAGATGGCCGGGAGGATGAAGAAGGAGAGGACTGCGAAACTGACGGCGAGAGTGGCCAGGGCCAGCAGCCCGCGCAGTCGACCGACGGCCACGACGACCAGGGCGAAGATCCCTGCCAGCAGGGTCATCGGCAGGCTGCGGTCAATGTCGGCGACCCGGAACTGCGCCTCACGCGGAGCACTCGGCTCGTAGGCGACCACGACATCCTGGCCGCGCTGAAGTTGCCGAGGTCCATCGGCCTGCACGTCCTCGGTGAACCTCCGTCCCTTGTGAGGGCCGGACGTGACCTCGACGGTTGCCCTCCTGCAGGTATCGCGACGTCTGTCTGTCTCTCCTCGTCCCAGGCCACTCGAGCCGCTGGACTCCGAGAGCGATGAGCCGGAATCCGGCTGCGCGCAGTCCCGGGTGTCGACGTTTACAACGCTGCCGCTCTCGGTCTGCTGATCGAATCCGACTCCGCTGCGCTTGCGATCAGGCACCCCGTCAGGCCAGAGCACGAGAATCCCGACCGCGACCGCCACGATGAACGGGATCACGACCGCCGCGATGACCTTGCCCAGGTGCCTTGGACCGGTTTCGGTAGGTCCATCGCCCGGCGAGTGCCCATGCGAGTGCGGTGCGGCCATCATGGCCTCGTCATCACAAGCGACCTTGCCCGACGGGCGGGAGAAGCAACGCACCAGATGGTGCGGCCGCCTCTGTTGTTCCGACTCCCGCTACCGAACCCGGAGTTTGATCTGATCAATTCACTTGGCAGCGTTCTGGACAAGACGCTCTTCTCACATGGATGACGTGTGATTCCGTTTCCGCAAGTATGCATTGGGCCGCGGACTCCAAATGGAACTACACGCACAACAGGCCGTCCTGGCGGCCTCACTGTGAGAACGAGGCTGAATGTATCTTGCCCTGAGCCTGGTCAGGGAAATTGATTCTGCGGTGACGTAACTCATCCACAGTCGCCGACCGGGCACTTCGGATTCCGTCGACCAACTAACTCCGCCTGCGCACGCTCCGGTAACTCATCGGGCACTGCGGTTCCCGCTACTCAAAGGGGGCCCGGGTCGTTGCCGACCGACACTTCCGGTGTCACGCCACGGTCCTTCAGGACCGGTGACTCAGGACGCGTCTTGCGGTGTGGAGTCGGAATACGGAGCCGCAGGGCGCGGAATGCGTTTGGTGCTCGCCACGTCGAGTGCGGGCTCGGTCGCGTGAGGACGCATGCGGCCGGTGACGGTCACCCAGGTGTCCGGGCGCGGGGCTGTTTCCCCGTGCATTCGGATCTTCACCGTGGTGGAGTCTGCGGCACAGCAGTTCACGATCATGCGCGTCAGGAACCACTCGCCGTGCTTGCCGGGTGTGGCGAAACCCGTCATCAGGACAGTGCGCCGTTCCAGCGACTCCCCACTGTCCTCACGTGCACGAAGGGCGAATTCGGTGAGGGAGAGTGGTGCCGGATTCTTCTTCGGCAGCGGAGACATCCGGGGATGCTGGTCTGCCGGCTTCGCCACTTCTCCGCTCTCCCGTGCGGCGGTGTACGAACCAAGCGCCGGCGGCGCGTACAGCAGCAAGGCCAGCACCGGAAGGAAGAGCAGCCAGGCAATACGGGGACCGCTGCTGTGATCATGCCCGTGCATGTCCTCGCCGGTACCTGTATCGGGAGCACGAGAAGACCCGGAAGGAGTGACGAGCGGGAAGCCGTCGAGCATGGCACCGAGCGTGCCGAGCAGCATGAGCAACACTCCTGAGCCGATCAGGAAGGGGCGCATGCCGTCCTTCACGTAACGCAAGGACAGATCGGTCATCAGGCACGCGTGCAGCAGCGCGACACCGGCGAGGACGAGCAGCAGCGCCTGGGTACTCCGCTTCACAGCAACACCCACCCGACCAGGAAACTGAATACAACGGTGGTCACCAGAGTGACCGCGGAGAAACGGACGGCGAACGACCGGCCGAAGGTACCCATCTGCAACGCGATGAGTTTGAGGTCGACCATCGGGCCCACCACCATGAAAGCCAGCCTTGCGGTAGGAGAGAAACCGGTCAGCGACGCGGCGACGAAAGCATCGGCCTCCGAGCACACCGCGATCACGACGGCAAGGACTGCAAGGAAAAACACGGACAGCCACGGCGAACCCGAGAACGTCTCGTGACCGACCGAGGCACCACGACATTGAAGGTCGCTGCCGCCATGGCGCCCAGGACGAGAAATCCGGCAGCGTGGAGGAAGTCATGCTGGACTCCCAGCCGGAACTCCTCCCAGCGACTCTGGCCCTCCTGATGCCCAGTGTGCCGGGAGGGCGCCCGCAACCACCGGTCCTTCCCCCATCTCAGCCACAGCCACCCCATGGTGGCTGACGCGGCGAGGGAGGCGACAAGACGGGCAGCCACCATCTCGGGCCTGCCCGGAAAGGCGACGGCCGTCGAGACGAGCACCACGGGGTTGACTGCCGGGGAGGACAGCAGGAACGCGAACGCTGCGGCCGGAGCAACACCGCGGCCGATCAGACTCCTCGCGACCGGCACGGAAGCGCACTCGCAGCCTGGCAGCACGACACCCGCAGCACTGGCGACGGGAATCGCGACAGCCGGTCTGCGGGGCAGCGCTTTGGTGAAGAACCCTGCGGGGACAAAGGCATTGACCGCGCCCGAGATGACAGTGCCAAAGAGCAGGAAGGGGACCGCCTGCATCGTGATGGCCACACAGATGGTCTGCCAAGCCCGGAATCCCGGATGTGTCAGCCAGCCGCCGGCGCCCAGGGCGGCAGCCGCGAGAGCCACAAGCAGAAGGCCCGAGAGCCAACGAGCAATGCGTTCGCCCTTGGGAGTTGGTTCAGTGGGCACGCCTGAGGTCGCCGAGCCGGTGGTCGCGCTTCCCAGCGTCTGCATGCCCACTCCGTCCTTGCACAGCGTCTCATCACAGGAAACGCTGCAGTCTCCTGAGGTCCAGCGAACCTGCTGTGCAGACGCTCCAATGCCCGGGCCCCGCGTACGTCCCCCGACCTCGACCACATCGACTGAACTACGGCCAGCGGATCAACACGGTGTCCCTATGTGTACCGCAGCGACGCGCTTGGCGCAGGCAGCACTCATACAGCACACACGGCCGGGTCTGCTGCCGGTTCGGGTGACATGTTCGGTCACGACCTTGACGTGCTTGTTTGGCCGTGACGGTTTCGTATTCGGCCGGTGCCCAGCGCCCAAACGTGGGCTTCCAGTGCTAATACAGGTGAGCCCGGATGTGCTCCCGCCGGTGACTCTCGACAGCGCACGCTCGACAGGAGCTCCATGGCAAGGAGTTGACGAAGGATTGACCGGCCGAAGGGAAACGTCCACGAAGGGGAGCCTTAGGTTCTCCCGCATGCCCCCACAATCTTCGAAACTCCCGGTCTTGCCTTACCGGAAACCCACACGCGGACGCGATTATTGGTTGCTGGACAACGCCCTTCCGAACATCGACGACGTCCGCACCCGTTGCCTCGCCAAGGAAGACTGGATCGAGGGTTACCCACACAGGCGTGAGAGCTGGCCGGGTTTGCGCACGATGCCCGGACTCGAGCCGGCTGAACTCGCCCGCATCGAAGGCCTGGTGAGGAAGGCGACGGGCGCGAAGAAGTTGTGGCAGGAAGTCGCACCGGGTGGTGGCACTCTCAACCACAATTGCATCCAGGTCGTAGGCAAGGACGAGTGCGAGCCCCGGCCGCATACCGATTCGCGTAATCTGTGCCGTTACGCGGCAGTGCTCTACCTGAGCCCTGAGACGCCGAAGGACTGCGGGACGAGTTTCTACCGGCAGAGTCTTCCGGGTGGCCTCCTCGGCGGCAATATGGTGACGGCGCCGCACAACAACATGGTTGACGCCCTGGGCACGCGCTTCGTTCCGCCCGACTCCTTCACCGAGGACGTGCGCGTACCGCACCGCTACAACCGGCTGCTCCTCTACACGGCGAACATGATGCACACGGCCACCGGCTACTGCGGCAGCACCCTGGCAGACAAACGCATGACGGCCGTCTTCTTCTGGATGGCGTGACCGCTTCATTCGCCTCGGAGTCACCTTGCGCAACGCCGAGATCCACACCCACTTGACCACTTCGCCGAACGCGGCCACATGATCGTCCCGAGCCTCCACTGCCCGCCGCCGGCCACTATGACCGCAGGCAAGGTGACGATCGGCATCACGGCGTGGACTGGAGGGTCGAGCGCAGTGTGTCCGCAGGGACGAGCCTGCACGACGATCGGCTCGTGGCGGCACTGACCGATCGTGTCGTCGGCCTCGGTCTGCGGGTCCTCAAGCAAAAGTGCGCGCCGGAGTGCTGCACCGTGCAGCTGGTGCCGGGCGCGGACCACGACGACTGGGCCGGCACGGCAAACTCCTTTGCGAAGAGGCCCGACTCGAGGCCCCTCAGTCCACGGAGCGTCAGGTCCGTCGCCGGAGCACGTGACGCATTTGGGACGCCATTGGCTCGACAGGCCGTCAGGGAAGACGCTGACCTGCAACTACGGCTGGGAACCCAACGGCCTCCGGAGCCGTGTGCGCAGGTTCGAATCCTGCCGGGGGTACTTCCGATCAAGGCTCTGACCAGCAGTAGTACAGGTCAGGGCCTATTGTGTCCATGCCAAAAGGCAAACGGTTCTTGGACCGTTTGCCTTTTGGCGGCGCGCGTAAGTCGCGGCCCGGCGGCGACGTTTCCTCGTGGCATCCGTCCAGCTCAGAGCGGTCGATGACGCCAGCAGAAAGCAGCCACTGTCCGGCAGCCGCGAGGATTACGCATCAGCTGCTCGAAAAGCCATCAGTGGCTTGACCAGCGCATCTTCGTCGGCTCTGCGGGAAACGCGCACGGTTTGGCGGGTCACTGCTCAGACGGAGCAGCGACTATTTCGTCGTCCGGAGAAGGCGGATCGTAGGCGCGTAGGAGGTGCTCGATGCGCTGGTTGGTGATGGACTGCCGGCCGTAGAGGCACTTCGCGTAGCGGGTGAGGAGGACCTCGACACTGTCGCCGACGCGCTGGGCCACCTCAGCTGGATCTGCTCCTGAACACAGCCACGTGGACATGGCCGAGTGCCGCACATCGTAAGGCTTCGCGGCGAGCGGGGACGTCACGAGTTGCGGCGGTAGTGCGAGCGTTCGGGCTTCGCTCCAGACCTTGTAGTACGAGGTGGGGCCGATGATGTCCCCGCGCTCGGTGAAGAACAGGCGGCCGTCCTCAGCGACCCCGAAGGTGTTGATGCTCTCGCGCCACAGGGCGACGAGGTGCGGTGGAAGGGGCACGACCCTGGTCTCGCCTGCCGGGCGGTTCTTCAGTCCCCGTTCGTCGTGGCGGCGCCCGTTGTCGGTCCACTTCTTGCCCACCTGCGGCAGGGCCCGGTTGACGACCAGCCGGCCCCAACCGCTGGTGGGCAGCACGCAGTCGGTCACGACCACCCCCGCTGCCTCTTCCGGACGCAGTCCGGCGTAGTACATGCCGGCGAAGAAGCCGACGAGCCGGCGACCACGGGCCCGGTGATAGGTGCAGACGTAGAGACGGCGGTGATCAGTGTTCGCGCCTGCTGAGGATTGACAACAACACGGGGATCGACGGTGGTTACTTGCCGCGAAATTCCTGCCCGGATGTTATCGAGCGGATGACTGCCCAACTCGCCCTGTTCGACGGCGTAATACAAAGCGCTCACCAGCACCTTCCGTTTGCGCCGCCAGGTCTCCCGCGCCGCGGCGGTGCCGTCGCGCTTGCGGCGGAGTGCATCAAGTACGCCGCGGGCCACCGCCGGGTCATGCAGGTCGATCAACGGCCGGGATGCCTTCGCCACCCAGTACCAACCGTGCCTGTGCGGGGACTTCGCGTTCCTGGGGCCCAGGTACAACGAATGCCCGCCCCTGCAGCGAACGGTGCTAGAGCGACTCCTCGGGCGACCCGGCAGGTCAAGCAACATCGCCCGCGTGATGGCCGCCAGCGCCTCGCTGTTCTCCCGCCGGGTGTGTGCCGCCCGCCCCAACCAGTGCGCCTGAGCGTAGTTCACGGCGAACGCGTACCAACTCGGCCGCGACGGCCCGCGCGAACCGTATGCACCGGCTCGGCCAGGTGCCAGCCCCGCACGCCAAGCCCGCACAAGCTCCGCCCCGAACTCCCCAGCCAATGTCGCCGCCTACCACCAGAGCGCCGATGTCGCGCCAGAGCGGTATACGCCGAGCGCCTTGGGCCGCGAGGTCACGCGGCACTTGATAAGGCCGACGGCGGCGAAGGCGAGACCCTGGTCGGTGAACAGCAGTGAGGTCGACCAGTTCCACTGGGCCCTCTCATCAGCTGCGGAGGCCGGGAGCCGAGGGTGAGCGGGATCACCTTCGTGGGTGCGCTGGCGCTCCAGCGTCACGGTGTGGATGATCAGGATCTCGCTGGAGGTGGAGGATCATGCGTGCTGTGTGGAATGGTGCGGTGCTTGCGAAGGCGGAGCGGACAGTGGTGGTGGAGGGCAACCACTGCTCTCCGCCCGAGTCGCTCAACCGCGGGTACGTCTCTGGGAACCGCAGGCGGTCGCTGTGCCTGAGGAAGGGGATCGCCCGCTATTACGGGGTGACCGTCGACGGGCAGGATTTCGCGAACGCCGCGTGCTGCTATCCGCATCCCGTCCCGTTCGCCATGAAGATCAAGAGCCATGTCGCCTTCCCGTACGGCGGCACCGTGCAAGCCGTACCGGAAGCCGGACGATGACCGGCGCACGCCTGGCACGGATCGCCGCGTGGGCCGTCGGCATCGGAGGTGTCCTGGGCGGTACCTACCTGGGGCTGGTGACCGGAGCGGTGCCCGTCGACGTGGGCGCGGGCCGCCGCACCCGGCCATTGGGCCCGCAGACCGTGGACATCGCAGCGTCCCGGGAGGTGGTCTTCGACGTGGTGGCGCAACCGTACCTGGGCCGCACCCCGCGAGCCATGCGCGAGAAACTCAGCGTGCTGGAGCGGGGCAGTGACCTGGTGCTGGCCGAACACTTCACGCCCGTCGCGGGCGGGAGGCTCAGGGCCGTCACGGTGGAGACGGTGCGATTCTCCCGGCCCGAGCGCATCGACTTCCGGCTGGTGCGGGGCCCGGTTCCGCAGGTGACCGAGTCCTTCGTGCTGAGCGGGCACGCTTCAGGGACACGACTGGTGTACGAGGGGCAGATGGGCACGGACCTGTGGCGGCTCGGACAGTGGTGGGGCTCTGCGGTTGCCGCCCGCTGGGAGGCGACCGTCGCGGCGTCGCTCACCTCTGTCAAGGAGGAAGCGGAGCGCAGAGCCCGGAGTTGAGGCCGCGTGCCGGTGCGCCGGATCGCATGGATCACACCGTCGACCCGCCGAGCGCGTCGAGCGCTGAGGTCACTGTCTTCCTGAGGCGGCGTGCGTCCGCGCCGGCGCGCGATCGCAGATTCACCCCGTGTGCGAGCAGCGCCAGCACCTCGGCCGCGGCGGCGGGATCGCTGCCCAGGGCCAGTTGACCGCGCTCCTGGGCCGCGAGGAGGGCCCCGTGCAGCGCGTCGCGCAGGCGATCGTGCTGCCGGTCGAGGATCGACCGCACCTCGGGGTCGCCGTTCTCGGCGCCCGCGTGCGCGTTGGAGACCATGCAGCCCCACTGGGCGAACTCGCCCCGGCAGCGCGTCTCGATCAGCCGGGTGAAGAAGTCGGCGACGGCGGGCAGTCCCCGCTGGTCCTCCGTGAGGCGGTCGAGGACCGGCCGCGTGCGGCTCTCGGCATAGCGCTCCAGAGCGGCGTGGTAGAGCTCCGTCTTGCCGCCGAACGTGGCGTACAGGCTGGAGCGATTGAGTCCGGTCGCGTTCACGATGTCCTGGATGCCGGTCGCGGCCACGCCCTGACGCCAGAACAGGCGGACCACCGTGTCCAGGGCCGCGTCCGGATCGAAGTGCTTGATGTCCGGCATGGTCGTCCCGTCATCTTGAACTGAGAATTCCAAGATACCGCTCCCGATGGTGACGGAGCTCGCTCGTGAGACTATCTTGGAACAGTCATTTCAAGTTCTAGGTCTGTGAGGGGTCCCGATGAGCCTCAGCGCCGAACTGCGCGCCTTCTACGACGCCCGGCAGGAACAGATTCCCGCCGACATCCGGGAGATCATGAACCGCGCGGGACGGGGCCTGGCCGAATCCGGCCAGGCCGACCGCGCGCTGTCCGTGGGTGCCCAGGCGCCCGGCTTCAGCCTGCCGAGCGCAACCGGACGGACCGTCACGCTGGACGGGCCGCTGGCCGAAGGGCCTGCCGTGCTGACCTTCTATCGCGGCGCATGGTGCCCGTACTGCAACATCGCCCTGCGCTCCCTCCAGCAGCACCACGACGCTATCGCCGGGCGCGGGGCCCGGCTGGTGGCCGTCGCCCCGCAGATCCCCGACGAGTCCCTCTCCCTGACGGAGAAGCACGGGTTGGCCTTCGACGTCCTCAGCGACATCGGCGCCGACACGGCCAAGCAGTACGGACTCGCCTACGACCTGCCGGGCGACCTGGCCGGGGTCTACGACAGGCTCGGCTTCGACCTCCAGCGGGTGAACGGGGGCCACGCACGCACTCTGCCGTTGCCCGCCACCTACGTCATCGACGAGGCCGGCACCATCCAATGGGCCTTTGTCGACACCGACTACACCAGGCGCGCCGAACCGGCCGACATCATCGCCGCGCTCGACTCGCTGGGCTGACCTCAAGTCGCATGGAGGGCTTTTCGGTGAGCGTGCTTACAGTTCCGGCCGCTCTCGCGGGCCTAGCGTGCGGGACATGACGCTGCGGATCGCGTTCGGTGCGCTGTATGCCGCGATGGCGGCCGGGCAGCTCGCTTCCTTCGGGCAGATGCCCGCGATCGTAACGGCCTACGGGCTGGTCACCGATATGGGTGCCACCGCGCTCGCAGTGGCGCTGATCGCGGGCGAACTGGTCAGTGGACTCTGGCTGCTGGCCCGTCCGCGTTCGCGAGCGATCACGCCGGTGTGGGTGTTCACAGCGGTCGCGGTGGTCTGGGCGCTGCTGGCCGTCCAGGCCTATGCACGCGGTCTCACCGTCACGAACTGCGGCTGCTTCGGGATCTACCTGGCCCAGAGCCTGAACTGGGTCGTCCTCATCCAGGACGGGCTCCTGCTGCTCTATGCGGGGTTGCTGCTCCGCGCGGCGCGGCGCCCGGGAGAAACCAGGTCGCAGGAGGCGGTGAGTGAAGCCCGCCGTAGGTGATCGCTCCGAGGAGGGAACGCCCACTTCGATGACCACTGCTGTGGTGATGGAGCCGTGCCGAGTGGCCGGACGCGCGCATCCGACACGCCGCTCCCCAATTGAGCCGCCCGCTGATGCCCTACTGCTCCCGCTGCTGACGACCAGGAAGGCCCGCGCATGACTGAGACGCCCCAACGACCCCGGCAGGACGAGACACGGCGCAAGGCCGATCGCGACGAGGTGTTCCTCGAGTTCACCAAGTCGATCTGCCCGCTGTGCAAGACGCCGGTCGACGCACAGGTCAACATCCGTGACGGCAAGGTCTACCTGCGTAAACGCTGCCGCGAGCACGGAGAGTTCGAGGCCCTGGTCTACGGGGACGCCGAGGAATACCTCTCCTCGGCCCGGTTCAACAAACCCGGCACAATTCCCCTCGCCTTCCAGACCGAGGTGAGGGAGGGCTGCCCGAGCGACTGCGGACTGTGCCCGGAGCACAAGCAGCACGCCTGTTTGGGGATCATCGAGGTCAACACCGGCTGCAATCTCGACTGTCCGATCTGCTTCGCCGACTCCGGACACCACAGCGACGGCTACTCCATCACGCATGAGCAATGCGAGCGGATGCTGGATGTGTTCGTGGAGTCCGAAGGCGAGGCCGAGGTGGTGATGTTCTCCGGCGGCGAACCGACCATCCACAAGCACATCCTCGACTTCATCGACCTCGCTCAGAGCCGCCCGATCAAGAACGTCACCCTCAACACCAACGGCATCCGCCTCGCCTCCGACCAGCGGTTCGTCGCCGAACTCGGCCGGCGGAACCAGGTCCCCGGCAAGTCGGTGAACATCTACCTCCAATTCGACGGCTTCGATGAACGCACCCACGTGGAGATCCGCGGCCGGGACCTGCGTACCTTCAAGCAGCGGGCGCTGGACAACTGCGCGGAGGCCGGCCTGACCGTCACCCTGGTCGCCGCCGTCGAGCGGGGTCTGAACGAGCACGAACTCGGCGCGATCATCGAATTCGGCATCGACCACCCGGCCGTCCGTTCCGTGGCCTTACAGCCGGTCACCCACTCCGGACGGCACGTGCCCTTCGACCCGCTGGAGCGGCTCACCAACCCCGACGTCATCCAGCTGATCAACGCCCAGCGCCCGCAGTGGTTTCAGAAGGGTGACTTCTTCCCCGTGCCCTGCTGCTTTCCTACCTGCCGCTCCGTTACCTACCTGCTGGTGGACGGCGAGCCCGGGGACCGCACCGTCGTCCCGATCCCGCGTCTGCTGAACGTGGAGGACCACCTCGACTACGTCACCAACCGGGTCATGCCCGAGGCGGGCATCCGCGAAGCACTGGAAAAGCTGTGGTCCGCCTCGGCCTTCATGGGCACCGAGACGACCGAGGAGAAGCTGCGAGCGACCGCCGAAGCCCTGGACTGCGCGGACAACTGCGGCATCGACCTGCCGGGGGCGGTCAAGGACCTGCGCGAGAAGGCCTTCATGATCGTCGTACAGGATTTCCAAGACGCCTACACCCTCAACGTCAAGCAGCTGATGAAGTGCTGCGTGGAGGAGATCACTCCGGACGGCCGGCTGATCCCCTTCTGCGCGTACAACTCCGTGGGCTACCGCGAGCAGATCCGCGCACAGATGTCCGGTGTCGCCGTCGCCGATGTGGTGCCCAACGCTCTGCCGCTGGCAGCACAGCTCACCGACACCGCCTACGGCTCCAAGACCGCCCGTCACACATTCGCGACCGCCGGCGAGGAGGACACGGAATGACCGACCAGAGCCCCGGCCCTTCCGCCGTATCCGGTGACGGGCTCAAGGACTGTTGCGCGGCCGCATACTCCTCCGACGTGGTCGCCCTGCTCCTCGGCGACTCCTACCACCCCGGCGGCACCGCCCTCACCCGGCGCCTTGCCGAGGGCCTTCGGCTCACGAAGTCGAGCCGCGTACTCGACGTGGCCTCAGGCCGCGGCACCACAGCTCTGCTCCTCGCCGACTCCTACGGCGTGCGGGTGGACGCCGTGGACTACTCCCCGGCCAATACCGCCCTCGCCCAGGGCGCCGCCTCCGCCTTCGGACTCGGCGACCGCGCCACCTTCATCACGGGTGACGCCGAGGGCCTGCCCCATCCGGACGGGGTCTTCGAGGCAGTGGTGTGCGAGTGCGCTCTGTGCACCTTTCCCGACAAGGCCCAGGCCGCCGCCGAGTTCGCCCGCGTGCTGGTCCCTGGCGGCCGGGTCGGAATCACTGACGTCACCGCCGTCCCCGACCGGCTCCCGCCGGAACTGACCGGTCTCGCCGCGCGGATCGCCTGCATCGCTGACGCCCGCCCGCTGTCCGAATACTCACAGATCCTGGCCGCCGCGGGATTGCGTACGGTGAGTACCGAACGCCACGACCAGGCGATGACCCGCATGATCGACCAGATCGAGGCGCGGCTGAACCTGCTGCGGATGACCGCCTCGACAAGCCTCACCGCCGCGGGCGTCGACCTGGACGCGGCACCAGCCGTCCTGGCCGCCGCCCGCACCGCCGTCGCCGACGGCACCCTCGGCTACGCCCTGCTGATCACCGAGAAGTCCCCCTGAGCGGCAAGGCAAAGCAGGGAATCACTCGGGACTCCTCGCCCGGTCATGCACCCGACGGCCTCCCTCGAAGACCCGGTGCAGTGCTGTCTGACAGTGGAATTTGACGCCCCGCCAGTCCGGAATGGGACGCCGCACACCCGCCCCGGGCCCTGGGCGACGCGAGGAGAGCATCCACATGATCGAACCCGACGACGCAGGGCTGACCTTGTGCATATCCGAAGTCGACATCTTCCGCGACCTGTCCGAGCCGGAGACGGCCGCGATCGCGGCCGCAGCACCGATGAAGACCTACGCCGTCGGTAAGATCCTCCACTTCTCGCAGCAACCCGTGAAGTGCTGTTCATCCTCAAACGCGGCCGGGTCCGCATCTTCCGCGTCTCCGCCGACGGATAGCGCTGACCTGCGCCATCATCAGCCCCGGCACGATCTTCGGCGAGGTGGCCCTGCTCGGCCAGCGCATGTACGACAATTTCGCCGAGGCCCTCGACGACGTCACCGTCTGCGTGATGAGCCGTGCCGAGGTGCACAAGCTCCTGCTGTCCGATGCGTGCATCGCAGTCCGGATCACCGAGATCCTCGGCCACCGCCTCGCCGACCTCGACCAGCGCCTGTCCGACAGCGTCTTCAAGTCCGTCCCCCAGCGCATCGCCACCACGCTGAGTTCCTTGACCAACCGCACCGAGAGCCCGGCGGGCAGACTCCGCGCCGGCTCCCACCATCCGCAGATCGTCCTCACCCACGAGCAACTTGCTGCCCTCGCCGGCACCTCTCGGGAGACCACCACCAAGGTTCTGCGCGAATTCGCCGACCGCGGCCTGCTTCGTCTGGCCCGGAGGCGCATCACCGTCCTGGACCCGGCACGCCTTCAGGGGGAAACCGGATAGCCATAGGTGCGGACTGAGGCGCAGACCGACGCGACTCCCTTCCCGCAAGTAGTTCGGGGTCTCCTTGCCGCCGTGCGAAGGGCGATCAGCAGCCAGCACCGAGGGCACGGTGCAGCTGGTCCCGCTCCGGGAGCCCGGCGAGCCCGTGCGACGTCCGGTAGACGCGGCAGGCCAGCCCTGGCGCGAGACCGGGTTCAGCGAACGGATCGCGACCGTCGAGCAGGAACGTCGGCGAGCCGGCGCGACCGAGCCGCTCCGCCTCAGGCAGATCAGCGATCACACGCGTGACGACCTGGGTGTCGTGCAGCCCGACGTCGTCCACTGCCCGGCACATCAGCTCGACCGCTCCCTAGTGTTCGGACAATCCTGCACCATCCGAATCTCGATCCTCATGACTCCAGCATCGCTCCTGACCGCAGCGGCGTTCCGCGTACGCCCGTCACCACGTCCACGGCTGCGCGCACGCTGATGTGAAAGCCGGGGGTCGTAGATCCGAACCCGTCGGCGAGGCGCCTCGCACACTCTCGAGCAGGCCTCGGGGGATCTCCCGATGACGCGCTCTGCTGGGCGGAGGGGCTGTGCTCCTCGCGGATTCAGGCCCGCAGCACACGCCGCACCCAGCGTCCGAGTATCTCGACGGTGAGGCTGACCAGCAGCGAGGCCAGCGGGGAGTCAGACCTTACGGAACGATGACGACACCTTGCGACCACCCGGGCCGGACCCCACCGGCCTACCATGGGAAGACATGACCGACAACGGTGCAGTACGCCCCGAGGACCCAGCGTCCCGAACTGAGTTCTGGGAAGGCGTCCACCACAGCAAGGACGTCGACGGCGTCTCCTGGTGGCAGTCGGTCCCGGGACTCTCCCTCGACCTCGTCGACGACGCCGGGCTCGGTCCCGACGAGCCGATCATTGACGTAGGTGCCGGCTGGTCGACGCTCGTGGACCACCTGCTCGAACGGGGTTACCGCGACCTGACGGCCATCGACCTGTCGGTTACCGCGCTCCAGACGGTCCGCGACCGGCTCGGCCCCGCGGGCAAGGACGTCCAGCTCACGATGGCTGACGTACTCGACCTGGACATGGGACGGCGGTACGCGCTGTGGCACGACCGCGCCGTCTACCACTTCCTCACCGAGCCCGAGGAACGCGACGACTACCGCGCCTCGTTGGAGCGTTCGCTGAGACCGGGCGGTTGGCTCGTCGTGGCAACCTTCGGCCCGGACGGCCCGACCACCTGCAGCGGACTGCCGATCGTCCGCTACGCCCACACCCAACTCGCCGCCGAATTCCCTGACTACGAACTCATCGACACCGCCGGAGAAGATCACCTCACCCCGTGGGGCAGCTCCCAGCAATTCACTGCGGTTCTGCTACGCCGCCCCTGGACCACTCGCTTGTCGAGGCGCGGTACAACTGGCTGATCCTGATCAACCCAGTCGTGATCGGCCCCGGTCACCGAGTCATGAGCCCGATGCTGTCGTCACCAGGCAGAGGGCTGCGAGGACCAATCGGGCCGGGCGTCGCCGCTCGCGACGAGGAGCGGCGCACACCGGTGACGAAGTGGCCGGACGGGCAGCGCCCTTCGCCGCGGCGGCCAGGACCATCGAAAGGGGCCAGCAACCCGCACTGAATGACGAGAAGAGCATTCGGTGCGGGGCGTGCCCCGCGCTTGACAGCGGCAGCCCGGTGAGGCCGAGCAGCCTGGAGCCGACCTGCATCCAGGCGCCGACTCCTCCCACGACCGTTGGCCCCAGGGAACTCAGGGCCCATCAGGGAAACGGCACTTGATCCGAAACTCGTGGTCCACTGAAGGACCACCAAGGCCAGCCGATCTCTGCCTCACCACCTGCCCCGACACAAGACACTCATTCGAGACACGCAGTCCACGAGGAACACCAGTGATCGCCACGAGGTGGGTGAACGCGTACTGCGCCGGGACTACTCGCTCATCAAGTGCCTAAACGCCCTGTGACCAGCGTGGATGCTGGGAGCGGGGCGTTGTTGCGTGCGGGTCAACCCCTTGGACACACCAGGTCCCGTACCCGCTCATCACGAGCGGGTACGGGACCTGGGTGTTCACAGCCGATGGATCGGCGGCAGGTCAGTCCCTGGCCGCGTTCCTGCGGCGCAGCCACCACACCTGGGCGCTACCGGCAGCCACGATTGCCGCGGCGATCCCGACGATCAGGCCGATCGGGGTGTTGGAGCCGGTACCGGCGAGGTCACTGTCCTGCTTCTTCGCCAGCTGGGTCGAACGGTCCGGTGCCGACTCCGGGTTGTCCCGGTTCACGGCCTCCGGTGTGGCGTTGCCCAACGCCTCGTCCGACGCAGCGGAGGACTTGTCCTGCTTCCCGTCCGACGCGGCGGAGTCGTCCGACTTCGAGCCCGAATCAGCGTCCGGCTTCGAGTCCGGCTTGTCCCTGTTCACATCTGACGGGGCAGAGTTGTCGGAATTCGAGTCCGGCTTGTCCTGCTTACCGTCCGACGCGGTGGAGTCGTCCGAATTCGAGTCCGGCTTCGAGCCCGAGTCGCCGTTCGAGCCCGAGTCGCCCTTCGAGTCCGACGGCTTCGAGCCGTCCGAATTCGAGTCCGGCTTGTCCTTGTCCGAGTCCGACGGAGTGGAGTCGTCCGGCTTCGACGGCGCAGGCTTCGAGTCCGTGCCCTTTCCGCTGTCGGAGTCCTCGGCCTTGCCCGGGCACTCCTCGTTCTCGTTGATGCAGTCCACGGCTTCCTTCATCAGCTTCTTGGGCATGACGTTGATGAAGTCGCTGTGGTCGGTGATGGCCTTGTGCAGCTGCTCCGGGAAGGAGTCCACCGCGAACGGCGTGTCAGTGTTGAGCAAGTTCTGCTGCGGGATGTCGTACTTGATCGTCTGCTGCACCTGCGGGATGTTCTGGAATCCCTCGGGGCAGTTGCCCTGGTCGTCCGAGAACTTCATGTGGTCGCGGTGGTTGCCGCTGTCCGTGTTCTGACCGTCCCAGCAGTTCTGGAACTTGAACGTACGGATCATCTTCGTGCCCTCGGGGCAGAGCGGGTACTTGTCCGTCAGCTGACGGTCCTCGAAGCCCTCGCAGCTCCACGAAGCGTTGGCGTTCTCGTCGCCGTTGGTGAAGGACTTGGCGTCACCGGTGATGATGCGCAGGAAGCGCGGCATCTCGATGACCTGGTCCGCACCGCCGGAGGTCAGCTTGATCGTGGGATCGGGAGTGAGGATGGTGCCGATGTTGAGGTCGTTGGCACCGCCGTCACCGGGCTGGGCCTCGGCGCCTTGGCCGCCGCCGACCTGGTCTTCCTCGCCCTCACCCTGACCCTGGTCCTGGCCCTGGTCCTGACCCTGGTCCTGACCCTCGGCCGGGGGCTCTTCCTCGGCCGGGGGCTGCTCCTGACCCTGGTCCTCCTCCTCAGCCGGAGGCTGCTCCTGGCCCTGGTCCTGACCCTGGTCCTGACCCTCGGCAGGGGGCTCCTCCTCAGCCGGAGGCTGCTCCTGACCCTGGTCCTCCTCCTCAGCCGGAGGCTGCTCCTGACCCTGGTCCTGGCCGGCGTCATCACCGGTCCGCTGGCCCTGGGGCTGTGCCTGCTCCTTCGAAACGTCGCCTTCCTGCACGGCGCCCCGCTGGTCCTCGTTGCCGTCCAGCGAACGGATCACGGGCCAGTAGTGCGTCGACTGGTCACCCTTGGCGCACGTGGTGTTGGCGGCGGCGAGGGATTCGTCGCTGGACGCCTGGTTGGTGTCCTCGTTGCCCACGTAGTCGTGCACGTGGTGGGCACCGTTCAGAACACCGGGAGCGGCGATGACGTTGTCCGAGTTGAAGTGCTCGTTCTCGTTGTTGCCGCACTTCGTCTCGAAGCTGCCGCCCGGGTCCTCCTCCTTCGAGGCGTTGGGCTGGACGTCTTCGATGTTGACGAAGTCGGCGGCGACCGGGCCCTGGACCTGCTGACCGTCTTCGGCCCCGCCGTCCTGGCCTTCCTGGGTCGCCTGATCCTGCATCATCTGGCACTGGGCCATGGACTCCACGTCACCGGGGGCCTGGCCGCCGGCGTTCTGGATGTCCTCCCCCATGCTCCGGATGGTCTCGGCGCGCTGCTGCTTCAACTGGCCGAGGGCCTCTTGGGAGCTCTGCTCCTGGGAGTTCCACTGGCCGTAAGCCTGCGCGACCTGCTGGTCCAGAGTGGCGAGCTTCTGACCGACGGGCTCCTTGGCGCCCTTGGGTATCTGGCCCAGTGCAAGGCTCACATCAGGACAGTCGATCGTGCTCGCGGCAGGAGCGGGGGCTTCGTTCGACCCCGCGAAGGCGCTCACACCTATCGCCGCTGCGCCACCACCCCCAACCACCAGCGCTGCGACGACAGCTATCGTTCTGTTCGCCTTGCGCGAGCGTCTGTGGCCTTTGCTTCTCATATTGACTTCACTCCACTCATTTCGCGTCATTCAGCGCCTCGCATTTCACGAGCCCGGTCTCCTCCAGGGCTGTGAGATGATCAAGGGAAATGGTGTTGGCCCTGGTCGTTGCGAATGACAACACCATTGAATTGCGGGTCTGATCGCGTACAAGGCCTAGACCTACGAGGCCTAAAGACGGCGCTGAGCCTAGCGCAGGCGGTCCGCAAGGATGGCGTTCTCGTGCTTATGGAACAAGTTTGTCGTGGGCGCGAACGCTCCCCTGCGGCCGTCCTCCATTCTTCTGAGTGCACCACGAGTGGATTGAATGGTGTCGCGGCAGATTTGCGGCGAATTGTTGAGAGATTCCCACGAGATGACGTTCTGGCCCTTCCCAGCGCGTCGATGCGCTGGTAGTCGGCCGCGCCGCCGCCGGGAGCGCACAGCAGGATGACTCCGGTCCACGAGAACGCTTCGGGACGAAGCGCTCGACGTACCCCCGAATCCCACGTACGGGCTCCGCACACGACGCCCGTCCCGGCGGCAGCGCACCCGCAACAGGTGGGACACGAAAGACGTTTGGCCGTATGGACCCGGCGGGCCTTGCGGACCGGCCACCGGGTTCGCAGGCTTTGCCTGGGCGTACCTGGCGCGCGTGCGCGGCCTTGGGCGCAGGCGATTGCAAGCACCAGGAGCGCCGATCATGATCCTTCCGAAGGTCCGGGACCCTCGCTTCGTGACGATCCGCCGCGGTGGGACTCTCACGGACTCGGATCACCACCTCCTCGCTCTTTGGGCGGCATCCTGCGCGGAGCACGTCCTTGACCTCTTCGAGTCGGCTCGGCCGGAGGACCCGCGGCCGCGCCAAGCGATCGAGCATGCCCGCGCCTGGGTGCGCGGCGAGGTCACGATGATGGAGGCTCGCGCGGCGGGCGGCCATGCTATGGGTGCGGCCAGGGACCTGCACGGGGCGGCACGGCATGCCGCATACGCCGCCGGCCAGGCCGCGGTGGTCGCGCACGTCGCCGCGCACGAGCTCGGTGCGGCCGCCTATGCGATCAAGGCCGCACGTGCTGCCGTGCCGGAAGGTAAGGACGAGGCCGCGGGGCGAGTCGAGTGCCAGTGGCAGCGCGACCAGCTCCCCGAGGCGATTCGCGAACTCGTCCTTGACGACCAGCGGTTGCGGAACGATATCTGCTGGTCGGTGTTCAACTGCTGAGCGTGTGTCGCGGCGCCGGTCTCCGGGAGGCAGCGGGAAGAGCAACGTCCTCTGGACTCGGCAGAGTTGACGATCACGTCGGTGTAATCTCTCCGGCCATGACAACTCCAGTACGCAGCGCCGGGTCCGTCGCCTGCATCGTTCTCGCAACGCTCAGCATGCTCGCGGCGCTGATCACGGCCATTGTCGCTCTGACCGCGACCTCTCATGTGTCGGACAAGCTGGAGCCCACCGTCTCGCAGGGCTACTACAAGAGCGTCACCGAATACGAGCCTTTCGAGGACTCGGCCTGCCCCTACCAGTCCGAGGACGACCCGCCCGATCAGGGCTTCTGGAACTGCATCCAGAAGGATTCCGTGGCGTGGTCCGCTCAGGTCGCGGCGCGGCAGGCGGACGTCCAGGCGAAGGGCAACTTGGCGCTCATTTTCGGCTTGTCCGGGCTGACCTTCGCGGTCTGCGCCGTGGCGTTGAACCCGCGCTGGAGGTCCGCGCCACAAGCCGCTGCCCCGTCGAATGACGTGCTTCCTCCCGGCGGAGGTCAGGCTCCGGTGCCGGCCCAGTCACGGCCCTCGCCCGGTGAACAGCGGCCCGGGATACCCGGTGAGCAGCAGCCCGAGCCGCCCGAGTCCCTCTGATCGATCAAGGACGCGCGGCAACTCCCCTGGAACCACGCCTACTTCACTGCGCGTCTACGGCAGGATCTCGACGTAGCCGTTTGTTCCGTTCACGCGGATCCGCTGCCGGTCCCGGATCAGCCGGGTGGCATTGTCCACGCCCACGACGGCCGGCAGGCCGTACTCCCGGGCGATCACTGCGCCATGCGTCATCTGGCCACCCACCTCCGTCACAAGGCCTTTGATCGCGACGAACAGGGGTGACCAGCTGGGGTCCGTGTAGGCCGTGACCAGGATGTCGTCCCCCTGGAGATCGGCCTCGGCCATGTCCAGGATGACGCGGGCACGCCCCTCAACGCTCCCGCTCGAGACCGGCAGGCCGACCAGCGCGCCTGCCGGCATGTCTTCCCGTCGGTACGTCCCGGCGATCGCCTCGCCGTCCGACGTGAGCACCCGGGGCGGCGTGAGGGCCTGATACGCCCTGAACGCCTCCCTGCGCTCCCGGATGAGCTCGTCGTCCACCTGTCCCGTGCGTACAACATCGTGGAGTTCCTGGAACCTGAGGTAGTAGATGTCCTCCCTCTCACGAAGCAGCCCGGCCCGCACGAGACGCCCGGCCTCTTCCAGCAGAGCTTGCTTGTAGACGAAGTAGCGGCTGACCATGCCGTACTTCGGGTACTCCCGGTACCCGGCGAAGGTGCGGAGGCGGTCGATCATCCCCTTCGTTTCTTCGGCCTTCTGCTCTCCGTCCGGCAGGGACCGCAGGCGCTCCAGCAGTTCCTGCTCCTTTCTGCGAGCCTCCTCCCGCCCCTGTTCGAAGCGCCGCTCCCCGGCGCCCGGCTCGAAGTTCTCGATGTTGCTGAGAATCATCGGCACGAGCGTGGTGGGGAGTTCGCTCCACCGCGGCCTCGTGATGTCGATCTCGCCGACGCAGCGCACGCCGTATTTGTCGAGGTAGGCCCGGATCGCGTCTCGTGCCTCCCGGCCACCGGCAAGGTCTGCCATCTCGTCCAGGAAGCCTTCGTCCTCGACGTCCTGCAGAAAGGCGACCACCTCGGGATGCGGGCGGATCACATCTGCGACGTCCAGGAGCGCGAGCCCCATCTCCGAAGTGACGTTGTTCGGGGCGGACTGCGTGAGTGTGTCGGCGGCGTTCTCCTCGCCCAGCCACGTGTTCAGCTGCTCGTTGAGCCACCAGGCCGCGTCCATCCCCGCCATGATCGCCGGAAGGCTCTGCGGATCGAACAGGAGCCGCCGCAGCTCCTGAAGGTCCTCCCGGATGAAGTCGAACAGCTCCGGTCCGGACTTCGTCCGGATGTCGCGCTTGGCTGCGGCGATGGACTTCTGGGTGCCCGCGATCAGCCCGGTGACAAGGTCCGGGTCGGTCCCGATGGGAGCCGGCGGGCCGCCGGGAGGCGCCCCGCCGGGACTCTTCTCCGGGAGCGACGGGACGAAGTCGCCGAGGTCAAGGACGGTTTGGAGTGCGTCCCTGACCAGCGGATCGGACTTCCCCGACACCTCCAGGAGTTGGTCGCGGCTCGCCGGCGATCCCAGGCTCTTGGTGACATCGACGAACAGTCTCCCGGCCGCCTCGGCCATGGGCCGTGGGGTTGTCAACTGCCAGAAGGAGAGACCCAAGGGCTTCATCGGGTCGGTCATCATCTGCTGATGACCGACGGAGATGTAGACGTGGTTGTCCCCGTCCTCCGTCACCGGGACGGGGAACAGCGTCGTGATCGGCCGGCTCTGGACGATCTGGAAGTCGCCGTCGACCAGGCACCATTCGATGTCCTGGGGGCGGCCGAAGTGCATCTCGATCCGCCGGCCCAGCTCCTCCAGCCGCACGACCTGCACGTCGGTCAGCGCCGGCTGCTCCTGCAACTCGGGCTCGATCGCCCGTTGTTGCGTCCCGCCTTGTGGCAATCCGTGGATGGCCAGCTGCTTCTTGGCGACTGTCTTTTCGACGACTTCGCCGTCCCGGACCTTGTAGACGTCCGCGTTCACCAGACCGGAGACCAGGGCCTCGCCGAGGCCGAAGCCGGCCTCCACGGTGGTGACCTTCCGGTTCGACGTGACGGGGTCGGCCGTGAACAGGATGCCTGCGGCTTCGGAGGAGACCATCTGCTGCACCACGACGGCCATGTGGACCTTGCGGTGGTCGAAGCCGTTGCGCAGACGGTAGGTCACGGCTCGCGCGGTGAAGAGCGAGGCCCAGCATCGGCTGACGTGCTCGAGGATCGCCGCCCGCCCGACGACATTCAGGTACGTGTCCTGCTGGCCCGCAAAGGAGGCCGTCGGCAGGTCCTCCGCCGTCGCGCTTGATCGGACGGCGTAGGCGGCTTCCCCGTCGGGCCCGGCGAGCGGACGTGTGATGGCTGCTGCCAGATCGTCCGGGATGAGCACCCGTTTGATGCTGCTGCGGATCTCCGCGCTGAGCACGCGGATCGCGTCCCGGTCGTCCGGGTTCAGCTGCGAAAGATGGGCGAGTTGATCGTCGATCGATGGCGCCTGCGCCATGACCCGCCGGAAGGCGTCAGTCGTCACGCAGTAGCCGGCCGGAACGTGGATGCCCTCGACCCGTGAAAGCTCCCCCAGGTGCGCGCCCTTGCCCCCGGCCAACGCGACCTGCGTCTGGTCGATCTCCTGGAGATCGAGCACGTAGCAGTCGGACGCGAAAGGCCTCGCCGCATTGCTGTCGGTATCAAGCATTCGCTGGTTCCCCCATGTGTCGGTTTTGGCTGCGACCGGAGGATTCTGCAGTACGATCCGGGTCTTGCCGCAATCCCCCCTGTCTGCTATACATTCAGCATGGCAGGGAGTGAACGACTCCTTGCCATTGTTGTTTTCTCGCCCCTGGACGGGCGATTCCCACCGCGAAGTCGCACGAGCGCTGAACTCGACCGAGGCTGCCGCGAATTGCTGGCAGGGTGCCACGAGCGTGCCGGAACGCAGACAGGAGGGCCGGGAGATCCGGCCCTCCTGCTCGAACTGCTTGGGGACGTAGGTGAGTTATCGAACCCGCTCACTCACGGCATTGTCAGAACCCGCCGCCGAAGTCACCCCCGCCGCCGCCGGAACCCAGATCGCCACCGCCACCGAAGTCACCGCCGCCACCGCCGGAACCGAAGTCGCCACCGCCACCGAAGTCACCGCCGCCGGAACCCAGATCGCCACCGCCACCGAAGTCAGCAGGAGCTTCAGGCGCGGGAATCTCAGGCGCAGGAGCCTCAGGCGCAGGAGCCTCAGGCGCAGGAACCTCAGGCGCAGGAGCCTCAGGCGCAGGAACCTCAGGCGCAGGAGCCTCAGGCGCGGGAACCTCAGGCGCAGGAGCCTCAACTCCGCCAGGAGCCTGGGCAGTCGGCGTACCGGTGGCGTTGTCCGGAGGGACAGGACCGTCGGTCAGACCGGGTACCTGAGTGCCTGGGGTGGTACCTGGGGTGGTACCTGGGGTGTTCTGGGCGTCGTCCAACGGGACGTTGGCCGTCACATCGGCCTCGATCCGCCCCTCCACCTTGAAAGCCCTGTCGTCGGCCGGTCCGCCCTGGAGGCCGAATCGGAATGAGGGCGGGGACTGGCTTCCGTCACTGGACGGCTGTGAGGCATCGACGCTGAGCTTGCGGCCACCGAGATCGACTGCACCGCCGTTGGTGTCGGTGAACTTGACTTCGCCGTCGGGCTTGACGTCCAGGGACACCTTCCTCGAAACCGCGTCTCCACCTGGGGTGTTCGCCTGAATCTCTCCGGAACCACCGCCGGAGAATTCTCGGGTCACCGGATTGAAATTGACCCTCGCCTCCCCCTTCACGTTGGCGGCCGGAGATACGAGCGAGACATCGCCACGGAGGTTGATGCCGGTCGGGGATGCGGGGAACGAACCCACGAACGACCTGTTGCCGCCGGCACCGACACCGCCCCCACCAGAGATCGAGAGAATCTTCGAGTTGGCTCCTCCCTGAATGAAGACGAAGGAATTCGTCCCGGTGGGGATCTCGATCCTGCCGCCGACGATGGGCTCGGCCTGCTGCGGTGCCTTCGGCGCAGCGGACGGGGCCGCCGGTGCCGGTGCCGCGACCGGTGCGGAGACCGGTGCCGGTAGCGGCGCCGGAACTGGTGCCGGTCCTGGAGCTGGTGCCGTCTCCGGGGCGGGCGTCGGGGCTGGGGGCGCGCCCACCTGGCTCGGGCCGGCGGCGTCAGCCACACCGAACTGGTCCGCGCCCGGAGCCTCGGACACACCGAACTGGTCCGTACCCGGAACCCCACTCACGGGAAGCTGGGAACCCCCCGGGGTGGACTGATCGCCCGAGTTGCCGTCGACCAGCAGCTGGGGGTTGAAGTGCAGGTCCTGGGTCTGCGGGTCGAAGATCTGGAATCCGCGGTCCTGGAGCCCCAGGAAGGCAGCCGTGCGCGCATCTTGGCTGACACCACGATCCGGGCTCAGCCGATCGATCAAGTCCTGCGTGGACATCTCACGTGCTTCGCTGAGCCGCCACTCGGAAGCCACGGCAATCGGCTGGAAATACAGCTTGTTGGTCGTCGGATCGGAGACGAACGTCCCCCGGTTTCCGAGTTCCTGGGCCGCCGCCCTGCGCTCAGCTGTGCTGTTCCGGCACTCGGGGCCCAGCTCCTTGATCAGCTGCTGCGTGGACTTCGCACTTGTGTCGCACTGCTCCGCCGGTTGTGCCGCGTTCGCTGGTGCCGCAGTCGGTAGTGCCACTGCCCGTTGCGCCGCTGCCCGTTGCGCGGCTGCCCGTTGCGCCGCTGCCTCTGAGGACCCATCCGCCTGCACGGCCTGGGCAGCCACTCCATGGGGCGCGATGTCCGACGTTCTGTAGTCCGACGGCTCGCTGTCCTCCGCATACGCGAGATCGGCACGCGAGTGCTGAGTGCCGGACGCCTGGGTCTTCCCGGCCCCGTGCGTGAGGGCGGCACCCGCCGCGCCGGCCACGGCCACACCGGAAACCAGCCCGACAACGGCCTTGCGCACGGCCGTAGACCCTGTCGCCTGGGGCAACTTGACGCGTCTGTGCTTTCCCTTGGCCATATGCATTTGTCCTCATCTGCCCGGCCCTCATGCGGAGGGGAACGATGGTCCGCGAAGCCGCCGCACGGCAGGACGCCCGGCTCTCTCACGCCTGGGCCGTCTGAACCCATCCCACCCGCAACAGCGAAATGTTGGCATGAACGGTTCAAGCATTCGCAGATTTCTCACCAACCCGCCAAGAAATGCTCGATCCGGAGAGGTGGATCTTCCCGGGCCGCCGTCCCCGTGCGGGGGCGAACCCCTGCCGGACGGCTGCCGGTTCGCGCCGCGGGCTCAGGAGCTTTCCGGATACGAGGAGGGCGCGCCGATGTCCCGAGCCGGGGCCGTTCGCGGGCGCCGCACATGTCCTGGACATCCGGGGGACGAGAGGTGAAGGGGGTGTGCCTGAGGGGCACTCCGCCCGCGTGTATCGGGACGAAGCAGGGGTAACCGGGGGCCTATGGAGGCCACTTGAATCAGAAGGACTCGGATCCGAAAGACTCGGACCGTAAGACGCGAATCACCGTCCTGGTGGCGCTCGCTGCCAATCTGGTCATCGTCGTCGCCAAAGCTGTGGGAGGCCTTCTCGCCGGATCGCCCGCCCTGTTGTCGGAGGCCGCGCACTCGGTCGCCGACAGCCTCAACGAGGTGTTCCTGCTGGCGGCTCTGAAGCGCAGCAAGAAACCCGCCGACGAGCAGCACCCGTTCGGCTACGGCAAGGAGCGCTTCTTCTGGTCGCTGCTCGCCGCGGTCGGCATCTTCGTCATGGGCGGCTGCTTCTCCTTCTTCCAGGGATACGAGGCACTGACCAGCACCTCCGAGGAGTCCCACACCGGTTACGCCGTGGGGCTCGTGGTGCTCGCCGTCGCCCTCCTCGCCGAGGCGAGCTCCCTGATCAGGGCGGTCCACCAGGTGCGCAACGACCCCAGTTCGCAGGGGATGAAGGACCCGACGCTGCGTACGGTCGTCGCCGAGGACGGCACGGCTGTCGTCGGCGTCAGCTTCGCCATCGTCGGCATGGCGATGCACATGGCCACGGGGTCGGCGCTGTGGGAAGCGGGCGCCTCGTTCGCCATCGGGGCGCTGCTGGTGGTGATCGCGTTCCGCCTCGGGGCGGACACCCGCGCCCAGCTCATCGGCGAGGCCGCCGACCCGAAGACGCGGGAGCGGGTGGAGGCCGTGCTGGAGAAGCAGTCGGAGATCCACAACGTGGACATGCTGCTGACGATGCAACTCGGCATGGACTCCACGCTGGTGGCCGCCCGGGTCGACCTGGTTCCCGGCCTGGAGAGCGAACAGCTCGAACTCGTCTCGGAACGGATCAAGGCGTCCATCACGGAGGCCGTACCGGAGGCGGACCAGATCTTCCTCGACATCACCGAGGCCCCCGTCCCCAAGGGCGCGACCGAGACGCCGGAGACCAAGACCGCGGCAGGGCAGTAGCCCGCACGCGCGCACGCCACGAAGCGCCGCGGGGACCCCTGCGGAGAGGGTGGGAATCAGGTCAACTGACTCCCGCCCTCTCGCACTTCGCGTTCGTCGCCGCGCAGCTTCGCGAGGACCCGGGTCAGCCCACCGGCTCCAGGCGGACGCAACAGCGGCCGTCGCCGGCGCCAGGCATCCCTGATCCTGCGCACCGGTTCACGGTGGCGCCGATCCTGTTCGGGCTGGACAAGTTCACCGATCTGCTGAGGAGTCACAGCGTGCCCTGAACGCCCCCGGTCAGCAGGCACTGCTCCGCAGTTGTGGGAGGACACCTAATGCGAGGGGCCGGACCCGTTCCGCAGGGCCCGGCTCTTCGCCGTCGCGCAGCACGGATCGCGGTTGAGTGGCGGGTGAGTTGGGGGGACCGGTGCGTCCCGGAGAGGAAAAGCAGTTGCCCGGGCCCGGCCAGGTCCGGAAAGTGACCGCATGTCCTTCGACGTCCGTCCCGCCGCCCCCGAGGATGCGCCGGCCATATGCGCGCTGCTCAACGCCGTCGACATCGCAGAGGTCGGACGGCCGGAGTCGGACCTCGGCATGGTCGAGTCCGATCTGATCCATCCCGAGGCCGACCTCGTCCGCAACTCCTGGCTGGCCTTCCGCGACGGCGAGTTGGTCGCCTACGGTCTGCTGTGGGACGAGTCCGACGCCGAGCGCATCGACGTCGACCACTACGTTCTGCCCGGCCACCAGGACGACGGGGCCATACTCATCGAGCTGATGGAGGCGCGGGCCGCCGAACGCGCCGGGGAGAACGGCGCCGAGCGTGCAGTCGTCCATCTCGCACTCAACGTCCGGCCCGCTTTCGACACCGCCCTCCTGCGGAGCCGGGGCTGGCGGACCGTACGGCGGTACAACGTCCTGTCCCGCCCGTTGTCCGGGGCCGCGGACCCCGTGCCCGCACCGCCCGCCGGCCTGATCCTCCGCGACTGCGTGGACGAAGCGGACCGGCGGCGCGCACACGAACTGGTCGAGGAGACCTTCGCCCAGCACTACGACCACCACCGCCGCAGCTACCGGAGCTGGCTGGACGATCTCGGCGGCGGCATGGACTGGTCGCTCGTGTGGATCGCCTCACAGGAGGGCTCGGGCGACGTGGCGGTGTTGCTGAGCCGCGACGACCGCACGGCCATGGGCTGGATCCGCAACCTCGGCGTGCTCGAGAAGGCTCGCGGCCGGGGAATCGCCGGGCATCTGCTGCGCCACGCGTTCGGCGTCTACGCGGCACGGGGGCGCGACACGATGGGCCTCGGCGTGGACACCACGAACGCGACGGGTGCCCTGCGGCTCTACCTCGCGCACGGCATGACGCTCCATTTCGCCGTGGACACCTGGGAGTTGACACTTCCCGCCGTCGCGCCGGGGCCTCCGGCCGCGAGCGCGCCGAAGCCATGACCACCCGGCGTCCTCGGCCGGGCACAGCACGCACGCCCCTCACGACGGGCCCCGGGACCGATCGCAGTCACCTCCGCCGGACGGAAGACGGGGACTGTCCACGGAGCGTGTGCGCGGGTGGCCCGGGGTGCCCGCCGGTTGCCCGAAGGCCCCGTGACCAGTGCGGACGCTCGGCAACGGGCGATGCCGTGTGCGCGGCCGGACGCGGCGGGGAGCGGGCTCGGGCGCCTGTGATCACGCTGTGGCGAAGTAATGATCTTTGACGTTCTCCCCATGAGCCTCACCGGTCACGAAAACAGCTGCGGTCTCACACGGGATCTCGCGGTACCTCGTCGTCAGACCGGGGCATGGGCGCCGTACTCTCGGAAGCATGGTTGATCCTCAGAAGTCCGAGCCCGACGCCCTGTACGAGGACGCGAACCAGGGTGTGGAGGATGCACGCCAGCACGTTCGCGACGCTTCGGCCGGAACGGACACGGCCCGGCTCGAGACAGCACTCGACGAACTGGAAGCCGCGCTCGCCCACCGGGAAGCCGCCCGCCTCCGGCCGCAGGACGACGACTGGCTGCTCACAGCCCTCGGCGCGGCGAACGCGATCGACCCGGAATTCCACGGCGAGACCGCGGACCGCCCCACCGACACCCCGTCCCTTCCCAACGAGGAGGAGCCCGACTGAGCGGCACTCCGAGCAGAAGCTGACACCCGCAGCCCCCATCGCGTTCGGCAGCATTCCCGGGACCGGGAGTGGGGGGGCACTCGTGCCCGGCTGCTTCCGCCTTCCACATGCCCTGTGACCAGCCTTGATGCTGGCGGCGGGGCGTTCTTGTGCGTGCGGTGGGACGCGGCCGGACGCCGAGCGGCCGTCGCCGGGCGCGATCACCGTCGCGGACGTGACGGGTCACCGGAGGAACCAGAGCTCTTCGGCTTCAACTCCTGTCCGCGGCACGGGCTCGTCTCCCCCTGGGAGGACAGGAGGCGCGGCACCGCCACCGCGTGGCCGGCCTTCTGCCGCCGCTTCCCGACCGGGCATTCGGACGCCTCTCCCGCGAACAGCCGGACCCGAAACCTGTGAGGGCGGGCGCGCAGGCAGATTTGTCCAAGTTGAATGACGTACTCCACGTCACTTACGCCGGACGGTGTTCGAACGCTAGCGTGCCGTCATGACAGCGCGGGCCCCCGCTCCCGTGGCCTTGAACGGCCGGCACGTCGTACTGGAGCCGCTCAGGATCGACCATGTCCCGGACCTCTACTCCGCTCAGCGCGGCGTCGAAACGGACTGGGGCTGGCTACCCGTGCTCGCGCCCCGCTCACAGGCGGAGATGCGCCTCATAGTGGAGCAGCGTCTCGCTCAGCAGGCCGCCGGGGGCGCCTTCATCTTCGTGGTGCTGGACGCCCGTACCCGCCGCGCCGCGGGCTGGATCGCGTACCTGAACATCAACGTCATCGATCAGCGGGTGGACGTCGGCTGGCACTGGCTCGGGGAATCGCTCTCGGGTACGTACGCCACCGTGGAGATCCATCTGCTGCTCGTGCAGCACGCGTTCCACCTGGGATTCACGAGGGTCCAGTGGCAGCTCGACGACCTCGACCGTGCGGGCCACGACACGATGCTGCAGATCGGGGCGCTCCGCGAGGGGCTCATGCGCCGGCACCTGAAGAGGCCGGACGGCACATGGCGGGACACCGCCCTGTACGCGCTGCTCTCCCCCAACCGCGCCGCGCCCATCGGCCGGGCGCAGCTGCCCGCTCCCGCGCCCGCGGCACCCGCTCCCCCGGCTCCGGCGGCGATCTCCTGGCCGACGCCGGTGCCTCCGCAGGGCATCCGGCCCCGCGTCGGGCTTCCGAACGCGGGCAACCGGTACGGGCCGTGACGGACCGGCGCTGACCGCCCGGTTCGTTCCTCGACGCCTCTGACGCCGCTGCGACTCCCCTGGCGCCTCTGGCGCCTCGACGCGGTGATTTCCCCCTGACATTCCCCGCCCGAGAGGCGGACCGCCCGGGGCCGTGCGCGCACTCACCCATGCCTCCCGGCGTGACCTTCCCGGGCCGGCTTCGGCCGCGAACCGGGCCGCCAGCGGCTTCCCGAGCGGCTGACCATCAGGAACCGGCCTCGTGGATAGACGTGGTCTATCGACTGATCGGCAACAACTCTTTGACAGACCGGAGCGACCGAACAAGGCTGGTACTGCCGCGGACAGGACCATACGCAGACAAAGCGGCGATATCCGGCCAGTCTCCGCTACGTCTCTTGAAGACGCGGCTGCTCCGGCTGTGCCGGATCGCCTCCCTCGACGCAACGTCAGCGGCGCGGAGTTCGCGGTACGTGCCAGAAAGGGACCGAGCAGACCATGCGCAGCAACGAGGATCCGTACGACGATCTTTCCGTCACCCCGCCCAAGACCTGGGCGACGGGCGTGCCCGGCGTCACCCACGCCATTCAGTACTCGCTGGGCCAGACCTCAGTGCGGCGTACGGCACTGACGCTGCTGAACGTCAACCAGGACAAGGGCATCGACTGCCCGGGCTGTGCATGGCCGGAGCCCGCGCCGGGGAAGAGGCACCGGAACGAGTACTGCGAGAACGGTGCGAAGCACATCAACGACGAGGCCACCTCGCGCCGCGTCACCGCCGAGTTCTTCCGTGAGCACTCCGTCTCCGAGCTGGACCAGAAGTCCGACTACTGGCTCAACCAGCAGGGCCGTCTGACCGATCCGATGGTCAAGCGCCCCGGGTCGGCCCACTACGAGCCCATCGGCTGGGACGAGGCGATCGGCCTGCTCGCCGACGGGCTGCGCGGCCTCGGCTCCCCCGACGAGGCCCTCTTCTACACCTCGGGACGGGTTAGCAACGAGGCCGCGTTCCTGCTCCAGCTCTTCGCCCGTGCGTACGGCACGAACAACCTGCCGGACTGCTCCAACATGTGCCACGAGTCGAGCGGTTCGGCGCTCATGGAGACCCTGGGCACGGGCAAGGGCAGCGTGAGCCTGCAGGACATCCACGACGCCGACCTCGTCTTCGTCGTCGGCCAGAATCCGGGCACCAACCATCCGCGGATGCTCTCGGCGCTGGAGGAGACCAAGCGCAACGGCGGCCAGGTCGTCGCCGTGAACCCGCTGCCCGAGGCGGGGCTGATGCGGTTCAAGCACCCGCAGAAGGTGCGCGGCGTCATCGGACGCGGCACTGAGATCGCCGATCAGTTCCTCCAGATCCGTCCCGGTGGGGACCTGGCCCTCTTCCAGGCGCTCAACCGGCTGCTGCTGGAGGCGGAGGACGAGGCGCCCGGCGAGGTGCTCGACCACGGATTCATCGACGACCACAGCAGCGGCTTCGGCGAGTACGCGTCGCACGCACGTCAGGTCTGCTGGGACGACGTGCTGAGCGCCACCGGCCTCACCCGCGAGGAGATCGAGGCCGTGCACGCACGCGTCCTCGGCTCGCGGAAGGTCATCGTGTGCTGGGCGATGGGACTGACGCAGCACAAGCACGGAGTGCCCACGATCCGCGAGATCGTCAACTTCCTCATGCTGCGGGGCAACATTGGAAGGCCCGGAGCCGGGGTCTGCCCGGTGCGTGGCCACAGCAACGTGCAGGGTGACCGCACCATGGGGATCTGGGAGCGGATGCCGCAGCCCTTCCTGGACGCCCTGGAGCGGGAGTTCGGCTTCACACCGCCCACGGAGCACGGGCTGGACTCGGTGAACGCGATCAGGGCGATGCGGGACGGCCGTGCGCGGCTCTTCGTCGGAGTGGCGGGCAATTTCGTACGGGCCAGTCCGGACAGCGAGGCCACCGAAGAGGCCCTGCGCAGCTGCCGGTTGACGGCGCACATCTCGACGAAGCTGAACCGTTCGCACACGGTGTGCGGGGAGACGGCGCTGATCCTCCCGACGCTGGGCCGCAGCGACAGGGACTTCCAGGCCGGCGGAGAGCAGTTCGTCACCGTCGAGGACTCGATGAGCGAAGTGCACATCTCCCGCGGCAAGTTGCCCCCCGCCTCGCCGGAGCTGCTCAGCGAGGTGTCGATCATCAGCAGGCTGGCGCGCGCCACGCTCGGTGGTTCAACGTCCGTTCCCTGGGAGGAGTTCGAGGCCGACTACGGCACGATCAGGGACCGCATCTCCCGCGTGGTCCCGGGATTCGAGGACTTCAACGCGAGGGTGGCGGTGCCGGGCGGCTTCGGGCTGCGCAACCCGGTCAACGAGCGCACGTTCAACACCCCTTGCGGCAAGGCGGTGTTCACCCGCAACGAGTTCACGATGCTCCAGGCGCCGAAGGGGCATCTGCTGCTGCAGACGCTGCGCTCCCACGACCAGTGGAACACCGTCCCGTACGCGATGAACGACCGCTACCGCGGGATCCACGACGCCCGCCGGGTCGTGCTGGTCAACCCGGCCGATCTGGAGGAGCTGAACATCGCCGACCGGACCGAGGTCGACCTCGTCGGCGTCTGGCACGACGGCGTGGAGCGGCGAGCGAAGGGCTTCCGGGTCGTCGCGTATCCCACGGCACCCGGCTCCGCCGCCTCGTACTACCCGGAGACGAACGTCCTGGTGCCGCTGGACAGCGTCGCGGACATCAGCAACACACCCACGTCCAAGGGCATCGTGTGCCGCCTGGAGCCTGCCGGGCTGTCTGTGTGAGGAGCGGCGCGGGCAGGCGCGGCGGGCCGTTCACGGGCCTGCCGCCTGTCCGCGGACGCGGCGGCGCGCGACCCGAGCGGACTCAGCCGTCGAGGTCGACGGCCACGGACAGGAGATTCGTGCCGAAGGCCCGCACCGCGGCGCTGCTGAGACGCGGCAGGGCGGCCGGCTTGTTCCCCGGCTTGCCGGCCGCGGTGGATTCCCCTCTCCCCTGAGGTCGTACGGCCGTACCGGGGCCCGGACTTGGCCGTACGACGGCCGCCAAGTCAGAGCTCTGGTGCATTAGTGCGACTACGTGATACATAGCGGGCACCGGCCATCGGTGGCATGTGCGTCCGCTCGCAGGCGGCCCGGTACGGCGAGGAGTTCGTGACGACTGGGCGAGGAGCGGCCTCTCGTGTGCGAGCAAGCGTGGGAGCGGCAGTTGACGTGCGCGCCGGACGGCGATCAGGCATGGCCGGCGCTGGTGCTGGTCGAGGGCTCGGCAGGCACGGGCAAGAGCGAACTGGTGCGGCGGCTGCTGGAGTCGCCGGGCGCGAGGGCGGTGCCCCGGCTGGCCGTCACGTTCGGCCCGGCGGGTGCCGTGGACATCGTCGACCCCGCCGCCTGCGTCTCACACCCGTCCCTCGAGTCCTCGCTCGCCTCGGTGCGGCCCGTACTGCTGGTCGCGGAGGACCTGCACCACGCCGGCGAGGACGACCTCGGGCTGCTGCGCCGCCTGTTGCGTGAAGCGCCCGCACGCCTCATGGCGGTGCTGACCTACCGGCCGGAACAACTGGTGCGGCCCGGCCTGCCGTTGGGCCGCGCCGTGGACTACCCGGCGCGGCTCTCCGTGACCCGTTACGTGCCGCCGCGCCTGGGCGAGCAGCAAGTACGCACTCTGGCCGGGGAGTTGCTGGGGGCGCAGCGCTGCACCGAGGGATTCGTCACGCGGCTCCACCAGCGCTCGGCGGGCGTGCCGCAGGTCGTCGTCGATCTCCTGAGCACGCTGCGCGGCACCTGCCGCAGCCGCGAGCGGGAGCACTTCACGGCCGGGGACGTGGACGAGGCGGGGGTACCGGTCCGACTGAGGGAGCTGGTGCTGGATCGCCTGGACGCCCTCCCGGAGGCGTGCCGTCCGGTGGTCCGGGCCGCCGCGGTGCTGGGCGAACCGGCGGGCGCGGGCGACCTGGCCACCGTCGCGGGGCTGTGCGGCGATGCCGGGCACGAGGCGCTGGTCGCAGCGTTGAAGGCCTCGGTGCTGCGCGAGACGGAGCAGGGACGGTACGGGTTCGCCGTGCCGATGGAGGCCTCGGCCGTGTACGAGGAGCTGCACGGACCCGTGCGGGAGCGGCTGCATGAGCGCGCGGCGGCGATGCTCGCGGGCCGCACGCCGGTCCCATGGGCGCAGGTCGCGCGCCACTGGCGGGGCGGCGGTCGCACGGAGGACTGGCTGCGCGCCGCAGAGCATGTGGCGGACGCCGGCGGCGAGGGTGACCACGACGGCGCGGTCAGCGAGGACGAGGCCCGCTTCGCCCTGCTGGAACAGGTGCTGGGTGCCGGGGGTCTGCCGCCCCACCGGAGGGGCCGGCTCGCCCTGACACTGGCCCGCGGAGCCATGCTGGGGCCGCGCTCGGACGGCACAGCGCGGGCGCTGCGCAGGATCCTCGAGGACCCGGCGCTTCCGGCGGCCGCCCGTGGTGAGATACGGCTCGAACTCGGTCTGCTGCTGCACAGCCAGAAGCGCCGTTTCGACGAAGGGCGGGCGGAACTGCGTCTGGCCGCCGAGGAGTTGCGAGGGCGTCCCGCTCTCGCCGCTCGCGCGTCGGCCGCGCTGGCCAACCCCTTCTTTCCCGGTCCCGCACTCGATGAGGGCCTCGACTGGCTGCGTCGCGCGGAGGCGGCAGCGACGGCATCCGGGGACCGCGCCGCGCGCACGGCTGTGGCGGCCTGCCGGGCGACCGTGCTGATGAACTCGGGTGACCCGGACGCCTGGAGGCTGGTGGAGGAGCTGCCTCGTAACAGCCCGGAGCGTACCGGCCGCCAGCAGGTTGCCCGCGGGCTGTGCAACACGGCCAACGGCGCGGTGTACCTGGGGCATTACCGGCGCGCCGGCGAACTCCTCGCGGAAGGCGTGGAGTTGGCGGTACGCAGCGGTGCGCCGTTCCTGGAGCGGGTGGGGCGCGGCACGGCGCTGTTCCGGGACTGGCTGACAGGCCGCTGGGACGGTCTCGCGGAGCGGTGCACCGTGCTCGTCGCCGAGGACGGTGTCGCGAACGACGCCCGCGTGGTGCTGGCCCTGCTGGCGCTGGCGAAGGGCGAGTGGACCGCGGCACAGGACTGGCTGCCGCGTCCCGGATCGTCCTCCTCGCCGCACCGCGAACCCGGCGAGTCGTGCAACCCGTTCGAGCCGGAGCAGGTGTGGGAGTCGTGCGAGGCGCCGGTGGCGGCCACGGCGGCCGGCGCGTACGTCCGGCTCCACCTGGCGCGGCAGGACGCCGACTCGGCGCAGCGCGCGGCCGGTTCGGCGTGGACGTGGCTGCGGAGGAAGGGCGTGTGGGTCTGGGGTGCGGGGCTCGCACCCTGGGTGGTCGAGGCCCACACCCGTGCGGGCGCGCCGTCCGCGGCCCGGGCGGCGGCCGAGGAGTTCGCGGACGGCCTGGCCGGCCGGGACGCCCCGTCGGCGTCGGCGGCGCTGCTGTGGTGCCGGGCCCTGCTCGCGGAGGCGGCGGGCGAAGCGGAGGAGGCCTTCGGGCGGTTCGAGGAGGCGGCCGCGGCCTACGCCCGGCTGCCGAACCCCTACGCATCCGCCCTGATGACCGAGAGCGCCGGGCGGTGCGCCTTCGTGCTGGGCAGCGATCCGGAGGCCGCCGCCGGTCGCCTCGCGGCATGCGTGGAGCGGCTGACGGCTCTCGGCGCCGCGTGGGACGCGGCCCGGGTACGGGCGACGCTGCGCGCTCACGACCCCGCCGCGGCACGGCGCCGCTCCCCGGGGCGGCCTTCGTACGCGGAGCGGATGTCCCCGCGCGAGGGGGAGGTCGCCGAACTGGCCGCCACCGGCCTGACGAACAGGGAGATCGCCGCGACGCTCCATCTGTCTCCGCGGACGGTGGAGCAGCACGTGGCGCGGGCGATGCGCAAGCTCGGCATCAGTTCACGTCAGGCCCTCGCGGAGCGGGCGGCGTCCGCGGGGCGCACCTGAACGCCGCCGCCACGGCCGCCCCGTGCCCGCGGTGGCGACGGACGGGCGGTTGCGGGCAGGTGCGCGTGCACCGCGCACCTGCCCGCAACCTTGTCGCATCACTCACCTGCTCCCACACGGGCACGGGAGCCGGTGGATGACGCAGGCACCGGTCAGCACATCGTCGGACGCATCACGTCGTACGGGCTCGCCCAGCTCGCGCAGCCCGGGTCGGAGTGCCCGTACCAGTTGTGCCCGAACTCGTGCGCGGCCAGCAGCGCGAAGTCGCTGACGAGGGTGGAGAGCATGATCCTGTCGCCCTGGCCCCAGTTGCAGCCGACGACGTTGCCGCCGCCGCAGCCCTGCACGTAGCCGCCGGTGCACTCGACCGGGGTGCCGCTGGAGGACGTCTCCTGGGCGTCGCCCCAGTAGTTGGCGCCCTGGCGTATCGGGCCTTCGAGGCCGCTGCACGACGAGGTGATGTGGTAGCTCCAGGCGGTGAAGCCGGAACGCTCGTCGCGGGGTGCGTCGGGAAGGGCGCTGGTGCCCGGGGCCTCGCCGGTCGGGAAGCGGTCGGACAGCGCGGCGTCGCCGGCCGCCTGGGCGGAGACGGACTGCGCGGCGTCGGAACGTGCCGAGTCACCGATCTCGGCAGCGGTTGCCGAGGTGGGGAACGCGAAGACGAGAGCGAAGACCAGAGCCGCGGCGCCGGTCAGTCTTCGTAGCAGCGTACGCATGGACATTCTCCTCTGTGGGGGGCGGCGTGCACCGCGCCGGCACGGTCCCGTCCGGGGCCGCCGCGAATCCTCGGGCCAGAACCGCGGCCCATACCGATCGCCAGGAACGTACTCACGGATCCGTGACGCGCCTATACGGGTCCGGCGATATACGGATACGCAAGAAATCCAGGCCGCGGGCGGTACCCGCCCCCGCCTGCCCGCATATGCGAGAGCGCCCCAAGTCGCCGTCGTACGCGGGGACTTGGGGCGCTCGGCACGCTATGAGACGTACGAAGACGCCGTAGGTGCGGGCTACTTCGCCAGGGCTGCCGCCTGGCTGGTGGTGAGCGCCCTCCCGAAGGCCCTCACGTCGTCGACGCTGCCCTCCACGCCGCGGAAGCCCTCACCGAACGAGAGCCCGCGTCCTGCGGCGAAGTCGCCCTCGGCGGCGAAGTCGCCGTCCTCGTGGTCGGCGACGTCTTCGAGCCTGCCGTCGACGTAGAGCCGGATCTCGTCGTCGTCATCGTCGTAGACGCCCGTCAGATGGGTCCATTCACCGGGCTCCGGGCCGAAGTCGGCGGCTGCCTCGTCGGATTCGGCCTCCTCCGCGTCCTCCTCGTCCTCCTCGGGGATCCGCATCTCCCAGCGGTCCTCGTCCGCGTCGTACTGGAGCATGAAGCCACTGGCCTCGTCGGAGTCCTGGCTCACCACGACCTGACGGTCCTCGGTGTCGTCCAGTCGCACGCGCGCCGAGACGGAGAAGCTGCTCTCGGTGTCGACGACGGGGCCGTCCGACACGACGGCCTGCTCACCGCCGAGCTGAGCGGCGCTCCCGACGACCCTCGCCGTGGGTGAGCCCCTGAGGAGCCCGTCGCGCCCGTTCCCCGAAGTGTCGGCCACCGCCCCGCCCTTGACGTCGTCGAAGACCCACTCGAGCAGAGCACCGGCGACGGGCTGCTTGGAGGCGGGCGGCGGTCGCTTGCCGCCCTTGGAGGGCGGCTTGGAGCTGCGGGTCGCGGTCACGGTGGAGGTGGCCGTGGCGGTGGCGGTCGTACGGGCCGGCCCCGGCTTCCCCGGCGCCGGCTGCGCGCTCTGCGCGGGACTGGACTCGCTGCTCTGCGGCGCACCGGGACGCAGGCTGCCGGAGAACGCGAACGCCGCCGCGAGGGAAGCCAGTCCGATGAGGGCGAGGCTCTGCACGACCCGGTTCGCGCGCCGGTTGCCGGCCATCGGGCGGACCGGGCCCCAGCGTCCGAAGAGGCGCCGCCGCATCCTGCCCGGCGGGTGCGCCAAGTGGACGCCCGACGGGAGGAGTTCGAGAGCGGTGCCGACGGGGGCGTCCTCCTCCGCCCTGATGGCGCCGTACTCCTCGCCTCCCCAGGGCAGAACGGCCTCCGCCAGGAATCCCCCGCAGTCGACACGCATGCGCCCCAGGTCGGCGACGGCCCGGGAACAGGCGGCGCAGCCCTCGAGGTGCGGCGCGAGATCGGCCGCCATGTCGAGGGACTTCTCCTCGGCATAGGCGAGAACCATCCGGTGGAAGGGACGGCACTCGTCGTCCAGTCCTGCCTGGTGCGTCTGCACGTAGACGTTGTACAGCTCGTTCCGCGCGCGCCTCTCCAGCAGCGAGACGACCTCGGTGTCGGGACCGAGGATCTCCTCGATGCGCTCGATCTCGTCGTGCTCGACGATCTTGTGCCACAGCACCGTCTGGCTGTGCTCGGCGATGCCCTCGAAGGCCCGCGCCGCAACGGAGGGAGGCAGGAGGTCCGCCACCTCACCGGCCTCGGAACCGGCCGGCGGCAGGGGTATGTGCGTCTGGACCCAGGTGGTCAAGTCCGGGTTGAGGATGCTCCGTTGCTCGGTGGCGGCCCACGCCGCGGCCGTGCGCAGGACGACGGACAGCGCCATGGGACGGACCGCGCCCGCGGCGCCGCCGTCCTCCGGCCTCAGCGCCTGCTTCCACGCCTGACCGGCGAGGGCGTCGGCCGCCGAGGAGGTGACGACGCACGCCGACGCGAAGACCCGGACCGCCTGGAAGTGCCGCTGCTCCAGTTCCCGGAGCGCAGCGGTCGAGGGCTCCCCTCCCGCACGTACGAGGCGGAGCAGTTCCGCGTCAGACAGGCGCGCGCATTCCATCCGTTCGTTCAATCTCCCCGGCAGTCTCTGGGCCCCGTACGAGTCAACTGCTTCACGCTCGGGTCGACGCCCTGACCGTGTCGGTGGCAATGGTCAACATCCAGCTCAGCGGAAGGACGCTGAAAAGGCCATAGGCAATATGTACCTAGCCTGGGACCGCTCTTGATGCCGCTGTCCAATCACCCTGCGGGGCGGGGCCGAGTGATGCCGCATAGCCGGAACGGGTGGTTACCGGCGGGTCCTCGTGGACAGGGGTTTGAGTTCCGGCGTGAGGAGCAATGCCCAGTCCGGACCCGGCAGCCGGAGTGGCCGGGCAGCCGGATCCCGGCCCGGCTGTCCGGCCGCCCGCTGCCCGGGTGCCGCATTCACAGGCGCGGGTCGACGGGCTCCGACTCCAGCGCGAGAACGGCGAACACCGCCTCGTGGACGCGCCACAGGGGCTCGCCCGCCGCCGGCCTCTCCAGCGACTCCGGGACCAGGCCGTTTCGCGCCCCGGACCAACGCCTCCAGCGGCTTGACCACCATGCCCTCGCCGCCGGCCGCCGTCGTCTCCAGCCGCGCCTTCTCCGCTCCGCGCACGCCGAGTGGGTCCGGACGCGGACTTGATGCGTCACAGCTGTGACCGCGCCCGCAGCACTCAACATGTGCCAAATCCCGCACGTACAGGGTTCCTCCGGCGAGAGGGTCCCTACTCTGCACCGATCCGACTCCGGCAAGGGGGCGACATCGTGGAAGCTCCGACAGCATGGCCGTTCGTCGGGCATGAGCGGGAGCTCGCCGATTTCGACGAGGCGCTGGGCAGCGAGCAGTGCCACGCGTTCATCGTCCACGGCCCTCAGGGCATCGGGAAGTCGCACTTCGCGCAGGTCTGCCGGGAGCGGGCGGAAGACCTGGGCCATCCGACCGGCAGGGCGATCGCGGTCTCCGAACCGGACTTTCCGCTGGCCTCCTTGGCGCATCTGCTGCCTCCCGGGGCGGGCGTCAGCGATGCGGTGTCCCTGTTCGCGAGCGCCCGCGAAGCGTTCACGGGAGGAGCCACGGGGGCCACCGCCCCGTCCGTCGGCACCGGCACCGGCACGGGCACGGGCACCCGGCGGAGGTTCACGCTCGTCGTCGACGATCTCGACGGGCTGGACGAGGCGTCGGCGTCGCTCACGGCTCAACTCCTGGAGGCCGGGGCCGTGTTCCTCCTCGGCACGGTGGGCTCCCTGCAGAACCTGGGCCCCGTCGCGTACTGCCTCCAGGCGGGCGGCCAGGCGCGCAGGGCGGACCTGCACGCCTTGAGTGAGCCGCAGGCCGGGGAGGTCATGGTCCGGGTGCTCGGCGGCCCGGTGGAGCCGCGCACGGTGTCGCTGCTGCACAGGGTGAGCGGTGGAAACCCCTGCTATCTGCGGGAGTTCGTCCTGAACTCGCTGGCGGAGGAGAGCCTCGTCGACGACGGGGAGTCGTGGACGCTGATCTCCGACGTCGGCCCCACTCCGCTCCTGTCGGAGATGATCAAGCGACGCCTGGCGAGCGTGTCCCCCGAGACCCGCAGGACGCTGAACCGGATCGCGCTGTGCCAGCCAGTGGAGGCCGCCAGCCTTCCCGACGGCGCGATGGACGAGCTCGAAGTCCTGGGATTCATACGGTCGTTGAGGGAGGGCCGCCGCGAGTCGGTCTCCTTGCGGCACCCGGCGCACGAGAAGGTGCTGCGCGGCGCGATCCCGTCACCGGAACGCCGGCGCATCCTCGGCGAGGAGGCCGAACTGGTGCGGGCCAGGGGCGCCAAGAGGTTCACGGACAAGATCCGGATCGCGTCCTGGCAGCTCGCCGCCACGGGTTCGGCGGACCCCGACACGCTGCTGCGGGCGGCGACCCTGGCACGCCGCACCCAGAACTTCCGTACGGTGCGCGAACTCTCGCGTGCCGCGTGCCGTGAGGGCGAGGACTTCCTCTCCCGTCTGCTGCTCGCCGAGTCGCTGTACGAGCTGGGCGATCTGGCCGGCGCCTGGGAGGTCTTCGAGGAGGCGGAGGAGCGGACGGACGGAGAGTTCGACCGGCTGCTCCTCGCCCTCGGCCGGTCCAGGCTGCTGGCGTGGGGGTTCATCGACGCCCGCAAGGCGCTGGACGTCAACGCGGAGGCGGCACAGGAGGTCTCCGAACAGAAGCACCGGGACGCTCTGACGGCAGCGCGCGGCGCGATCCTCGTGGCGTTCGGAAGGCCCGAGGAGGCGCTGCGCGTCGTGGACGACACGGACTGCGGGGGTTCCGGGGGTCAGGTGCGCTCCCGGTGCTTCGAGGGCAACTGCCTCGCGGGCGTGCTCGGAAACGGCTCGCGGGCGACGGCGCTCGTGGCCACGGGCAGGGTGCGGGACGGCCTGGAGTCGGCGCGCGAGGCGTACGAGGAGCGAGTCCGTCTGGACGAGACCCCCGCGATCCCGCACCCGGTGGAGTACCTCAGCATCGTCATGTTCGCGCTGGAGGAGGAAGGCAGGCTCGATGAGGCGTACAAGACAGGCGAGCGGGGCTGGCAGGAAGCTCTGACCGACGACGTCGCCGGTGCGGAGGCACTGATCGCCGCGGCGCTCGCGCGCTGTTCACTGCTGCTGGGCCGTCCGGCCGAGGCACGGCGATGGGCCGCGCAGTCCGCCGGCGTCGCCTCCCGTAACTCCTTCCCCGGCACGCTGCACATCGCCCTGGCCCGCAAGGCCGAGGCGGCGGCCCTGATGCAGGACGTACCGGCCGCGGCCAAGGCCGTCGAGGCCTGCGCCGGTCTGCCGCGCTGGGGAGCCTTCCGCTCCGAACTGCCGCTGGGCCAGGCGTGGTTGCTGGCCGCCCAGGGCAAGCAGCAGGGAGCGCGCAGCGTCCTGTGGGAGGCGGCCGAGGACGCGCGGTCCGCGGGCCACCTGGCCAGCGAGGCCAGGATCCTCACCGACATCGCCCGGCTGGGCGACGCCAGGGGCGCCGGGGCGAGGCTGCTGCACATCGCCCGGACCTCGGACGGCGCGCTGACCGCCGCCCGCGCCTCGTACGTCTCCGCTCTCGCGGCCGGTGACCCGGAGAGGCTCATGGAGAGCGCCCACGTGCTCGCGGGGTCAGGGGCGTCCCTGGTCGCCGCGGAGGCCGCCGCCTCCGCCTGTACGCAGTGGAGTCACCGTGGCGAGCCGCGGCCTGCCACCGCGGCCGAGAACCTCTCCATCTCCCTTCAGCGGCACTGCGAACAGGCCCGTACGCCGGGGCTGACGGTGCTGGGAGCGGCCAAGCACCTCACCGCGAGGGAGGCGGAGATCGCGGGACTCGTGTGCTCGGGGCTCACGAACGTCGAAGTGGCGGAGTCCGTCACGATCTCCAAGCGGACCGTCGACAACCATCTCCAGAACATCTACCGGAAGCTGGGGGTTCGCAGCCGGCGGGAACTGCGGGCGGAGTATCTGAAGGAGGACTTCTCCTGACGCGCGCCGGCCGGGGTGCACGGGCAGCGTCCGTACGTGGCCCGCGCCTCCCGTCCCACAGCCGGCCGCTCACCGGGCGCTCAGCGGCCTGCGAGGGCAGCCACCTCGCCCGCGCTGAGCGCCCGCTTGAAGACCCGCACGTCGTCGATGGTTCCGTCGAAGCCCCGCACGAACTCCTCGCCCGCGAGCCCGCGACCGACGGCGAAGTCGCCGTCCGCGTCGACGACTTCGTAGTGGCGGACGGTCGTCCTCCGGATGATCTCGTCGGCGAACTCGCCGCCTGCCAGGTCGGCGGCGCTCCTTCCGGCTTCCTGCGAGGCCCCTCCGAAGTACCCGCCCCCGGCACCGCCGTACCCGCCGGTGCCGCCGAAACCGCCCCCGCCGCCGCTGAACTCGTAGCCGTTGCCCGACCCGTTGCTGTTGCCGCTGCTGTCGTACCCGTTGCCGTTGCCGTTTCCGCTGCCGTCGAATCCGAAGCCTCCGCCGGAGGTCGTCGTCGACGTGCTGGTGGTGGTCGTACTGTATTCGCGCGCCGCGTCGGCGCCTCCGCCGACCGACGCGCTGTCCTCGAGATGACCGTCGACGTACAGCCGGATCTCACCCGCACCGGCGTCGTACACGCCGGTCAGATACGTCCACCGGTCCGGCTCCGGGCCCGGCCCCGAGCCCGCCTGGACGAGGTCGGAGTCCTCTTCGTCCTCCTCGGGAACGATCATCTCCCAGCGGTCCGAGTCCGGGTCGTACTGGACGGAGAACCCGCTGATGTTCGTGGCGTCCTGGCTGATCACCGTCTGGAAGTCCTCGGTGTCGTTCATCTTGGCGCGGGCCGACACGGTGAAGCTCTTCGACGTGTCGACGACCGGGCCGTCCGCCACGACGGATTGCTGCCCGGCGAACTCCATGCCGCCCTTCACCGTTTCCGGCAACGGGTCACCGTCGAGAGTTCCGTCGATGCCGTTGCCCGAGGTGTCCGCCGTGACCCCGTCGTCGACCGAGTCGAAGAGCCACTCAAGTTCCGCTCCGCGCACGGGTGATGAGGGCTCGTAGCCGTTCCCGCGATTCCCGGGCGGCTTCGTCGCCGTCACGGTCGAGGTGGCGGTGGCCGTCGGCTCCGAACCCCCGGGCGGCGCAGGCGCCCTGGAGGTGTTCCCCGGACGCGGCCCGGCGCTGTTCTCCGCTCCCTGCCGTAGGCCGCCCGTGTAGGCGACGGCGACGACGAGCGAGCAGAGTCCGACGAGGGCGGCGGTCAGCACGATACGGCGGGCACGCGGGCTGCGTTCCTTGCTGGTCAGGACCGCCATGCCGGGCAGCACGGAAAGGCGGGCACGGAGAATGTCGAGGAACCGCCGTCCGGGCCCCGCCGCGCTCGCCCAGGCCCGGGCTCCCGCAGTCTTGCGCCAGTCCGGCGCTGACGCCCCGGAGACGACGTCGAGGGTCGCCGACGAGACCGTGTGCGCGGCCAGGGCGTAGTCGGCACCTCCCCACGGCAGCAGCGCCTCGGCCAGGACGCTCCCGAACTCGAAGCGCATGCGCTCCAGATCGTCCACCGCTCTCGCGCAGTGCTCGCACCGGTCGAGGTGCGCGACGAGGTCTCCCGGGGTGTTCATGGACGTCTGCTCCGCGTAGGCGAGCAGCATGCGGTGCAGCCGGCGGCACGCGTCGTCCACCGTCTGGTTCTGGTGCAGGGTGATGTAGGTGGTGTAAAGCTCCCTCCGCGCACGCCTGTTGAGGAGGGAGACGTCCTCCGCACCGGTGGCGAGGAGCTGGTGGACCGTGGCGGCGTCGTCGTGCTCGACCTCGTGATGCCACAGCACGGTCTGGCTGCGGGCCGGCAGCCGTTCGAAGGCCTGTGCCGTGAGGGAGGAGGCGCGCAGGTCCGCGAGCCTCGCGGCGGCCGCGTCACCGTCCGCCTCCACACCGGCCTCGCCGTCACCGACAGGGGCATCCTCGAACCAGTTCACCAACTCCGGTGAGAGCGCGTCACGTCGTCCGGCGCCCATCCAGTCCGCGCCCGTGCGCAGCACCGACGCGAGCGCGCGCGGACGCATGGCACCCGTGATGTCCTCGTCCAGCGGACGCAGGGCCTGCTCCCACGCCTCGCCCGCCAGCTCGTCACCCCCCGAGGGGCTGACGACGAACGCGAAGGCCCGTACGGCCTGATAGTGGCGCTGCTCCAGCTCGTCGCGCGCGCCGGGCGTCCTCTCCCCCTCGTCCTGGGCGAGCCGGCGCAACTCGTCGTCAGACAGTCGCGTGAATACCATCCGCTCGTTCATTCCCCGGGCAGTTGACGGCGTCTCAACCAAGAGACCGAGCCGAATCGGCGGTCGCGGACGCAGCACCGCGGCCGCACCTTGTCCTCACCCAGGATCACAGAACGGTGACAGCAGGGCATGAGCAATATGTACCTAGACGCGACTCGGGCGCACTGCGCTCGCCAGGTCGCCGAGGTTCAGAAGGGCCGTCTCATTCAAGGGCGTTCAGTGTGAGGGCCGCTTCGCTCCGCGCCTCACGTCGTCGACGAACGCGGACCACGCGGCGGCCGGAAATCGGTGGGCCGCGCCCGCCGGACGCTTGCTGTCCCGCACCGGCACGGTTCCGGGGACGCCGTCCCCGACCTCGACGCAGCCGCCGCCCTGGCGTCCCGTCCTCGGTCAGCCGCGATGACCACGGCGATGCGACGCGGACGGTCATGGCCCACGGCGCACGGACCGCATCAGGACCCAAGTGTGATCAGGCGTTTCCAACGCTTACGCACAATCGTCACGGGAGGCACATTGCCCGGCAGGACGGGGCGCGGAAGTGTGTGCGCAAGCCGGATCACGGGGCCGCCGTCCCGGCAGCCGTCCTGTTGCGAAGGAGCCCACCATGGCCGGAGCCGATGGGGAGGCCGGCACGGCCGGCGCGCACGCCACGCACAGCACGTCCGGCGAGGCGGATTCGCGCGACAGCGCCCCCCGGGAGCACGGCAGGCGCAGGTTCCTCACGTATCTGGTCGCCGCTCCGACACTCGCCGTCGCCACCAGCATCGGCTCGGAGACGGCCGCGCCCCGCGAGGCGGAGGCAGCCGTCCCCTCTCCCCCGGCACCGGCGGACATCCTCGACCTTGGTGACGTGCTGATCCTCGCCGCCAAGCCCACCTCGGGCCTCCTCGTGCTGACGATCGACGAAGAGGGCACCGTGCACTTCCGGTTGCCGAGGGAGGAGGTCGGCCAAGGCCTCACGACCGCGTTCGCGATGCTCGTGGCGGAGGAGCTGGACACACCTTTGGAGAACGTGCGCGTCCAACTGGACGACGCACGACCCGAGTTGCTGTTCAATCAGCTCACCGGCGGCTCGAACTCGATCAGGTCGCTCTACGACCCCGTCCGTCACACCGCAGCCGCCGCGCGCGCCCGCATGGTGACCACCGCGGCACGCAGGTGGGACATGAAGCCGGAGGCCCTGTCCGTGCGCAACGGCCAGGTCGTGGGTCCGGGCGGCCGGAGCGCCTCGTACGCGTCCCTCGCAGCGGCCGCGGCCGGTGAGCGGACCGAGGAGCTGAGCGGCGCCCTCACCGCGACGAAACCGGAGTCGGACCACAAGCTCGTCGGCGTGCCCACCTCCCGCATCGACGCCCGCGCGATCGTGACCGGTCAGCAGGAGTACACCCTCGACCTGGACGTCCCCGGCGCGAAGCCCACCATGGTCCGGCGGCCGCCGACGCTCAACGGCACGGTGAAGTCCGTGCGCAACGAGGCGGCCGTGCGCGGCATGCCGGGCGTGCTGGACGTCGTGGTCGTCGAGACGGGTGTCGCCGTCGTCGCGGAGACCTTCGGGCAGGCACTCGACGGCACGGAGGCCCTGGAGGTCTCCTGGGGCAAGGGCAGCGTCGACGATCTCTCCGACGACAGCATCCGCAAGAAGCTCCGCGCCGCCGCCCCGCCCGTCGCCGTGCCTCCCGTGCTGACGGGACACACCGACGCGGAGTTCGACTTCGCCTTCGTCAGCCACGCTCCGCTGGAGTCCAATTCGGCGGTGGCGGACGTGCGGAAGGACCGGGCCACGATCTGGTCGGGACTGAAGTCGCCGATCGTGGCGCAGCAGACCATCGCCGCCGAACTGGGGCTGCCGCAGGACAAGGTGACCGTCCATGTCATCCAGGGCGGCGGCTCGTTCGGGCGGCGGCTCTTCTTCGACGCGGCGCTGGAGGCGGCCCGAATCTCGAAGAAGAGCGGTCGGCCGATCCGGCTGATGTGGTCCCGCATCGACGACATGCGGCACGGCCGGATGCGGCCCGCGACCCATCACAAGATCCGCGCGACGCACACCCTGGGCAATGTGATCAGCTTCGAGCACAGTGTCGCCGCCGTGGAGACCGACTTCCGGCACGGACTGGGCGAGATCCTCTCGGCCACCGCCGCGAAGCTGCCCGTCGGGGGCAATGCGAGCCTCGCGCAGTCGATCTTCCTGACGACGGTGAAGACCCCGTACGACTTCGGCGTCACGACCCACCTGCTCAACGAGGTGCAGCTGCGGATGCCCACGGCCTCGTGGCGGTCGGTCTACTCGGCGAACTCGCGGGGCGCGGAGGAGATCATCGTCGACGAGATCGCCAAGAAGCTGAAGAAGGACCCTGTCGCCTTCCGGCGCGAGTTCCTCAAGTCCGCACGCCAGCGCGCGGTGCTGGACAAGGTCGCCAAGGACGGCGAGTGGGGCCGGAAGATGCCGGACGGCTTCGCGCAGGGCGTCGCCTTCCACGAGGAGTACAAGTCCTGCACGGCGTGCCTCGTCGAGATCGACGCCCGCGACCCGAAGGCGCCCCGGGTGACGAAGGCCGTCATCGCGGTCGACGTCGGGCGGCCGGTGAACCCGCGCGGACTGGAGGCGCAGATGCTCGGCGGGCTGACCGACGCGATCTCCACGACGCTGCGGGCCGGGCTGCACATCGACAAGGGGCTCCCGCTGGAGGGCAGCTACTCACAGTTCCACTACGCGCGGCAGAGGAACAGCCCGCAGGACGTCCGGATTCATGTGATGCCCGCCGAGGAAGGCGGGGAGCCCGGGGGCGCCGGAGAGCTGGGCGTGCCCGGGGCTGTCGGCGCCATCGCCAACGCCTATGCGCGGGCGACCGGCACGAAGCCGCGCTCCTTCCCCGTGAACTTCGACGTCGACTTCGACCCCTTCCCGCGTTGAGGAGCCTCCGTTGCCTTCCCACACCTTCTCCGTCAACGGCAAGAGCGTCACGGTCGACGCCCCCGACGACATGCCCCTGCTGTGGGTGCTGCGCGACCTGCTCGGCGTGCGCGGACCCAAGTACGGGTGCGGCATCGACGTCTGCAAGGCCTGCACCAGCCACCTCGACGGCCGGGCGGTGAACCCCTGCGTCGTGCCGGTCTCCGAAGCCGACGGGCGGGACGTCACGACGATCGAGGGCCTCGCCGACGGCGACAGGCTCCACCCGGTGCAGCAGGCGTGGCTGGACCAGGACGTCGCCCAGTGCGGCTACTGCCAGCCCGGCCAGATCATGGCGGCGGTCGCCCTGCTGCGTAAGACGAAGAACCCCTCGGACGAGGACATCGACGCGATCGCGAACGTGTGCCGCTGCGGCACCTACTTCCGCATCCGTGAGGCCATCAAGAAGGCGGCGTCGATGATGCAGTAGGCGGTCGCAGGGCGGGTAGGCACCGAAGTAGGCGCTCGCAGCGCGTGGACGTGCGCGGACGCTGGTGTGTGGGTGCCGTGACGGCAGTAACGCGGTCACGCCGTCGCGGCGCTGAGGGGATGCGGGCACCGGATTTCCGACTGCTCTCCCCCTGGACATCCGCCCCTGCGGCCGTGACTGTTCTTCTCCTAGGACGAGAATTTTGCGACAAGACGCGGTTTGCGCGTCGGATTGGGACCGATCCCGTGAGTGACACCGCACCCATGCCCAGGCAGCCGTACCAGGGCGGGCCGGGCGGGCCCCCTCCGGGCCCGGCCTACCGTCAGGGCGGCCCGCCCCCGGGCCCTGACTACGGCCCGCCCCAGGGCCACGGCTACCAAGGCGGCCCGCCTCCGGGTCCGGGCTACCAGGGCGGCGGCCCGCCTCCTCCCGACTACGGATACAACGCGCCCCCGCCCCCGGCTCCCCGCCGGGAACGGGAACGCCGTCCGCGGGGTGAAGGGGCGCAGCGCGCCGCGCTGATCATCCACACGATCGCGGACATCGCCGCCGTGATCCTGGGTCTGTGGATCCTGCTCTACCTCCTGGAGGCGAACACGTCGAACCCCTTCGTGGAGTTCGTGAAGGGCTCGGCCGACTGGCTGGCCGCCTGGGCCCAGGACATCTTCACGATGGAGAGCGAGGGCCTGCGGGTCTTCTTCAACTACGGCCTGCCCGCGCTGATCTACCTGCTCATCGGGCACGGCATCTCCGCACGGGTCCGCCGGCTCTGACGGGAGTCGCCCCCGCGGAACTCCTCCACGGAGAAGAAGCGGCCGCGTAACGCGGACACCGGAACGGAACAGCCCGCGTCCAGAGGACGGCGGGCCGCAGGCCGCGGACCGCGCGATGCGGGTCCGCGACCGACCACGGCGCGCGCCCCCTGCGCGGCGTCCCCTCGGGGATGCCGGGCAGGGGGCGCTTCCGTGTGCGGCGGTGACCCGCCGGCGGCCAGGGCACCGCCACGGGGCGCGGTCCTGCCTACCGAGTGGGGCCGAGCGGGCCGCCCACGCGGTGATCAATGGACGGTGATGAACGGCCCAATTTCCGTTGAGGCAGCGCGAATTCACGGTCCTCGGTATTTTTTGTTACCAACTCATGACAGTCGCACCGCGTGACATTACTGCTTCGTAGAATGCGTTTATCCGCCGCTTACGCCGGGACTCGGATCTCACCGACCCACCCCTGGTCAGGGCACGACTTCCCATATCCGTTGCCTTGTGCACGGATTACCCGAACCGTGAAGGAGATTCAGCCTGTTGCGCCCGGGCCGACGTTGCGCGCACAAGACGGAGACCTTCCTTGAGGGGCAGGATTCGGCAGTTCATCCGTGTACCCAATGGGCACGGAAAGCCCTGTTGAGGCGCCGAAAAGACACGCATCGTCCACTACCGATTACAGGGCTCACGCGAACTCCATCGGCGCTGCACATCCGGAAGTGGATGGGACTCCCGACTCTCGACGGGCCGCAGCAAACCGGCATCAATCCCCCGGCGAAACAGGCATATCCACATGAATCCTCACCATCGCATTGACTGCGGGAACAGATGGAGATCGCTCAGAAGCGAACAGCGGGCGTCCAGCACACAAAAGCGTCACAGCACTATTTGAACAATTCCGTTCGCGGGTGACACTGTGAGCCGAAAGCCGTCTCGAGAGGTAACCGCTATGGTGTCAACCAAACGAGCCGTCGCCCGTGCCGTTTACGGGTCGCGTTACGACAGCGTCCCCTGGGCGCAGCGCGTCTATGTCAGGCCGGGCGAGCGAGCATTGAGGGAGCTGCAGTACCGCAAGCTGCTGCGCAGTTCGCCGGTGATATCCCTCGATGAATATCGCTCACGCGTCAAGCTCGGCGCGATCGAGGAGTTCATCACCTGCCACATGTGTGGCGAGTCCAAGCAGCAGCCGCTTTACCAGCCTTCGAAGCTCAAGAAGAACGGCAAGACCGCATGGACGTACCACGTCGTGCGCTGCCCGTCCTGCGGCTTCCTGTACCGCAATCCCAACATCCTGCCGGAACGCCTCGGCGACCTGTACTCCAAGAACTACAGCACCTTCCTGACCGGCAACTACGCGTCGAACAGGCAGCGCCGCTACCGCCAGGCCATGGACGCGTTCAGGCCCGTCTTCGAGGAGGGCGACAAGCGCCGGCTGCTGGACTTCGGCTGCGGCGCCGGTTACTTCCTGGAGCTCGCCGAGGAGCGCGGCTTCGACGCACAGGGCGTCGACCTCTCGCCCGACTCGGTCAAGGAGGCCAACGAGCGTCTGACGTCGGCCACCGCGCACTTCGGCGCCCCCGAGGACGTGCCGGAGATCGCCGCGGGCGGCTTCGACGTCGTCACCCTCTGGTCGGTACTGGCCCATCTGCCGCGTCCCGTCGACGACTTCACCAGCTTCCGCAACCTGCTGGCTCCCGGCGGCGTGCTGATGATCCTCACCGTCAACGCGCAGTCGCTGCTGCTGAAGGCGTACGGCTCCCAGTGGAACGGGTTCACCCGCAACCACCTGATGTTCTACTCCCGGGAGACCATGCCCAGCCTGCTGCGGCAGGCAGGATTCGCGGGCGTGGCCTTCGAGCCGTTCTACGGCGACACGATCGAGGCCGGCACGACGCGGCTCAAGGACGCGCACGCCGAGCGCCTGCGCAAGTCCGTGCAGGCCAGCGACGGCGGCAACATGCTGAGGGCGCTGGCGTTCGCCGACGAGGAAGCGATCAACCGCTGGGGCGACGGCCGCCCGGTGCACCGGCTGACCTGACTCCAGGAGCAGCAGCCGGCCACTTCGGCCCGCCATCCGCGACGACGAAGGCCGGTGCGGCCACCGGGGGCGGTTCACCACCCCCCCCCGGCTCGCACCGGCCTTCGTCGTGGGTCCACCCGGGCTTGGCGGCAGGTCCTTCCTGCCTTCACGCCCGCGCCGACCGATTTCCGGCAGCAGCCACGGGGGCACTCGCGCCCAGCACTCGCCCCGGCTCGCTCACTTCCGCCGGCGCCGGCCCTCCGGAACCGAGTCGTCCTCCGGTGCGGAAGCCTCCGGCGTCTCCTCGTCCGCCGCCTCGGTCAGTTCCTCGGGCACGTCGTCCGGAGAGATCGCCCCGGGAGCCGGACCTTCCGGTACGGCCGCCTCCGGCGGAAGGGTGGCGTCGGGCGGGATGGCCACGCCGGTGAGCGAGTCAGAAGCGGCCGCCTCCGGCAGGGACTTCCTCCGCTCCCCCTTGACCTTGGCGGCCTTGCCGTTCCTGCCGGTCTTGGCGCCCTTCTTCCCCTTGCCACCGTTCGGCACCGTGCCCTCGCGCGGCCCCTCCAGGAAGCGCAGCAGCTCGACCGGGAAGGGCAGCACCAGCGTGGAGTTCTTCTCCGTTGCCACCGACGCGACGGTCTGCAGCAGACGCAGCTGCAGTGCGGCCGGGGTCTCGGACATCTGCTCGGCGGCCTGGGCGAGCTTCTTCGACGCCTCCAGCTCCGCGTCCGCGTTGATGACCCGGGCGCGCCTGTCGCGCTGTGCCTCCGCCTGGCGCGCCATCGAGCGCTTCATCGTCTCCGGCAGCGACACGTCCTTGATCTCGACGCGGTCGACCGTGACACCCCACTCCACGGCCGGGCTGTCGATCATCAACTCCAGGCCCTGGTTGAGCTTCTCGCGATCGGAGAGCAGATCGTCGAGCTCACTCTTTCCGATGATCGAGCGGAGCGACGTCTGCGCCATCTGCGAGACCGCGAAGCGGTAGTCCTCGACGCGGATGATCGCGTCGGCGGGCTGAACCACCTTGAAGTAGACGACAGCGTCGACGCGGACCGTCACGTTGTCGCGCGTGATGCCCTCCTGGGCAGGCACCGGCAGCGTGATGATCTGCATGTTGACCTTCTGCATCCGGTCGACGCCGGGCACGATCATCGTGAACCCCGGCTCCTTGATCCCGGACTGCAGCCGTCCCAGCCGGAAGATCAGACCACGTTCGTACTGCCGGACCACTCGTGCCGCCGCCATCGCGTAAAGGGCGAACGCGATCACGAGTCCGACGACCACCTCGACGACCATCAGGGCCTCCTGCCACTGCCGTACAAGTCCGGCATTCAGGGAGAGAACCACCTTCAACGGTAGCGCCGCGCCGACACCTGGTCGAGAGATGTGCCGGGACCCGGGAGCGGGTGCGGCGGGAGTTCGCCGCCGAGGGGTTCGGCACAGAAGGTGACAGCTCGCTCACAGGCCACAACTGCCCCGCAGATCCCCGCGAATCTTTGGAAACAACCCTGTACAACGTTGAGGTAAACGTTGTAATAAGGTCCCCCGACGCCCGCTTCCACGGTCCGTCGCCCCCTCCACTCGCCGCTTTCAGCCAGGTACGAACACCCGGGAGGACCCATGCGGAACCACACCCCCGACGGCCTGTTCCGGCGCGCCGTTCCCCGGCGGCCGCTCCGCCGCACCGGCATCGTCCTCGTCACCGGCCTGGCCCTCTCGCTGAGCGCCTGCACAGGTCAGGGAGCGAGCGGCAGCGGTTCGGAGGAGGCGGGCTCGTCCAACGGCAAGGCCACGCTGACGTTCTGGAACGGCCTCACCGGCGGCGACCGCAAGACGGTCGACAAGCTGATAGGCGAGTTCAACGGCTCGCAGAAGAAGGTCAAGGTCAAATCCGTCCCGATGCCGTGGGACGTCTTCTACCAGAAGCTGTTGACCAGCGTCAGCTCCGGCAGCGGCCCCGACATCGTCGCCATGGACGCCGGCCAGATGCCCAAGTACGCCGACAAGGGCGTTCTCCAGCCCCTCGACGACTTCTACAGCTCGAAGAAGCACATGGACACCTCGAAGCTGGTGCCCGCGGCCGTCAGCAGCTCGAAGTTCGAGGGCAAGAACTACGGCGTGCCCCTCAACATGGCCACGCTCATGCTGTTCTGGAACAAGACGATGTTCAAGGAAGCGGGACTCGACCCCGAGGAGCCTCCGAAGACGTGGGGCGAGCTGGCGGAGATGACGCCGAAGCTGAGCAAGGACACCGACGACGACGGCAAGATCGACCAGTACGCCCTCGCTCTCGCCGACAGCGCGACGGTCCCCATGTATCCGATCCTCATCTGGCAGGGCGGCAGCGACCTCGTGAGCAAGGACGGCAAGAAGGCGACGCTGGACGACCCCAAGACGCTCAAGACCCTCAAGTACTGGGTGAAGCAGGTGCGTTCGGAGCACGTCTCGCCCGTCGGCCTGAACGGCGCCAAGGCCGACAAGCTGTTCCAGACCGAGAAGGCCGCCATGGAGATCGTCGGACCATGGGCCACCACGCCGTTCACCGAGGCCGGAGTGAAGTACGGCGTCACCCGCCCGTTCAAGGGCCCTGACGGACAGCAGACCTTCAGCAGCGTCACCTCCTTCGGGGTGAGCGCCAAGGCGAGCGCGCAGAAGAAGGCCGCCGCCTACGAGTTCTTCTCCTTCTGGAACAGCAAGAAGTCGCAGGTGACCTTCTCCGAGGGCACCGGATTCCCGCCGGACCGCACGGACATCTCGGCCGCGGAGCTCAAGGCCAATCCCTACGCGGGCACGTTCGGCGCCCCCGACGTCCTCGACAGCGCGCGCCCGCATCTGCCGGGGCAGGTGAGCGGTCCGACCATCACCGACCAAATCTTCTACCCCGCACTGCAGCGGGCGCTCGACGGCAAGGACGACGTCGAGTCGGTCTTCAAGAAGGCCGACAAGCAGGTGCAGGCGCAGCTCGACAAGCAGAAGTGACGGACGCACACGGCCCGTCGGGCGACGGACCCGGCACCGGGCGGGAGTTGACCATGCCGACGGCAGAGGGCACACGATCGGCTCCCGCGGTGCCGTCCGCGAGTCCGGCCCGGCGGTTCGCACCGTACCGGCGGACGGGTCCACCGCGTCCGCGCCGTTCGCAGCGTGCACGCCAGACCCGCGCGGCGTGGCTCTTCCTCGCCCCCAGCCTCACCGCGCTGGCCGTGTTCGTCGTCTGGCCGATGATCCAGGCCGCCTACCTGTCGTTCACCGACTACAACCTGATGCAGGCGGCGCACTGGGTCGGGCTGGGCAACTACCGGCAGCTGATCGACGATCCGGAGGCGTGGAACGCCCTGGAGAACACCCTCGTCTACGCGGTCGTCAGCACGCCGGTGAGCGTCGTGCTCGCGTTCTCACTCGCGCTGTTCCTGAACCGGTCGATGGCGCTGCGCGGATTCCTGCGCTCCGCCGTCTTCCTTCCGTTCGTCGTCTCGCTGGGCGTCGTCTCGATCGCCTGGGCGTTCCTGCTCGATCCCAACATCGGCCTGCTGAGCAAGTGGCTGTCGGCGCTGGGGGTTTCGCCCGAGCAGGGCTGGCTGGAGGATCCCGCGTACGCGATGCCGGCCGTCATCGCCGTCGGCGTGTGGAAGAACCTCGGCTTCTACATGGTGATGTACCTCGCCGGTCTGCAGGGCATCCCGCCCGAACTCCACGACGCCGCACGCGTGGACGGTGCCAGCGCCTGGCAGCGGCTGCGCCGCATCACCTGGCCGTTGCTGACCAACCAGACGATGCTCATCTCGATCATGGCGGCGATCGGCACCCTCCAGGCGTTCGACCAGATCTATGTGATGACGCACGGAGGCCCCTTCTTCCAGACCGAGACGCTGGTCGTCTTCACATACCGGGTGGGCTTCGAGCGCAACGAGTTCGGCTATGCGGCAGCCATCTCGTGGGTGCTGCTGGTCCTGGTCTTCGTGCTGTCGATGCTCCAGTTCGGCTACTTCCGCAAGCGGGCGGTGACCCTGTGACGACAACACCGCAGAACGAGCGGCGCCCGCGGGCCTCGTGGACCCCGGGCGCCCGGACGGGCCGGCAGAAGTCCCGGCGCCCCGGAACTCCCCCGGCCCGGCGCCGCGGCATCGACCTCGCGCTCGTCTGGCGGATCAGCACGATCGTGGCCGCCGCGGCGATCGCGCTGGCCGTCCTGCTGCCCCTGATCTGGATGGTGCTGGCCTCGCTGCGGCCCGAGCAGGACATCGTCACCAGCCCGCCTACGCTGTGGCCCCGCTCCTTCACGCTCGAGCACTACGTCGACATCTGGCAGGAGCTGCCGTTCGCGACGCTGTACCGCAACACGATCGTCTTCGCCGGCTTGGTCACCGTCGTCTCGCTGCTCTTCGACTCGATGGCCGCCTACGCACTGGCCAGGCTCGAATTCCGGGGCCGCGAGGCCGTGTTCGTGATCATCCTGATCATGCTGATGCTGCCGTTCCAGATCACCCTCGTCCCGCTGTACGACCTGCTCAACAACCTCGGCCTGGTCAACAGCTTCACGGGAATGATCGTCCCGCGGGCGACCAACGCCTTCGGCATCTTCTTCCTCCGCCAGTTCTTCCTCTCCCTGCCCAGGGACCTGGAGGAGGCGGCACGCGTCGACGGGGCCTCGGAGTGGCGCATCTACTGGCGCGTGGTGCTGCCGCTGGCCCGGCCCGCGCTGCTGACGCTGGGCCTGTTCCACTTCCAGTTCAACTGGAACGACCTGCTCTGGCCGCTGATCATGACCTCGGACACCAGCCGGGCCACGCTGCCGGCCGGACTGTCGCTGTTCATGGGGCAGCACGTCACGCAGTACGGGCTGCTCATGGCGGGAGCCGTGCTCTCCCTTGTGCCGGTGATCGTGCTCTTCCTGCTGATCCAGCGCAGCTTCGTACAGGGCATCGCGACGACTGGCCTCAAGTGAGCGCCGGGAGGGACGACTTGTGAACCGATGGTTCGAGGACGGGCGTCTGCGCTTCGCGGTCGGCATCGAGGACACCTTCGTGCCGCAGGAGTCGGCCGGCCACCGCAAGCTCGACGAGTACGAACTCACCCAGCACTACGCGCTGTGGCGTGAGGACCTCGACCGCGCCGCCGACGCGGGTGCCGAGCTGATCCGGTGGGGAATCCCCTGGTACCTGGTGGAACCCGCGCCCGGAGACTTCCGCTGGGAATGGCTCGACGAGGTCGTGGCGCACATGGACCGCCTGGGCCTGCGCTGCGTCGTCGACCTCATGCACTACGGGACCCCGCTGTGGCTGGACAACCAGTTCCTCAACGCCGCCTACCCCGAGCGCGTCGCCGCCTACGCGGCTGCGGTCGCCGAGCGCTACCGCGGCAGCCTCACGGACTGGACGCCCCTGAACGAGCCCGTCATCAATGCGATCTACTGCGGCGAGAAGGGCCTGTGGCCGCCCTGCCTGCGCGGCGACGACGGCTTCGTGAAGCTGATCGTCCAGCTCGCGCGCGGAATGGTGCTCACCCAGCGGCGGATCGCCGAGGTGCAGCCCGAGGCCGTGTTCGTCCACGTCGACGCCGGGTTCCGCTGGGCGGGTGCGGGGGCACTCCCCCTCGACGAGCTGGGGGGACCCACACCCGGCGAAGCCGGGGGGAACCCGGCTCCCCTGGAGCACCTTCTGGAGCGGCGCTTCATCGGTCTGGATCTGGTGCTGGGACGCGTGGACGAGGACCACCCCATGCACGGTTACCTCACCCGACACGGCACGACGGACGCGGAGTTGAGATGGTTCCGGGAGAACGCGGTGACGCCCGACGTGCTCGGCGTGAACTACTACCCCGCCTTCACCACCTCGCGCCACGACCCGGACACCGGCACACCGCACCCCGTCGAGGCCGGCACCGAGGGCCTGACGGATCTGCTGCACACCTACGCCGCCCGCTACGACCAGCCGCTGTTCGTCACCGAGACCAGCCGCGGCGGCCCGGCCGCGGAACGGCTGGCGTGGCTGGAGGAGAGCGTGGCCACCGTCCGTGAACTGCGAGCGGAGGGCATGGATCTCGTCGGCTACACCTGGTTCCCCTTCTTCGCCCTCGTCGACTGGCTCTACCGCGAATCCGACGACCCCGCGGACAACTGGCTGGTCCAGATGGGCCTCTACGACCTCGAACGCGACGCGGGCAACACGCTGCGCCGCAAGGCCACCCCGCTCGTGGCCCGCTTCCGCGAACTGGCGCGCGAGGCGGGCGCGGACTGCAGCATCCGCTGAGCGGGGTGGCGCGGCGGTTACTTCGCGATCAGCACGGCCGCCGAACGGCCGCCGAGCTCGTACATCTCACCCTTGCCACCCACCGGCTTCTCCGAGCCCGGCTCGGCCACCTGGTCGCCGCCCTCGGACGCGGCGCCCGTGTCGGTCACGCGGTGCCACTCCTTTCCTTCGCCGGGCGAGGGCAGCGTGAAGTCGACGGCGTCGGACCACCCGTTGTAGGCGACGTACAGCCCGTCGGCCGGGTCGTCGAACTCGGTGCCGTCGATGCGCCAGGCCAGCGCGTGGTTGGACGCGTCGCTCCAGTACGCATCGTCCGGCGCGGCACCTGCCGGCGTGAACCAGTCGAGCTGACCGGTGCCGTTGCCGTTGGTGTCCTTGGACGTGTAGAAGTCCGCGGGCCGCAGCGCCGGGTGGGCCTTGCGGAACTCGAGCAGCCGTTGCGTGTACGTACGGAAGGTGCGCTGGTCCGAATCGGGGTCGTGGCCGAGCCAGTTGGCCTCGTTGTCGAGGTTGTAGGGGTTGTTGTTGCAGCGCGTGCTGCGCAGGACCTCGTCGCCGCCGGTCATCATCGGCGTGCCCGCCGAGAGCATGAGGAAGGCGAAGCCGTTGCGGGCGGCCTGCCGTTGGGCCGCGGCTCCGCCGCCCTGGTCCCAGGAGATGTTGTCGTCCGACCCGCCGTCGGAGGGTCCGTAGGGCCATGCCTGGTCGTTCTTCTTCTCATCGCAGGCGTAGAGGTCCCGCTGCGTGAACCCGTCGTGCGCGACCATGAAGTTGACCGAGCTGGAGGGCCGCCGCCCGTCGTCGCCGTAGAGGTCGGAGGAGCCGGCGAACCGCGTTGCGAGCTGCCCCGGGGTCACCTTCTCTCCGGGCTTGTTCTGGTCGGCGCGCAGCGTGTCGCGGTACTTGCCGTTCCACTCCGCCCAGCCCTGGGGGAAGTTGCCGATCTGGTAGGTGCCGTCGCCGAGCGCCCAGGGCTCGGCGATCCAGTCGGTGCCCTCGCCGCCTCCCGCGCCGCGCGCGGGCATCTCCTCGGTGATGCGGTGCAGCGCGGTCTTCGGGTCGGTGGCGCTGTACTTGAAGCAGCCGTGCTCGCAGGTGTTGCCGAGTACGGGTGCGAGGTCGTGCCGGAAGCCGTCGACGCCGAGCGTGTCCTTCCAGTACCGCAGGGAGTCGACGACGAGGTTCTGCGCGACCGGGTTGTGGGTGTTGAAGTTGCCGCCGACGCCCGTGTTGTCCATGGGTCCCTGGCGGTCGTCGGTCAGCGAGTAGTACGTGGGGTTGTCCAGGCCGCGGTAGGAGTGGATGCCGTAGGTGTTCTTGTCCCCTTCCTTCCAGGGGCCGCCTTCTCCGGTGTGGTTGTAGACCACGTCGGCGATGACCTTGATGCCGGCGTCGTGGTACGCCTTGACCATCGCGCGGAACTCGCGGGTGGGACCGCCGGGTGAGTCGTCCGCCGCGTAACGGCGGTCCGGGGCGAAGAAGTTGTCGGTGACGTATCCCCAGTAGTTGTCGTCCGCGCTGCTGTCCGGAGCGGCGTCGTTGGCATCGTTCTGCGATTCCTGCATGGGCAGGAACTCCACGGCGGTGACGCCCAGTTGGGCCAGATCCTCCGCCTTGGCCGCAGCGCCCTTGTAGGTGCCGCGTTCGGCGGCGGGGACCGCCGGGTCGTTCTTGGTCAGGCCGCGCAGATGCACCTCGTAGACGATGTCGTCCTTTAGCGCGCGCCGGGGCTTCTCGCCCGTGCCTCCCCCAGAGCCTTCGGCCTGGGAGGTGCCCCCATCACCGGATCCCGTCCCAGGCAACACGATGCCCTTCGGTGCCTGCGCTCCGCTGTCCTCGTCGCGGTGCTCGGGACCCGAGCCGTAGACGCCCTTGTCGGTCATCCCCTCGCGCAGCGGGTCGTGGCTGACTTCGAGTGCGTACGGGTCGAGGAGCAGCTTGTTCGGGTTGAATCTGTTGCCCTTCCCGTCGACGTCGGAGACGAAGCCGGCCTCGGAGCCCTTCTTCCAGTCCTTGTCATAGGGCCAGTTGGGGCCCCATGCGCGGTAGCCGTAGTAGACGGTGCCCTCGATGCCGTACTCCTCGCGGAGTTCCGCGACGGTCACCGTCGCCGTCCACGTGCCGTCGGAACCGGACTCCCTCTCCAGCGGCAGGCTCGCCTCCTCGTCGGCCCCGGCGGCCTTGCCGTAGAGCTCGACGAGCATCCGCGTGGCGGCGGAGGAGTGCACTCGGAAGGTGATGCTCTCGCCGCTGCCGTCGTAGTGGGCTCCGAGGGCCGGAGCCTTCGCGGCGGCGGCCCGTGCGGGCTGGCCGGCCGCCGGCATGAAGCCTATGACGGCGGACAAGGTGACGGCCGCTGCCGCCAGTCGGAGAAAGCGCAGGCGTCCCAAGGGGGTTCAACTCCTCGAGGTGGGGGGGTGGACAGGCGAGCCCGAGGAGTGCGTCGAGACGGGCCCGCGGCCCGTGCAGGGCGTGCGCGCACGCACCACGGCTCCTTCGCATCGCTCGGGAGGCCGCACGCGCCGGCAGCCGGACGTCGATTCCCTTGTTTCGGCGGGAACTTGAAGGGAACGTAACGGGGCCACGCACCCCTGTAAAGCCTTCCCGCAAGATTCAGGAAGAACTTGCGAGAGGGTCCGATTCTGCCCAACACGGCCCGATCGTGGGGGCATTGAGCGAGTGAAGTGCGGACAGCTCAGGGTGACGACGCACCATGCTTCACCACTTCTTCACAGCACAGTTTCATATACGTCCCGCATCGTTGTTCGACGCAATGGAAGGCTCTTCCACGGCCGACCACCCATCGGCCGGTGCCGTGCTGCGACCCCCACATTGCGCACACGGCGCCACATCCTCGGGGAGAGGACGCCAACGTGGACTTCATACGTTCCGCAGCGCGCCGCAGAACGCTCGGCGCACTCGCCGGCACCGCGCTCATAGCCGCCGTCATACAGATTCCCGCCTCCGCGGGCACGGCCACCGCACCGGACAAGAGCTCCGCACGGGCCTCCGGCGCACAGTCGGCCTTCAGCGCCGCCGAAGACGACGAGTACTACAAGGACGCTGAAGGCAAGACCGGCGAAGAGCTCAAGAAGGCGCTGCACGGCATCATCAGCAAGGGCGTGACCACGCTCTCGTACGACGAGGTCTGGGACGCGCTGAAGGAGACGGACAAGGACCCGGACAACGCGGGCAACGTCATCCTGCTCTACAGCGGCAAGTCCGAATCCGCGGACAACAACGGCGGCGGAGAGGACCAGTGGAACCGTGAGCACGTCTGGGCCAAGTCCCACGGCGACTTCGGCACCGGCAACGGCCCCGGTACGGACGTGCACCACCTGCGTCCGACCAACGTGAAGGTCAACAGCATCCGCAGCAGCAAGGACTTCGACAAGGGCGGCGAGGAAGTCGAGGGCGCGCCGGGCAACTTCACGGACGACGACTCCTTCGAGCCGCGCGACGAGGTCAAGGGCGACGTCGCCCGCATGATCCTCTACATGGACGTCCGCTACGAGGGCGAGGACGAGTTCCCGGACCTGGAAGCCAACGACGACGTCAACAACGGCTCCAAGCCCAACATCGGGCGGATCTCCGTCCTGAAGCAGTGGAGCGACGAGGACCCGCCGGACAAGTTCGAGGAGAACCGCAACCAGGTCATCTTCGACAAGTTCCAGAAGAACCGGAACCCGTTCATCGACCACCCGGAGTGGGTCGAAGAGATCTACAAGTAGAGGAACGGACGGCGGCCCCGCGTGAGTAGGGCCGCGCACCTCCCGATCCGGTGGACAGCACTGTGCCCTCGCCCCTGTTCCGGGACGAGGGCACAGTCGCGGGGTCGCGAACTGCGGCTGCCTGCCTCAGTACTTCTTCGGCCGATAGGCGTCGTACTCGTCGCTCCCGATGCCGTAGCTGCGGGTGCTGTGGTCGGTCCCGTAGCTGCCGCGCTGCTCGTAGGCCCGGTAGGACTTGTGGGCGGAGCTGGTCCACTTCTCGAAGATGACGACGTGACGGGTCGTGGAGCTGCCGTTCGCGTCGATGATCAGATCGCCCTTCTTCAGCTGCGACATCTTGATCTTGTTGGTGAACTGCGAGGAGGCCAGACCAACGGTGTTCGTGCCCGGCTTCCCGTACTTGAGCGCCATGCTCACGTAGCCGGAGCAGTCCGTGCGGTAGCCCTGGAACGTCTTGCTCTGGCTGTAGGGAACCTGGTGACCGTTGACGGCGGTCAGCCAGGTCTTGGCCCGCTTGATGACGGTGTCGCGGCTGATCGTGGCCTCGGCGCCGGCGTCCGCCTTCGCCGTGCGCGCCTGGGTGCCGCCGGCGGACTCCGCCGGAGCGTCACCGGCCATGGCCATGGGGGTGAGGGATGCCAGGACGGCAGCGCCCGCGACCATGGGAAGAGCTATTCGTGTCCTGCGGTTCATGCGGTCCCCGTGTTTCGTCCGATTTCCCTTGACGGGCTGACAGCCGGGCACAGGGACGGACGAATCCGCGGCGGCGTCCCAACTCGCGGATTTCATCGGCCTGTTGCCCGACGACGGGGACGCTAGGCGTATTGAGGTGAACGCGTCAATGCATTCCGGCCCGTCCGGCCGATACCGATGACGAATGTCAGGCGGTGAATTCGCACCCGACTCCCGAGCGCCTCACGGGAAATGCAGCACGCCTGCCCCGGCAGTGGCCACGCCCTCGGGTCAGGTCTGTGACGTGCGGCTTCGCAACCACCGCAGCAGCAGACCGAGCACCGTGGCATTGATGAGTGCCGCCACGGCGAGCAGGATCAGGAAAAGCGGGAGGGTCACCGCCGTCGGCAGCAGAAATCCGATTCCGCCTGCGAGCAGCACGACGAGAAAGCTCGTCGGCAGCGTGGCGAAAATCGGCCAGACACCCGCGAACGATGGACCTTCGTCGTTCGCCAGAACGGCATCGAAGGCCGTCCAGACCAGCAACGCCGCACACACTGTCAAATACACGCGGGACAGCCAGTTGTCCGTCGCCGCCGAGAGAATTCGCTTCCAGCCGCTGCGGTCCCGCATGGTCGCTCTTCCCGGTCGATGAGAGATCTCGGTGAGAGATGCCGGTCGCGCGTGTTCCGGCAGATCCTCCGCTCCTTCACTGCCGGGCGCATGAGTACTTGTACTCAGATCCGCGGCTTTCCGGAAGGCCCGAGGGCCGGTTGAGTCCGCGTCACGTCCGTTGCGCGGCTGCCCGCAGAGCGTCGTCCAGCGTGTCGCGCACATTGAGGACACCTGTGATGCCAGTGACCTCGAACAGCCGCCCGACGAAGGGCTGGAGGGGCCCGGCCACATACAGAGACGTGCGGGTTCGCGTGCGCAGGAGCAGGTTGAGCGCCGAGGAGTCCGCGAAGCTGACCTGCGAGAGATCCACCACCAGCCTGTCGGCTCCCGACTCGAGCACGTCGTCCAGAACAGGGACGACGTCCTGCACCGTGGTGATGTCCAGCTCGCCGGAGAGGGTCAGCACCTCCACGCCGTCTTCACGCCGCCGCGAGACAACAGGGGAGATGCCTTCGGCATCCGCGCTCCCTGTCTCCTCATGCCGCCCGTGCTGCGGAGGCTCACCCGTCGTCTCGTCACCGGTTGTCACAGCGTCTTACCTTGTCACACGCCGCACCGTCCGCCGCTCAACCGACCCGGCCCGCACCTGCGGCAACCGGAGCGCCGAGCGGGGCCGGCTGCTCAGTGAGTCAGAGATGCCGGTGAGATCAGTTGAGTGACGCGCCGGCCCGGTCAGGGTGCAGCCACTGCGCGCGCATGGTCTTGCCGCGGGCCGACGACAGCACCTCCAGCGTGTCGGCGCACTGCTCGACGATGCGCAGACCCCAGCCGCCGCTGCCGTCGAGCTTCCCCTGCCGCCAGCGCGGCGGGAGCGGCACGGAGTCCGTGACCTCGATCCGCACGCGATGCGGTTCGGCCTGTACCCGCAGTTGCCATTTCCCCCGAGCGTGACGCTGTGCGTTGGTCACGAGTTCGGAGACGACGAGGAGCACTCCGCTCAAGTCCACCCAGGCGCACTCGCGCGCCAGGTGCTCCTCCACGGCCTTGCGTGCCTGCCCGATGTCGGTGAACACCGAATCCACCAGAAGGGCCTCTTGTTGTTGTTCCCCTCCGCCTGTCGCCGCAGGGCTGTGACCCGTGGGCACAGGCATCACCTCCCGTCCTCTGCCGAGGACGCGCTCTCCTCGACGGACTCCGTCCGTCCGTACGAAGCGCGTACGGAAATACGGGTTCTCGTCGTGGTCTGTCGATCGGTCCCTGGTCCGCTTGCCCAACGACGCAAACCTCATGCCAACTACCCGTCGATGGACACCACAAGGCGCCGCAAAACTTCCCATAAGCGACAACACTTCGTTCCCGGAGGCGTGTTCGGCGAGAACCCGGGTAGGCGATACAGCCCGACGCCGAACCGACTCGAAGTGAAGGGCAGGTCCACGCGATGACTTCCGCAACGCCGACCGTCACGACAACGGAGGAAGCGCCCACAGGGTCGCCGTCCGTATTCGAAGGGCGGGGAGCCGGAGGCGAATCGCACGAGCTGCCCGTCATCGATGAGCCCGAGAAGCTTGCTCCCGAGGACGCTCGTCAGCTCTCCAAGACGCTCTTCGACAGGCTGGCCGTCCTCGAGGAGGGCACGCACGAGTACCAGTACGTGCGCAACACCCTCATCGAGATCAACCTGACGCTCGTACGGTATTCGGCGCGCCGCTTCCGCTCCCGCGGCGACGACATGGACGACATCGTGCAGGTCGGCACGATCGGCCTGATCAAGGCGATCGACCGGTTCGACCTCTCGCGCGAGGTGGAGTTCACCACCTTCGCGATCCCGTACGTCGTCGGCGAGATCAAGCGCTTCTTCCGCGACACCACATGGGACGTGCGCGTCCCGCGTCGCCTGCAGGAGATGCGCATGGACCTGGCGCGGGCCAACGACAAGCTCACCTCGAAGCTGGGCCGTTCGCCCCGCGTGAGCGAACTGGCCGAGTATCTCGGTGTGAGCGAGGAGGAGATCGTCGAGGGCCAGGTCGCGGCCAACGGCTACAACTCCTCGTCCCTCGACGCGACGGTCAACGACGAGGAGGGCGAGGCCTCCCTCGCGGACGTACTGGGCGAGCGTGACGAGGCCATGGAGCTGGTCGAGGACTTCCACGCCCTCAAGCCCCTCCTGGCCGAACTCTCCGAGCGCGACCGGAAGATCATCGAACTGCGCTTCGGCGAGGAGCTCACGCAGGCGCAGATCGGCGAGCACCTCGGCCTCTCGCAGATGCACGTCTCCCGTCTGCTCAGCCGCGCGCTCTCCGGCCTCCGCGCCGGCATGCTCGCGCAGAGCTGAGTACGGCACCGGACAAGGCCACTGCCGTGGACGGCCGGGGCACCCTCTCAGGGCGCCCCGGCCGTCCACGGCGTCGGTGAGGATACGGCGGCCTTCGGTACGGAATTCGGTACGGAAGGGGCCCGTGACGAGTGATCGCCGCGACGGGTGCCCGCACAAGAAGGGTGGAAACGCCGAGCCGCTGCCGTCCGGTGCCGAGCCGTTGAGGACGTTCGGCACCAACTGGGCGCGCTCGCTCACCTCTTGAGGGGGCAGCTCCTCGTCAGCTCCGCCTGCGACGCCCCGTCCGGCCTGGGCACGTCGCGGCTGCGCGGCGGCTTCTTACCGTCATCGAGCCAGCGCTCCAGTGCCGTGAACGAGGAACGGTGGCAGGGCGTGAGAGGTCGCAACTTGTCGGGGAAGGTGTCCGCGAGCGAGTCGACGTGGTTGCCGTCCTCGACGCGGTAGTAGCGGAAGAGCCCGCCGCGTCCGGAATCGCGCACCATGCGGGCGTAGACGTCGGAGTCCTCGCCGATGGGCAGCAGGGTGTCGAGGGTGCCGTGCAGCGTGATCAGCGGTTTGCCGATCCGGCCGGTGAGCCCGGCCCGTGCGACGGCGCGGCGGACATCTTCGGGACGGTCGCCGTACTCGTAGTCCGCGTCGCACGGCGGACCGTCCGGGTCCCCGGGCGCGCAGAACGGGGTGCCGGCCTCTGTGTCGCCGTCGAAGCCGGGATCCATCTCCTCGCGGTACACCCGCTGGGTGAGGTCCCAGTAGTTCTTGTGGAAGTAGGGCCACAGGAATTCGGAACCGCGCGGGAATCCGGCGCGGTGCAGGGCCTTCCTGGCCTTCGCCGCCCCGGGACCGCCGGCGGCGTACGCCGGGTAGTGGCGCAGCGCCTGCGGCAGAAAGGTCAACAGGTTCGGCTGCTCGCCGCCTGCCCGCCACAGCGTGCCCTCCCAGTCGACGCCGCCGTCGTAGAGCTCGGGACGGTTCTCCAGCTGCCAGCGCACGAGGTAGCCGCCGTTGGACATGCCGGTGGCCAGGGTGCGCTCGGGCGGACGCCGGTAGTGGTCGGCGACCGTCGCCCGGGCGGCGCGCGTGAGCTGCGTGACGCGCCGGTTCCACTCGGAGATGGCGTCACCCGGTGTCCGTCCGTCGCGGTGGAAGGACGCTCCGGTGTTGCCCTTGTCGGTGGCGGCGAACGCGTAGCCGCGCTTGAGCGCCCAGTCGCCGATGGCCCGGTCGTTGGCGTACTGCTCACGGTTGCCGGGCGAGCCGCTGATGACGAGGCCGCCGTTCCAGCGGGCGGGCAGCCGCAGCACGAACTGGGAGTCGTGCTGCCAGCCGTTGTTGGTGTTCGTCGCCGAGCTGTCCGGGAAGTAGCCGTCGATCTGGACGCCCGGCACACCCTTCGGCGTGGGCAGCCCCGCAGGGGTCAGACCTGCCCAGTCGGCGGGGTCGGTGTGTCCGGTCTCCACGGTGCCCGCCGTCGTCAGCTCCTCGAGACAGGCGGACTTCTGATGTTCGGCTCCGGGTACGCGCGGTATGTCCGTCCGGGCACAGCCACGCTCCGCGTCCTGCTGCGCGGCGGCACCGCCGGACGCGGGGAAGGAGAGCATTGCGGCGGTGAGGGCGGCGACGGTCGCGAGGCGGTACGGGCGTACGGCGGCGCTGCTGGCCCGTTTCATCGCAGAGGCCTCCATGGGGGCTGTGTCCGGCCGGCGGCCGGGCCGGTGTCCGGCGTGGTGAGTGCCCGCAGGCTAAGAGCACCCGCCGCACACGGCACACGTGACGGACCGCCACCTTCACGGGCCGTGCGGTGGTGCCCGGCCACACGCCCGGGCGCGCGAGGGCAGCAGGCAGCAGCAACGACCCGTCCGCATCCCTGGCGAACCGGACACGGAACGGGCGGGGCCTCGCTCCCCGGCTACCGCCGGGAGGTGCCCCCACCCAGCTACCGCCGGGAGGTGCCTCAGGCCGCGGGACTCGCCGGCGTCCGTACGCGCCGGGCTCCCGGGCCGCTCCCGGGCGGGCCGAGGCTAGACCGTCATCGGGGTCCGCTCCGAGGAGGGATCGTGAGCACGGGCCGCCACCTCGGTCTCGACCTCCCGGTGGAGGCGCTCGCATGTGCGGCTGATGAGCCGCGAGACGTGCATCTGGGAGATTCCGAGCTGCTCGGCGATGCTGCTCTGCGTCATGTCGCAGAAGAAGCGCAGGTAGAGGATGTAGCGCTCGCGCTCCGGCAGGTTGCGCAGCTGCGGCTTGACCGCCTCGCGGTAGGTCACGCGGTCGAAGCCGGGCTCGGTGGCGCCGAGCGTGTCGAGCAGCGAGTAGCCGTCCTCGTTCTTGGACAGTTCGGCGTCGAGGGAGAGCGCGCTGTAGCTCTCCAGCGCCTCCATGCCGATGACGACGTCCTCCTGGCTGAGTCCGCTGTGCTCGGCGATCTGCGCCACGGTGGGCGAGCGGTCATCGAGCGTGACGCCCAGCTCACGGCTGCTGGCACGTACGCGGTTGCGCAGCTCCTGCACGCGGCGCGGCACATGCAGATCCCACATGTAGTCGCGGAAGTGCCGCTTGATCTCCCCGACGATGGTCGGCACCGCGAAGCTCTCGAAGGCGCATCCACGGGCCGGGTCGTAGCGCGCGACGGCCTTGACCAGCCCCAGGGCCGCGACCTGCTGCAGGTCCTCGAGGTTCTCGCCGCGGTTGCGGAAGCGCTGGGCGAGGCGGTCGGCCATGGGCATCCAGGCCCGGACGACCTCCTGGCGCAGCTCCTCCTTCTCCGTCCCGTCCGGCAGTGACGTGATGCGCTCGAAGTGTGCCGCGGTGTCGGGTGCATCGTCATGCGGGTGGCGTGCGTGCTTCGCACGGAATCGAACTGCTGACATGACTTGATGCCTCCCGGTGCGCGGTAACTACGGGTAGGGCGTCACCACGGGAGCCGACACAGCGATCAAGCGCGGCGGCGCCGACCGCCCTCCCGCAGCTGTGCCTACTGGCCGAAGCACATGGGTGCTCAAAACACCCGAAGAGTAATGACACCGTCCATTACTCCCGATCCCCTTCAAACTACGTCGATGTGGCCCCTTGTGCCACACGTACGCCGTGTTTCGCCCGAGCCCTTCCGGTGACACACAAAGGCCCCGGGTGCGCAGCAGCGCACCCGGGGCCCGTGAAGCCCTGCCGTCCCGCGTCAGCGCGCGGAGTCGGCCTCCGTTTCCTCGCGCTCACCCTCGGCGATCGCGTCGGCGACCTCGGCGGTCCGTTCCGCTTCCTCCGCGGCGAACCGTTCCGCATCGAGCTTCTCGGCGATCTCTTCGTCCTGTGCCATGAGCAGGTCCAGGTTCTGGTTCCCCATCTCGAAGACGCCCATGTCGACGTAGGCGCGCTGCAGCCGCTCGCCCCACAGCCCGATGTCGCGCACGCACGGCACGATGCGGCTGAAGAGCAGTTGCCGGAAGAGCTTCAGGAAGTCCGACTGCTCGCTGAAGGTCTCGGCCTCCTCCTTCGGGACGCCGAAGTTCTCCAGCACCTCGACGCCCTTGAGGCGGTCCCGCATGAGGTAGCAGCCCTCGATGACGAAGTCCTCGCGCTCCCGCAGCTCCGCGTCCGTGAGCTGCTTGTAGTAGTCACGCAGCGCCATGCGGCCGAAGGCGACATGCCGTGCCTCGTCCTGCATGACGTAGGCCAGGATCTGCTTGGGCAGCGGCTTGTTCGTCGTGTCGCGGATCATCCCGAAGGCGGCGAGCGCCAGCCCTTCGATGAGCACCTGCATCCCCAGGTACGGCATGTCCCAGCGGGAGTCGCGGAGGGTGTCGCCGAGCAGCGACTGGAGGTTGTCGTTGATCGGGTAGACCATCCCGATCTTCTCGTGGAGGAAGCGCCCGTAGATCTCGGCGTGCCGGGCCTCGTCCATGGTCTGGGTGGCGGAGTAGAACTTCGCGTCCAGGTCGGGGACGGACTCCACGATCCGCGCCGCGCAGACCATGGCGCCCTGTTCGCCGTGGAGGAACTGACTGAACTGCCAGGACGCGTAGTGCTGCCGAAGATCGGCCCGCTCCGCGGCGTTCATCTTGTCCCAGTAGGACGTGCCGTAGAGCGACATGGCCTCGTCGGGGGTGCCGAGCGGGTCCTTCGGGTCCACCTCGAGGTCCCAGTCGATGCGGCGCTGCCCGTCCCACTGCTTGTCCTTGCCCTTCTGGTAGAGGGCGAGGAGACGGTCGCGGCCGTCGTCGTAGTCCCAGCTGAAGCGGGCCGCCCCCGAGGCCGGCACCTCCCACTCCGCGGCTCCCGGACCGTGGACGTAGAGGTCGTGCGTGGACATGGACGCCTCCTGACACCGGGCTGCTGGGGTCCCGCCCGGGGCAACCAAGGCCCGGAAGCAGGTAGTTGGCAGGCTCACACGCCTGTTACCACCCGGTCAACAAGAGCTGCGCAATGTGTGTCGCAGGGATTGACTCGCTTGCTGACAGGCAGTCTCATAAGACGGACGGCCTTGGGGTCTCCCCGGGTCGGAGATCGAGGGGAAGTACCTTCGGTAACTCACGAAGAGGTGCCCAGCATGACGATCACCCCTGACACGGCCACCGACGAGAAGACCGGTATCCAGCCGCTCCGGGACGCCCTCGGCCTGCTCAAGGACCGGGAGCAGGTCGCCGAGCGCCTGCTGGACTCCTCCAAGAAGCACTCGTTCGACCCGGACGAGGAGCTGGACTGGGACGCGCCCTTCGAGGAGGGCAAGTGGTTCTGGCCGCCGGAGCTCGTCTCGCTCTACGACACCCCGATGTGGAAGCGGATGTCCGAGGAGCAGCGCCTCGACCTCGCCCGCCACGAAGCCGGCTCCCTCGCCTCCCTCGGCATCTGGTTCGAGGTCATCCTGATGCAGCTTCTGGTGCGCCACATCTACGACAAGCCGCTCACCAGCAGCCATGTGCGCTACGCCCTCACGGAGATCGAGGACGAGTGCCGGCACTCCAAGATGTTCGCCCGGATGATCACCAAGAGCGGAGTGCCGGCGTACCGCGTCTCCCGTGTGCACCACAACCTCGCGCGGCTGCTCAAGTCCGTCTCCACGACCCCCGGGTCGTTCACCGCCACGCTCCTCGGCGAGGAGATCCTCGACTGGATGCAGCGTCTTACGTTCCCGGACGAGCGCATCCAGCCGCTGGTGCGCGGTGTCACACGCATCCACGTCGTCGAGGAGTCGCGGCACGTGCGGTACGCGCGTGAGGAGCTGCGCCGCCAGATGGTCAGCTGCCCACGCTGGGAGGCGGAGTTCACGCGCATCAGCTCGGGCGAGGCGGCCCGCGTCTTCTCGATCTCCTTCATCAACCCGGAGGTCTACACGAACGTGGGCCTGGACAAGCGCGAGGCGATGGCCCAGGTCAAGGCCAGCGGACACCGCCGCGAAGTGATGCAGACCGGCGCCCGGCGCCTCACCGACTTCCTGGACGAGATCGGCGTGATGCGCGGCATCGGCCGCAAGCTCTGGGTGAGCTCCGGTCTCCTTGCCCGGTAGGGACCCGCCCGGGGGTGTCCCGGTTACGCTCGTGGAATGAGCAGCAGCGGCACGGCACCGGCGTATCGCAGGCTGAGCGTGGACGAACGGCGTACACAGCTGATCGGTACCGCGCTCGGTCTCTTCGCCCACAATCCGCCAGAGGACGTCTCACTCGACGACGTGGCGGCCACCGCCGGTGTCTCGCGCCCACTGGTCTACCGCTACTTCCCGGGGGGCAAGCAGCAGCTGTACGAGGCGGCCCTGCGCAGCGCGGCCGACGAACTGGAGCAGTGCTTCGCCGAGGCCCAGACCGGGCCGCTCACGCGGCGGCTCGTGCGGGCCCTGGAGCGCTACCTCGCCTTCGTCGACCAGCACGACGCGGGCTTCATGGCGCTGCTGCAGGGCGGCAGCGTCGTACAGACCTCGCGTACGCACGCGATCGTCGACGAGGTGCGGCGGGCCGCCGCCGACCAGATCCTCTTCCACCTCGGCTACCAGCCGGGGGGCAAGGAGGCGGGCCCCCGGCTGCGGATGACGGTCAGCACGTGGATAACGGTGGTCGAGGCCGCGTCCCTGATGTGGCTGGACCAGGACAAGCAGCCGCCGGTCACCGAACTGCGCGACTGGCTCCTGGACCACTTCGTCGCGCTGCTGATGGCTTCCGCCACGAGGGACGCGGAGACGGCCCGGATCGTCCGGCACGCCCTTGACCTGGAGGAGGGCGACGGCCCGGTCGGCGAGCTGGCCCGGCGGATGCTGCCGGTCGTCGGCGACAAGGGGCACCTCCTGGACGTCCCGGGCAAGGCCTGACCGACCGGGATGGCCGGAAGAACTTAAAGAAAGCTTGAAGAACTCCTATCCTGGCTCCATGTCCACCCAACTGTCCTGGCAGGCCAAGGAGGCCACGGTCGGCGAGCTCGCCGAACGCGCCGGAGTGGCCACCTCCGCGCTGCGCTACTACGAGCGCGAGGGCCTCATCCACAGCCGCCGGACCCCCGGCAACCAGCGCCGCTACAGCCGCGACACCCTGCGCAGGGTCGCCTTCATCCGCGCCTCCCAGCGCCTGGGCATGCCGCTGGGCGCCATCCGTGACGCGCTCGCGCTGCTGCCGGACAACCGCACGCCCACACGCGAGGACTGGGCGAGGGTCTCCGAGTGCTGGCGGGAGGACCTCAACCAGCGCATCAAGCTGATGACGCAGCTGCGCGACCACCTCACCGAGTGCATCGGCTGCGGCTGTCTCTCCCTGGAGCACTGCGCGCTGGCCAATCCCTACGACAAGCTCGGCGAGGACGGACCTGGCCCGCGCTCACTCGCGGGCTGCGCCTCGGACGAGTGCGGCTGAACCGGAAAGCGGAGGCTGGAGCAGACAAGTGCGCAGCGAGCAGAGCCTTTTCGTCGGCGGACCGCTGGACGGCCGTGTGCTGCCGGTGCTCACCGGGATCAACGGACGTCCACCGAAAAGTTACGAGGTGCCCGTACCGTCCGCGGACGACGGGCCCGCCGTGGTCCACGTCTACCGGCTGGAACCCGCCGCCTTCACACGCCGGCTGGGCATCCCCCGTGGCTGGCGCTACGTGCACGAACCTGACGGACGCGCCCGCGGAAACCTCCGTTGGCCGTGGAGCCGCGACTAGCGCGGGCCGCCCGCGATCCCGCTGTGCCGGGGCGCGCGGCGCCAGGGCCACTGCCGTGTCTGGCACATCCGTGACGATTTCTGAGGCTGACGTGAAGTTTGCGAAGAACTGCGACGGTTCTGTTCGTGCCGTCCCCTTGTACACGCTGTGCGCCTAGGCTGCCGTGCGTGATCCAAGGGATGGCTGGCCTAGGTAGCACAGACCCCCAACAGGTGGGCCCGTACCGCCTCCACGGCGTACTCGGCGACGGCCGTATGGGAACCGTCTACCTCGGGCGGGGGGCACCGCAGCGCGGCGCGCGCAAACAACTCGTCGCGGTGCGCGCCCTGAGACCCGAGTTGCTCCGCGACCGGCCGCTGCGCGCACGCCTGCGCCAGGAGATGCAGGCAGCCGCGAGTGGCGTGCGCAGTGACTACGTCGCGGACGCGGCCGGCTGCGAACTCGACAGCGCCCAGCCGTGGATAGCCAACGCCTTTGTGCCCGGTGTCTCGCTGGAGGCCCTGGTCTCGAAGTACGGCCCGATGCCGGAGTCCTCGGTACGCGCCCTGGGCGGCGCGCTGACACGGTCCCTGATGGCCCTTCATGCGGCACGGATAACGCACCGCGACCTGGGCCCCCACAATGTGATGCTCGGTCTGGACACGCCACGGGTCGTCGACTACGGCCTGGCACTGGGCAACATGAGCGGTCCGGCCACCGACGAAATGGCCGACGACATCTTCGACCTGGGCGCGACCCTGGTCTACGCATGCAGCGCCCATCAGCCCTTCGCCGGGAACATGCTGCCGATGGCGCGCGAGGATCCCGACCTGACGGGCGTGCCGGACGGGCTGTGCCCCGCGCTCTTCGCGTGCCTGCACAAGACCCCGGAGTCCCGTCCGCCTCCCAGCGTCCTCACGCACGCACTCGACCTCGCCGACACGGCGGAACTGCCCGCCTCCAAGTGGCTGCCCGAGCCGTACGTGCATGAGATCGGGCAAGTGAACGAAGCCGCCCGCCGTGTGATGGGGCGTCGACTCTTCGGCAGGTGACCCGGCCGTCCGTGCGCCGCCGCACGGACGACCCCTGCGCACCCTTCGGGTGACGGACCGGGACGAGGGCCGGGCAACCCCGCCGGTAACAAGCACCGCCGTGCACCATCGCTCCGGTAGCGAGTCTGATCGGAGGCGAGTCGGTGTCGTATCTACGTGCCCCACATTCCGTCGCGGCCGGCGCGTTGGCCACGGTGGTGGCGGCTGCACTCGCCTTTCAGCCACTGCCCGTGGCGGCGGACCCCATCGGAAAGCCCGTCAGCGAGCTGCTGCGCGACCTGCGGGTGATGTACGAGAAGACCGAGACTGCCTCGGACGCGTACAACAGGACCACCGTCAAGCTGGCCCGGCAGCGCCAGCGCACGAACGACGCGGAGAAGGCACTCACTTCGGTGCGTGCGGCGCTCGCCGAAGGCCGCCGCGAGGCCGGACGCCTCGCGCGCCAGCAGTACCGCCGCGGCGACATCGGCCTCCCGCCCGTGGTGCAGCTCCTGCTCGCGGGGGACGCACGGAACCCGATGGACGGCCTGCATCTCCTCACCCGCGCGGCGGGCCGGCAGGCCCTGACGGTACAGCGGCTCCTGGCCGGCGAGGCGAGGCAGCGTCAGCTGACGACGCGCGCACGCAAGGCGCTGGCGGGGCAGCAGCGGCTCGCGGACCGCAAGAAGAAGCAGCGGGAGACCGTACGCTCACGGCTGCACAAGGTCGAGCGCACCCTGGCCTCGCTCTCCGAGGAGCAGTTGACGCGTCTGCGCGGACTGGAGACGGCCCAACAGGCAGGCGCCCAGCGCTCATTGATGTCCGCGCACGGACTGCACGGTTCGAAGGTGCGGCGCAAGCCCTCACGCCCCGGAGCGAAAGCGGTGCGGTTCGCGCTGCGGCAGATCGGCAAGCCCTACCGCTTCGGGGCCGCGGGCCCCAGGGCCTACGACTGCTCGGGGCTCACCTCGAAGGCGTGGCGGAAGGCCGGGCGTTCCATTCCCCGCACCAGCCAGGGCCAGTGGAAGAGGCTGCGGCACGTGCCGATGAACAAGCTGCGCCCGGGCGATCTCGTCATCTACTACAAGAGCGCCTCGCACGTCGCCATGTACGCCGGACGCGGCAAGGTCGTGCACGCGCCCCGGCCGGGTTCCGACGTCAGGCTCTCCCCCGTCGGCGCCACCCCCTCCGTGCGCGGAGCGGTGCGGCCCGACCCGGGGAAGCGGCCCCTGCTCCATTACCGGCTGCCGAAGCCGCTGCGCTGAGGGCACATGAGGCCGGGGTGCACCGGCACCCACGGACCGCGGGCGGGTCCCCCTTCCCCGCCCGTGACGGGCCGCCGCGCCGGGACGACCGGGCGCGGCGGCCGTACCACCGTTCCGCGCCCGGCACCGGGCCGGCGTCAGCCTCCGGCGACGCTGCCCAGGTAGGCCTCGGCCTTCTCCGGGTCGTAGAAGTACTCCTCGAAGTCCGCTGGGTTGTTGAAGCCGTTGGCGATCCGGTCGGCGACGGGCTGCAGCTGGCCGGCCGCGCCGATCAGGTTGAGGATGTGCTCGGGCGGCGGGGCCAGCATCGCGTTCGTCCACTTGGTGGTGTGCTGGACGTCCGCCCAGAAACGGTCGAACGTCTGCTGCATCCACTCCTCGTCGAAGGGCTTGTCGCCGCGCTCCAGGATGGAGGCGAGGTACGCGGCCGCGCATTTGGAGGCGGAGTTCGAACCCTGGCCCGTGATCGGGTCGTTGGCGACGACGACGTCCGCCACACCGAGCACGGCGCCGCCGTCGGGCAGCCGGCCGACGGGCTTGCGCACGGTCGGCGCGTACCGCCCCGACAGCGTGCCGTTGGCGTCCGTCAGCTCGACCTTGGTGGCCCGTGCGTACTCCCAGGGCGTGAACTGCTCCATCAGCTCCAGGGTCTTGGCGAGCTGCTCGTTGGGGTCCTTGATGCCCTGGAAGACATCGAGGGGCCCGCCGGGGATGCCCTCCCAGAAGAGGATGTCGCAGCGACCGGACGTCGTCAGACAGGGCATGACGAACAGCTCGCCGACGCCCGGCACGAGGTTGCAGCGCACCGCCTCGGTGTCCGCATGCTCGGGACGCGGGCCCAGCCCGTTGACGTAGCTGACCGCGAGGGCACGCTGAGGCGCGTCGTACGGGGAACGCTCCGGGTCCCGCTCGAACATCGAGACCAGTTCGCCCTTGCCCGCCGCGACGAGCACCAAGTCGTACTTCTTCGCGAAGAAGTCGAGGTCGGAGACGGCCGCTCCGTGGATGACGAGCTGGCCGCCGCGCTGCGCGAAGGTCTCCATCCAGCCGGACATCTTCACCCGCTGGTCGACGGACTGGGCGTAACCGTCCAGCATTCCAAGCCAGTTGATCGCGCGCTGGGTCTCACCGGGACCCTGCACTGACTCAGGGTCGGCCACGGAGACACCCAGGCCCTCGACCTTCGGGGCCTGGCTCTCCCAGAAGTTGACCTCGATGTCGCGCTCGTTCTGCAGCGCGGTGTGGAACTGCATCTGCGTCGACATGACGCGACCGCCGCGTATCTCGTCCGCGGTGCGGTTCGACATGACGGTGACCTCGTAGCCCTGCGACTGCAGGCCCAGCGCCAGCTGTAGGCCTGCCTGGCCGGCTCCGACAATGAGTATCTTCCGCATGGCGGTCTCTCTTCTCCGTACGTTGTGCAGTTCCGCGCCGCACCCGCTCAGGCGGGTGTGACGTCCAGGGCGTGACTCACCAGCGCGAGCAGGGACTTCAGTACCGTCGGGCGCTCGCGCGCATCCATGATCACCACAGGGACGCGCTGAGGAACGGACAGGGCCTCCCGCACGTCCTCGGCCTCGTACGCGGTGGTCCCCTCGAAGTGGTTCACCGCGACGACGTACGGATACCCACAGCTCTCGAAATAGTCCAGAGCGGGGAAGCAGTCCTCCAGACGCCGGGTGTCCGCCATCACGACGGCACCGATGGCGCCGCGCACGAGGTCGTCCCACATGAACCAGAAGCGCTGCTGGCCCGGCGTGCCGAACAGATAGAGCACCAGGTCCGATTCGAGGGTGATGCGCCCGAAGTCCATGGCCACGGTGGTCGTGGTCTTCTCCGGCGTCGAGGCGATGTCGTCCTCGCCCTCGCTCGCCTGTGTCATCAATGCCTCGGTCGTCAGCGGCTCGATCTCGGAGACCGAACCGACGAACGTCGTCTTGCCGACGCCGAAGCCGCCTGCCACCACGATCTTGGTGGATATGGGGGCCTGCGAGAGATCCTCCTGCCAGTCCTTCACTCCGGGCGCGGTACCTTCCGCATTCCTCACTTCTTCCACCACCGGCTCAGAGCCTGCGAAGTCCACCCAGCACCCTTTCCAACAACGCACGGTCGGGCCGGTCACTGCCGTGCCCGGTGCCGTGAACGCGCACCCGTCCCTGATCGGCGAGGTCGCTCAGCAGAACCCGTACCACGCCCAGAGGCATCTTCAACAGTGCTGCGATCTCCGCCACCGAACGCATGCGGCGGCAGAGTTCGACAATCGCACGCATCTCGGGCATCACCCGGTCACGCAGACCGCCGGAGGTCAACTCCGGGCGCTCCTCGGGGGCTTCGATCGCCGCGACGATCGTCTCGACCAGCAGCACGTGGCCGAAACGGGTGCGGCCGCCGGTGAGGGTGTACGGGCGGACTCTCTTGGACTTGCCGCTCTCACGACGAACGGGCAAGGGGGGCGGAGAAGCAGCAGGATTCACTGGTCCAGCTCCATCGACGAGCGCAGTTCGGTTCGGAGTTCAGGGGTGAGGACATGGCCGGCGCGGCCCACGAAGAGCGCCATGTGGTAGGCGATGACGCTCATGTCACAGTCCGGCGTGGCGTGCACACCGAGCAGGGAGCCGTCGCTGATCGCCATCACGAAGAGCGAGCCCTCGTCCATGGCGACCACTGTCTGCTTGATCTCCCCGCCGTCCATCAGCTTCGCGGCCCCGAGGGTCAAGGACCCCAGGCCGGAGACAATAGTGGCCAGATCGGCGCTCGTACCCTTCGGGCTGCGCCTGGGTCCCCTGCGGATGGACGGGACGTCTCTGGCTTCCGTCCCCTCCTCCCGGTGGCCGGAGCCCTCGGGCCCGGCGCTCCCGGCGGTCTTGCCGGCGCCTCCGGCATCCGCGTTCTGGTCGGAGGACAGCAGCAGCAGTCCGTCGGACGAGACGACGGCGACGGACAGGATGCCCGGCACCTCTTCGACAAGGTTCTCCAACAGCCAGCGCAGATTGCGAGCTTGGGCGCTGCCGGACGTGCGCGTGGTGGGCGCGTTCACCTGCGAGCCTCCTCGGCGGTACCACCATCGGACTGCGCCCCCGGTTGATCACTCTCGTTCTCTTCAGCGCCGGTCTCCGCAGCCGCGTCACGGCGTCCGTGCTCGGCTCCGCGCTGGAACCCTCCGAGGCGGCGGCGCATCTCCTCGGCGTTCGGGCTCTGCTTGCGCGGCTCCACCGGGTCCGTCTGCGCCTCCACATGATGCGGAGTCCGCTTGGGGAGCCCCTTCTCGGTGATCCTCGGCTGTTCCGGGATCCCGGCCTCCGGTCCGGTGCCGGTCTCGGACCAGGGAGCGGTCTCGTCCCCGGAGCCGGAGTGCTGGCCGGCATCCGGTCCGGGCTCGGCGTCGGGACCGGGGTCGTGCCCGGCGCGGGTGGCACCGTCTCCAGGGGCCCGGCCATGCTCCTCGGACCCCGCCCTCGGCTCGCGGGGAGCCTCCTGCGCCGGCACGGTGCCCGACTCCCGGAGCGCCCGCTCGGCGGCGGTCACCAGCGGGTCGCCGGTCCGACGGCCGGGCAGGGCATTGGAGTTGGCCTCCGCGACCGAACCGGGGAATCCCGACTCGGGAGCGGCAGGGACGCGTCCCGCCCCGGCCTCGCCCGACACCGCTGCGACGGGGACGGGCCGTGCGGGCAGCAGCGCACTCGGCACCGCGACGACGGCCGCGATGCCGCCGCCCTGCCTGCGCTCGCGCAGCTGCACACGCAGCCCGTGCCGGGCCGCGAGCCTGGCGACGACGTACAGGCCCATGCCGAGACCGGCCTCGGAGCTGCGGTGCCCGGTCTGCGTGGCAGCCGCTTCCATCTCCGGGGGCTGTTGCCCATCGGGCACGCTGAGCCGCGCGTTGAGCGCGGCAAGTCTTCTGCCTGTCACCCCTATGCCCTCGTCCTCGACGGAGAGCATCACCTCGCCGCTCTCCAGCAGCCAGCCTGACAACTCCACTTGTGCGTCCGGCGGGGAGAAGGTGGCAGCGTTGTCGAGGAGTTCGGAGATGAGGTGACTGAGGTCGTCGGCCGCGTATCCGGAGACCTGCACGTGCGGCGGTAGCGTGCCGAGCTCGACACGCTCGTACCGCTCGATCTCACTGATCGCGGCGCGCAGTACGTCCAGCAGCGGTACGGGACCCGAGTGGTTCGCGGTGACGTGTTCGGCACCGGCGAGCAGCAGCAGGTTCTCGCTGTAGCGCCGCATCCGTGTGGCCAGGTGGTCGAGCTTGAAGAGCGTGCTGAGCCTGCCGGGGTCGCTCTCTTCCTCCTCCAGGTCCTCGATGACACCGAGCTGGCGCTCCACAAGACCCAGCGTGCGCAGGGCGAGATTGACGAAGGTGCTGTGCACGGCGCCCGACAGCGCGTCGAGGCGCTCCTTCAGTTCGGCGTACTCGCCGCGCGCACGGTCCCGTTCGGCGGTGAGCGCGTCCTTGTGGCGGACCAGGTAGTTGTTGTCGGCCTCGGCTTCCGCGGCGCGCTCGTGCACGCCTATGACGGTCTGGTGGAGCGTGTTGAGCGAACGTACGACTTCGGCGAACTCGTCGTTCCTGCCGTTGAAGACGACGGGCTCCTCGCCCGCCGGGTTCCCCGCCAGCCTCCGCGAACCGCGCTTGAGCACGGAGAGCGGACGTGCCATGGAGCGTGCCGTCTGCACGCTGATGCCGGCCGCGAGGAGCAGGCAGGCTCCGACAAGGGCGATGCGCCACTCCAGGACGGCGACGTCGTCGTCGCGCAGCTGCTCCAGGTGCTTCAACTCTTCGGCGGCGAAGGACGACTGGACGCCGCGCATGCTGTCGATGCGCGCCGAGAGCGTGGCGTCGATGCGGTCGTGGTTCATGGCCTGGTCGTCGGGGCTCAGGTACGGCTCGTCGGTCAGCCGCGCCAGATAGCGCTCCGCGACGGCGACGTCGGCCCCGGTGACGGTCTTGGCGAAGGAGTCACGGGCCCGGCTGCCGGCGCCGTCGCCGAAGTCGGCGAGCGCGGCCTGCTCCCGTACGCCGGCGCGCTGCGCCTCGGTGGTCAGGGAGCGCTGGGACCCTCCGGCGGCGAGCGCACCGCGCAGCAGTCCGCGCACGGCGGACGCCTGCTCGACGGCCCGGCCGAGGTCGGGCAGCGCGTGCGCCGCCCCCGATCCGACGGAGGATCCGGACGACTCGATCGCGCGCGCCGGCAGGGACCGGGCAACGCCGATGCCGACGTCCTGAAGGGTCTTGATGGTGCCCGTGTACGCCTCGTGGATCTCGATGGCGCCCGTGTCCCCCGCCTGTGCCTCCTGGCGGATGCGGGACAGCTTGCCGAGGGCCTCGCGCACGGACGCGGGGGCGGTCTCCCGGATCTCGCTGATCTGACGGTCGACGCGCTGGCGCTGCTCCTCGGTCACTCCGGCGCCGTCGCGGCTGGTGCGGCCCGCGGCGACGTACTCGACCATGCCGTCACGTTCGTCCGCGAGGGCGTGGCCGAGCGCGATGGCGTGCTTGTCGAGCTCGGCACGTTCGACCAGTTGCTGGGACTCGTCGAGATCGCTGGACGCGGTGAGCACCGCGGGCGTGCCGGCTCCGAGCACGGCGAGGGAGCAGAGGGCGACGGAGGCCAGCAGCCGGTTCCGGACCCGCGCGCGGCGGGGGCCGGGCGCCTGCGAGGGGCCGCCCTGTGCCGTCGTCCGGTTTCCGGGCCTGATCCGCAGTCGGGCCGTTCCGCCCGGCTTCCGCAGTAGCTTCGTCCGCACCCGTGCTCGCAATCTCGTCGGGGCCTGCTCCAGGGCCGGCCCGGCGCAGTCCAACCTTGTGTCGCAGGAGCGGACTTGATCCTGTCGTCCCTTGCATCCCCTTGGACGCCATCCGACCCTTCCAGCACGGATGACAGGTGATGTGACGATCTCCTGCTGGGCCACCCGAAGGAGTGAACCGTAACCGGGAGGCGGCGAACAACTCCGCCTGCGCACCCCAACCACCCTCTTACGGGCACCGGTTGGAATTCCCGCTCGGGTCCTGGCAGGATGCGCGTTCGCATACTTGCGGACGCACTCATTCCGGTCAACTCCGGCCCTGCCGCGAGGTCTGACCTGGCCGTCCTTCCTGATCCCGGGCTCTTGACACGCGTTGTGCGGACCGTCCTCCGGGAGGGTCCGAGTGCAGACTGAACGCCATGCGCATCGACATGACCGGCGAGGCCGGAGATCCCGGCCGCCCCAACGAGGACTACGCGTCGGCCGCTCTGCCCTCCTCCGGACACGGTGGCGCGCTGGTGGTGCTGGACGGTGTGACACCGCCACGCGACGAGGCCGGATGCACACACGGAGTGCCCTGGTTCACGGCCCGTCTGGGTGGCGCGCTGCTCGAACTCGCCACCGCACGAAGGGATCTGACGCTTCGTGCCTGTCTCTCCGAGGCCATTTCACGTACCGCTGCCGGCCATGTTTCAACCTGTGACCTTTCTCACAGGCGTACCCCCCAAGCGACCGTCGTCGCAGCCCGGTGGGACGAAGAGAGCGTCGATCACCTGGTCCTGTCGGATTCCGCGCTGCTCGTGGAGCATCCTCACGGCTCGGTGACACCTGTGCTCGATTCCCGGCTGGACGAACTGCCCCCGCACATCGGCTCGTTGCGCAGCCGCGTGCGCGCACTGCCGGAGGGAAGCGCCGAACGGGGCGCGGCACGCGCCGAGTACGTCCGCACGGTCGAGGCGCTGCGCAACGCCCCCGGAGGCGAGGGCTTCTACACCGCCGCCGCCGACCCCGCCGTCGCCTCGCTCGCGGTCACCGGCACGGCACCGCGGGCGGACGTACGGGCACTGCTGGCGCTCACCGACGGCGCCGCACGCTGGAGCCAGACGTTCCGGCTCGGCGACTGGTCCGCGCTTCTCGGGCTCGTACGGAAGGAAGGCAGCGCGGCGCTCGTTGCCCGGGTGCGGGAGTCCGAGCGCGCCGATCCGCACGGATCGGCGCATCCACGGGGCAAGAGGCACGACGACGCCTCGGTGGTCTTCGCGGAGCTCGGGCCGGCCGCACGGGCAGCCGGTCCGCCGGCCCGCTGATCGCTCAGGTCTCTACGTCCGACAGGGAGTTGAGCTGGTGCATCAGCCGCGCCAGCTCGGCGATCTCGGCGGGGTCCCAGGTGGCGAGCTTGCGCACGTACTCGGCCCGTCTCGCCTCCCGCACCGTCCTGAAGCGGTCGCGGCCCTCCGTGGTCAGATGCACCAGGGAGGCCCGGCCGTCGTCCGGGTCGGGGGCCCGGGTGATCAGCCCCAGGTTCTCCAGCACCCTCAACTGCCGGCTGATGGTCGCCTTGCCGACCCCGAAGTAGGCGGCGAGGTCGGTCGCCCGCTGCGCTCCTCCCTCATCGAGACGTACGAAGAGGCCGTACGCGGCTGGCTCCAGTTCGGGGTGCACCTCGCGGGCCAGTTCGCCCGAGAAGGCGCGCGCGCGGCGCAAGAACACCGTCAATTCCCGTTCCAGATCAAGCAATTCGGGTGTGTGCTGCCGCATGGACTCATCCACCTGTGCGCCCTCTTCCGTCTTTCTCGCGGAAAGTTCCCGTTGCGGACCGTCGATCGTCGCAGCTCCGGCGCGATTTCGCAGGTGTGGACCACCGGCGGAGAGCTGTCCGTCTTCCCCGGCTATGTCTACGCGCGTACCGTTAAAGACATGACATGCCCACACCAGAACGGGCATGGAAGGACAACCCCCGCACCACACCTCCCACTTGATCCCCCACTCCCGTCCCCCACGGTTTCGGAGGCAGCGATGCCAGGTCATGGTCCCGGCAAGGCCCGCCGCAGGCGCGGAATGCTCTACGCGGCGGCGCTGTTCACATCCGCACTCGCTCTGCTCCTCACCGCACCGGGCGCCGCCAGCGCGGCGCCCCAGGACAACAACCCCATCAAGCCCGGCGAGGCGTCCATGGGCGTGGGCGTCCGCATGCACGAGGGCGGCGACCCCACCGACGGCACACCCCCGAAGACGCTGGACGCGACCGTCCATGGCGTCGACGTGAGCAGCCATCAGGGCAACGTCAGCTGGTCGACCCTGTGGAACAGCGGCGTGAGGTTCGCCTATGTGAAGGCGACCGAGGGCACGTCGTACGAGAACCCGTACTTCGCCCAGCAGTACAACGGCTCCTACAACGTCGGGATGATCCGCGGGGCCTACCACTTCGCCCTGCCGGACAACTCCAGCGGCGCCTCACAGGCCAACTTCTTCGCGTCCAACGGCGGCGGCTGGAGCAAGGACGGCAAGACGCTGCCCGGCGTGCTCGACATCGAGTACAACCCGTACGGCGCCACCTGCTACGGCAAGAGCCAGAGCGCGATGGTCAGCTGGATCCGGGACTTCACCGACACCTACAAGGCACGCACGGGCCGTGACGCCGTCATCTACACCACGACGGACTGGTGGACGCAGTGCACGGGCAACAACGGCGGCTTCGGCAGCACCAATCCGCTGTGGATCGCCCGTTACGCCTCCGCGCCCGGCACGCTCCCGAACGGCTGGGGCTTCCACACGTTCTGGCAGTACACCTCGACCGGGCCGACAGTCGGCGACCACAACTTGTTCAACGGCGCGATGGACCGTCTGGTGGCGCTCGCCAACGGATGACGTGACGCCGCCGCGCGCGGCGCCACGGTGAACCGGGCGGGCGGACCACGCCCGCCGTACGACGCCGCGCCGGCGAGCGGTGCCGGTGCGGCGGTCCCAGCCGGGAGGGGGTGCCCGGTGGCGGTGTCACACCGCCACCGGGAGCTCCCGCCCGAACACATACGGCTTCGGGCTACGGCGTCCTCAACTCCGGCCCGGCTTCGTGGCGTTCTTGGCCGGCGCCGAGCCGACCGCGTTGCACCGCGGGATGCTGTTGGGCGGCGCGCAGTTGTCGGGGGTGTTCTTGAAGACGGCGCTGCGGATGAGATTCACCTGGGAGGGCGTCGGCGCGGCGCCCGTGTTCCGCCGTGGCTTCGTGACGGGGCTCGTGGAGGTGGACATGGTTCCGATTCCGAGGCGGATGCCGCCGCCGCTTCCGGGGCCGCCGTTCGCGGCGTTGCGGGTGACGATGCTGCGGTACAGAGTCAGCCGCTCGACCGAACCGACGAGGATTCCGCCGCCCTGTCGCTGAGCGATGTTGTTCGAGACCCTGGTCGAGTTCAGGCGCAGTGGCCCGGTGCGGTCGTTGATGTTCAGGGTCAGAATGCCGCCGCCCTCGGCTCCCGAGGCGTTGCCGTCGACCGACGCGTGGTTCAGCGTCGTGTTGCCCGCGTTCGCGAGGCCGCCTCCCCACAGATCGACCGTGTTGTCGCGGAGGGCGCCGCCCCGCATCGTCATCGTCCCGTTGGTGGCCACGCCACCGCCGATGTCGCTCTCGTTGTCGCGGACCGTGGTGTTCCTCAGGACAAGCGTCCCGAGGCTGTTCCAGATGGCGCCGCCCGCCTCTTCGGAGCTGTTGTTCCTGAGCGTCGCCCCGCTCAGGGTGACCCTGCCGCTCTCGTTGTAGACGGCCCCTCCGACGAAGGCCGTACCGCCGCGGACGGTGACCTCGTCGAGGGTGAGGCTGCCCTGCTGTCTCACATGGAAGATGCGGAAGGCCGCCGTGGCCCCGGGAGCACGCTGGATGGTCGAGCGGTCCCCGGAGATCCGCACGTTGCCCGTGATCTCGGGCAGACCGTCGTCGGCGTTGTCGGCGGCCGTCAGCGAGTAGACGCAGTGCGGGGCGAGGACGATGCTGCCGCCGCTGGTGTTGGCGTTGTTGATGGCGGTCTTGAGCGCGGCGATGTCGTTGCAGGGGACGCGGACCGGAGCCTGCGGCGCCTGGGCCTGGGCCTGCCCGGCGGGCAGGAGGGTGAGGCACAGGCCGAGGCCCGTGACGGCCGTGAGGGATACGCGTCTGAGCATGTTGGTCATGCGGCTTCCCTTACGTGAGGCGGGTGGGACACGGAGGTCGGACGGCACCCGGCGACGCGCAGAAGCCTCCGAGCAGCCATCGCCCCTGGGCGCCGCCGAACCGGCATTCCGAGATCTATCCGACGACCGGATCCGCCGCATGCGCAGCTGTGCCGTTCGGCCCACCGGGCCCCGGCGCCGCGCGCGCCGCGCCCTGGAAGGCGCGACCTCAACTCCGGCCCGGCTTCGTGGTGTTCTCGGCCGGGCGGAGCCCACCGCGCAGCGCGGCACACTGCCCGCGGCGCGCAGTCGGTGGGCGTGTTCTTGAAGACGGCGCTCCTGATGAGGTTCACCTCGAACCACCTCTGCGCAGCGGTGCTCTGCTTCCGCTTGCCGCTGTTCTCGATGTGGAGGTCCAGGGAGACCTCGGGGTTCGCGACACCCCGCCCTTGCCGGGGCCGCACGACGCCGCGCCGGCGACGGACGCCGGCGCGGCGGGCGGACCGCGAGTCCCGGTGGCGGGGTCAGGCCGCCACGGGAAAATCCCGTCCGACGTCGAGGCAACCGGACTCGGCCGGTGTCAGGGCCAGTTCGAGCACCTGGCGGATGTCGGAGAGCGGACGCACGTCCAGTCCCTCCAGCACCTCTTCCGGCACATCGTCCAGGTCGGGCTCGTTCCGCTTGGGGATCACGACCGTCGTGACACCGGCACGGTGCGCCGCGAGCAGCTTCTGCTTGACGCCGCCGATGGGCAGCACCCGTCCCGTCAGTGAGACCTCGCCGGTCATCGCCACGTCCGTGCGCACCTGGCGGCCGCTCAGCAGCGACGCCAGCGCGGTGGTCATGGTGATGCCCGCGCTGGGGCCGTCCTTCGGCACGGCACCCGCCGGCACGTGCAGGTGGATCCCCCGGTCCTTCAGATCGGCCACCGGCAGCTCCAGTTCCGCGCCGCGCGAGCGCAGATACGACAGGGCGATGTGGGCGGACTCCTTCATCACGTCACCGAGCTGCCCGGTGAGGGTCAGTCCGGAGCCGCCCGTCTCGGGGTCGGCGAGCGACGCCTCGACGAAGAGCACGTCGCCGCCCGCGCCCGTGACCGCGAGCCCGGTCGCCACGCCCGGCACGGACGTACGCCGCTGCGCCGGGTCCTGCGCGGACTCGGGGGTGTGGTGCGGACGGCCGATCAGCGAGCGCAGCTCGTCCGCACCGACGGTGAAGGGCAGTTCGCGCTCCCCCAGCTCGTGCTGGGCCGCGACCTTGCGCAGCACCCGGGCGACCGAACGCTCCAGGTTCCGCACGCCCGCCTCACGCGTGTACTCGCCGGCGAGCTTGCGCAGCGCGCCGTCCTCCAGCCGGACCTCGTCGGCCGCGAGGCCGGTCCGCTCGAGCTGGCGGGGCAGCAGGTGGTCGCGGGCGATGGTGACCTTCTCCTCCTCGGTGTAGCCGTCGAGCTGCACGAGTTCCATGCGGTCCAGCAGTGCCTCCGGAATCGCCTCCATCACGTTGGCGGTGGCGAGGAAGACCACGTCCGACAGGTCGAGTTCGACCTCCAGGTAGTGGTCCCGGAAGGTGTGGTTCTGCGCCGGGTCGAGGACCTCCAGCAGCGCCGAGGCCGGGTCGCCCCGGAAGTCGGCGCCCAGCTTGTCCACCTCGTCCAGGAGGACGACCGGGTTCATCGAGCCGGCCTCCTTCACGGCGCGCACGATACGGCCCGGCAGGGCACCGACGTATGTACGCCGGTGACCGCGGATCTCCGCCTCGTCGCGGACACCGCCGAGCGCGACGCGGACGAACTTGCGTCCCATGGCACGTGCGACGGATTCGCCGAGGGAGGTCTTGCCGACCCCGGGCGGCCCGACCAGCGCCAGCACCGCGCCGCCGCGACGGCCGCCGACGACGCCGAGGCCGCGGTCCTCGCGCCGCTTGCGCACCGCGAGGTACTCGGTGATGCGCTCCTTGACGTCCTGGAGACCGGCGTGGTCGGCGTCCAGTACGGCCTGGGCACCGCCGATGTCGTAGGCGTCCTCGGTGCGCTCGTTCCAGGGCAGTTCGAGGACGGTGTCGAGCCAGGTGCGGATCCAGCCGCCCTCCGGCGACTGGTCGGAGGCGCGTTCCAGCTTCTCCAGCTCCTTGAGCGCTGCCTTGTGCACGTGCTCGGGCAGGGCCGCCGCCTCGACACGGGCGCGGTAGTCCTCGCCCTCGTCCTCGGGATCGCCGTTCAGCTCGGCGAGCTCCTTGCGCACGGCGTCGAGCTGGCGCCTCAGCAGGAACTCGCGCTGCTGCTTGTCGACGCCCTCCTGGACGTCCTTCGCGATCGACTCGGCGACGTCCTGCTCGACGGCCTGGTCACGCAGCGTCTTCACCGCAAGGCGCAGCCGCTCCAGCGGGTCGAGTGTCTCCAGAAGCGTGATCTTCTGCTCCGTGGACAGGAACGGTGAGTATCCCGCGTTGTCCGCGAGACGGCCGGGGTCGTCGATCTGCTGGAGCCGGTCCACGACCTGCCATGCGCCGCGCTTGCGGAGCCAGTCCGCGGCGAGCGCCTTGTACTCGGTCATCAGCTCGGCGACGTCCGGTCCGGCATCGCCGCTCTTCCCGGCATCCCCGGTGTCATCAGTGGTCTCGGGCTCCTCGATCAGGACACCTTCGATCCACAGGGCCGCGCCGGGACCGCTCGTGCCGGCGCCGATACGTACCCGCTGCCGGCCGCGGATGAGGGCTCCGGGATCGCCGTCGGCCAGGCGTCCGACCTGTTCGACACGGCCGAGCACACCGATGTCCCCGTACGTGCCCTCGACCCGGGGCACCAGCAGTACCTCGGGCTTCTCACTTCCGGTGGCGGCGGCCTGGGCTGCCTCCACCGCCCCACGGACCTCACTGTCGGACAGGTCCAGCGGCACCACCATTCCCGGGAGCACGACCTCGTCATCGAGGGGCAGCACGGGCAGGGTGAGCGGTGTGGACGTCGAAGCCATGATCTCTCCCTCGGCAGGCAAGTTGAGCTACGCCCACTCAATGCTTGCGAGGCCCGGGATGTTCCACGCCGCCCGCCGTGTTCGCCAGGAGCGATCACCGGCGCCGCACGGCCCCCGCACCCCGCGGCAGGATGGGCGCATGCCCCAGACGCACAGCCACACCACCTCTCACAACAGCGCCGACCCCGGCGGTCATACCGGGACCGGCGACGGCGCCGGGGAGCCCGTCGTCCTCGACCGCCGCGACGGACCCCACGGCGAGGTCGTGCTGCGGCAGCACGGGCAGCTGCTCCAGATCATCGCCAACGGCACCTTCCTCATGGACACCTCCGACGGGCGTTCCGAGCGCCTGCTGGTACGGGCCGCCCTGGAGGAGCTGCGCCGCGAAGCGCACCGTGAGCCGCCCCGGCTGCTCATCGGCGGCCTCGGCGTCGGCTTCTCGCTCGCCGCGGCCGCGGACGAGCCGGCGTGGGGCCGCATCACCGTCGTCGAACGCGAGGAGGCGGTCATCGACTGGCACCGGGAGGGCGGGCCCCTCTCACGGCTGTCCGCGCAGGCCCTGCGCGACCCGCGTGCGGAGATCGTGCACGCGGATCTACTGGGTCATCTCGACAGGGGAGAGAGGTTCGACGCGCTCTGCGTGGACGTCGACAACGGCCCGGACTGGACCGTCACCGAGGACAACGGCTCCCTGTACTCGCCCGCGGGGCTCGCGGTCTGCAGCGCGAGCCTGGCGCCCGGCGGCGTACTGGCCGTGTGGTCCGCCCAGGCCTCCCCGACATTCGAGGATGCATTGCGGAATGCCGGATTCCGACGAATTCGCACAGAAGAGATCCCCGTTATCCGAGGCGTCCCCGACGTGGTCCACTTCGCAACCAAACCGGCATAGCCGCAGCCGACACGATCCCCTTACGCTGCTGCAAGCACGCACACAAACAAGCCACGGGGCCATTGCAGGGGCGGGGTCGAATGGACCAGAAGAACATCACACCGACACAGAGCAACAACGCGTCCTCGACGACAACCCCTGGCGCGCAGCGCCGAATCCTGGTCGTCGAGGATGATCCCACCATCGTGGACGCCATCGCGATGCGGCTGCGCGCCGAGGGATTCCAGGTCCAGACGGCGGGCGACGGTCCTGCCGCCGTCGACACAGCCGAGGCCTGGCAGCCGGATCTCATCGTGCTCGATGTGATGCTGCCGGGCTTCGACGGGCTGGAGGTCTGCCGGAGGGTGCAGTCCCAGCGTCCGGTCCCCGTGCTGATGCTCACGGCGCGGGACGACGAGACCGACATGCTCGTCGGGCTCGGAGTCGGCGCGGACGACTACATGACGAAGCCGTTCTCCATGCGCGAGGTCGCCGCCCGGGTGCACGTACTGCTGCGCCGCGTCGAGCGTGCCACCCTCGCCGCTCACACACCGCGCAGCGGCATACTCCGGCTCGGCGAGCTGGAGATCGATCACTCGCAGCGCCGGGTCCGGGTGACCGGTGAGGACGTGCATCTCACGCCCACCGAGTTCGACCTGCTGGTGTGCCTCGCGCACTCCCCGCGGGCCGTCCTCTCGCGCGAGCAGCTGCTTGCCGAGGTCTGGGACTGGGCGGACGCATCCGGCACGCGGACCGTGGACAGCCACATCAAGGCCCTGCGCCGGAAGATCGGCGCGGAGCGCATCCGTACGGTGCACGGCGTGGGCTACGCGCTCGAGACGCCGTCGTCGGGCTCCAACTCGGCGAACGCGGCGTCCGGCGCGGAGGGCGGCGGCTACCCGGCGCCGGCCGCAGACGGCTCCTGACGGGCGGCGTCGCGACGTGACAGAGGTGCCTGACACGCCGTCCGCCCGCCGACCGATCCGCGCACCGCGCACGGTCCGCGTCACAGGGAAGTTCCTGGGGCGCGGGCTGCGCGCCCTGGCGCGCCTGAACCAGCGCCTGCGCCGGCGCTGGGAGCCCGTGTGGGTGGGCTGGCTGGACCGGATCTGGGAGGGGCTGCGCCCCCTCGACCCGTACCGCTCGGTGAAGGCGGCGCTGGGCGCGCTGGTGATCGTCTCCGTGGTGATCACCACACTGCTCGCGCTGTTCGCGGTCAACTCGGCGACCGAGCTGCGCGTGATCACCATCATCTCGATCATCGCCTCGCTGCTGATCACCCAGTTCGTGGCGCAGTCGCTCACGGCGCCGCTGGACGAGATGACGGACGCGGCCAGAGCCATGGCCGACGGCGACTACTCGCGCCGTGTGCGCGGTGACCGCAGGGACGAGTTCGGCGAGCTGGCCGAGACCTTCAACCAGATGGCCGCCGACCTGGAGGCCGTCGACCAGCACCGCAAGGAACTGGTGGCCAACGTCTCGCACGAGCTGCGCACACCCATCGCGGCGCTGCGGGCGGTACTCGAGAACGTCGTGGACGGGGTCTCCGACTCCGATCCCGAGACGATGCGCATCGCCCTGCAGCAGACGGACCGCCTGGGCCGGCTCGTGGCGCATCTGCTCGACCTCTCCCGGCTGGACAACGGTGTCGTCCCGCTCCACTCGCGCCGGTTCGAGGTGTGGCCGTATCTGGCGGGAGTGCTCAAAGAAGCCAACATGAGCAAGGGGCAGGGACATTCGCGTACGGACGTCCATCTGCACCTCGATGTCTCCCCGCCCGAACTGACGGCCTATGCCGACGCCGAGCGGCTGCACCAGGTCGTCGCCAACCTCATCGACAACGCGGTCAAGCACAGCCCGCCGCACGGACGCGTCACGGTCCGCGCACGCCCGGGCGTGACGCGGGAGAGCCTCGAAGTGGAGGTGCTCGACGAGGGGCCCGGCATCCCTGAGTCGGAACGGGCGCACGTCTTCGAGCGCTTCAACCGCACGAAGGCCGCCGAGGCGTCCTCTCAGCGGGGCGCGGGCGACGGCGGCACAGGGCTGGGCCTGGCGATCGCACGCTGGGCGGTCGACCTGCACGGCGGCTGGATCAGGGTCGCGGAGTCGCCTCGCGGCTGCCGCATCCAGGTCACTCTTCCGGGCGTGGAGGAGATGCCGGGCTGACATAGCCTCGACGGCGGGGGCAACCCGGGAGAACGGGGCGGACAAGGGCCACCCGAGGAGTGGGACGCGGAAACAGGGCCATCAGTTCCACTCCGTCGCGAACCTTGCTTGTTTCCCGCCACGTCATGCGCCGAAACCGGTCTCGTGATGTGACTTCCGTGACGACAACCGGGGCTGGACTGCAAGTCATGCGGGTAGAGGCGTAGCCTTTGTTCCCGCTGTCCACCATCTAAGGAACGCGGAAGAGGGCGGTTGCCGCCGTGTCGTCACAGTCCCCCAACAGCTCGAGCGTCTCGACCCAGCAGGACGGTCAGGGAAGCGATCCCGCCGCCGTGTTCGGGCCAAACGAGTGGCTCGTCGACGAGATCTACCAGCAGTACCTCCAGGACCCGAACTCGGTAGACCGAGCCTGGTGGGACTTCTTCGCCGATTACAAGCCCGGTGCCGAGGCCACGGGAGCCGTGGGAGAACCCGCGGCGGCCCCGACAACACCGCCGAGCGCCGCAGCAGGCACCTCGGGAGTGGCCGCGGGTCCGGCGCACGCAGCGCCGGCGAAGCCCGCCGAGGCCCCTGCACCCACGAAGCCCGCACAGGCCAAGCCCGCGCAGAGCAAGCCGGCCGCGAAGGCTGCGCCCGCCAAGCAGGCACCGGCCAAGCCCGCACAGGCCAAGCCGTCGCAGAGCAAGAAGCCCGCGCAGGCCGGCGAGGTCGGCGCCGAGGCGGAGCAGCCCTCCGGTCCGGAGTACGTGCCGATGCGCGGCCCCTCCGCGGCCGTCGCGAAGAACATGAACGCCTCGCTGGAGCTGCCGACCGCCACCTCGGTCCGCGCCGTCCCGGTGAAGCTGCTCTTCGACAACCGCATCGTCATCAACAACCACCTCAAGCGCGCCCGCGGCGGCAAGGTGTCCTTCACGCACCTGATCGGCTACGCCATGGTGCAGGCGCTGAAGGCGATGCCGTCGATGAACTACTCCTACACGGAGAAGGACGGCAAGCCCACGCTGGTCAAGCCCGACCACATCAACCTGGGCCTCGCCATCGACCTGGTGAAGCCGAACGGCGACCGCCAGCTCGTCGTCGCCGCGATCAAGAAGGCCGAGACGCTCACCTTCTTCGAGTTCTGGCAGGCGTACGAGGACATCGTCCGCAGGGCCCGTCAGAACAAGCTGACGATGGAGGACTTCTCCGGCGTCACCTGCTCGCTGACCAACCCGGGCGGCATCGGCACCGTTCACTCCGTGCCGCGGCTGATGCCCGGTCAGGGCCTGATCCTGGGCGTCGGCGCGATGGAGTACCCGGCCGAGTTCCAGGGCACCTCGCAGGACACCCTCAACCGGCTCGGCGTCTCCAAGGTGATGACGCTGACCAGCACGTACGACCACAGGGTCATCCAGGGCGCCGCCTCCGGCGACTTCCTGCGGATCGTCAGCAAGCTGCTGCTCGGCGAGGAGCGCTTCTACGACGAGATCTTCAAGGCGCTGCGCATCCCGTACGAGCCGGTGCGCTGGAACCAGGACATCGACGCGTCGCACGACGACGACGTCACCAAGGCCGCCCGCGTCTTCGACCTGATCCACTCCTACCGGGTGCGCGGCCACATCATGGCCGACACCGACCCGCTGGAGTACAAGCAGCGCAAGCACCCCGACCTGGACATCACCGAGCACGGGCTCACGCTGTGGGACCTGGAGCGGGAGTTCGCTGTCGGCGGCTTCGCCAACAAGTCGATGATGAAGCTGCGCGACATCCTCGGCGTCCTGCGCGACTCGTACTGCCGCACCACCGGCATCGAGTACATGCACATCCAGGACCCGAAGGAGCGCAAGTGGATCCAGGACCGGGTCGAGCGTTCGCACTCCAAGCCGGAGCGTGACGAACAGCTGCGCATCCTGCGCCGGCTGAACGCCGCCGAGGCGTTCGAGACGTTCCTGCAGACCAAGTACGTCGGCCAGAAGCGCTTCTCGCTGGAGGGCGGCGAGTCCGTCATCCCGATGCTGGACGCCGTACTGGACGCCGCCGCGGAGTCGCGCCTGGACGAGTGCGTGATCGGCATGGCCCACCGCGGCCGGCTGAACGTGCTGGCCAACATCGTCGGCAAGTCCTACGCGCAGATCTTCCGCGAGTTCGAGGGCAACCTCGACCCGAAGTCGATGCACGGCTCCGGCGACGTGAAGTACCACCTGGGTGCCGAGGGCACGTTCACCGGTCTGGACGGCGAGCAGATCAAGGTCTCGCTGACCGCCAACCCCTCCCATCTGGAGGCCGTCGACCCGATCGTCGAGGGTGTCTCGCGCGCCAAGCAGGACATCATCGGCAAGGGCGGTACGGACTTCACGGTCCTGCCCGTGCAGCTGCACGGAGACGCCGCCTTCGCGGGCCAGGGTGTCGTGGCCGAGACGCTGAACATGTCGCAGCTGCGCGGCTACCGCACCGGCGGCACGGTGCACATCATCGTCAACAACCAGGTCGGCTTCACCGCGGCGCCCGAGTCGGCGCGCTCGTCGATGTACTCCACCGACGTGGCCCGGATGATCGAAGCGCCGATCTTCCACGTCAACGGCGACGACCCGGAGGCCGTCGTCCGTGTGGCGCGGCTGGCCTTCGAGTACCGGCAGGCGTTCAACAAGGACGTCGTCATCGACCTCATCTGCTACCGGCGCCGCGGGCACAACGAGACCGACAACCCGCAGTTCACCCAGCCGCTGATGTACAACCTGGTCGACAAGAAGCGCTCGGTGCGCAAGCTCTACACCGAGTCCCTCATCGGCCGCGGCGACATCACGCTGGAGGAGGCCGAGCAGGCGCTCCAGGACTTCCAGGGACAGCTGGAGAAGGTCTTCACCGAGGTGCGGGACGCCACGAACGCCCCCGCTCCGGCCGAAGTCCCGCAGCCCGAGGCCGAGTTCCCGGTCAACATCGAGACCGGTGTCGGCCAGGAGGTCGTCAAGCGGATCGCCGAGTCGCAGGTCAACATCCCCGACCACGTCACGGTCCACCCGCGGCTGCTTCCGCAGCTCCAGCGTCGTGCGGCGATGATCGAGGACGACACGATCGACTGGGGCATGGGCGAGACCCTGGCCATCGGCTCGCTGCTGATGGAGGGCACGCCGGTGCGGTTGTCCGGTCAGGACTCCCGCCGCGGCACGTTCGGTCAGCGGCACGCGGTGCTGCTCGACCAGAACACCGGCAACGACTACACGCCGCTGCTGTACCTCTCCGAGGACCAGGCCCGCTTCAACGTCTACGACTCGCTGCTGAGCGAGTACGCGGCGATGGGCTTCGAGTACGGCTACTCGCTGGCCCGTCCCGAGGCGCTGGTGATGTGGGAGGCGCAGTTCGGCGACTTCACCAACGGCGCGCAGACGGTCATCGACGAGTTCATCAGTTCCGCCGAGCAGAAGTGGAACCAGACCTCCGGTGTGACGCTGCTGCTGCCGCACGGCTACGAAGGCCAGGGCCCGGACCACTCCTCGGCCCGCATCGAGCGGTTCCTCCAGCTGTGCGCGCAGAACAGCATGACGGTCGCCATGCCGTCGCTGCCGTCGAACTACTTCCACCTGCTGCGCTGGCAGGTCCACAACCCGCACCACAAGCCGCTGGTCGTCTTCACCCCGAAGTCGATGCTCCGGCTGAAGGCGGCCGCGTCGAAGACCTCCGAGTTCACCGAGGGCGGTTTCCGCCCGGTCATCGGCGACGGCTCGGTCGACCCCTCCGACGTCCGCAAGGTCGTCTTCTGCTCCGGCAAGGTCTACTACGACCTCGACGCCGAGCGGCAGAAGCGCGGGCTGACGGACACCGCGATCATCCGGCTCGAGCGGCTCTACCCGCTGCCCGGCGCGGAGATCCAGGCCGAGATGGCCCGCTACAGCGGTGCGGAGAAGTTCGTCTGGGCACAGGAGGAGCCGGCCAACCAGGGTGCGTGGCCGTTCATCGCGCTCAACCTGGTGGACCACCTGGACCTGATCATCGGCTCCGAGCCGGTCCCCAACGCGGACCGTCTGCGCCGGGTCTCGCGCCCGTCGTCCTCCTCCCCCGCCGTCGGCTCCGGCAAGCGGCACCAGGAGGAGCAGCAGCAGCTGATCCAGGAGGTCTTCGACCTCTGAAGTTCTGCTGCTCGCAGCACCGACAGCACGACGGAGGGCCCGCCGGTTCGCAGCCGGCGGGCCCTCCGCATTGTGCGTGAGAGCCGTGTCCTCGAACGCCCGCCACCGCCCTCGCCGTCTCAGGCCTCCAGCACGCCCGCATAGTCTTGGACGCGCAAACGTCCACCGTTTCCAGGAGCGCTCCTTGTACTTCACCGACCGCGGCATCGAAGAGCTCAGCAGCCGGCGCGGGGAGGAGGAGTTCACCTTCGAGTGGCTGGCGGAGCAGCTGCGGACCTTCGTGGACATCAATCCGGACTTCGAGGTCCCCGTCGAGCGCCTGGCGACATGGCTGGCGCGGCTCGACGACGAGGACGAGGAGGACTGACCGGCGAGGTTCGGCTCAGGAATCCGGACCCGGAGCTCATCTCCTACCTCCCCTACGTCTCCCCGCTCTCCCGCGCCCGCAGCGCGAGCGCCACGAGCGCCGCGTCCTCGGGGCGGCGGATGTCGCGTCCGGTCAGTTCGTGGAAGCGTGTGAACCGCTGCTGGACGGTGTTGCGGTGGCAGTAGAGCGCCTTCGCGGTCTCCGCGATGGAGCCGCTTCCGGCCAGGTGCACCCGGACGGTGTGCAGCAGCCGTTCCGTCTCTCCGGGGGCCGTGCCCTTGCCCGTCAGGCCGCCGAGCACGTCGTCCGCCAGGTGCGCGGTGAAGTGACCGGCCCTGTTGACCAGTACGTCCAGCCACGCGTCGGCCAACCGCAGCGGCCCGGGAGCCGATTCGGGCAGCGCCCGCACGGTGGCGGTGGCCAACTCGACCGCGCGGGGCACCGCGGCGAGCCCTTCGGCGACGGGTGAGACCCCGCACCGCACGCCTTCCACCCCCGCGAGCACGGTCTCCTCGGTGACGCGCGGCCCCAGCTGCACGATCAGCAGCGCCGCCGAGGAGACCGTCTGCCGCTGAAGCGTGGCGCCGGCGGAGCGCAGCGCGGCTGCCGCACCGTGCAGCCCCTCCCCGGGCCCTGGCCCCGGGAGTGCGGCGACGCACAGGAAGCGTGCGGCGGGCGCGAAGCCGAGTGCCAGGCCGGCGTCGCGTACCACGGTCGGGTTGCGGCCTGCGCTCTCCAGGAGCCGGTCGAACCAGAGCCGGCGCTCGTCCTCGCGCTGCCGGCCCATCTCGAGCACGGTGCGCTGGTACGCGGTCATGATGCCGGTGACGTGCGCCTCCACCGCCTCCCACACGTGGTACGCGGAGGCGACCAGGAGCACCTTGTCCTCGTCGTCGGCCCGGGCGACGAGCGCGGCCCACACGACCCGGAAGTCCAGCCGGGCTGCGGCGAGCAGCGAGTCGAGGGGTACGCCCTGGCGGGCGCGGCGTTCGCCGATGCGCTCCGAGATCCCGGCGAGTTCGGCGGGCACGGGCAGTTCGGCGACGGTACGCAGCAGCAGCTCGAACGCCTGGAGCGCGGTCTCGCGGAAGTCGTCGTCGGGTACGGAGTCGGCGTAGTGCTCGCGAAGCGGCCGCACGGTCTCCAGCCAGTCGCCCAGGAGGCCGTCGATGCCCTTGAGGCATTCCACGGCCAGTTCGGCCGCGCGAGGATGCGGGGCCGCGGCCGAGGGATCCGCCTGACTGTGCACATGCACGATTGTGGCGCTCAGGTCCGCGATACTTCAACGTTGGCCTTCCGCGCACCGCAAGCAATCCTGGGTCGATCGCTCGCGTCCCCCGACCGGCCGGTCGATCCCGGAGGCTCCGACAGTGCATCTGACTCCTCGCGAGAAGGAACGGCTCCAGCTGTTCACCGCCGCTGAACTGGCGCGCAAGCGCCGCGCCCGCGGCCGCCGCCTCAACGCCCCGGAGTCCATCGCCCTCATCTGCGACGAGGTCCTGGAGGCCGCCTGGGACGGGCTGACCATGGACGAGGTGATCGCGGTGGGCCGTGGGGTCCTCACCGAGGACGACGTGATGGAGGGAGTCGCCGCGATGGTGCCCACCGTCCAGGTGGAGGCGCTCTTCCCGAGCGGCACCTCGCTCGTGGCCGTCGACAACCCGATCGGGCCGGGCGGCAGCACGGCGACGGACCGGGCGGAGGCGCCGGGTGCCGTCCGCACGGCGCCCGAGCCCGTACGCATCAACGAGGGACGGCGGACGTTCCGGCTGACCGTGCGGAACACGGGCGACCGCGCCGTCTACGTCTCCTCGCACTATCCGCTCGACGAGACCAACGAGGCACTGCACTTCGACCGTGAGGCGGCCGCCGGCATGCGGCTCGACATCCCCGCGGGCACGGCGCTCGTCTTCGAACCCGGCGGCGAGCGGGAAGTCGAACTGGTGGAGGCACGTCCATGAGCACCCACGTCGACAGGCGCACCTACAACGCGCTCTACGGCCCGACGACCGGCGACCGCATCCGGCTCGGCGACACGGGACTATGGGTGGAGGTCGAGACGGACGACGGCACCCCGGGCGACGAACTGCTCGGCGGCTGCGGCAAGACCGTGCGCGACGGCCTGCTCGCCTCGCCCCGCTCGGACCGCGACTCGGCGCTCGACATGATCATCACCAACGTCGTGCTGCTGGACCCCCGGCTGGGCGTGCGCAAGACGGACATCGGCGTGAAGGACGGGCGGGTCGTGTCGGTCGGCAGCGCGGGAGGCCGTCACGCCACCGGCGCGAACTCCGAGGGCTACGAGGGCTACGAGGGCTCTGCCTCCGACGGCTTCGCCGTGGACTCCCACACCTCGATGGTCCCCGGTGAAGGGCTGCTGGCCACCCCCGGCATCGTCGACAGCCATGTGCATCTCTCCTCGCCCGAGATCGCGCCCGCGGCGCTGTCGGCAGGCGTGACGACGGTCGTCGGCATGGGCCTGGGCGGAATGTGGGAGATCGGCTGCAACCCTGCCCGCAACCTGCACACTTTGATGAGCGCATGGCGTGGCACACCCCTCAACGTGGCGTTCCTGGCACGGGGTTCGTCGAGTTCGCGCACGCTCCTGGACGAGATCGTGCTGGCGGGCGCCGGAGGCTTCAAGATCCACGAGGACTTCGGGGCCACTCCGCGCATCGTCGACACCTGCCTGGGCGCGGCGGAGCACGCCGACCTGCCGGTGGCGCTGCACACCGACTCGATGAACGAGTCCGGCTATCTCCGCGACACCGTCGGGGCGACGCGCGGCCGCACCGTGCACGCGTACCACGTGGAGGGCGGAGGGGGTCATCCGGACCTGCTGGAGATCCTCTCCGAGGCGAACATCCTGCCCTCGTCGACGACTCCGACCGTTCCGTACACGGTCAACACCGTCGAGGAGCTCTTCCCGATGACGATGACCGTCCACCGGCAGAACCACCACATCGAGAGCGACGTGGAGATCTCCAAGGGACGCATCCGGGCGCACGCCATCGCCGCCGAGAACTCCCTGCACGACCTCGGTGCGATCAGCATCGTCAACTCCGACTCGATGGGCATGGGGCGTATCGCCGAGACCGTGCGGCGGACTTGGCAGCTCGCCCACCTCCAGGCCGCACGCTGCGGGGAGACCGGCGTCGAACACAGCGCGAACGAACGGGTGTTGCGCTATCTAGCGAAGATCACGCTCAACCCGGCCGTGGCGCACGGCATTTCGCACGAGGTCGGCAGTGTGGCGCCCGGACAGCTCGCGGACATCGTGCTGTGGCATCCGGCCTGGTTCGGCACCAAGCCCGAACTCGTCATCAAGAGCGGCTTCGTGGCGTGGGGCAACACCGGCTCGGGCTCCGGCTCGACGCGCCTGACGCAGCCCCGCACGTACCGCCCGTACTACGGCGCGCTCGGCGGCGCGGCCTCTCAGCTCGCCCGCGTCTTCGTCGGCGCGGAGGCACTGGCGGACACGAGTGCCCGCAACTCCCTTCCGGGCGGGCTGCGTTACGCGGCCGTTCGGGACAGCCGCGGCCTGTCGCGCGCCGACATGCTGCACAACACGGCGACGCCACGCGTCGAAGTGCCCCGCTCCCCCGAGCCCGTCCTCGTCGACGGCGAACCCACCGCGACGGAGGCCGCCACCGGAGTCCCCCTGGCCCAACTCCACCACCTGGCCTGACGCACCGAGTCCGGGTCTGAGGCCGGACGGAGACCCGGAGCGAGGACGGGGAACGGCGACGAGGAGTACGGAGTACCCACGCATGCGACTTGATCTGATCGTCCGGGACGCGAACATCGTCACCCTGGACGAGGACCGCCCCTCGGCGCGGAGCATGGGCGTGCTGCACGGCCGCGTCGTCGGCATGGACGAGGAGATCGAGGGGCTGCGCGCCCACCGTGTCATGGATGCCAGTGGCGCCACCGTGGTCCCGGGGTTCAACGACGCCCACTGCCACACCGCCTGGTACGGGCTCACGCTCTCCCAGCTCGACCTGTCCACCGCACGCTCCCTGGACGAGGTCTACGCGGCGGTCGGCCGGCACGCGGCGACCCTCCCCGGGGGCGCCTGGGTCGTCGGCGCGGGGCTCGACCATCACCGGACCGGCGGCCGCCCCCACCGCGAAGCGCTGGACCGCGCTGCCGGAGGGCGTCCCGTATGGCTCAAGCACAACTCGGGGCACCTGTGTTACGTCAGCAGCGAGGTGCTGCGGCGCGCCGGAGCGCTGGACCCCGGCTTCGAGGCACCCGTCGGCGGGGTCATGTCCCGGGACGCGGACGGCAGTCCCGACGGCCTGCTGGAGGAGACCGCGCAGCAGCTCGCGCAGGACCAGGTGCTTCCGTACTCGGTGGAGACCGTCGCCGACGCGGTCCAGGCCGCGACGCGCCGCTACCTCGCCGAGGGCATCACCAGCTTCACCGAGGCAGGCATCGGCGGCGGCTGGATCGGTCAGACGCCCGTCGAACTCGCCGCTTACCAACTCGCCCTGGACACCGGCCGATTGAACAACCGTGCCCAGCTGATGATCGCCTCGGACGCGCTGCACCCGCTGAGCGGCGCGCACCCGGGCGACGGCATCACCACGGGGCTCGACCTGGGGCTGCGCACGGGCCTCGGTGACGACCGGCTGTCGGTCGGCCCGGTGAAGATCTTCCTGGACGGCTCGCTCCTGGGCCGCACCGCGGCCGTCACCGAACCCTTCTGCGGCTGCGGCCACGCCCCCGGCGCCGGCAACGCGCAGCAGACGGGCTACTTCCAGGACGACCCCGACGCGATGACCGGCCTGGTACTGGCCGCGCACCGCGCCGGCTGGAGCGTCGCCGCGCATGCGATCGGCGACCGGGCCGTCGACCTGGCTCTCGACACGTACGAGCGCGCGCAGCGCGAACATCCACGCCCGGACGTGATCCACCGCATCGAGCACGCCGGGATCGTGCGTCCCGAGCAGCTGCGGCGCTTCGCCGGACTGGGTGTCGTGCCCGTGCCGCAGCACAACTTCCTCGCGGCATTCGGCGACGCCATGGCCGCCAACCTCGGCCCTGAGCGGACCGGTTGGACGTACCGGCTTCGCTCGTTCCTCGACCTCGGGCTGAGCGTTCCGGGTTCCTCCGACCGCCCCGTCGCCCCCGGTGCGCCGCTGCCCGCCATCGAGGCGATGGTGCGCCGGCTGACCGATTCGGGCGCGCCCTTCGGCCCGGACGAACGCGTCACCGCCGAGAGCGCGCTGCGTGCCTGGACGGTCGGCTCGGCGCGCGCGACGGGCGCCGCGAGCACCAAGGGCCGCCTGCGGCCGGGCATGCTCGCCGACTTCGCCGTACTCGACGCCGACCCCCTCCGCACGGACGCCGACCGCATCGGCGCCATCAACGTCCTCGCCACCGCCGTCGGCGGTGACGCCGCCCACGATCCGCACAGTCTGGTCACCGTCCCCGAGGAGACCGCATGAGCACCTCCCCTCCCCCGTCCCCCTCCACACCCACGTCCGATGAGACCTCAACTGCCGGGAAGACCGCGAGCACCGCCGACATCAAGCGCCTGCTGTCTGCGGCCTTCATCGGCACGGCACTCGAGTGGTACGACTACTTCCTCTACGGCACCGCCGCGGCCCTCGTCTTCAACAAGCTCTTCTTCCCGAGCCTGGATCCGGCCGTCGGCACCATCGCCTCGTTCATCACCTTCGCGGTCGGCTTCGTCGCCCGCCCGATCGGCGCCGCGATCTTCGGGCACATCGGCGACCGGTACGGGCGGCGCACGGCCCTGATCATGACGGTCGTGCTGATGGGCGTCACGACCGGCTGCATCGGGCTGCTGCCCGGCTACGGGAGCATCGGCATCTGGGCACCGGCGCTGCTGGCCACGCTCCGCTTCCTGCAGGGCATCTCCGTGGGCGGCGAGTGGAGCGGCGCGATGCTGCTGACGCTGGAGCACACTCCCCGTGAGAAGCACGGCAGTTACTCCGCCGTCCCCCAACTCGGCTCCCCTGTCGGCACGTTGCTTTCCAGCGGCGCCTTCGCACTGGTGGGCATGCTGCCCGACGCGGCGTTCTACTCCTGGGGCTGGCGCATACCGTTCCTGTTCGCCTTCGTGCTGCTCCTCGTCGCCCTCTACATGAGGCTGCGGATCGAGGAATCTCCCGTGTTCAAGGCGATGATGGCCGAGAGCGAGAAGAACGGGCCGCCGCCGGCGCCGCTGCTCGAGGCCTTCCGCCGCACCTGGGGGCGGATCCTCATCGGGATCGCCGCCGCGTTCCTCGGCATCGGGGGATTCTTCCTGCTGACGACGTTCATCATCTCCTACGGCACCGAACAGCTCGGCGTGGACAAGTCCGTGATGCTCAACGCGACGCTCGTCGGTGCGGTCGTCGAGATCGGCGTGCTCGTGGTGGGCGGCCGGATCGCCAACCGGGCCGGCCCGTGGAAGGTGTGCGTGGTGGGCGGCATCGTCTCCGTGCTCGCGGCCTTCCCGACGTTCTGGCTCGTCGACACGAAGAGCACACCGCTCGTCATCCTGGGCGTCGCGCTGGGCATCGGCGCGATCTCCATCCCGTACGCGCCGATCGGCGCCGTCGTCTCCGGGATGTTCCCCGAGAACTTCCGCTACAGCGCCGTCGCCATGTCGTACAACCTGGCAGGCGTGCTGTCCGGGTTCGTTCCGCTCGTGGCCGCCTCGCTGCTGGGGCTCTCCGGTGGCGCCTCGTGGACCGCCGCGTTGCTGCTGATCCTCATCGCGGGGTGCACGGCCGTCGGCTCGTACCTCGCCGGTCCACAACTGGGGAGGCGTCTGGGCCACGACCCCAGCAAGCAGCACGAGACGTCGAAGGCGATCGCGTGACACAGCGACAGCAGCAGGAGCAGACGCAGTCGGAAGAGCAACTCCCGCGCACCGGCGGGCAGATACTCGTCGACCAGCTGGCGGCGCACGGCGTCGGGACGGTCTTCGGGGTGCCGGGCGAGAGCTATCTCGAGGTCCTGGACGCCCTGCACGACTCCTCCGTACGGATGGTCGTCTGCCGCCAGGAAGGCGGCGCGGCCTACATGGCCGAGGCCGCGGGGAAGCTCACCGGCAGCCCCGGTGTCTGCTTCACGACCCGCGGCCCCGGCGCGGCGAACGCGCTGGTCGCGCTGCACACCGCTCACCAGGACGCGACGCCACTGGTCCTCTTCGTCGGTCTGGTGCCGCGTCGCCACACCGGCCGTGCGGGGTTCCAGGAGTTCGATCTGCGCGGAACGTTCGGCGCGAACGCCAAGCTGGTCGAGACGGCCGACGAGGCGGAGCGCCTCCCGGAGATCACGGCCCGCGCGTTCGCCGTCGCGAGGGGCGGCAGGCCCGGGCCGGTGGTCGTCGGACTGCCCGAGGACATGCTCACCGACACGGCACGCGTACCGGACGCGCTGCCGCTGCCGGTGCCCGAGGGCGCCGTGTCTCCCGAGCAACTCCGGGAGCTGGAAGCTCTGTTGGCGCAGGCGGCGCGTCCACTTGTCGTGCTGGGCGGCAGCCCCTGGACCGAGGCCGCGCGCAAGGACGTGCGGGCCTGGGCCGAGGCGTGGTCGCTCCCCGTGGCCGTCGACTTCCGCTGCCAGGACCTGATACCCGGGGACAGCGACATTTTCGCCGGGAACCTGGGCTACGGACGCTCGGCGGCACTCGCCGAACGGCTCAGCTCGGCGGACCTGTTGATCTGCGTCGGCGCCGCACCCGGCGACGTCAGCACGGACGGCTACACGCTGCTGGAGCTGCCTGAAGGACCGGATGCCTCACGGCGGATCGTCCATGTGCTTCCGGAGTGGCCGCCGCCCGGCGCCTGGCACCGTGGTGACCTCACGCTGCTCGCCGCACCGGCGGCGTTCGCCGGGGCCGTCGCGGATCTCCGGCCCACCGCACCCGTGCCCTGGGCGGACATCACCCGTGCGGACCGGGCCGCCCATCTGGAGTTCCGCCGTACGCTGCACGACCCCGAACCCCTCGACCTCGGCGCCGTGTTCGCCACGCTCGACGCCCGGCTCGACGCCGACGCCGTCGTCACGTTCGGCGCCGGCAACTACGCGCTGTGGGCTCAGCGCTTCCTCACCTACCGTGAGGGCATGCGCCAACTCGCGCCCCGCAACGGCTCGATGGGCTACAGCGTCCCCGCCGGCGTGGCCGCTGCGGTCACCATGCCGGGGCGCCAGGTCGTGACCTTCGCGGGCGACGGCTGCTTCCTGATGAACGGCCAGGAACTCTCCACCGCCGTCGCCGAGGACGCGGCACCGCTGATCCTCGTCGTCGACAACGGCACCTACGGCACGATCCGCAAACACCAGGAACTCGCCCACCCCGGACGCGTCAGCGGCACCGACCTGGTCAACCCGGACTTCGCCGCCTACGCCCGCGCGTTCGGCGCCCACGGCGAAACGGTCAGCGCCACCGAGGAGTTCGCCCCCGCCCTGGAGCGCTCCCTCGCCAACTGCCGTTCCGGCAGAGCCGCGTTGATCGCGCTGCGTCCCGCGGAGGGCCGCCTCGCCCCGGGCATGACGGTCACCTCCCTGCGTGAACAGGCCGCCCGGGAGTCCGCCGGACCCCGGTGAACCCGTCCGGGAGGCGACCGGGCACCCTGTCGGCAGGGCCGCGCGGGGGCCGGTACGCACGTGTGCTTGCCTCCCGGCCCACACACGACATATCGTGTTCCTGAGCGAACGCGATATGTCGCTGTGTGCCGTGGCTTTCCGGCGACGGCGGTCGGCGGCGTTCGGGCTCGCCGCCGCCGTACGCCTACCCGGGAGGCCGCCGTGCCCGCCGAACGCTCCTCGTGGTCGATCTCCGAGCCACAGACCCTCCACCTCGACGACCCCGTCGAATCGCTCCAGGTACGCATCGTGGGCGGCAGCGTCAATGTCGTCGGCACCGGCGAGCCGGGCGCCCGCGTCGAGGTCGGTGAGGTGGAGGGGCCGCCGCTCACGGTGACGCGCGAGGGCGACTCACTGGTCGTCGCCTACGAGGACGTCCCCTGGAAGGGTTTCCTCAAGTGGCTGGACCGCAAGGGCTGGAACCGCCACGTGGTCGTCTCGGTCTCGGTGCCCGCTCATGTGCGGCTCTCCGTCGGCGTCGTCGGAGCGAACGCTTTCGTCTCCGGCGTCACGGGGCGTACGGATCTGCGCGGGGTCAGCGGCGACACCACTCTCGTCGGGATCGACGGCCCGGTCCGCGCCGAGACCGTCTCCGGCAACGTCGAGGCGCAGGGCGTCACCGGCAGGATCGGATTCAACTCCGTCTCCGGCGACCTGACGGTCATCGACGGCCGGCCCGCCGTCAAGGCCGATTCGGTCAGCGGCTCCATGATCCTCGACCTGGACACCGGCGGCAGCGAAGGTGAGACGGACGTCGCCGTCGGCACCGTCTCCGGCGAGGTCGCCCTGCGCATGTCGAACCCCGTGGACGCCACCGTGGAGGTGAGCACCGCGAGCGGCGGCGTCTCCAGCGCCTTCGACGAGCTGAAGGTCGAGGGGCTGTGGGGCGCGAAGAAGGTCAAGGGCACCCTCGGCACCGGCAGCGGCCGGCTGCAGGCCAGCAGCGTCTCGGGCTCCATCGCGCTCCTGCGGCGCGCCGAGCCGATCCACGACGACGACCTCCTCCTCAGCAAGGACGCCTGACATGCCTCCCGTCTTCGCTCACGGCCGACTCCGCCTCTATCTGCTCAAGCTCCTCGACGAGGCGCCGCGGCACGGCTACGAAGTGATCCGGCTGCTGGAGGAGCGCTTCCAGGGGCTGTACGCGCCGTCGGCGGGCACCGTCTACCCGCGCCTGGCCAAGCTGGAGGCCGAGGGCCTGGTCAGTCACACCACCGAGGGCGGCGGCCGCAAGGTCTACTCGATCACCGACGCGGGCCGCGCCGAACTGGCCGAACGCGAGGACGAGTTGGCGGAGCTGGAGGTCGAGATCAGCGAATCCCTGACGTCCCTGGCCGCCGACATCCGCGAGGACGTCAGTGGCTCCGCCCGCGATCTGCGGCGCGAGATGCGCGAGCAGGCCCGCCGTACCCGTGCGGAAGGAACGGGCGGACTTTCCGGCGGCTGGCCCGGCATGGCCGAGAAGGAGGCATGGCAGCAGGCCAAGGAGGAGATGAAGCGGGCCAAGGAGGAGTGGAAGGAACAGGCCCGCCGTGCCAAGAAGGAGACCCAGCAGGCCAAGCGCCAGGCGAAGGAGGCCCAGGCGCGCGCGGCCGCCGTCGAGGAGGTGCAGCGCATCGCTCGGCAGGTGCAGGAGCAGGTCCAGTCACGGGCGAAGTCGGGTGACTGGCCGGGGGCGGTCCGCGACGGCATGTCCGAACTCGCCCGCGAGATGGGCAACTTGGGCCGCATCACGGAACACGCCACGTCCTGGTTCCCGTACTCGCGCCAAGAGTCCTCCGAAGGCGGCGGCGAGGCGGCGGGCCCCCAGGCCCCCGACTGGGCGACGGAACAGGACACCCCGAGCGACGATCCCGGACGGGACCTGGAGCGCCTCCTCGACCACTTCCGCGACGATGTACGCGACGCGGCACGCGATCACGGCGTGAACGAGCAGCAACTGCGCGAGGCGCGCCGTCAGCTCTCGGCCGGGGCGGCCCACCTGGTCGCCCTGCTCCGCGATCCCGGGCGCAACGGGGAGCGTGACGGCGGCGAGTGAGCCGTCTCAGGGCCGGTACCGGGCCTCAGAACTGCCCGGTGTCCAGCTCGAACCCCAGCGGCTCGGGCAGCTCGACCGTCTTGGACAGCTTCGCCTCGGCCCTGCGGGTGTATGAGTCACCGGCAGGTTCGGAGAACACGACGACCTCGCCGGCCTCACGGTCGACCAGCAGATAGCAGGGAATGCCGGCGCGTGCATATCCCCGCAGCTTCGGCCCGCGGTCCTGCGGAGCTGTCGAACGGGAGGTCACCTCGCCGACGAGCATGACGGGAGCGGGGTCGTGGTACTCCGCGTTGTCGCCGAAGCTGCCCTTGGGGGCGATGACCAGGTCCGGGACGACCTTGCCGGTTGACGAGGCATCGGGGACGAACAGTCCGAGGCCGGTGTATGTGCGCAACTCCCTGTCCCTGCGACGTTCCGTCACCTGGTCCGACACCTCGGACACGATCTCTTCGTGCTCGCCGTTGGCCGGTGGTACCACGTGGATCTCCCCCTCGATCAACTCCACGCGCCACCCCTCGGGGGATGCCGCGCTCAACGCGTCGAAGGCGTACTCCACCGATGACTCCGTACCGTCGCCGGCCGCCACGTCGGATTCACGCTCTGGGGCTGCCATCGTCACGTGGACCTCCTTCGTCACCGGCCGACGATCCCAGGCTGGCCACGTCGGCGCGCCCGCGGCAGCGGACACTCATTCGAAAGCGGCGCAGGTGACGCTTTCGCGATACACGCCCCGGCCCACCGTGTTAGTGCCGGGGCTTGGTCACCCTGCCCGTGCAGGACTCCATTCTCCCCGCTCACAACCCCGCGCGCACCATTCCCCGAGATGATCTCCACACGCTTCCGCCCGCCTACGCTGAAGCCCGGACGACAGACGGAGACCGAGCGAGAGGGAGCGGGACCCGATGGACGCGACGCACACCGCACTGGCCGACGAGCTGAAGCGCATGGCGGCGGCCGACCACGAGGCGTCCGCCGGAGCTCTCAGCGAGGACTTCGCCGAACAGCTCCTCTGGCGCCGGCTCACCGCACGGCACGGCGACCGCCTCAATGCGATCATGGCGGAGCACGGCTGGCCGACGGAGGCGCTGGTCGGCGAGGACGCGGCGCGTGCAGCGTGGCTGATCGCGCAGCACGCGGACCGTCAACTGGACGTGCAGCGTCGGGCGTTGGCGCTGATGGAACGCGCGGTGGAGGCGGGCGAGTCGAGCGCTGCTCAACTCGCCTTCCTCCGCGACCGTACGTACGTCAACGAGGGACGCGAGCAGCCCTGCGGCACACAGATCGCGACCGTGCGGGACGGCGAGCCCGTGCCGTGGCCCTGCGAGGAACCGGACCGGCTGGAAGAGCGCCGCACGGAAGCCGGCATCGAGCCCTTCGCCGGCTACACCGCGCGTCACGCACCGCCCGCGTCCCCGGCCCTCTGACGGGACTGCTGACGGGCCCGCCCTCTCAGTCCTTCAGCCGGTCAGACCGTCAGCACGACCTTGCCGAACAGCTCGCCGTCCGCCATCTTCGCGAAGCCCTCGCGGGCCCGGTCCAGCGGCAGCGTCGAGTCGATGACGGGACGTACGCCCTTGGCGGCGCAGAAGTCCAGCAGCGACGCCAGTTCCTCCTTGCTGCCCATCGTCGAGCCGACGACCTTCAGTTCGAGGAAGAAGATCCGGTTGAGCTCCGTCGCGTCCGGGTTGGGTCCGCTCGTGGCACCCGAAATGACGACGGTTCCACCGGGCTTGAGGGACTTCAGCGAGTGCGACCAGGTGGCGGCGCCCACGGTCTCCAGCACCGCGTCGACGCGCTGGGGCAGCCGCGCACCGGTCTCCACGGCGGCCTCCGCGCCGAGTTCGACGGCACGCTTGCGTTTGTCCTCGTCCCGGCTGGTGGCGAAGACCCGAAGGCCGGCGGCGGCACCCAGCACGATCGCGGCCGTCGCGACGCCGCCACCCGCGCCCTGGACGAGCACGCTGTCGCCGGGCCGTACACCTGCGTTCGTGAAGAGCATCCGGTACGCGGTCAGCCATGCCGTGGGCAGACAGGCGGCCTCTGCGAAGGAGAGCTCCTTCGGCTTGGGCAGCACGTTCCACTTGGGGACGGCGACGCGTTCGGCGAACGTGCCCTGGTACTTCTCCGTCAGCAGGGTGCGCTTCTCGTTCGGGCCGACGCCGTGACCGGTGGCACCGATGACCGAGTGCAGGACGACGTCGTTGCCGTCGGCGTCGACGCCCGCGCCGTCGCACCCCAGGGTCATCGGCAGCAGCTCTTCGCCGAGGCCGACGCCACGCAGGGACCACAGGTCGTGGTGGTTGAGCGACGCCGCCTTGACGTCGACGGTGGTCCAACCGTCCGGAACCGTCGGTTCCGGACGGTCACCCAGCTCCAGTCCGTCCAGCGGCTGATCCTTGTCGATTCGTGCGGCGTATGCAGCAAACATGGTCCGGACGCTACTCGCGCGGGGGGATGACCAGCCACCCCCCGCCCCGGCGAAGCGACAGATGTCACGGACGCACGGAACGCGCTCCGCGCCTCACAGCACCTTGGAGAGGAAGGACTTCGTCCGCTCGTGCTGCGGGTCGCTGAGGACGTCCCGGGGGTTGCCCGACTCCACGACCACACCGTCGTCCATGAAGACCAGCGAGTCGCCGACTTCGCGTGCGAAGCCCATCTCGTGCGTGACGACGATCATCGTCATGCCGTCCTGGGCGAGGTCGCGCATCACGTCCAGCACCTCACCGACCAGCTCCGGGTCGAGTGCGGAGGTCGGCTCGTCGAAGAGCATCAGCTTGGGCTCCATCGCCAGCGCGCGGGCGATGGCGACGCGCTGCTGTTGTCCGCCGGAGAGCTGCGCCGGGTAGCTGTCGGTCTTCTCGGCGAGGCCCACTCGGTCGAGGAGGGCGGCAGCGCGTTCCCGCGCCTTCGCCTTGCTCTCGCCCTTCACGAGCACCGGAGCCTCCATGACGTTCTCCACCGCCGTCATGTGCGGGAAGAGATTGAAGCGCTGGAAGACCATGCCGATGTCACGGCGTTGCGCGGCGACTTCGCGGTCCCGCAGCTCGTAGAGCTTGTTGCCGTGCTCGCGGTAGCCGACGAGCGTGCCGTCGACGTACAGCCGTCCCGCGTTGATCTTCTCCAGGTGGTTGATGCAGCGCAGGAATGTCGACTTGCCCGACCCCGAAGGCCCGACGATGCAGAACACCTCGCGCGGCGCGACCTCCAGGTCGATGCCCTTGAGCACCTCGACCGGGCCGAAGGACTTGTGTACGGCCTCCGCCTTGACCATCGCGCTCATGCGGCGCCTCCCGCTCCCGAGCCTGAGCCCGATCCCGTACCACGGCTGAAGGTGAACACCAGCTGCCGCGCCCGCTGCCACGGGGTCGCGGGCAGCTGCCGCGACGAGCCCCGCGCGTAGTGCCGCTCCAGGTAGAACTGCCCGATGCTGAAGACCGTCGTGATCACGAGGAACCAGATGGTGGCGACGAACAGCATCTCCACCACGGCGCCCGAGTTGTTGCCGATGTTCTGCGACTTGCGCAGCACCTCCTCGTACTGCACGACGGCGCACAGGGCGGAGGTCTTGAGCAGGTTGATGAACTCGTTGCCGGTCGGCGGCACGATGACGCGCATCGCCTGCGGCAGCACGATCCGGCGCATGTTCTGCCCGTTGGTCATGCCGAGCGCATGCGAGGCCTCGGTCTGCCCCTCGTCGACGGACTGGATGCCGGCGCGGCAGATCTCTGCCATGTATGCCGCCTCGTTCAGGCCGAGTCCCAGCAGGGCTGCCATGAACGGCGTCATGACGTCCGTCATCTCGTCCTTGTAGATCGGACCGAGATTGAGGACGGGGAAGATCAGCGCCAGGTTGAACCACAGCAGCAGCTGCACGTAGACGGGCGTGCCGCGGAAGAACCAGATGTAGCCCCATGCCACCGAGTTGGTGACCGGGTTCTTCGACATCCGCATCACTGCCAGGACGATGCCGAGCACCAGGCCCATCAGCATGGACAGCACGCTGACGACGAGGGTGTTCTTGACACCCTCCATGATCTGGTCGTTGAACAAGTAGCTGCCGACCGAGCCCCAGGTGAGGTCCGCCTCCGCGAACGCCTTGACGACGAGGAGGAGGAGCACGATGACGATGGCGGCGGAGACGTAGCGGCCGTAATGCCGCACGGGTATCGCCTTGATCGCCTCGGGTGCCGTGCCGGCGGACGGAGGGGCGCCGCTGGGCGCCTTGTCGAGGGGTGCGGTCATGGATGTTGCTGCCTGTCGATCGGTGGGCTGGGTTGGGGGCACCTCCCAGCGGTAGCTGGGGGAACTCCCCTGGCTGGCCGGGGGCGACCCCCGCTCAGCACTTACTGGGGGGACCCTGGCGGGCGCCATGCGGGAGTGGCGGTCGCGGACTCGCGGACATCGCTGTCGGCGGGCATCGGCGCGACGCCGGTTCGCGGTGGCCGTGGCACGGCCGGCCGGTCCCGTGACGACTGGACCGGCCGGCCGGTGGGCCGCGAGGCGGCTCAGGTACCGCTGTTGATCTTCGCCTCGGAGACTCCGCCGTCCTCGACGCCCCACTTCTTGAGCGCCTTCTTGTAGGAGCCGTCCTCGATGATCTTCGTCAGGGCTTCCTTGAGGGCGCCGCTGAGCTCGTCGTTGCCCTTGGAGACGGCCATGCCGTACGGCGCGGACTCCATCTGCTCGCCGACGACCTCGAAGTCGTCGCCGCTCTTCGCGGCGTTGGCCGCGACGGGGAAGTCGGAGATGTCGGCGACGACACCGCCGGCCTTCAGCCGCACGCGCGCCTCGTCGTCGGTGTCGAACGGCTCGATCGTCAGCGGCCGCTCACGGTTCTTCTTGCACTTGTCGATCTGCTTCTTCAGGATCTCGTGCGAGGTGGTGCCGCGCTGCGTGGCGACCTTCTTCCCGCACAGCTGGTCCACCGACTCGATCTTCTCCGGGTTGCCCTTCTTGACGAGGATCGAGGAGCCGGCCGTGAGGTAGTCGACGAAGTCCACGCCCTTGCCGACCTTCTTGCCCTTGTCGTCCAGGCCCTCCTGCCGGTCCTTGGTGTCCGTCATCGACGACATGATCATGTCGAAGCGGCCGGTCTGCATGGAGGTGATCAGCCCGTCGAAGGTGCCGTTGGTGAACTGGAACCGCACACCGAGCTGCTCGCCCATCGCGTTGGCGAGGTCGGGGTCGAGTCCGACGATCTTCTGCCCGTCCTTGTACTCCATCGGCTTGTACGCGGCATCCGTACCGACCTTGACGACGCCCGCCTTCTGGATCTTCTTCGGCAGCTTGTCGAAGAGCGGGGCCTTGCTGCCCTGTTTGTCGGCGCCGCCGTCCGCGGAGCCGGTCTGGTCGCCGCAGCCGGTCAGCATCAGGGCGCCGGTGACCAGCACGGCTATGGGCGCGGCCATACGAGCGCTGCGGCGGCGCACGTCCGCCGGGCGTCGGGAGTTGCGTGCGGTCATTGCGGGGTCCTCCTGCGGATGAGGGAGCGTCCGGTCGGGCACACACCTTCGGGTGTCACGGCCGCGTAAGGATGCTGCCGATGGATGGTGGAAATCCTGCCATCCGTTCGAGCGGTTACAGAGGACTCGCGAGTCAAAATCGGATAACGGAGGCCGGGTTCCGCATACAGGGCACTCACGCGTCGCATACACCGAGTCGCGTTCCGTTCGAGGGGAGACCCGCAGGAGACCTTGGGCACATCCGCGGGTTACACCGAAGACCCTTCACCGGCAGGTGTGTTGTGGTCGAGAGAAACTCGACCGCCGCACACATTCGGACCATTCTGTCAGTTAATGTCCGGTTGCCTGCTGTCGGTCATGGGGAAAGCGGGTCGTAAGCGACGGGCTTCGTCCGGTACAAAGGTCGATTACACCCCTCACCCGGGGACCAGGGCGCGTGTGCGGCGCGCCCGGCGTTCGCTCTTCCCCCTCGGCCCAGTGGGCTGGGGGACCCGCCCCCTCGGCCGAGCTGGCCGGGGACCCGCCCCCTCGGCCGAGCGGCCTGGGGGGACCCCAACCGGGCCTCGCCCGGGGCTCCCACCAGGGCCATGGGCCGCGGCCGGCGTACGTGGTGCCCGCCCGTTCCTCAACCAGGGAGCGGCCTCTCTCATAAAGGTTTTCGACAAAGGGGTTCGACAAGTGGCAGCGGAGATCGTCAATTCGAAGGACGGACTGGACGAGGACGTGATCGATCCGGCCTTCGCTCTGCACCGCGGAGGGAAGATGGCCGTGCAGGCCACCGTCCCGGTCCGCAACGCGGACGAACTGTCCCTCGCGTACACGCCGGGCGTGGCCAAGGTCTGCAGCGCCATCGCGCGCCAGCCCGAGCTGGTCGACGACTACACGTGGAAGTCCCAGGTGGTGGCCGTCGTCACGGACGGCAGCGCGGTGCTGGGACTGGGCGACATCGGCGCGGAGGCATCCCTCCCGGTGATGGAGGGCAAGTCCATTCTCTTCAAGCAGTTCGGCGGCGTGGACGCGTTCCCGGTCGCGCTGGACTGCCGCGAGACCGACGAGATCGTCGAGACCGTCGCGCGCCTCGCACCGTCCTTCGGCGGCGTCAACCTGGAGGACATCGCGGCACCCCGGTGCTTCGAGATCGAGGCCAAGCTCAAGGAACGCCTGGACGTGCCGGTCTTCCACGACGACCAGCACGGCACGGCCATCGTCACGCTCGCGGCGCTCCGCAACGCCGCACGCCTGACCAACCGCCTGCTCGGCGACCTGCGCACCGTCATCTCGGGTGCGGGCGCGGCGGGCTTCGCGATCGCCAAGATCCTCGTGGAGGCGGGCATCGGCGACGTCGTGGTGTGCGACCGCAAGGGCGTCGTCTCCGCGGACCGCGACGATCTCACCGACGTCAAGCGGGAGTTGGCCGGCTTCACCAACAAGCAGGGGCGCACCGGTTCTCTCGAGTCGGTGATGGACGGCGCCGACGTCTTCATCGGCGTCAGCGGCGGTACGGTCCCGGAGTCGGCGGTGGCCACACTCGCCGAGGACTCCTTCGTCTTCGCCATGGCCAACCCGAACCCGGAGATCCACCCGGACGTCGCCTCCAAGTACGCGGCGGTCGTGGCCACGGGCCGCAGCGACTACCCGAACCAGATCAACAACGTGCTGGCCTTCCCGGGTGTGTTCGCCGGCGCCCTGCAGGTTCGGGCAACCGACATCACCGAGGGAATGAAGCTGGCCGCGGCCGAGGCCCTGGCGGCCGTCGTCTCCGACGAGTTGAGCGCGGACTGCGTCATCCCGTCGCCGTTCGACGAGCGGGTCGCTCCCGCCGTGACGTCCGCGGTCGCCGCGGCGGCACGCGCGGAAGGCGTCGCCCGCCGCTGACCTCGCCGTCACCCGGCTCCCGCGCGGGATGTGCGGGAGCCGGGACGGTCGGACACACGTGTGAGGGCGGTACGGGCAGCCTCTGCCCGTACCGCCCTCATGCACGTACGGCTTCCCGGCGCGCGGTGGCTACTTCAAGCCCAGCACGAGCGCGTCGAGGGGCGAGCTCCACACCGGCCGCGCCTCCGCGAAGCCCGCCGCGCGCAGCAGTTCGGCATGGCGGGCCGCGGACTGGACCTCGCCGTCGGAGTGGTCGCCGGCCAGCGGGTTGCCGATGGTGCGGAAGCGCACGGCGACGGCGTCGGCCACCGCGGGCTCCCGGGACAGCCCGTCCCACCAGGCGGCCCAGTCCTCCTTGCCCAGCTCCTCCGCCTGCTCACGGCGCGCCTTGTCGAAGGTGTGGGCCGCCTCGTTGATGCGGGGCGTGGTCTCGTCCGGCATGTGGTCGGCGTTCATGAACACGCCGCCGTCACGCAGCACGCCCGCGATCTGCCCGTAGAGCACGCCGAGTTCGTCGGTGCGCAGCCAGTGCAGGGCGGTGGCGGTGAGCACCGCGTCGTACGAGCGGTGCGGGAGCTTGTTCGTCCAATCCGGGTCGGTCAGGTCCCCGCTCACGAACTCCACGCGCTCGTCCCCGGCGAAGTAGCCGCGCGCGATCATCAGCAGCGCCGGGTCGAGATCGACTCCGGTGGACTGCGCCCCGGGAAAGCGGCGCAGCAGCCGCCGGGAGATGCTGCCCGTGCCGCAGGCCAGGTCGAGCACCACCGGCCCGGGGGCACCGGTGCCGTCCGCCTCCGCGGGGGCGGGGGGAGCGGCCAGGGCCTCGGTCATGTCGAGCATGACCCGGAACCGCTCCTCGCGGTCCGGGAGGTAGAACTCCTGCTGCCGGTCCCAACTCTCCTGCCATGCTCGCCAGTCGGCACCGGCACCTGCGATGTCCGCGTCGTCCGTGTAGGCAGCCACGCCATCCTCCTGGATGTAATACTCTCTGACCGTACTCGCTCATTACCTTCACGGCCGACGATAGCCCCGCTGCTGTAAGGACCACAAGTGGAACTCAGCTATTACTCCGACTTCGCGGTGCGCCTGGTTAACACCGAGGAGCCCGAGCGCGGCGTGGACACCCTCACGTCGGTCGAGTCCGTGCGGGAGCTGTGCGGCGCCAACCGCCAGACGGCCCGCCGGGCCACGGAGGCCGATGTGGCCCGGCTGCGGGCCGTGCGGACACGCCTGCGCGCCGTCTTCGGCGCTGCCTCGGAGGGTGACGAGACGCGTGCCGTGGACCTTCTCAACGCGCTGCTCATGGAATTCCCCGCCAGCCCCCAGATCAGCGGTCACGGCGACCTGTCCGCCGACGGACGCCCCCGCTGGCACATGCACCTCGCGGAGCATCCCGTCACGGCGGCGGCCGGCTACACGGCGACGGCCTGCATGGGCCTCGCCTTCCACCTGACCGACCTGGGCGTGGAACGGCTCGGGATCTGCCAGGCGGCACCGTGCAGCAAGGCGTACCTGGACACCTCCACGAACCGCTCCCGCCGCTACTGCTCCGACCGCTGCGCCACGCGCGCCAACGTGGCCGCCTACCGCGCCCGCAAGCGCCTGGAGAGCCGGGACAGCAACGACGTCAGGGAGGACGAGGACGCGGAGGCTCTACCGGAGCGCCCCGCCGGCAGCACCACCAGCGGCCGCACCGCCGAGAAGACCCACGGCAGTACGGGCGGCAGGGAGCGCTGAGGCCCCCGCGGAGGCCGCAGCCGCACCCAGGCGCGCGCCACCATCAGATCGTCCGGGACGGCCCCGAACTCCCGGCTGTCATTGCGCACCTGCGGATTGTCACCGACCACCCACCAGCCACCCGAACGGCGCTCCACGGCCCGTTTGACGATGAGCAGATCGTGCTGGAGCGGATGCCGCAGCAGCACGACCGCTCCGGGGCGCACGCGGGAACCGTATTTCACGACCAGACGGTCACCGGGGCGCAGTGTCGGCAGCATCGACGGGTTGTAGACCTCGGCGAGCCCGATCCGCTTCAGCAACCCGCTCAAAGCCCCGCTCCTCTGCTGTCCGTACCCTGGCGATTCCCGCGCCCGCTCCGGCATCTGTGTGCCTCACCTCGGTCCCGTCCTCACGTTCGCCCAACACTGGACTTTTGTCCTAAGCCCCCGGGGGCACACGCGAAAAGGCCTCCCCTACGGAGTAATCTCACAGGTGAGAAGACGATCACGAGGAAGGACGGCTCTATGCTTTCCCGTCTGTTCGCGCCCACGGTCAAGGTCAGCGCCCACTGTGACCTGCCCTGCGGTGTCTACGACCCGGCGCAGGCCCGCATCGAGGCGGAGTCGGTCAAGGCCATCCAGGAGAAGTACCAGGCCAACGACGACCCGCACTACCGCGCTCGCGCCACCACGATCAAGGAAGAGCGGGCCGAACTGGCCAAGCACCACGTCTCGGTGCTGTGGAGCGACTACTTCAAGCCCCCGCACTTCGAGAAGTACCCGGACCTGCACCAGCTGGTCAACGAGACCCTCAAGGCCCTCTCCACGGCCAAGGGCTCGACCGATCCGGCCACTGGCCAGAAGGCCCTCGACTACATCGCCCAGATCGACAAGATCTTCTGGGAGACCAAGAAGGGCTGACCGCCCTTCGTCCTCCCGGGCTTCGACCGCACCCGGTTCGTCACGGCGCCTCACGAAGGCGTCCATGGCGAACCGGGTGCGGTCATTTCGGCCCGGCCATGTGCGCGCGTACCGCGCCGACCGGTGCCTTTACGTGCTCAGGCCCATTCGGCCCTTCAGCGGCGGTAGTTGAGGAGTCGCGCGGGACAAGGCCGTCGTCCGGACCGTTCAGAGCTGTTTGACGGTCTCCGCGGCAACCTTCAACGGGAGCTTCGGATGCCGGCGGCGCAGGGCGCGGACCGCCTCCGCCAACCCCTTCTCGTCGCGGATGCGCCGCAGGCCGGCTCGGTCCAGGGAGCTGACGAACTCCTCCTGCGTCACGAACTCGCGGCGGTACCAGTCGCTCCGCCGCCTGCGCTGCGCGTACGCCTCGGCCAGACCGGGGCAGAGGATGACGAGGACGAACCCCATGACGGCGAGGGGGCGCTGGTTCGCGGACAGGGAGACAAAAGCCAGGAAGAGGCCACCGATTGCCAGGCACCACAGCAGCACGCGCGGACCGTACAGGGAATTCACCTCTCCGCTTTCTGGGGGGGAAGGATGGTAGGGAAGGTACAGGGAAGCGAGCGGACCGGCGGGGGCCGGGCCGGACGACCGGCCCGGCACGTACCCCGGACCGGTTCGTCGCCCGGGGCGGTCTCAGCGTCCGGACCAGTGACTTGTTCGTGTTTCCGGCAGGTCGGAAGGCGCCGAGCTGGTCCGGGGCTTCGCCGGTGCTCGGCGGCTCGTGATGTCGGTCATCGTCCGCCGGAACACGATTCCGGGGCGCCACCGGTCTCTCAAGGAATCGCGAGACGGCTTCCGCTCACCAGCGGGGCCGCGAACGGCCGTTCCTCGCGGGCCACTTCGTGATGCCGGATCGCCCCGTCCGGGGGTTCGCCGGAACCCCGGTCAGTCCCCCGTGCGCCTCAGCCGCCACAGCGACGTGACCTCCGCTCCGCGGGCGAAGTGCAGCGGATCGGAGGCGTCTGACGAGCGTGCGTGCCGGGGACGGGTGTCCTCGCGGCCGGCGACAGCGAGGCCCGCCTCGGCGATCCAGGCCAGCAACTCCTCGCGCGTACGCAGCTGAAGATGCTCGGCGAGGTCGGAGAGGATCAGCCAGCCCTCGCCGTCCGGGGTCAGCCGCTCCGCCAGCCCGGACAGGAAGCCGCGGAGCATACGGCCTCCGGGGTCGTACACGGCGTGCTCCAGCGGCGAGGCCGGTTTCGCGGGCAGCCAGGGCGGGTTGCACACGACGAGCGAGGCCCGTTCGGCGCCCGGCGGGAAGAGGTCCGCGGCCACGACGCTCACCTGCCCCTCAACGCCCAGCCGTTGGACGTTCTCGCGGGCGCACGCCAGCGCCCGCTCGTCCTGGTCCGTCGCGACGACGCGTCCCAACCCGCGCCGGGCGAGCACCGCGGCCAGCACCCCCGTACCCGTGCCGATGTCGAACGCGAGCCCGCCCGGGGGCAGTTCGGTGCCGGCGACCAGGTCCACGTACTCCCCGCGCACCGGCGAGAAGACCCCGTACGCCGGGTGCACGTGTTCACCGCCCAGCGCCGGTACCGGTACTCCCCTGTGCCGCCACTCATGAGCGCCGATGATGCCGAGCAGTTCGCGCAGCGCCACGAGGGAGTGCCGCGCCGCGCCGCCCTCCGGCGGTCCGTACGCCTCGCGACATGCCTCCCGTACGTCCGGCGCACGGCGGAGCGGTACGACGCAACCGTCCTCGCCCCGGGCGCCGCCCCCGTCCCCGGCGTCGAGCGGCACCAGCAGCATCCCCAGGATCCGCGCCCGCCGGGACTGCGCCTGGCGCTGGAGGTGGAAGGTCTCGCGCGGACTGCCGCCCGTCTTCGGCGGCTTGCGGTCGACCCGGCGGGCCAGCGCGGACAGCATCTGCCGCGCCTGGTGATAGTCGCCGCGCCACAGCAGCGCAGTGCCCTCGCAGGCCAGCTTGTAGGCGGAGTCGGCGGTCATGCGGTCGTCCGCGACGCGCACGTGACGCGGGGGCTTCGTGCCGCTCTCCGAACGCCACAGTGCGGTGCGTTCGACGCCGTCCTCGGTCCAGACGGCCACCGGCCGCTCGCGCTCGCTCACCGGCCCACCCTATGGCGCACGGTGGGCGTCACGGCACGGGCGGCCCGGCACCCCTGGTGCGGGCGGCGGGAGGTGTGCGTACCGCGCCCATGCTGGCGACGATGACCAGGGCGATGGCGACAAGTTCCAGCACCTCGAGGCGCTGGCCGAGCACCAGGAACCCCGCCGACGCCGCCGCCACCGGCATGAGGCTCATCAGCAGCGCGAAGGTCGCCGCGGGCAGCCTTCGCAGGGCGAACAGTTCGAGCGTGTACGGCACCCCCGAGGAGAGCACCGCCACTGCCGCGCCCAGCCCGAGCGTCACCGGGTCCAGCAGCGCGCGGCCGGCGCTCGCCACACCCAGCGGCGCGCTGAGCAGGGCGGCCAGCGCCATGGCGAGGGCGAGCCCGTCGGCCTTGGGGAAGCGGGCGCCCGTACGGGAGTTGAAGAGGATGTACGCCACCCACATGGCACCGGCGGCCAGCGCGAACGCGGCCCCGGCGAAGTCGATGCTGGCGAAACCGCTGCTGCCCAGCAGATACACACCCGCCAGTGCGAGCCCTGCCCACAGCAGACTCAGCATGCGCCGGGAGCCCACGACGGACAGCACGAGCGGGCCGAGCAGTTCGAGAGTGACGGCGGCACCGAGCGGGATGCGGTCGATGGCCTGGTAGAACAGCGTGTTCATGGTGCCGAGCGCGACGCCCAGCCCGGCGACGGCCGCCCAGTCCGCGCGGGAGTGGCCCCGCAGCCGCGGCCTGCACACGGCAAGCATGAGCAGCGCGGAGAAGACCAGCCGGAGCGCCACCACACCGAGCGCGCCGGCCCGCGGGAAGAGCGTGGCGGCCACCGCCGACCCGAACTGCAGCGACATGGCACTGCCGATGACCATTCCGACCGCGCCGAGCCGTCCGTGGCCCTGCCGTGCGTACGGGCCGTGGGCGCCGGACCCGGGCCCGGTCCGGGGCGGGTTCCGCGCGGCAGTGCTGTCACCAGAGCTCATGAGCACACGTTATGACCGCCGCGTCGCCCTGTGAAATGCGTCTCGGCCTGCGGCTATGCTCCGTGCGCATGACCGCTGAACTGCGTCATCTGCGCGCCTTCCTCGCCATCGCCGACGCCGGCAGCGTGACCTCCGCCGCGGCGGTGCTGCGGATGAGCCAGCCCGCCCTCTCGCGGACCCTGCGTCAGCTCGAGGCGCACCTGGGCGTGCGCCTGGTGGACCGTACGACCCACCATCTGGAACTGACCACCGACGGACGGCGCTTCCTGGACAAGGCGACCACCGCCGTCGCCGCCGTCGACGAGGCTCTCGACCCCGCACGGCTGCGCCCGTGGCCGCTGCGCCTGGGCCACGCCTGGTCGGCCTTCGGACGGCACACCACGCCGCTGCTGCGGCGCTGGAAGGAGCTGTACCCGCAGACGCCGCTGGAGCTGCTGCGCGTGGACGAGCGGTCGGCAGGACTGCTGAGCGGCAAGGTCGACGTCGCTCTGATGCGGGGACCGCTGATCCCCCGGGAGGCCGACGGCCTGCTCGGCGAGTGGCTGTGCAACGAGACCCGGGTGGCGGCGGTGCCCGCGGACAGCGAACTGGCCGCGCACACGGGTCCGTTGAACCTCGCCTCGCTGGCGCACCACCCCATCGCCCTCAACACCGTCTCCGGCCTGACCACGCTCGAACTGTGGCCGGAGGAGATCCGCCCGGACCCGGACTCTGCGGTGCTCGTCGCCAACACGGACGACTGGCTGGGCGCCATCGCGGCAGGCAACGCCGTCGGCGTCTCCACGTCGGCCACAGCCGAGATGCACCCCCACCCGGACGTCGTGTACCGGCCGCTGGCCGGCACGGGCGACGTACCACTGATGCTCATCTGGCATGAGAGGCCCGTCGGTTCGGGCAGGCCCGGCCATCCCGCCGTTCCGCAGCTCGTACGGGTGGCCCTCGACGTACTGGCGGAGGATGAGGGAACCAGCTGATCACGGCATACGTTTGGACGGGCAAGGACAGGGGGGTTTTCCGGGCAATTCCCCCCGGCGACGCAGGTACAGGAGGCAGGAACGATGGCGGGTTTCCTCGACAGGGCCAAGGAGCAGGCGCAGCGCGGCCTGACGCAGGGCAAGGAGAAGATGGAGGAGGTACAGGCACAGCGGCAGGGCAGCGACCTGCTGAAGCGCCTGGGTGCCGCCTACTACGCCGAGCAGCGCGGCAGCGGCACCTCCGCCGAGGTGCAGCAGGCGCTCTCCGCGCTGGAGCAGCACATCGCCCAGCACGGGGACGGCTTCCTGCGCAGCAAGTGAGGACGGCGTGAGGGGCGCGTGACAGGCGCCCCGTCCGCCGTAAGCGCGCGAGGCGCGCACGAGAGGACCTCCGGCCCCCGGTCCGCCGCACTCGGCGGACCGGGGGCCGGTCCGGCTCTCCGACCCGGTTCTCCGACCCGGTCCCGTTCACTCCGGTCCCGGTCCGGTCCGACCGGTCCGGTCAGCCGAAGCGCAGCCGGTACAGCATCAGCAGTGCCGCCGCCGTGTTCGCGGCGGGGACCTCGCCTGCGGCGATGAGGTCCGGCGTCTCCTTCAGCGGCACCCACTCGCGCTTGTCCGACTCGAAGTCGTCCTCGGGGTGGCCCGCGTAGGCGGCGCTGTCCGACCAGTAGATGTGATGCCGTGCGTCGGTGAGCCCGTTGGAGGGCTCCACAGTCATCAGATGACGAAGCGGCCCGGGCCGCCAGCCCGTCTCCTCCAGCATCTCGCGCGCCGCCGCGGCGGCGAGGTCCTCGCCGTCCTCGACGACTCCGGCCGCGAGTTCCCATCCCCAGCTGTCGGTGATGAAGCGGTGCCGCCAGAGCATCAGGACCTCGTTGCGTTCGTTGACCGCGGTGGCCATGGCCACCGGCCGCAACCGGATCAGATAGTGATCCAGGTGACGGCCGTCCGGCAGCAGCACGTCCGCGAGATTGACCCGTAACCACTGGTTCTCGTACACAGTGTGTTCACCCAGGTTCTTCCATCGCACGTATGTGCCCCCTTCCTGACGGAGGTTGGGCACATCCCAGCACGCCGCGGCGCTTCCCTGACAGAGGCGCCGTCCGGCCGGCCTCCCTTCAGAGAGGCACCCGCAACGTTTCCTCGATCAGCTCCGCCGCCTGTGCGGCCGGTGCGCCGGGGTGCCGCAGCAGACGCTCCCGGACCTGCCGCATACGCTGCCGCAGCAGCTGTGATTCGATGCCCTGCGCCTGATCGGCCATCCGCACCGCCGTCTCCGCAGCGCGTTCCGGCGAACCGGTGCGCAACTCCACGCCTGTGAGCGTGACCAGCCGGTTGACCCGGCCGCGCACATGAGCGGGTGCCCTCGCGGCCTCCTCGGCATACCGGCGGGCCGGTTCGAGCTCACCGAGTACCAGCAGAGCCTCCGCCAATCGGACCTGCACCAGGCCCGGTTGGACGTAGCCGGTCTCCTCGGGCTCCTCCTCCGGACGTATGCGTGTGGAGCAGGTCTCGGCACTGCGCATGCAGCTGTGCGCACCCCTGCGATCGCCGATGCGCGCGTACGCCTTCGCCTGCATCGCGTACAGGTCGGTCGCCAGGGCCGGGGTGGAATGCGGCCCCGGCGTGCGTAACACCGCCTCGGCACAGGCGATGGCGCGCCGGTTGTCGCCGAGGTGGAGAGCCTGGTTGACGAGGAGCGAGACGACGTAGCCGCCGAAGAGGCGGTCGCCGGAGGCCTTGCCGAGGCGCAACGCCTGGTGGAAGTACCGCTGGGCGAGGCCCTGTTCGTCGGCGTCATAGGCGCAGATGCCGCTCACCGCGGCCAACGCGCCCGCCGCACGGCACAGTTCGCGACCGGTGCCGTCCTCGTAGTCCCCGCGCAGCAGCGGCGTCACCTCGCCGGTCAGGAAGCCGACGACGCGGGGGCGCGTGGCGACTCCGCCTGCGTTGCGGTAGAGGTGCTCGTAGTGGCCGCGAGCGGCGTGCAGCAGCGCGACGTCCACCTCCGAGACCTCGCGTTTTCCCTTGTGGGAGACGTCGAGGTCGTCGGGAGGGTTCTCCCACTCCCACACCGGAGCCACCGCCGCAGCGCCCGTCAGCAGGGCCGGGCCGGGCGTGTCGGCATGCATCTGGTCGGAGCGCCAGGAGACCGCCGCCCGCTCCACGAAGCGGCCCAGCGTGGCCCGTTCGTCGTCCTCGCCCGCGCCTCCGGATGAGAGCGGGTGCGGCGTCAGGAGCGCGCCGGGAGGTCCGGCCATGCCTATGTCCGCGAGGGTCAGCGTGCGTTCCAGTCGCGCGCCCAGTACCTCGCATATCAACTCCGGTACACGGCCGCGCGGGCGCTGCCCCTTGAGCCAGCGTGCGACAGCCGTGTGATCGTAACGCAGAGTCACATCGTGCTCCACGCCGAGACGATTGACTCGTGAGGCCAGACCCGCCCGGGAGATTCCGGACTGGTCAAGCAGCACGTCCAGTTGACTGTTGGGCTCCATCTCGCCCTCCGGTCGTCCAACCCTTGTTTCAGAGAGTAACGGACAACCGTTCACACGGGGTGTGAAAGTCGCACCTCTGCGTGCGCACCTCACATGCTCCCCAAGAAGCGGGAGACGCGGTTCGCTTGGGAGCACTCCGTACGCAACTTCGCGTCGGAGCACACAAGGAGGGAATTCCCGTGAACGACCCGATCCGATTCCGCTTCGGCATCTGTCAGGTGGCCCCGCATGCGGCCCGGTGAGCGCCACCGCCGGGACCCGACCCCGAACGCCGCGCTGCGCTCCTTATTGGCGGAGAGCGAATGGACGCAGGAGGCCTTCGCCCGAGCCATCGGAAGGCTGGGCAACGAGGCCGGCATCCGGCTCGGCTACGACCGCACCTCGATCGCGCACTGGCTGCGCGGCAGCCGCCCCTCGCCCCGGGTGCAGGGCTTCATCGCGGAGGCGCTCTCCCGGCGGCTGGGCCGTCCGGTCGGCGTGACCCAACTGGGCATGGGCGACGGCCGGTCCGGCGGCCCCGGCCCCCGGCCCAGGAACGCCGCGGGCGGAGAAGCCGCCGAACTGTCCGCGAACGGCGGGGAGTTCGGCGCGTACCTGGCGGCTCTCCAGGACGGCGCACCCCCGGCCGACCGGCTGGCCGCCCTCACGGCTGCCGTGGTCGGCCCGCCACGGGCCGACGCCCCGCCGCCCGCCCCGTACCGGCTCACGCTCGGCGCCGCCGTCGGCGCGCGACCGGGCACGGCGAGCACTTCGGGAGCCACCAGCACGACCGCACCGCGCGAGCGCGGCATCGGCGACGAGCCCAGCGAAACCGCCGAGCCCCTCCGCCCCCGTCCGCCCCGGGCACACTTCCCCTCCCTCCCCCGGGGCGGACGGCCCTCCCGGCGCACCACGCCGGACGAGGTGGCCTCCGTACGCGAACACGCGCGCTTCTTCGCCCAGCAGGCGGACCGTCACGGCGGCGGCCACATCCGCACACCGCTGGCGGCCTGCCTGGCGGGGCTGGTGCGCCGGCTGCACACGGGCGGGGAGGGCCCGTACCACCCCCGGCTCGTCGCGGGCGCGGCCCGGTTGAGCTATCTGCTGGCCCGTGTCTACGCGGACGAACAGCGCCACGGTCTCGCCCAGCGCGCCTTCGACACCGCCGCGCAGCTCGCCGCCGAGGGAGAGGACCCCGAATGCGTGGCGCTCGTGCAGCGGGCGCTCAGTTCGCAGGCGTACCAGCTGGGTCACCGCCGCTTGAGCCTCGCCCTCGCCGAGTCCGCGTGCGAGACGGCGCCCTCGGACGCGGCACCGTCGACGCGCTCGTTCCTGTACGCGGGGCTCGCGGTCGCGCAGGCCGCGGAAGGCGGACGCACGCGGTCCCTGGCCGCCCTGAGCCGCGCCGAGCACGAACTCGCCCGCGCACCGGCCGACTTGACGACCGGGCCGGAGTCCCCCGACGGCGGCGAGCCCGTCGGCGCCTACCAGGACGCGGCGCTGCACTACCAGGCGAGCCAGGTACGGGCCGCGCTGGGAGACCGCGACGGGGCCGTCCACGAGTTGCGCGCCTCGCTGCGCTCCCGCCCGGAAGGCGAACGCCGCTCCCGTGCCCTCAGCGAGGCGGAACTGGCGGAACTGCTGCTCACCAGGGGCCGCTTGGAGGAGGCGTGCTCGGCATGGCAGAGCTTCCTGGAGGACTCGGCGCTCGTACGGTCCGGCCGCGCACGCCGCGCCCGCGACCGGATGCCGCACCTGCTGCGTCCGTACAGGCACGAGGCGTGTGTCCAGGGCGTGTTGACGCGTGCGGGCTTGCCCTGAAACGCCTGGGAACGGAGTAAGCGCACGGCCTGATGGGCATCACCCTCGAACACACGAGAGCGCAAAGGGAAGGTACGGGGCAGAGATGGCCACACCCATCACAGCAAGCGCCTTCATCACAGCCCTGAAGAAGGAGGGCGTGACGGTCGAGGAGGTCCGCGACTGGCGCAATCACAACCGCAACCACAAGGGCCCCTGGGGCCCCGTTCACGGAATCATGATCCACCACACCGTGACCAGCGGCGCCAAGGAGACGGTCGACCTCATCTACGACGGACGTTCCGATCTGCCCGGACCACTGGCGCACGGCGCCATCACCAAGGACGGCACGGTGCATCTCGTCGGCCACGGGCGCGCCAACCACGCGGGGCTCGGCGACGACGACGTGCTACGCGCGGTGATAGCGGAGGACGATCTGCCCAAACCCAACCAGATGAACACAGACGGCAACCGGTACTTCTACGGCTTCGAATGCGAGAACCTCGGCGACGGCGACGACCCGTGGCCCGACGAGCAACTCGACGCCATCGAACGCGCCGCCGCCGCACTGTGCAGGCACCACGGCTGGACCGAGGGCTCGGTCATCGGCCATCTGGAGTGGACGAACCAGAAGTCGGACCCGCGCGGCTTCACCATGGACGCGATGCGCAAGCGCATCGCCGCCCGCCTGAAGTGAGGGGATTCTGAGGCGACGGGAGGGGCGGACGGCGCGACAATGCAGGTGTGAACAGCAGCGCCCCCGCCCCTCCCCCGCACCCCGGTCCTCCGGGGTGCGGAGGCGCCGGCGCACCCTCGGCCGACCGCCTTCTCGCCGCTCTCGATCCACCGCCGCTGCTCCCCTCGCCGCTCCAGGAGATCCACGACGAGCGCTTCACCGGACGCGGCATACGGCTCCTGCTCAAGCGCGACGACCTGATACACCCGCGCGTTCCGGGCAACAAATGGCGAAAACTCGTCCCTAATCTGCGCGCCGCAATCGAAGGCGGCCACACCACGCTGCTGACGTTCGGCGGCGCCTACTCCAACCATCTGCGGGCGACGGCCGCCGCCGGCCGGATGCTCGGACTCGCCACCGTCGGCGTGGTGCGCGGTGACGAACTGGCCCGCCGGCCGCTCAACCCCTCGCTGGCGCAGTGTGCCGCCGACGGCATGGCGCTGCACTTCGTCTCCCGCTCCGACTATCGGCGCCGCCACGACCCGGACTTCGCCGAGCGGCTGCTCGGCGGCAGCGCGGCGACGGGGACGGCGCTGGAGGCGTTCCGCATACCCGAGGGCGGCAGCAACTCCCTTGCCGTGCACGGGTGCACGGCCCTCGGCGAGGAGCTTCGGGGCCGCACCGACGTCGCCGCCGTGGCGTGCGGGACCGGCGGCACCCTTGCCGGACTCGCGGCGGGACTCGGACCGGGGCAGCGCGCCCTCGGCGTTCCCGTCCTGCGGGGCGGCTTCCTCGCCGACGATATCCGTGAACTGCAACGTCGCACGTTCGACGGCCCCCGCGGCACGTGGCACCTCGACGAGCGTTTCCACTTCGGCGGCTACGCCCGCGGCGACCGCGAACTGGAGGAATTCGCCCGGGACTTCGCGGCGCAACATTCCCTCCCACAGTTGGAACGGATCTACGTCGCCAAGCTGCTGTTCGCACTCACCACGCTCGCGGACGAGGGCGCCTTCGCTCCTGCCAGCACCGTGACGGCCGTCGTCACCGGCCCGCGTTAGCGTGGAAGCATGATCAGAGCCGCGGCCCCGTCCGACGTACCGGCCATCCACGCGATGATCCGCGAACTCGCGGAGTACGAACGGGCACTGGAGCACGCGAAGGCCACGGAGCGGCAGTTGCACGACGCCCTGTTCTCCGAACACCCCGCGGTCTTCGCTCTGATCGCGGAGGAGACCACGGAGAGTGACCCAGTCGGTTTCGCTCTGTGGTTCCTCAATTTCTCCACATGGACCGGTACTCACGGTGTGTATCTGGAGGACCTGTACGTGCGCCCGTCCGCACGCGGCGCCGGGCACGGGAAGCAACTGCTTTCAGCCCTTGCCGGAATCTGTGTCGAACGAGGTTATGAACGCTTCGAGTGGTGGGTATTGGACTGGAACGACCCCTCAATCGGTTTTTACAGATCACTTGGCGCCGAACCGATGGAGGAATGGACGGTCTTCCGAATGTCAGGGGAACCACTGAGGAAGCTGGCCGACGACAACACAGCGTAACGATTCGGGATTCACGACCTCCGACCCCTAGCCACAGACAGTACCCATATGTTTACTATGGGTGACGCTCGTGTGATGGGGCGCCGCAGCTCGTCGTAGATCCGTGCGGGCGACATCAGCTCGCGGATCGCGATAGCGTCGCAGGCGAACCATCGACGGCGTCAGTCCGTTGGTTCTCCGTGAGAGAGATGCACGGGCAAGGGCGGCGGACCGACGCACTCGTACAGCGAACGAGCCGAACCGGCTTGTGCCACTTTGGAGGTGAGGGTGTCCCAGATCGCAGGTGAGCCCGTGGGGCAGGACGGACAGGACTTCGTCGAGGTCCGGCTGCCCGCGGCGGGTGCCTATCTGTCGGTGTTGCGCACGGCCACGGCCGGGCTCGCAGCCCGCTTGGACTTCACCCTTGACGAGATCGAGGATCTGCGGATCGCCGTCGACGAGGCGTGCGCCATCCTCCTCCAGCAAGCGCTGCCGGGCTCCGTGCTCAGCTGCGTCTTCAGGCTCGTCGGCGATTCCCTCAGGGTCACCGTCTCGGCACCCACGACCGACGGCAGGGCGCCGGAGCGCGACACCTTCGCCTGGACAGTGCTCTCCGCCCTGGCCGGCGAGGTGGATTCGACGGTGTCCGACGACCGTACGGTCAGCATCAGCCTGCACAAGAAGCGCGGTGCCGGCCCCGGAGCGCCGTGACCGGCCACGAGGCACGGGAGCATCGGGCGGGCCGCATCGGTGCGGCGGCCGACCAGGTCGTGCCTGAACAGGCCAGGCCGCACCCCGCCGACCCCAGCAGTCAGCTACCGGAGCAGGCAGAGCGGGCGGACGCGATGGACATGCAGCAGCAGGAGACGCACGGACACGAGACCGCGCGTGGTCACGACCACGGCGCCGGCCAGCACGGCGCCCGTACGGCACGGGCCGCGCAGTTCGCGCACTTCGATCCGCACGACCGCAGCGGAGCACGGGGCATGTTTATCGCGCTGCGCGGTCTTCCCGACGGCTCCCCCGAGCGCGCCGAACTGCGCAACCACCTGGTGCGGATGCACCTTCCGCTGGTCGAGCACCTGGCCCGCCGCTTCCGCAACAGGGGCGAACCCCTCGACGACCTCACGCAGGTCGCGACGATCGGTCTGATCAAGTCGGTCGACCGCTTCGACCCGGAGCGCGGCGTGGAGTTCTCCACCTACGCCACCCCCACCGTCGTCGGCGAGATCAAGCGCCACTTCCGGGACAAGGGCTGGGCCGTGCGCGTTCCGCGCCGTCTTCAGGAACTGCGCCTGTCGCTCACCTCCGCGACGGCGGAGCTGTCCCAACTGCACGGCAGGGCCCCGACGGTGCACGAACTGGCCCAGCGGCTGTCGATCTCCGAGGAGGAGGTGCTGGAGGGCCTGGAGTCCGCCAACGCCTACAGCACCCTCTCCCTCGACGTTCCCGACACGGACGACGAGTCGCCCGCCGTCGCGGACACCCTGGGCGCCGAGGACGACGCCCTCGAAGGTGTGGAGTACCGCGAATCGCTCAAGCCGCTCCTGGAGGAACTGCCGCCGCGCGAGAAGAAGATCCTGCTGTTGCGCTTCTTCGGGAACATGACGCAGTCGCAGATCGCGCAGGAGGTCGGCATCTCGCAGATGCACGTATCGCGCCTCCTGGCACGGACGTTGGCGCAGCTGCGCGACAGGCTGCTGATCGAGGAGTGACCACCGCAGAGCCCGGCCGGGGATCGGCCGGGCTCTCTGCGGATTCGGGCCGAATGCCCGGGAGCTACGCGTCGCGCGGGCCGATGCCCAGCGCCTCTGTCGCCGTGGGATTGATGAGGCAGCCGAGCACAGCGACACCCGTCAGCGCGATGACGACGCCCGCGGCCGTCCATACGCCGCCGTTCTGTGCCATCTGGTAGCCGGCGGGCAGCGCGATCAGCTGCACGATCATCGACGGGCCCCGGCTCCACCGCCTGCGCAGCCACAGCCCGCGCGCGGCGGCGAGCGGAAGCGCGGACAGCGCCAGCACCGTCACGGCCATCGTGACCGCCTGCATTATCCCGTCCGGCTCGTCCGTCAGGAGCTTCACGAGCGAGACGACACCGAAGGCGGCGACGACTGCCCCCTCGATCGCTGTCAGCGCGGCGGCGGCCGTGAGGCGTCGCGGGCGGCGGCCTTCGGGCAGGTCCCGGGAGGAAGAGGTCTCATTCGGTGTCGGCACAGTGAAGAGCGTAGTCCCACGCGTGCAGACGTCTCCAAGGCCGGGGCCGCCCTCCACCGGATATGTACGCTGCCCTCCATGCGCGCACTCCTCGTCGTCAATCCGGTAGCCACCACCACCAGCCTGCGCACTCGTGAGGTGATCACCCACGCACTCGCGAGTGACCTCAAGCTGGACGTGGTGACGACCGAGTCCCGCGGGCACGCCCGCGAACTCGCGCGGCTGGCTGCGCAGAACGGCGAGACGAAGCTGGTGATCGCGCTCGGCGGCGACGGCACCGTCAACGAGGTCGTGAACGGTCTGCTGCACCAGGGACCGGACCCCGAGAGGCTCCCCCGCTTCGCAGTGGTTCCCGGCGGCTCCACCAACGTCTTCGCCCGCGCGCTGGGCCTGCCGAACCACGCTGTCGAGGCGACGGGGCAGCTGCTCGACGCCATCGAGTCGGGCCGTGAGCGCACGATCGGCCTCGGCCTTGCTTCGGGAGTACCGGACACCGAGGACGCGTGTCTGCGCCCGCGCTGGTTCACCTTCTGCGCCGGCCTCGGCTTCGACGCGGGCGTGGTGGGCCGCGTCGAACAGAAAAGGGAACTCGGCAAGCGTTCGACCCATGCGCTGTATGTGCGGCAGGTGTTGAAGCAGTTCGCGAAGGAACAGCACCGCAGCCGCGGCACGATCAGGCTGGAGCGGGAGGGCCACGAGCCGCTCGAGGATCTCGTGGCGTCGATAGTCTGCAACACCGCGCCGTGGACCTACCTGGGCAATCGTCCCGTCTACGCCGCCCCGCAGGCCTCCTTCGACACCGCCCTCGACGTGCTCGGACTCTCGCGGCTGACCCCCCTGGCCATGAGCCGGTACGGCACACAATTGCTCACGTCGAGCCCCGAGCGCGGGCCTCGCGGTAAACACGCGGTAACCCTCCATGACGTCGTGGACTTCACCTTGCATTCGCAGGTTCCACTGCCGTTTCAGATGGACGGTGACCACCTGGGAGTGCGGAACAGCGTGAACTTCACAGGCGTACGCCGTGCACTGCGTGTGATTGCTTAAGTCCAAGGGCCAAAAGTCCTTCCACTCGAACGTTTAGGCCAGGGTCCACCCCCTGGAAGTACGCCTGTGAGTGACGCGACACCAAGGAATCAAAAAAAACTTGGCGGAGGGGGTTGTATCCGCCGCCGAGGTTTGCGAGTCTCTTCATGGCGATCGGGCGGCCCCTCACGGCGGCCCCCAAAGCGCCCGAATCCTTCTCTCACTTCGCTGGGACCCGTATCACAGTCGATCGGCACCCCTTCCCTTGCGAGAGGATTCGTGAAAGCGTTCACATTCACAAGCCCAGCACACTCACGAGGAGAGGTAGCAGCCATGGACTGGCGTCACCACGCCGTTTGCCGCGAGGAAGACCCCGAGCTGTTCTTCCCCATCGGCAACACTGGTCCTGCGCTGCTGCAGATCGAGGAAGCGAAGGCCGTCTGCCGTCGCTGCCCCGTCATGGAGCAGTGCCTGCAGTGGGCCCTGGAGTCCGGTCAGGACTCCGGTGTCTGGGGGGGCCTCAGCGAGGATGAGCGCCGCGCGATGAAGCGCCGTGCCGCCCGCAACCGGGCGCGGAACAACGCCGCGACCGCCTGAAACTGACGCCCACACCCTGCCACTCGCTGCATCCCGAGCCGCAGCGCGCAGTGCCACAAGGCGCACCGCGTTCTTACAGAGTGAGAGCCCCGGCCCTACAGGGCCGGGGCTCTCACTCGTTCTCGCGCCTGCCCTCCCGGGGTCAGCGTTCGCGCTTCTCCACGGAGACCGGGAGGTCGAAGACGACGCGCGTGCCGCGTTCCGGTGCGGGGAGCATGTCGAACTCTCCGCCCAACTCGCCCTCGACCAGGGTCCGTACGATCTGCAGCCCGAGGTTGCCGGTCTGCTTGGGTTCGAAGCCCTCCGGCAGGCCGCGCCCATCGTCCTGGACGGTGACCAACAGCCGCCCCGGCTCCTTGCCCTTGCCTCCCGAGCGCACCGCACCGACTTCGATCGTGCCCTGTTCCCCCGGGCCGAAGCCGTGTTCCAGTGCGTTCTGCAGGACCTCCGTCAGCACCATCGACAGGGGTGTGGCGACCTCCGCCTCCAACACCCCGAAGTGGCCCGTGCGATGGCCGGTCACCCGGCCGGGAGAGATCTCGGCGACCATTGCCAGCACCCTGTCGGCGATCTCGTCGAACTCGACCCTCTCGTCCAGGGTCTGGGAGAGCGTCTCGTGCACGATGGCGATCGAACCGACCCTCCGCACGGCCTCGTTGAGCGCGTCGCGCCCGCGGTCCGAGTCCATCCTGCGGGCCTGAAGGCGCAGCAGCGCGGCGACCGTCTGCAGGTTGTTCTTCACCCGATGGTGGATCTCGCGGATCGTGGCGTCCTTCGTCATCAACTCCCGCTCGCGGCGCCGTACCTCGGTGATGTCGCGCAGCAGGATGAGCGAACCGATGCGCGTGCCCTTGGGTTCGAGCGGGATGGCGCGCAGCTGTACGACGCAGTCGTTGGCCTCGACCTCCGCGCCGCGCGGGGCCCAGCCGCTGGCCAGCTTGACCAAGGCCTCGTCGACGGGGGCACGGGAGGGCGCGAGTTCGGCGGTGACCCGGCCGAGGTGGAGCCCCACGATCTCGGTGGCCAGGCCCAACCGGTGATACGCGGAGAGGGCGTTCGGGCTGGCGTACTGGACGATGCCGTCCGAGTCGAGCCGGATCAACCCGTCGCCCACGCGCGGCAGATGATCGATGTCCAGCTGCTCGCCGGGGAAGGGGAAGGAGCCAGCCGCGATCATCTGGGCGAGGTCGGACGCGCTCTGCAGATACGTGAGTTCGAGCCGGCTGGGCGTGCGCACGGTCAGCAGATTCGTGTTGCGCGCGATGACGCCGAGGACACGGTTCTCCCTGCACACGGGGATGGACTCGACCCGTACGGGCACCTCCTCGCGCCACTCCGGGTCTCCCTCGCGCACGATCCTGCCCTCGTCGAGCGCCGCGTCCAGCAGCGGCCGCCGACCGCGCGGCACGAGGTGGCCCACCATGTCGTCCTGGTGGGAGGTCGGCCCGGTGTTGGGGCGCATCTGGGCGACGGAGACGTAGCGCGTGCCGTCCCGCGTGGGCACCCACAGCACGAGGTCCGCGAAGGAGAGGTCCGAGAGCAGCTGCCACTCGGAGATCAGCAGATGCAGCCACTCCAGGTCGGTGTCCGAGAGGGCCGTGTGCTGCCGTACGAGGTCGTTCATGGAGGGCACACCGGCGACCTTACCTGCGGCCCCTACTGGGCGGCGTGGCCGTCTTCTCCCGGCTCCTGCCGCATCCGCCCGGAATTCATACGTTCCTGATGAAGTTTGCCGATGGCATGGACAGGCAAGAGTGGTCTAGTCCAGAATCGCCAGTAGACAAGCCGTACTGACTTCTGCTCTCCCCGCACAGGAGGGCGGAGAGAGACCCGGGCGTCGTCTGCCCTGATTGCGCCGTGGTCTCCGGCATCGGGCTGCGGTGCCGGACGGGTTGAGGGTCCCGTCCCGGCGCCGTGGCCCGACGTGTGTCCGGTTCCGGTCACATCCGCGGCGCCGCTCCCCCGCCTACCCGGGACTGACGGCGCCCCAGGTTCAGCGGGTCTCCGTCACCTTGGCCAGCGCGCGGGGTGCGTCCGGGTCCTGGCCGCGGGCGATGGTGACCTCGTACGCGAGCATCTGCAGCGGGATGATCTCGAGGATGGGCTGGAGCTCCTCCGGAAGCCCCTCCGTCGGCAGGGCGAAGCCCGCGGACGCACGGTCCACCTCCTCGCGGCTGCCGATGACGACGAGGTCGGCGCCGCGGTCGCGGAGGCGGTCGAGTACGGGCTGCAGCGCCTCTCCGCCCTTGCCGTCGGTCACGACGGCGATGACCGGCGAGATGTTGTCGACCATCGCCAGCGGGCCGTGCAGCAGGTCGGCGCCCGAGTAGGACAGCGCGGGGATGTAGCTGGTCTCCATCAGCTTCAGTGCCGCCTCCTTCGCCGTCGGGTAGCCGTAGCCGCGGGAGGTGAGCACCATCCGCTCGGCGAACCGGTAGCGCCCGGCGAGCGCCTTGACCTCCGACCGCCGGTCGAGCACCGCCTGCGCCAGGTCCGGCAGCAACTCCGCCTTGCCGGCGCCCTGACCGCCGCGCATGCCGTCCACGAAGAGGTACAGCGCGAGGAGTTCGGCCGTGTAGGTCTTCGTCGCCGGAAGGGCCTTCTCCTCGCCCGCCAGGACGTCGATGTGGAACTCGCTGACCTCCGCCAGCGGCGAGGCGGAGTTGTTCGTCACCGCGAGGGTGAGCGCGCCGGCCTCACGCGCGGCCCGCGTGGAGGCGACGAGGTCCGGCGAGCCGCCCGACTGGCTGACAGTGATGACGAGGCAGTCCGTCAGGTCCGGCCGGGCACCGTAGGCAGTGGTCGTGGACATCGACGTCAGGCCGCAGGGCTTGCCCAGAAGGATCTCCAGCAGGTACTTCGCGTAGAGCGCGGCGTTGTCGGACGTGCCGCGGGCGGTCAGGAGCACGAAGCGGGGGCTGCGGGCCGCGACCTCCTCGGCGATCTCGCGGATCCTCGGCGCCCCCTCGTCGAGGATGCGGCGCAGCACGGCCGGCTGTTCGGCCATCTCACCGGCCATCACCCAGCCCGGCGCGGTGCGGGACCGGCCGGGCGACGAGGCCTGCTCGGGTGTCGATGCCGAGGTGGCGGACATGCTTGCTGCCTCCAGTTGAGTTGTCAGGTCGGTGTGACGCACGAGCGGGCGGAGGGACGGAGGCGAGTGGGGCACCCAGGGTGTCAGTCGCCGGCGGCATGTCCGGCGATGACCTCGGCAGCTGCCAGTCCGCACACCCGGGCGGCTCCGTGGGTGGCGATGTGCAGCGCTCCCGCGGGCGGCGCCTGCGGCACTCCCATCTCGACCACGACGGTATCCGGACGTGAGGCGAGCAGGGCGTCCAGCGCGTCGGCCATCCACGGATGACGGTGCACGTCACGTACCACGGCGACAATCCTACGGTCCGCCGCATCGGCGAGCACGCTTGCGACCGGTCCGGACGAACCGGCGCGGGCCGCGTCCGCCGCGTATGTCGCGGTGGCAGTGCCCGGCAGCAGGCGTGTCAGCTCGGCGGCGACACCCCACGGGGTCTCCCCGCCGACGGCGATGTTCGCGGCCGGTGAGAACGAGGCGACGAACGCGGGCCCGGTGAGCGGCTCGAACGGCAGCATCCCGGAGGCGGCGGTGCCACCGCCGGGCACGGTGACGCGCAAGGCGCGGCGGGCAGCTTCGAGGCCGACAGCGGTGGTCGTGCCGGTCCGTGCCTCGCCGGACTCCGTGAGCCTCGCTGCTTCGGCCTGTGCATGCTCCCGGGCGGCGGCGCCGGCGCCGTTCGTCCAGCGCGCGAGCGTACGCACACGGGCCGCGGCGTCGACGAGGCGCTGCTCCGTCAACTCACCGTCGTGAACGGCCCGTACGAGTGCGTCGCGCAGCCGCAGCACGGTCTCCTCGTCGGCCAGCCCTCCGCCGACGCACAGCGCGTCCGCTCCCGCGGCGACGGCCAGGACGCTGCCCCGCTCCAGGCCGTAAGTGCCGGAGATGGCCTGCATCTCCATGCCGTCGGTGACGATCAGGCCGGTGTGTCCGAGGCCGCCGTCCTCGTGTGACGCGCGTAGCAGACCCATGAGAGCGGCGGGGCTGAGCGTGCCCGGCAGGGACTCGTCGAGAGCGGGCAGCAGGATGTGCGCGCTCATCACGCCCTTGGCACCCGAGTCGATCGCCGCCTGGAACGGGACGAGTTCACGCTCGCGCAGGGTGCCCATGTCGGCGTCGATGCGGGGCAGGGCGTGGTGGGAGTCGACGGCAGTGTCGCCGTGCCCGGGGAAGTGCTTCACGCAGGCGGCCACACCGGCCGACTGAAGCCCCTCGACGTACGCGACGGTGTGTCTGGCGACCAGCAACGGGTCGTCGCCGAAGGAGCGGACGCCGATGACGGGGTTGTCGGGGTTGGAGTTGACGTCCGCGGAGGGCGCCCAGTTGAGGTTGACCCCGCACGCGGCGAGACGGCGGCCGAGCTCGTGCGCGACCGCGCGCGTGAGAGCGGTGTCGTCGACGTGGCCCAGGGCGAGGTTTCCGGGGAACGACGATCCCGTGCGCGCCTCCAGGCGGGTCACGTCGCCGCCCTCCTCGTCGATCGCGACCAGCACCTCGGGCCTCACCTCGCGCAGCTGGGCGGTGAGCGCGGCGAGCTGCTCCGGCGATTCGATGTTGCGTCCGAACAGGCCGACGGAGGCGAGCCCTTCACCGAGCTGCCGCAGCAGCCACTCGGGCGCGCTGGTGCCGGTGAAGCCGGGCTGGAGCACGGTCAGAGCGTCCCGAGTGAGGCTCTCGGTGCCTGTTGCGAGCGTGGTCATATGGCGCATTGTCCCTTCACTGGTGGCCCCTCGCCGGGAGATCGGTCGCGGGCTCGTCGTGCGGATCGTCCTGCCGTTCCTGTTCGTCCTTCCGTCGTCGTCCGTGCGGCTTTCCGGCCCGCACGGTCTCCGCTCGGCTATCCCTTCAACGCGCCGGAGGTGAGGCCGCTGACTGCCTTCCGCTGGAGATACAGGAAGAGCAGCAGGATCGGCACGGCGAAGAGCGAGGCGGCGGCCATGGTGGCACCCCAGTCGTCCCCGAACGCCGTCTGAAACCCGGACAGCCACAGCGGCAGGGTCTGGGACTGTGCGTCCTTGTTCAGGATGAGCACCATCGGGAACTCGTTCCACGCCGTGATGAACCCGAAGAGCGAGGTGGCCATCACGCCGGGGGCCAGCAGGGGGAAGATCACCCTGCGGAATGCCTGGGTGCGACCGCAGCCGTCCACCATCGCCGACTCCTCCAGTTCCTTCGGCACGGCTGCCACATAGCCGCGCAGCGTCAGCACGGTCAGCGGCAGCACCATCACGGCGTAGAACAAGGTCAGCGGCACAAGGCTGTTGAGCATGTCGGCGTCCCGCACGGTCATGTAGATCGCGATGACCATGACCTCCCACGGGGCCATCTGCGCGACCATGAACGTGAGGATGATGCTCTTGCGTCCCGCGAAGCGCATGCGTGCCAGCGCGAACGCGGCGAACAGTGCGATGAGCAGCGCGAATCCGACCGCGAGAAGCGTCACGGTGACGGAATTCCGCACCAGCGTCAGGAAGTTCTCGGCCCGTACGGCGGTGGCGAAGTGCTCCAGCGTGGGGCGTGAGGGGAACCAGACCGGGGTGTCGGTGACGATGTCGCTGTTCGGTTTGAACGCCGTGTTGAACATCCAGTAGACGGGAAAGACGAAGCCCGCGAAGAGCACGAGGGCCGTCGCGTTGGGCCACGCGCGAGCCCACAGACGAGCGCGGCCGCGGCGGGGCCGCCGGCTCACACCCCGTACCGGGCGCCGTCCGCCCACCGGCGTTGCTGTCGCTGTCACTTCTCGTCCTCCTCTTGGCGCATGGCGGCGCGCAGGTAGTACGACATCAGCCCGAGCAGGATCACGATGGTGAGGACGGAGATGGCCGCGCCCGTGCCGTAGTGCTGGTTCCCGACGCCTTCGACGAATGCGTAGACGGGCAGGGTCTCGGTGAGACGGTCCGGCCCGCCCTCGTTGATCGCGAAGATGTGCGGGAACGCCTTGAAGATCCAGATGACTTCGAGAAACGTCGTCACCAGGAGGAACGGCCGCAGGAAGGGAAGGGTGACCGTGGCGAAGCTCTGACGGGCGCTCGCACCGTCCAGCGCGGCGGCCTCGTACAGCTCCTTGGGGATCGTCGTCGTGGCCGCGTAGAGGTTGATCGCGACGAACGGCACCGACGTCCACACGATGAGCAGCGAGATGACGAAGAACGTCGGGATCTGCCCGCCGGTCCAGTTGAAGTCCGCCATGGAGTGGAGACCAACCGCGTCCAGCACCCAGTTGACGACGCCGAATCGCTGCGCGAACAGCCACTGGTAGACCGTCGTCGCGGCGATGACCGGCATCGCCCAGGCGAGCACGAGACCGGAGGAGAACAGCAGCCGCATGCGCGGGCCGAGCCGGGCGAGCAGCAGCCCCGTCAGCGTGCCGAACAGCATGATCACGGCGACGTTGACGGCGGTGAAGAGCACGGACCGCAGCGTGACCCGCCAGAAGTCCTCACTGCCAAGCGTGGCGCGGTAGTTGTCCGTGCCTGCCCACTCGGTGACGTGCTGGATCAGCTGCGTCATGTTGAGGTTCTGGAAGGAGAGCAGGCCGTTCATCACGAGCGGCCAGCCGAGGAGTACGGCGGTGGCCGCGAGCGCCGGGAGCAGCAGCAGGTACGGCAGCCTGCGGGCGCCCGCGCGATTCCGTCCGGCGCCCGGGCCGACGGCGTCCGGGCGCGGCCCGGGCCGTGTTGTGCGAGGTGTGCTGCGCACCGGTGGCGGTGCGTCGTCGGTCTGCACTGACATCTGTGCTCCAACTCCCGTGGTCGAAGAGCCCGGGCTGCCGGTGTGCCGGCAGTCGTGCCACCCCCTCCGGCAACACGACTGCCTGCACCCCGGCAGCCCGGGGGCGTCACTGCTTCTGCGAGAGCCTCTTGTTGATCTCGTCCTCGACCGACTTGGCAGCCGCGGCGTGCGACTTCCCCTTCAGCACGGCGGTCATATACCTCTTCACGGGATTCGGCGGGTTCTCCACGGCGGCCCACTGGGGGATCAGCGGTGTCAGTCCGCCGTCCGCGACGGCGGGCGCCGCCGCCTCGGCGGCCGGGTTGCCCTCGAGCTTCTTCTGCAGGGAGGTCTTGTTCGGTATCACGCCGCCCTCTTCCGCGAGGGCGCCCTCGAACCTGTCGGAGAGCGCGATCTTGAGGAATTCCTTGGCGAGTTCCTGCTTCTCGCTTCCCGCGGCGACGGCCAGGTTGGAGCCGCCGAGGAAGACGCCCTCGGGCTTGTCCGCGTTCTCACCCGGGATGGTGAAGTACCCGATGTCCTTCTTGATCCCAGGGTTGTCCTCGACCGCGGTCGCCGCCTCCCATCCCAGGCCGATGAACGCGCCCGTCCGTCCCTTGGCGAAGACCTCCGCCTGCTGAGGCGTGGCCTCGTCCTTGTCCTTGGGGGCCTTGGAGTACGACGCGTACTTCTCGTAGAGCTCCATGGCAGCGCCGACCTTGGGGTCGTCGAGGTTCGAGACCCACTTGCCGCCCCGCTTCTTGACCAGTTCGGCCTTCTTGCCGATGAGCAGGCCGTCGAAGAAGTACCAGTTCTGGCCGGGGAGGTAGAGCGGCTCGGCATCGGTCTTCTTCTCGATGGCGCCGAGCGCGTCGAAGAACTCCGCACGTGTCTCGGGGGCCTTGTCGATGCCGGCGTCGGCCCAGATCCGCTTGTTGTAGATGACAGTGCGGTTGACCGCGAACCAGGGCGCCGCATACTGCTTGCCGCCGTACACGGCTGACCTGTTGACGGACTCCGTCCAGTCCTTGCCGATGCTCTTCTTCAGGTCACCGAGGTCGGCGAGCCCGCCCGTCTTCGCGTACGCCGGGGTCTGGGTGTTGCCGACCTCGATGACGTCCGGCGGGTCGGGCTCCGAGAGCGCGGTGGTCAACTTCTGCTGGATCCCGTTCCACTGCTGGACCTCGAGCCTCAGCTTCGCTCCGGTCTTCTTCTCGAAAGCCGCCTTGACGTCCTTCTCCCACGTCTTGGGCGTGGATCCGTCCATGGCCCACAGGGTCAGCGTCTGGCCCTTGAAGCCGTCGGCACCGGACTCCGACTCACCACCCGGGCCGCAGGCCGCAACGCCCGCCATCAGAGCCGCGATTCCTGTCGCGGCGATGAGTCCTCGTCTCACGGCATCCTCCAACGCCTGGATCTGGGCTAATGGTTTAGACCAGTCCGCAGCTTGGCCTAGACCTATAACCCTGTCAACGGTGCAGAATCCGAGCCGCCGGTTCCGTTATCGGAACGACATCTGGGCGGGAGAGTCCCGCAGGGCCGAGCACGTGCCACGATGTGAGCCGCGAAGTACAGCCGGAACGGAGGGCGGAGGCCGGGACACCACCGGAAACGCCCCCGCGCCGGTGCCGTAACCGGAGCCGGAGGGCGGGCAGTCGGCACGGCCCGCGCACACGGAGGAATCCGGTGACGGGGCACGAACACGAACGGGAAGGCGAGCCATGAGTACGGACGGGGGCGCGGTCACAGCCGCGGCAGAGCCGGAGTCGGGAAGCGGCAACGGCGGCGCGCGGACCACTCGCGTGCCCAAGTACTACCGGCTCAAGCGGCACTTGCTGGAGATGACGGAGACCATGCCGCCGGGCACTCCGGTGCCTCCTGAGCGCACTCTCGCGAGCGAGTTCGACACCTCGCGTACGACCGTGCGCCAGGCCCTGCAGGAACTCGTCGTCGAGGGGCGCCTGGAGCGGATCCAGGGCAAGGGAACCTTCGTCGCCAAGCCCAAGGTCTCCCAGGCGCTGCAACTCACCTCGTACACGGAGGACATGCGCGCCCAGGGGCTCGAACCGACCTCGCAGCTGCTGGACATCGGCTACGTCACCGCCGACGACCGCCTCGCCGACGCCCTCGACATCCCCACCGGCGGGCGCGTACTGCGCATCGAGCGCCTGCGCCTGGCCAGCGGCGAACCGATGGCGATCGAGACGACCCACCTCTCACAGCGCCGATTCCCGGCGCTGCGCCGCAGCCTGGTGAAGTACACGTCGCTGTACACGGCTCTCGCCGAGGTCTACGGCATCCATCTCGCAGAGGCCGAGGAGACGATCGAAACGTCGCTCGCCACACCGCGCGAGGCCGGCCTGCTCGGCACCGATGTCGGCCTGCCCATGCTGATGCTCTCGCGGCACTCGCTCGACACGGAGGGAGAGCCCGTGGAGTGGGTGCGCTCCGTGTACCGGGGCGACCGCTACAAGTTCGTCGCCAACCTCCAGCGCCCGCGGCCCGGTCAGAACGGCTGATACAGCTCATACGGGACAAAGATCGGCGAACTGCCTTGAGGCAGACCGGGCTTGCACGAGGCGCGTAGGGCGCATCTCGTCTCCCGCGAAACAAAAGGTGCCGTTCCGTTATCCGTGCAGGTAGTGACGGGGGCCGAACCGCTCGTTTAGATTTCCTGCGCGTCTCGACAGGAATACCCGACGGACGGAGCCGAGGCATGTCAGCGCCCCCCGAAACACCCGAGACCGCGCCGGAGTCGCAGCCACCCGCCATCACGCCGATACGGGTCGTCATCGGACTGTGCCTTTTCGTCCCGTTCGTCGCGCTTCTGTGGGTCAGCTCCTATGCCCGCACTGAACCCACTTTCATCGGGATGCCGTTCTTCTACTGGTACCAGATGCTGTGGGTGCTTGTTTCCGCGGTGCTGACGATGGTCGCGTACAAGCTCGTCAAGCGTGACAACGCGCAGCGGCGCGCCCGCGGAGAGGACGGTGCCCGATGAGCGGGGTCAACGGAGTCGCACTGGCCGTCTTCATCTTCTTCTTCGTCCTCGTCACCGTGATGGGCTTCCTGGCCGCGCGCTGGCGCAAGGCGGAGAACGCCGACAGCCTCGACGAATGGGGCCTGGGCGGGCGCAGCTTCGGGACGTGGGTCACATGGTTCCTGCTCGGTGGTGACCTCTACACGGCCTACACCTTCGTGGCGGTGCCGGCGGCGATCTACGCGGCGGGCGCGGCAGGCTTCTTCGCCGTTCCGTACACGATCCTCGTCTACCCGCTGATCTTCACCTTCCTGCCCCGGCTCTGGTCGGTCTCGCACCGCCACGGATACGTGACGACCTCGGACTTCGTGCGCGGCCGCTTCGGGTCCAAGTCGCTGGCGCTCGCCGTGGCCGTGACGGGCATCCTGGCAACGATGCCGTACATCGCGCTGCAGCTGGTCGGCATCCAGTCGGTGCTGGACGTCATGGGCATCGGCGGTGGCGAGTCGACGCACTGGTTCATCAAGGACCTGCCGCTGCTGATCGCGTTCGCGGTGCTGGCTGCCTACACCTACTCGTCCGGACTGCGGGCGCCGGCGCTGATCGCCTTCGTCAAGGACACGCTGATCTACATCGTCATCGCGGTGGCGATCATCTACATCCCCATCAAGCTCGGCGGCTTCGACGACATCTTCGCCAAGGCCGGCGACGCCCTGTCGCAGACGAACCCGACCACCGGGAAGCCGAAGGGCGAACTGACTCCGAGCTCGGCCAACCAGTGGGCGTTCGCGACGCTGGCGTTGGGCTCCGCGCTCGCACTCTTCATGTATCCGCACTCGGTCACCGCGACGCTCTCCAGCCGCAGCCGCAACGTGATCCGCCGGAACACCACGATCCTGCCCCTGTACTCGCTGATGCTGGGCCTGCTCGCACTGCTGGGCTTCATGGCGATCGCGGCGGGAATCAAGGTCAAGAACGGGCAGCTGGCGATCCCGCAGCTCTTCGAGAACATGTTCCCGTCCTGGTTCGCGGGCGTCGCCTTCGCCGCGATCGGGATCGGCGCGCTCGTACCGGCCGCCATCATGTCCATCGCGGCCGCGAACCTGTTCACCAGGAACATCTACAAGGATTTCCTCCGGCCGAACGCCACACCCGCGGAGGAGACCAAGGTCTCCAAGGTCACCTCGCTGCTGGTGAAGGTCGGCGCCCTGATCTTCGTGCTCGGCATGGACAAGACGGTGGCGATCAACTTCCAGCTGCTGGGCGGCATCTGGATCCTCCAGACGTTCCCTGCACTCGTCGGCGGCCTCTTCACCCGCTGGTTCCACCGGTGGGCGCTCCTGGCCGGCTGGGCCGTGGGCATGCTCTACGGCACGCTGACGGCGTACGGCGTCCCGTCGCCGACGCTGCCGTCGCAGAAGCACTTCGGCGGGCCCAACGACATCATCCCGGGCATCGGGGAGATGGGCTACATCGGCCTCACCGCCTTCGTGCTCAACGTGGTCGTCGCCGTTGCGCTCACCTTCGTGCTGCGGGCCGTGAAGGCGCCTGACGGCATCGACGAGACGCGCCCGTCGGACTACACGGCGGACGCCGGCGACCCGGGCGTCAAGGAGGAGCTGCCGGCGCCGACCGCCGCAGGCTGATCGCACCCCCACCACAACGGATACCGCCCGCGCCCCACTGACAGCTCGATTGTCAGTGGGGCGCGGCATGCTCGTTCCATGGACATCACCATCAGACCGGCGCGGGACGACGAGCTGGAGGACGTGGGCGAGCTGACCGCGCGTGCGTACCTCGGGGACGGCCTGCTGACGTTCGGCGCGGACGACCCGTATCTGGCCGTGCTGCGTGCGGCGCGGCGCCGCGCGCAGCATACGGAGCTGCTCGTCGCCGTCGACACCGCCACGGGCTCGATGCTCGGCGCGGTCGCCTTCGTCGGGGACGGCGGGGAGTACGCGGACCTGGCAGGCCCCGGCGAGGGCGAGTTCAGGATGCTGGCCGTGAAGCCCGAGGGGCGCGGGCGCGGGGCGGGCGAGGCCCTGGTGCGGGCGTGTGTGGACCGGGCGCGCGAACGGGAATTGATACGGCTCGTGCTGTGCAGCACCGAGGAGATGTCGGCGGCGCACCGGCTGTACGGACGACTGGGGTTCGTCCGCACACCGGAGAGGGACTGGGAGCCGTATCCGGGCCTGTTTCTGCGCGCCTTCGCCCTGGAACTGTGATCTTCCACTCCCCCGACACAACATGTGGGGGTGAGTGGCGCATCCCGCCACTAGATGTATGCTCGTACTCGCTGCCGCGCAGGGGAATCCGGTGCGAATCCGGAACTGTCCCGCAACGGTGTGCGATGTGCTGCTCCGCTCTGCCCGGATCCCTTCCGGCATGAGTTGCGATGAGCCGTCGTCGCGAGTCCGAGTGCCTGCCGGCCGTGTCGACTGACGTCCGGGTCCCGAGGGTTGGGCCGGTGGACGCCGCGAGGACCGCCGCGTTGCCGACGCGGCATGCCCTTTCTGCGCCCGCCTGTGCGCTCCCCCGGTGATCCGGTAGCTGATCCGAGCGAGGGAGAGCACATCCCGTGACCATCGCACCCGCACCCGCACCAGAAGCCACGGCGGGAGCCGCGCGTGCCCCCACGGCCGCGTCGGCGCCGCCACCGGCCGACGACGCCGCGCTGCTGCGCACCCTGACCGAGCTGACCGCCGACCTGCCGGGCACCGGGGCCGAGCGGATCGCCACGGCGGTGCTGCGCGGCCGCCGACAGGGCGCCGGCGAAGCCGAGTTGCGGGCGCTCGCCGCAGAGGAGGCCGCCGGGCTCATCGGCGAGGAGCCCGCGTACTCGCAGCTCGCGGCGCGGCTGCTCACGCTCGCGATCCGCGACGAGGCCCGTGGCCAGGGCGCGGAGTCCTTCTCGTCCTCCGTCACGACGGGGCACCGCGAGGGCCTCATCGCCGACCGCACGGCCGAGTTCGTGCGGTCGCACGCGGAGCGCCTGGACGCGTTGGTCGAGGACGCGGTCGCCGGCGGGGCGGACGACCGCTTCGGCTACTTCGGTCTCCGCACGGTGTACTCGCGCTATCTGCTGCGCCATCCCCCGAGCCGGCAGGTGATCGAGACACCGCAGCACTTCCTTCTCCGCGTCGCCTGCGGGCTGGCCGCGGACGAGTCGGCACAGTCGGCCGAGGAGGTGGCGCAGCTCTACGCCCTGACGAGTTCGCTCGCGTATCTTCCCTCCTCCCCCACGCTCTTCAACTCCGGTACGCGGCATGCGCAGATGTCGTCCTGCTACCTGCTGGACTCGCCGAAGGACGAGCTGGACTCGATCTACGAGCGCTACCAGCAGGTGGCGCGGCTCTCGAAGCACGCGGGCGGCATCGGTATGTCCTACTCCCGTATCCGTGCCCGCGGTTCGCTGATCCGCGGCACCAACGGGCACTCCGGCGGCATCGTGCCGTTCCTGCGCACGCTGGACTCGTCCGTCGCCGCCGTGAACCAGGGCGGCAGGCGCAAGGGAGCCGCGTGCGTCTATCTGGAGACGTGGCACGCGGACATCGAGGAGTTCCTGGAGCTCCGTGACAACACCGGCGAGGAAGCCCGGCGCACGCACAACCTCAACCTCGCGCACTGGGTCCCGGACGAGTTCATGCGCCGTGTGGAGGCCGACGCCGGCTGGTCGCTGTTCTCGCCCGCCGACGTTCCGCGGCTCACCGACCTGTGGGGCGAGGAGTTCGACGCCGCCTACCGCGAGGCCGAGGCCGAAGGCCTCGCCGTGCGGCAGGTGCCCGCCCGTCAGCTGTACGCGCGCATGATGCGCACCCTCGCGCAGACGGGGAACGGCTGGATGACGTTCAAGGACACCTCCAACCGCACCGCCAACCAGACCGCCCGGCCGGGCCGCATCGTGCACTCCTCGAACCTGTGCACAGAGATCCTGGAAGTCACCGACGACGGCGAGACGGCCGTCTGCAACCTGGGATCCGTCAACCTCGCGGCCCACGTGAGCGAGTCGGGCGAGATGGACTGGGAGCGGCTGGACTCCACCGTCCGCACCGCCGTGACGTTCCTCGACCGTGTCGTGGACATCAACTTCTACCCGACGGAGCAGGCCGAGCGCTCCAACTCCCGCTGGCGGCCGGTCGGGCTCGGCCTGATGGGTCTCCAGGACGTCCTCTTCCGCATGCGGCTTCCCTTCGACTCCGAGGCGGCGCGCGAGCTGTCCACGCGGATCTCCGAACGGATCATGCTCGCCGCGTACGACACCAGTGCCGACCTTGCCGAGCGGTACGGCCCGCTGCCGGCCTGGCAGGAGACCCGTACGGCGCGCGGAGTGCTGCACCCCGACCACTATCCGCAGGCCGAACAGGCCTGGCCGGAGCGCTGGTCGGCCCTGCGCGCCCGCATCTCCCGGACCGGTATGCGCAACGCCCTGCTCCTCGCCGTGGCACCGACCGCGACCATCGCCGCCATCGCCGGCGTGTACGAGTGCATCGAGCCGCAGGTCTCCAACCTCTTCAAGCGGGAAACGCTGAGCGGCGAGTTCCTGCAGGTGAATGCCTATCTGGTCGCGGAGTTGAAGCGGCTCGGGCTGTGGGACGAGCGCACCCGGGAGCAACTGCGCGAGAGCAGCGGCTCGGTGCAGGACATCCAGCGCATCCCCGAGGACGTCCGCCGGCTCTTCCGCACCGCGTGGGAACTGCCGCAGCGCTCACTGATCGACATGGCGGCCGCCCGCACCCCGTACCTCGACCAGAGCCAGTCGCTCAACCTGTTCATGGCGGCACCGACGATCGGCAAGCTCAGCTCGATGTACGCCTATGCCTGGAAGAGCGGCATCAAGACCACCTACTACCTGCGTTCGCGCCCGGCGACGCGGATCGCCCGTGCTGCGGGCGGCACCGGCACGACCCCGGCAGCAGCCCCTGCCGTCCCCGATCAGCAGGATGCGACGCCGGGGGACGACCCCGCCGCCTGCTCCCTGGAGAACCCCGAGTCCTGCGAGGCATGCCATTGACGACCAGCGCCGAGAACAACCACAGCCGCCCCGCGGGGAATCTGCTCGATCCGGGCTTCGAGCTGACGCTGCGCCCGATGCGCTACCCCGGCTTCTACGACCGCTATCGCGACGCCATCAAGAACACCTGGACCGTGGAGGAGGTCGACCTCCACTCCGACGTCTCCGACCTCGCCAAGCTCACGCCCGGCGAGCAGCACATGATCAGCCGCCTTGTCGCGTTCTTCGCCACGGGTGACTCGATCGTGGCGAACAATCTCGTGCTCTCCCTCTACAAGCACATCAACTCCCCCGAGGCGCGCTTGTATCTCTCGCGTCAGCTCTTCGAGGAGGCCGTGCACGTCCAGTTCTATCTGACGCTGCTGGACACATATCTGCCGGACGTCGACGAGCGCGCGGAGGCCTTCGCTGCCGTCGAGAACATCCCGTCCATCCGGGAGAAGGCGCAGTTCTGCTTCCGCTGGATGGCGGCGCTCGAGGAGGGCGAGGGCACGGAGCGGATCGATCGGCTGGAGACCCGTGCGGACAGGCGGCGCTTCCTGCTGAACCTGATCTGTTTCGCGGCCTGCATCGAGGGGCTCTTCTTCTACGGGGCGTTCGCCTACGTCTACTGGTTCCGCTCCCGTGGACTGCTGCACGGGCTGGCCACCGGCACCAACTGGGTCTTCCGTGACGAGTCGATGCACATGTCCTTCGCCTTCGACGTCGTGGACACAGTGCGCGAGGAGGAGCCGGAACTCTTCGACGCGGAGCTGGAGAAGGAGGTGACGGAGATGCTGGAGGAGGCTGTGGAGGCGGAGCTGCAGTTCGCCCGCGACCTGTGCGGTGAGGGCCTGCCGGGGATGAACACCGAGTCGATGGAGCAGTATCTGCGGGCCGTCGCCGACCAGCGGCTCGTGCGGCTGGGCTTCCCGGCGCGCTACGGGGCCAGCAACCCGTTCTCCTTCATGGAACTGCAGAACGTGCAGGAGCTGACCAACTTCTTCGAGCGGCGGGCCTCGGCCTACCAGGTGGCCGTCGAGGGGTCGGTCGCCTTCGACGACGACTTCTGACCGACGAAGGCTTCCGAGTCAGTCGCGGGCACGGGCGAGGGGGCCGCGCTTCCGGCGCGGCCCCCTCGTTCGCAATTCCTGTTCCAGCGGAGCCAGTTCGCTCAGCCCTTGCCACCCTTCAGGCAGCCTCCGCAGTTGTGGAACGTGACGTCCCAGTGATTGCTCTCATCGAAGTAGATGTTCCCCGAGCCGGACTGCCACTTGTTTCCACCGATGGAGGTGAAGGTGTTCTTGACGTAGTTGGTCAGGCAGCTCGTCATGTGGAAGTCGAGCTTGTAGCCGTTCCAGTGGCTGTACGTGCCGCTCGCGTGGCCGGTCTCGGTGCCGCCCGTGACGGTCAGGTCGCACTTGCTGGCGTTCTTGAGGGTGATGGCCCCGTCGATCGTCGCCGAGTTGACCTGCTCCAGCGAGGTGCAGTTGGGCTGGTTGCGGTCCGAGCAGCCGCCGCTCGACGTGATGCCGATGCCGGCCCCGTTGAGCTTGCTCGCCGCGGCGGAGTGGCTCATCTTTGCGAGCGGGCTCGCGTCCTTGGGCTCGGCGGTCGTTGCCTCCGCCACGTACGCGGTGGAGAAGATCGCGAGTGCCATCGCCGAAGCGCCGACGGCTGCCCGCAGGGCGATCTTTCTGTTCATGGGGGGTTGGTTTCCTTCCTGGAATGGATCAGGGCTGGCGTCGGGTGAGCGAGTCGTGCGAGTGAGATCCGTGGACGTGGGGTTCGCGCACGTCAGGAGGTGACCCCGCAGTTGGGGGCGTCCCAGTACTTGCTGGAGCGGTGGTCCACGTGAGTGTGGTCGTCGTGCCCCGGGTAGCCCGGCCCGAGGATTCCGTGGAAGCCGCGGTTGCGCGCCTCCTTGGCCATCGTGCACAGCGAGTGGGCTCCGGCGCCGAGGTCGGCCGCGTCACCGTAGAGGTGGCGGCTCGAAGGGGCGCCGCCCACCTGGTCGTTGCATGCCTTGGAGCGGAATCCGCTGGTGACCCTGATCGGCTGGTCACCCAGCGCGTGCCGCATGGCCTCCAGCTTCCACATGGTGCGCAGCGCGTTGGACTTGGCCTCCGCGGCGCTGACGGCTCCGCCGCTCCAGTCGGAGTTGCAGTTGTTCAGCTCGCCGAAGGCGAAGTGGACGGGCGAACAGTCGTCGTCCTGCAGCTCGTAGATCTTGTTGTACGTGGCCGCGTCGGCCTTGCCGCTGGCGCTCAGCCCGTATGCCTGCTGGAATCGGGTCACGGCGGCCTTCGTGGCGGGGCCGAACTCGCCGTCGACAGCGATGACTTCACCGCTCGCCGGATAGCCGGACACCCGGACCTGCAGTTGCTTGACGTCGTCCCCGGAAGCGCCTTCGGCGAGATCGCGGTTCCAGGTGAAGCAGCCGTCCGCGGCGCGCGCCGGTCCCGCGGTCGCGACGGCGGACGTGCCCACCAGAGCGGCTGCCGCGACCATGACAAGTGTCAGCACGGCTCTGACCGTACGTCGGGGCATGGTGCCTCCATGGATGTGGGGAGTGACCACAGAGCTTGTCGTGACAAAGGGAACGCGTCAACAACTGCCCGGAAATGCCAATGGACAAGGCCATTGAATGACGATCACCCCGGCGAACGCGCTGCGAACCGGCGGTGCCACGAACCCGCCACACAGCAAAACCGCCGCCCGGCACCAACGGCACCGGGCGGCGGTCGTACGGCGAAGTCGGGGAGCCCCGCTCCGGCTCAGTCGTTGGGCACGGTCTCGTACCGCGGCGTGCCCTCGGCCATCTGCCGCAGGGCGTCCTTGCGTTCGCGCTTCGAGAGCCGGTCGATGTAGAGGTACCCGTAGAGGTGATCCGTCTCGTGCTGAAGGCAGCGCGCGAAGTAGCCGGTGCCCTTCACGGCGACGGGCTTGCCCTCGGCGTCCTGGCCGCGCACGACCGCGTAGTCGGGACGCGCGAGGGCCTCGTAGGCCCCGGGCACCGACAGGCAGCCCTCGTTGGAGTCGTCCAGATTGCGGCTGCCGGCGGGGAGTTCGTCCAGCACCGGGTTGCAGACCGCACCGACGTGCCGCACGCCCTCGTCGTCCACGCAGTCGTAGACGAAGACCTTCAGGTCGACGCCGATCTGGTTCGCCGCGAGGCCCACGCCCTCAGCCGCCCGCTGGCTCGCGAACATGTCGTCGATGAGGGAGGCCAGTTCGTCGTCGAAGGAGGTGACGTCCTTGCACTCCTTGTGAAGCACCGGGTTCCCGACGACGGTGATCGGGCGTGCCGTTCCGCGCTCACGATGGGCGTTCTCGCGGGCCTCGCAGTCCCTGGTGTCGTCCACGAAGCCGGAACCGGCCGTGGCGGCTGCCCCGACCACAGACTCCCCGCTGATCTCCTGCTGCTGTCGCGCCATCCCGCCGCTTGCCTTCCTCGCCACGTGAACCGTCGCCTCACAGCGTAGCCGGATGTGCGGCGCGGCCGTTCCGGGAGAGGGGTATGCGCGGACCTCACCGGTAAAGGCCGGTCAGCAGACCTCTTCGAGATCGCGCCACTCGCGGCTGTCCGGACTGTCCGAGACCCAGCTGTCCAGCAGTCCCCGTACGAGACCCTCCGGCGCGGCCAAGCCGCACTCACGCTCGGGGACCCACAGGTCGCCCGGCCCCCCGGGCGTCATGTGACCGAGCGGACCCGGATGCCCCGGCGAACTGTGGTCGTGCGGGTCGACGTGCGTGGAACCGTCGCCCTCGTCTGCAGGCATGCTGCTCTCCGAGCACGTGCGGCACAGCAGCCGCACCGAGGACGACCAGTCCTCCGCCGCGAAGCCGGCGTCCGCGGCCAGCCGCTCCAACGCGTCACGGTCGGCCTCGGTGGCCGCCTGCAGCAGAACCACCCATGTGGGTACGGGCGAGGGCGCCCAGAGCTCGATCTCGTCGAAGACCGGGAAGGACGGGCCGCCCCTCGTGGTGCGTTCGCCGTGCGGCACGCCGTCGTGGAGCACCACCTCGCCCCAGCGCCGTCCGGAGGACGGGAGCGGGATGCTCTGGATCTCGACGCGCGCCGGGTCGATGCGGCGTCCCCACACGACCTCGGCCTCGCCCTCCGGCGAGAGCCGGACGGCCGCGCTTCCCAGCTGCATGCCGGACGGTTCGGCGACCGACGCGGTCTGTGACTGCCCGGGCACGCGCAGCCCGTACGCCTGCCAGGCGCGGCGGGCCAGCGGCCAGTCCTGCAGCGCTGTGGCGGCGATGCCCACGTTCCACCAGTCGGGAGCGCCCGTCTGGCGCTCCAGCAGCGCGACGGCGCGCAGCCCCGCGGTGCGGGCCTGCTCCCAGTCGTGCCGGAACTTGTGCAGCAGCGCGAGATTGAACCAGGACTCCGACAGCCACGGCTCGAGGTCGGCGGCCTCTGTGAGCAGAGCGTCCGCGTCCTCGTAGCGACCGTCGCCGATGAGCGTGAAAGCACGGTCCGTCGCCTGCCGCCACGAGGCGGAGGGACGGTGCCTCACCCTGCCGAAGATCCTCACGATGTTCCCGCCTGATTCCCGCCTGTCGACCGGCTGCTGCTCGCACTCACTCCTGCTCACGGCGCTCTTCGTCCGACTGCCCCGTGCCCTCTGTGAGCACGGCCTGCGCCCTCCCCGGAGTTCCCCTCTCGCATCCAACCATGCCCGTGCGGAGGCCTGCTCACTACCCGGGCGTCAACTCGTGGCCCCGCGCGACACCACGCGTGACAGGGCCTCCACGACGCGTGGTTCGTAGTCGTGTGCGCACCCGAGCCTGAGCTTCTCGATCGCCCGCAACGACCTCTCGATGGAAGCCTTCCCGGCGACCATGTCCTCATAAGCGTTGGCGGCACGGACGATACGCGCTGTGAGCGGTTGCTCACGGAAAGGACTTGCCTGCCGTTCGACCACCACAGCGACGTCCGACGCAACGCCTGTCTGACGCACCACCGCGCCGCCCAGCAGGGCGATACGGCGCTGAAGCTCGGGGTCGAGCCCTTCCGTGGCCCCCGAAGCGACCGGATCGACGAGGGAGAGCTGGCCGATGTCGTGCATGAGTGCCGCGTACTCCAGCACGGTGAGGTCGGGCTCGGTCAGCCCCAGCTCGCGCCCGACCGCGCAGCTGAGCTCGGCGACCCTGCGCGCATGGCCGGGCGGCGTGTAGCCCGCCACCTCGGTGGAGCGTGCGAGGGAAGCAATGGTCTGCCGGTACGTCGAGCGTACGGACGTGTACCTGCCGAAGGAGAACTGTGTGAGCAGCAGCGGTACGCAGAAGACGGGCAGCACCCAGAGCCCGGCGGCGGCAACGGCGAGCGCGATCACTGCTCCCGTCGCCCCGATGGCCGGGGCTATCCCGACGCGGGCGCGCACCTGGTCGCGGAGCAGCGGGCCGATGGCCCTGCGGGTGCTGACCGCGGCGAACACGGCCGCCAGGACGGCGTCGCAGAGCCCCGTCAGCAGCGTGACGGCGAGCAGCAAGAGCGCGTAGTACGGGCTGCGCCCCACCGAGTGCGTCAACGCGCCGGAGTTGTACAGGGGTTGGAAACACGTGGCGGCGAAGCCGACGGCGAGCACTCCGCGCAGGGCGTGGTCCACTTCGAGGGAGGGGCCTCTCATCGCACGGGGAGCATGGCCTGCCAGGGCGGCGACGATCACCACAGCGACGACCTGAAAGACACCGTGCGAGGTGGCCCGGCCGCCGACCTCGCCGAGCAGGGCGTAGCCGAGAGCCCCGGCGGCTCCCAGGGGCGCGCTGGTGGGAGCGCGGCCGTCGTGGTCACGGCCGGGCAGTTGCACCCGTGCGGATTCGCCGACCGCGACGACAGCGGCGAACGCAAGCGCCACCCAAGGCTGTTCGAGCCCTCGCCACAGCGTGATGCCGAGCGCGGCACAGCAGAGGGCGACGGCCGCGGCGCGGCACAGTGCGACGACGGACCTCATACCGGCGGCCGCCCGGCCTTGGCCTCCTCGGCCTGGAGGGTCGCGTCCGCGGGAGCGCCGTCGACGTCCGCGCGGCTCTCGCTGCCGTCCGCCGCCCACTGGGCGGGCTCGGCCCGTTCGGCGTTGGCCCGCGCCATCGGCACGTTCCCGCCCGTGCGGTCCGCCGTGACGGCCGGCGACCACTCCCGCCGGTCAAGGGCCCGCGACAGCGCCCACACCATCCGCGGATCGAACTGCGTGCCCGCGCAACGCTTCAGCTCAGCCACCGCACTCCCCACCGGCCGTGCACGGCGGTAACTGCGTGTGGAGGTCATCGCGTCGAAGGCGTCGGCCACGGCCACGACCCGCGCGAACTCGGGGATCTCGGCGCCCACGAGCCCGTACGGATAGCCGCTGCCGTCCAGCCGCTCGTGGTGGTGCAGGATCGCCGCGCGCGCCTCCTCCAGGAAGCCGATGCCGCGGACCATCTCGTGCCCGTACTCGGGGTGCAGCTCGATGACGCGGCGCTCCTCGGGCGTGAGCGGGCCCTCCTTGCGCAACAGCCGTGTGGGGACGCCGAGTTTGCCGACGTCGTGGAGGATGCCGGCGAAGCGAAGCGCCTCGGTCCGCTCGTCGTCCATGCCGAGTTCGCGCGCTATCAGGGCGGACGCACGGCCGACCCGTTCACTGTGTCCGCGGGTGTAGCGGTCCTTGATGTCGACGGCCTGCACCAGCGCCCGGATCGTCGACTGGTGGGCGCCGCGCTCACGGTGGTACTGGGCGAACACCCAGCAGCAGATGTACATCGGCAGCAGTACGAAGAACGCCGCGGCCGGTCCGTACGGACTGCGCCACAGCACTGCCATCATCAACCCGACGAGTCCGTGCAGCAGTTGGGGCGCAGCAGCCCGCTGGAACTGTCCGCGCCAGGCGGCCCGCAGCGCGCACCGCTCGGCGGCGACGAGTACGGCACCGTCGAGCGTGGTGACCACCACGCAGAAGGTGAGGGCCGCGGCAGCGGCAGCCACCAGCAGGGCGGGAAACCCGGGCACGAACGGGGCGGACCCCGGGCCTGAGCCGGTCCCGTACGCGGGGACGGACAGGCTGCCGTCGACCAGCGCACAGACCTGCGCCGACGCCCAGGCGGCGAGGGCCAGTTGAGCCGCATGCCATGCGTGGCGCGCGCCGGCGTGCCGCGGTTCGACGCGGCCGATCAACGCTCCCGGCAACGGTACGAGCGCAGCGGCCGCAGGCGGCAGGAGGAAGGCGCCGGTCAGGAGGACGGGGAAGAAGGCGCCCATGTTTCCCGGAACCTTGTGGCCCATCAGCGGGCAGCGCGGCGCGAATTCACAGATCGCGTAGAGGGCGGCGAGCGGCACCAGGACGCCCCACTCGACGCCGGGAAGGTCCAGCAGCGCGGGGGCCGCACACCACAAGGCACCCGACGCCGCGCACACGATGAGCCCGCGTGCCGCCCACGGCAGACGGGCTCGCCCTGCACGCATCGGAAACACCTCCCCGTACCACGGTGGAAGGGGAGAATAGGACGACTGCGGGGGCAGTGGGGGTCATCCCGCTCAATCCCCCGCAGGCGACGCCAAGTTCTCACACCTTTGAGTGAGAACAAGCGGATCCACAAGGCACGGCGCTCGCGGCCGTCCTATGGATGCGCCGCATCCGGAGACGCGGCGCCGCGGCCGCGCGCACGGAGAGCGCTACATCGCGTCAGGCGTACTTCTTGCGCCCGGGGACGCTCTGCGACTGCGCTGCGCCGGTGTCCTCGGTCTCCGACTCGGGCGTCCCGCCCGGGACTTCGGCTCCGGCCGCCTCGGCCGCGCGAATGAGCTCGATCCGGCCCATCACCTTCGAGCGCAGGTCGGAAGGCACGTCGTCATGACCGCAGCAGCGCTTGACGAGCTTCTTGACTTCCTGCTCGAGGCCGTACTTCTCCAGACAGGGAGAGCACTCGTCGAAGTGCTCCTTGAACTTCTCGCAGTCACTGTCCGGCATTTCCCGGTCCAGGTACTCGTAGAGGTGGTCCAGCACCTCGGAGCAGTCCGTCTCGTGCGGCTCTCCGCAACTCATGAGCCCGAACCTTTCCCGTCGTGCGACTGCCCGGTGCCCGCGGAGGCAAGACCGCGGTCACGCGCGTAGTCCTCCAGCATGCCGCGCAGCTGCCGCCGGCCACGGTGCAGCCGGGACATGACGGTCCCGATCGGCGTCCCCATGATGTCGGCGATCTCCTTGTAGGCGAACCCCTCCACATCCGCCAGATACACCGCGATGCGGAACTCCTCCGGGATCGCCTGCAGGGCCTCCTTCACATCGGAGTCCGGCAGGTGGTCGAGCGCCTGCGCCTCGGCGGAGCGCAGCCCCGTCGACATGTGCGACTCGGCACGTGCGAGCTGCCAGTCCTCGATGTCCTCCGCCGCGCTGCGCTGGGGCTCGCGCTGCTTCTTGCGGTAGGAGTTGATGAAAGTGTTGGTGAGGATCCGGTACAGCCACGCCTTGAGGTTGGTTCCTTCACGGAACTGGTGGAAGGAGGCGTACGCCTTCGCGTACATCTCCTGCACGAGGTCCTCGGCGTCTGCCGGGTTCCGCGTCATGCGCAGCGCAGCCGAGTACATCTGGTCGAGGTAGTTCAGCGCGTCCCGCTCGAAGCGGGCACTGCGCTCCGCCTCGGTCTCCTGTCCGGCGTTCTCGCCGTCTTCGGTCCCGGTGACCGGACCCACCTCCTCCGGTGCTACGGCAAGCCCGATGGCGGACCCGCCCGAATCGGAGAATAGACGACCTTCCGCTCCGCGCGCCGCCCCGGTCGCCGTCCCGCCGGCGAGCGCGACCGTGGCCCAGTCCAGGTCGGCAGCCTGCGGACGCTGCGGGCAAGCGACAGAACCCATGCTGACGGCTCCCTTGGTGTCGAAAGTTTGACTCTGCCCTGAACACATCCGCCACGGGTGTTCATTCCCGCGTCCCGTAGTCATCCGCGGCCGCCGTCGGACGTGAGGGACAGCCCGGACAGCCAGTCGGTGACGGCGTCCGTGAGCAAGGTCATGGCCTCCTCCTGACCGATGTCGGCACTCTTGGGCACGGCGAAGCCGTGGTCGCCGTGCGGCACCTCCACGATCCGCGTGCCCTCGGGGAACTCCGCGGGGCGGCCGAAGGGGTCGCGCCCGCCCTGCACCACGAGCGCCGGCACGCCAGCACCGGTCAGCTCGTCGACGCGGGACTTCTCCGGCTTTCCCGGGGGATGCAGCGGGAACGACAGCGCGAGCACCGCCGCGGCGCCGAGCTCGCTGCCCGTACGGCACGCCACACGTGCCCCGGCGCTGCGCCCGCCCGCGACGACGGGGAGGCCCGGCGAGCACAGCGCGGGCCACAGTTCCCGCCAAGCGGCGTCGAGGGTCCTCGGCGCGGGCGCGACCTTCTTGCCGGCCACGCGCCACGGCTGCTCGACGAGCGCTACGGTGATCCCCGCCGGAGGAAGGACAGCGGCGAGCGCCCGCAGGTCCCGCGCCTCGATCCCGCCGCCCGCGCCGTGGCCGAGGGCGAGCACGGCACGGGCACCACGGGCGGTGTGCCAGGTGATGCGGGCGTCTCCGGCGGGTGTGGGGACGGTCCGGGCGCTCTGCGTGGCGTTCCCCTCGGTGGCGTTCCCCTCGGCCCCGGCGTGGTCGGCGTGCGCGCCCTGTCCGGCGCCTGCGGCTTTCTTGGTCATGGAAAGCCATCCTGCCCCGTCTCGTCCCCGTCCCTGTACCGTCCCCGTCACTGGTCGGCGCATCAGCGGATCCATGGCCCGTGGTCGTGGGCTCCGGCAGACCGCCGGTCCGTGTCCCCTGGTCAGTGGTCAGTCGTCAGTGGTCCCGTGGCCGGCGGCGGGCACGTCAGAACAGCGTGCCGACCTCAGGCCCGGTGAGCTCCCTGACGAGATCCGCGCCGTTGTTGCGCACGTTGCTCACTCCGGTGGAGACCGGGTACGCGCGCATCATCCCCGGGGGCGGGGGCTCCAGCAGCTCCCGCAGCTCCTCCTGCGGCCGGCGGGCCGGGTCCAGCCAGGCGTTCCAGCGGTCAGGGAGCAGCATCAGCGGCATCCGCGGGTGGATGTCCGCGAGCGACTTGGGACCGTCCTCGCCGGACGGCCCCGCCAGCGGCGCCGTCTCCGCCTCCGTGGTGACCACGGTGCAGGTGGTCCACCAGGCCCTGGGGTGGTCGTCGGGCAGCGTGCTGTCGCGCCAGAACTCGTACAGCCCGGCCATCGCCATCACGGATCCGTCCACGGGCGTCACGAAGTACGGCTGCTTCCGCGGCCGCTTCCTCTTCCCCTCCTGCTCCAGCTGGAGCTCGCCCTTGGCGGTTACCCATTCGAAGTAGCCGTCGGCCGGGAGGAGGCACCGGCGGGCAGCGAACGGCCGCCGGTACGCCGGCTTCTCGTGCACCGTCTCGGCCCTGGCGTTGATCATCTTCGCGCCCATGTCCGGCGACTGTGCCCACGCGGGTACGAGCCCCCACGTCAGGGTCCTCAACTGCCGCACGGGGCGCGGGTTCTGCGTTCCCTTCAAGGGGCGGTCAAGTATCGCGTGCACCTGCTTCGTGGGGGCGACGTTCCAGTCGGGCGCCAGGGTCTCGCTGGGCTCCCACATCTCCACACCGAAGAGCGCTACCAGATCCTCGGGTCTCCGGCTTGCTGCATAGCGTCCGCACATGAGTGCCACACTGCCACGGCACTGATGTGGAGCGCCCCGCGTTCACGGAGAAGCGCGTTCCGCTCAACGAGAAGGGGTGCGGGGCAGTTCATGCCGCGCCGGGAGGACAAAGGACAGAATGGACACGACGAGCATCGCCGGCCTGTGGGACCGGGTCTTCGGCACACAGCCCGACCCCGACCAGTGGCTGGTCCTCACCACCGCCGTCATAGCCCTCGCCGTCGTCGTACCGCACGGCGTGTGGCGATTGTCACGGAACGCGGTCACCATCGCGCACGAGGGCGGCCACGGTCTGATCGCCCTGCTGTCCGGACGGCAGCTGGAGGGAATCCGCCTGCACTCCGACACCTCCGGACTCACGCTCTCCCGCGGCAAGCCCACCGGCATCGGGATGGTTCTCACCGCGGCGGCGGGCTACGCGGCGCCCTCGCTGCTCGGTCTCGGCGGTGCGTGGCTGCTGGCCGCGAACCACATAACGCTCCTCCTATGGAGCGCCACCGCCCTGCTCCTGGCGATGCTCACCATGATCCGCAACGCCTACGGCGTTCTGACGGTCCTCCTCACCGGCGGCGCCTTCGTCCTCGTCTCCTGGCTGACGGAGCCGCAGGTGCAGGCGGGATTCGCCTACGTCGTGGTCTGGTTCCTGCTGCTCGGCGGCGTACGGCCGGTCTTCGAGCTCCAGGGGAAGCGCCGCCGCGGAGGCGCCCCGGACTCGGACGCGGACCAGCTCTCACGCCTGAGCCACCTGCCGGCCGCGGTCTGGCTGCTCCTCTTCCACCTGGTGTCGATGTGCTCGCTGATCGGCGGCGGGCGCTGGCTGCTCGGCCTGTGAGCCGTAGCGCGGGCCTCTGCGGAGGCCTGCGGAAACGCGGTCCGCTGCGGGCTTCCGCCGAGATCGGCGAACCGGCCGAACGACTAAGGTGAATCCCATGACCGAGCAGACCGTCTCCGCCCCTCTGTGGCCCGCGCCGTTCGCGCAAGCACCCGTCGACGCGACCGTCGCCGTGCCCGGTTCGAAGTCGGTCACCAACCGCGGTCTCGTGCTCGCCGCCCTGGCCGCGGACACCGGTGTGCTGCGCCGCCCGCTGCGCTCGCGGGACACGCTGCTGATGGCCGACGCCGTGCGCGCGCTCGGCGTGCACGTCGAGGAGGGTGTGGGCTCCGAGGGCACCGGAGAGTTCTGGCGCGTGATCCCGGCGGCACTGCGCGGTCCCGCCACCGCCGACGTCGGCAACGCGGGCACCGTGATGCGGTTCCTGCCGCCCCTCGCCGCACTCGCGGACGGCCCGGTGCGTCTCGACGGCGACCCCCGCTCGTACGAACGTCCGCTGCACGGAGTCATCGACGCACTGCGGGTGCTGGGCGCCCGCATCGACGACGACAGCCGGGGACGCCTGCCGATGACGGTGCACGGCACCGGTTCCCTCGCCGGCGGTGCCGTGGAGATCGACGCGTCGGCCTCCAGCCAGTTCGTGAGCGCGCTGCTGCTGTCCGGGCCGCGCTTCAACCAGGGCGTCGAGGTGCGTCACGTCGGTGCCTCTCTTCCCTCGATGCCTCATATCCGCATGACGATCGACATGCTCCGCAAGGCCGGGGCGCAGGTCGACGCGCCGGAGGACGGCGGCGAGCCCAACGTCTGGCGGGTCACGCCCGGGGCCCTCCTCGGCCGGGAGCTGGTCGTCGAGCCCGACCTGTCCAACGCACAGCCCTTCCTCGCCGCCGCCCTGGTCACGGGCGGCCGGGTCACCGTCCCCGACTGGCCGGAGCACACCACTCAGCCCGGGGACGCGCTGCGCCGCATCTTCACGGAGATGGGCGGCTCGTGCGTGCTGGACGAGCAGGGGCTGACCTTCACCGCAAGCGGCCGCATCCACGGCATCGACGTCGACCTGAGCGACGTCGGTGAGCTCACACCCGGCATCGCCGCCGTGGCCGCCCTGGCCGATTCGGAGTCGGTGCTGCGCGGCGTCGGCCATCTGCGCCTGCACGAGACGGACCGGCTCGCTGCGCTCACCAAGGAGATCAACGGTCTCGGCGGCGACGTCACCGAGACCGAGGACGGCCTGCGCATCCGCCCACGCCCCCTGCACGGCGGCGTCTTCCACACCTACGACGACCACCGCCTGGCCACCGCCGCTGCCCTTCTCGGTCTGGTGACCGAGGGCGTGAAGGTCGAGGACATCGCCACCACGGGCAAGACCCTCCCCGGCTTCGACGGCATGTGGGCCGAGATGCTCGGCGCGGACGGCGTGAACGGTACGAGCGGCGGCTCACGCGTCGAAGAGAGCGCCTGAGGGCGGGCCCGGCGATGCGCCGCTACGGCAAGCACACCGACGAGGACGACGTCCGCGTACGTCCCAACCGCAAGGGCAGCCGTCCGCGTACGCACACCCGCCCCAAGCACGAGGACGCGGCGCAGGGCATGGTGCTCACTGTCGACAGGGGCCGGTTCACCTGCCTCGTCGACGGGCGCACGATCACCGCGATGAAGGCGCGCGAACTCGGCCGCAAGGGCGTGGTCGTCGGTGACGAAGTGGCCGTCGTCGGCGACCTGTCCGGCGCCAAGGACACCCTCGCGCGCATCGTCCGCGTCGAGAAGCGCACGTCCGTGCTGCGGCGCACCGCCGACGACAACGACCCGTACGAACGTGTCGTCGTCGCGAATGCCGACCAGCTGGCCATCGTCACCGCGCTCGCCGACCCGGAACCACGGCCGCGCCTGATCGACCGCTGTCTGGTCGCCGCCTATGACGCCGGGCTGGATCCGCTGCTCGTACTGACCAAGTCCGATCTCGCCCCGGCCGAACCGCTGTTGGAGAAGTACACGCCCCTCGGCGTGCCACACGTCGTGACCAACCGCACCGAACTCGCCGACGGCGAGGCGGCGGAACGCGTGCGCGAATCGCTCTACGGGCGGGTCACCGTGTTCGTCGGGCACAGCGGCGTCGGCAAGACCACCCTGGTGAACGCCCTCGTACCCAAGGAGCGGCGACGCACCACCGGACACGTCAACGCCGTGACGGGGCGCGGTCGCCACACCACGACGTCCGCGCTCGCCCTGCCGCTCCGGGAAGAGGGGAGCTGGGTGATCGACACCCCGGGCGTGCGCTCCTTCGGGCTGCACCACGTCGACGCGTCGCGCGTCATCGGCGCCTTCCCCGACCTCGAACCGGGCACCGCCGAGTGCCCACGCGCGTGCAGCCACGACGAGCCGGACTGCGCCCTCGACCGGTGGGTCTCGGAGGGCCACGCCGACCCGCAGCGGCTTCACTCGCTGCGTAGGCTGCTGGCGACGCGCGAACTGCACGAAGGCGACTGAACACCACATAACGGTCATGCGCGGGCATAATCGCCCGGAAGTACACCGCCCACGCCCGGATCACGCCAGGCACGCGGACACGCACGCACGGAGGCAATCCACATGGCAGCGTGGCTGCTGGTCGTCGTCGCCGGGTTCCTGGAGACCGGGTTCGCCGTCTGCCTCAAGCTCTCCCACGGCTTCACCCGGCTGTGGCCCACCGTCGCCTTCTGCGTCTTCGCGCTCGGCAGCTTCGGACTGCTGACGCTCTCGCTGAAGCGCCTCGAGGTCGGCCCCGCCTACGCGGTCTGGACAGGCATCGGAGCAGCCGGCACGGCCGTGTACGGGATGCTCTTCCTCGGAGACGTCGTCTCCGCGCTGAAGCTGGTCTCGATCTCGCTGGTCGTCGTCGGGCTGGTGGGCCTGCAGCTCTCCGGAGCAGCACATTGAACCGGAGGCCCCACCCGAGGGCCGTCGCCTCGCTGATTCAACGGGGCTGCGCGAGCAGTGCCCGTACCACCTCGCGGATCTGACCCACCGCGTCCTCGTCGCGCCGATCCGAGGAAGGGGCGACCACGAACGACAGCGCGATCCGGATCCCTGCCTCGCATGCCAGGCCCAGCCGGCCGGAGGAACCGTTCGGGGAGAACCCGTCCATCATGCGCTTGCACAATGTGGCGGCCAGCGCCCCCGGTTCGCCGGGATGTACGACGGACGCGCCCGCGTCGGCGACGGTCGCGGCGTCGGGCAGCGGCATCGGCGTGCCCCAGCATCCCGTGAGCGCCGCGCGGACGATGGGTTCGTCACGGGCGGTCCGCAGCATCCATGCGGCCGCGGCCGCGAAGGAGGCCACCGGATCGGCGCCGCCGCGGCTCCCTTCGGCCGCCGCGCGCACCGCTCCCTCGACGAAGCCGTCAACCAGCCGGCTCACCAGGGCGGCACCGAGGCCCTCCTTCGTGCCGAACTCGTTGTAGAGCGTCTGCCGGGACACGCCTGCGGCGGTGGCGACGTCCACCATCCGCACTCCTGCCCATGGCTGTGTGCCGACGGCCGTATGTGCGGCTTCCAGCAAGGTCTCGCGTGCAGTAGGCATCGTGCCTCCGAACCCGGCGGCTGGGGTGCGGGACAGAATTGACGCGTCGCCAACTCCTGTCAAGACAGCGGGCGGACTCCCTGCACACGACCCCGGCACACGGGCCGCCATCCGTCCTCCCACGGTGCCTCCGGCACCACCCCTCGGCGCGAACGGACACACTCGCATGGCGTCCCGTGACCACTGCCCTGTGGCTGGCTATCCGGCTGGTCGATACTGTTCACACATGCCGGACTACCACGATGATCTGCGTCTCGCCCACGTTCTGGCCGACGCCGCGGACGCCACGACGATGGAGCGGTTCAAGGCTCTCGATCTCAAGGTCGAGACGAAACCGGACCTGACGCCGGTCAGCGAGGCCGACAAGGCTGCCGAGGAGCTGATCCGCACCTCGCTCAAGCGGACGCGCCCGCGCGACGCTGTGCTCGGCGAGGAGTTCGGCACGGACGGGCACGGCTCACGGCGCTGGGTCATCGATCCCATCGACGGGACGAAGAACTACGTCCGCGGAGTCCCCGTATGGGCGACCTTGATCGCCCTGACCGAGCTGGGCGAGGGCGGCGACCAGCCGGTGGTGGGCCTGGTCTCGGCCCCCGCGCTCAACCGGCGATGGTGGGCGGCGAAGGGTGGCGGCGCCTACACGGGGCGCAGCCTGTCGCAGGCCTCGCGTCTCCAGGTCTCCCGGGTGGAGTCCGTACGGGACGCCTCCTTCGGGTACTCCTCGCTGCACGGCTGGGAGGAGCGCGGCATGTTCCCGGGCTTCCTCGAGCTGACCCGTGACTGCTGGCGTACGCGGGGCTACGGGGACTTCTGGCCGTACATGATGGTCGCCGAGGGTTCGGTGGACGCGTGCGCCGAACCCGAGCTGTCGCTGTGGGACATGGCGGCACCCGCGATCATCGTGCAGGAGGCCGGCGGCACGTTCACCGGCCTTGACGGCAGGGTCGGCCCGCACAGCGGGAACGCCCTCGCCTCCAACGGCCTGCTGCACGAGGAAGTGCTCACCTATCTGACGGCGTAGACGTACGCGGGACACGCGAGGCGCGATGCGGGAAACACGCGCCCTGTCTGTCCGGGTACGTGCCCTTGTTGTGGTCCCGGAGCCATGTGAACATGTAGCTCCGTAAGCTTGTGACCTTGTGAATCTCTTCTCGAAGTGGAGAGGTTTCGCCAAGGAGGTGGACCACGAACATGCCCACCCTCGTCCGAGAAGCAATGACCACGGTCGTACTCACCATCGGTCCCGCCCACACACTCCGCCAGGCCGCCACGCTGATGTCGGCCCGTCGGGTCGGCGCAGCCGTGGTCTTCGACCCCGATACCAGCGGGCTCGGAATCCTCACCGAGCGCGACATCCTCAACTCCCTCGGCGCGGGCCAGGATCCCGACCAGGAGACGGCGCAGTCCCACACCACGACCGACGTCGTCTTCGCCACGGAGGAGTGGACGCTGGAGCAGGCGTCGGAAGCCATGACCCACGGCGGGTTCCGCCATCTGATCGTGCTGCACGAACAGGAGCCCGTCGGCATCGTGTCCGTACGGGACATCGTGCGCTGCTGGACCGGAAGAGCCGAGACCGTGGGAGCAGTGGGGGTGTGAGCAGGGCGCCCGCGCGGCACGCGAACGCGGCGGCGCGGACCTCACGCCCCTGAGCAACACCGGAGGGACCGTGCGACGGCACGGTCCCTCCGGGTTCTTACGGCGAGCTGCCGGATCAGCCGCGCAGGGCCTGAACCGCGGCCTCCAGCCGCTTGCCGTAGTCCTCCTCCGCCTTGCGGAAGTTCTCGATGGCGCGCTGGGCGATGTCCCCACACGAGACTGCGAGGGGCCTGCGTCGAGCTTGAACAGATCCTACATTGGACATTGTCCAGGTCAAGAACATGACGAAGTCCATACACGTTCTTTTCCCGGACCCCAGCACTGCTAGGGTTGCCGTATGAGCGACCTGCTGGAGCGACTCCGGGACCGGGGCTGGCGGCTCACCGCGCAGCGGCGAGTCGTGGCCGAGGTTCTGGACGGCGACCACGTGCACTACACGGCCGACGAGGTGCACGCACGCGCTGCCGTACGCCTGCCGGAGATCGCGCGGGCCACCGTCTACAACACGCTGAGCGAGCTCGTCTCCATCGGCGAGGTGATCGAGGTCAGCACCGACGGCCGCGCGAAGCGGTACGACCCCAACGCCCGTCATTCACATCAGCACTTGGTCTGCTCGAAGTGCGGCACGATCCGCGACGTGCACCCCTCCGGCGACCCGCTGGCCGGCCTTCCCGAGACCGAGCGCTACGGGTTCACGATCTCGGACGCCACGATCACCTACCGGGGCACCTGCCCCCAATGCGCCGCCGGCTGACACGGACGCTCCGTCACGGTCCGATCGGGCCGGAAGCCGGCCACCCGGCATATCCGCGAGACATGCGAAGGGCCCGGATCCTTGAGGATCCGGGCCCTTCGACTTCAGTAGCGGGGACAGGATTTGAACCTGCGACCTCTGGGTTATGAGCCCAGCGAGCTACCGAGCTGCTCCACCCCGCGCCGTTGTGCCGCAACTCTAACCCTGCGCCGACGACCAGCGCAAATCGCTTCCGTACAACCCGGCCGGGCCCGCGCCTGAGCGCGATCCGGCCCGGCCCGGACCGTACGGACCACCTCCCCGGACGGGACCGGCCGGACCGTCAGGCCGTGAGCTCCGAGTGCAGGGCGTCGTGCAGTTTGGCCGCGCGCGTGGCCACCTCGGACGGGCCCAGCTCGACCGCCCGCGCGCACCAGTGCTGCCCCGTCTCGAGCTCGCCCCGGCGTGCGCTCAGCAGCGCGAGACGCAGCGCCGCGCGCCCGTGCCCCGCCTCGGCCGCACGGGTCCACCACAGCGCAGCCTCCGGCTCGCTGCCCTCGCGGGCCAGCAACAGCCCCAGGTTGAACGCCCCGTTGGGGCTGCCCGCCGCCGCCGCGGACCGGTACCACCGCGCGGCGTCGACGATCTCGCCCCGCGCCGCCAGGCACATGCCGAAGCGCACCTGCGCACGCCGGTGACCCTGCTCGGCCGCGCGCTCGTACCACTCCTCGTGCTCGTCGCGGCTGCTCACGGACGCGGTCGCACCCGTCGAGTCGGCCTCCCGCGGGCTGCGGCGCTCCAGGAGCACGGCGAGCCGGAAGGCGCCCTCCACGCTGCCGGCGCCGGCGGCGGTGCGCAGCCGGCGCTCCGCCCCCTGCTCGTCGCCCTCCCTCAAAAGAGCGATGCCGACCTGCAGCGCGGCCTCCGCGTGCCCCGCCGACGCTGCCCGCGCGTACCAGACACGGGCCGTGCGGTGATCGCCACGGCCGACGTGCAGGATGCCCAGGTTGAAGGCGGCGTCGACGCTGCCGGCCTCCGCCGCCTTGGAGAACCAGGGCTCGGCGCCGTCCGCGTCGCCGCGCTGCAGCAGCAGCACCGCGAGCGCGTTGGCGGCCTCACGGTGACCGGCATACGCGGCGCGGCGGTACCACTGTTCGGCCTGAGCCGTGCGGCCCTGCGCCGCGCAGAGCAGCCCGAGGTTGAACGCGCCGTTGTCACAGCCCGCGTCGAGGGCGACGCGGTACCAGCGCTCCGCAGCCTGCCGCTCACCACGGTCGGCGTGGAGAGCACCCAGCGCGTTGGCGGCGTTGCCGTCGCCGTCCTCGGCGGCACGGCGCCACCAGACCGCAGCGCTCTCCTCGTCGCCCGCGTCCCGCAGCAGGAAGCCAAGGGCGCACGCGGCGCGCGGCTCACCCTCCTTCGCGGACGTGAGATACCAGCGGCCCGCCTCCTTCAGCTCGCCGCGGCGCTCCAGGATCGCGCCGAGCCGGAGCGCGGCGCGGCGGTGACCGCGGGCGGCAGCCTGCCTGTACCACTGCTCCGCCTCGCGCTCGACGGCCTCCACGGCCTCGTCGTCGTCCTCACCCTCACCGGTGACGTCGGCCCCGCGGGTGCTGATGATCTGCGCGAGCCGGTACGCGGCCTCACGGTGGCCCTGTTCGGCGGCGGCACGGAACCACGCCTCCGCGCCCTCCTCACCACGGTGGTCGAGCAGGTCCGCCAGGGCGTACGCGCCCAGCGCGTGCCCGCACTCGGCGGCGTGCAGCAGCCAGTAGTGCGCGGCGGCCTCGTCGCCGCGCTCACGGTGATATTTGCCGAGGGCGTGAGCCGCCGCTGCCGACCCGGCGACGGCGGCGACGCGCCACCAGCCCGCTGCCTCGTCGACGCAGCCCCTCTGGTGGAGCAGAACACCCAGATTGTTTGCCGCCGCACGGTCACCCCCTGCGGTGGCTGCCCGCAGCGGCGCCTCCGCCCCGTCGAGATCGCCGCGGCGAAGCAACCGAGCGCCGAGCACGCTCAGTTCGCCGACGTTGTCGACATCTCCCGCCCCACTGTCAACATCCGCTGGGGCCGTACCGGTACCCGGCGGAGCCTCCAGTCTCACCTTGTCCCCCATGAAGCCCATGTTCGCACCACCCGCAACGCACGTACACCTGGAATACCACCACCGGGTGAGGTCAATTCAGAGGTTTGTCGACTTCCCGACAGAGAGACACCTCAAACCGTCTGCCACGAAAGGGGATTGAGGTGTGATGCGTTGACACATGCGAAGGGCCCGGATCCTTGAGGATCCGGGCCCTTCGACTTCAGTAGCGGGGACAGGATTTGAACCTGCGACCTCTGGGTTATGAGCCCAGCGAGCTACCGAGCTGCTCCACCCCGCGCCGTTGTGTGACAACTCTACACCACGGTGCGGAGTGCTCCGCACCCGGGCGGTGGGGCCGCCCGGGTGCGCTCAACTACTCCTTCTTGGCGCCCTTTTCGGCGTCCTTCTCGGCGTCCTGCGCCTCCTGGATGGCGTCCCTGAGGTCGTCCTGCGCCTTGCCGTACGCCTTCCAGTCGCCCTTCTCCAGGGCGTCCTGGCCGGCGTCGTACGCGTCCTGAACGTTCTTCAGGGCTTCGCGCACCGATGCGTCACCGGACGCCGGCGGCTCCTCCGGCTGCTCGCCGGGATCGGACGCACCGGGATCGCCCTTGGCGTCGAAGACCTTGTCGAGGGCCTGGCCCAAGGTGTTCTCGAAGGCGATGCGTTCGCCGTACGTGACCAGAACCTTCCGCATGCGCGGGTAGTTGGTGCCGGCACCGCGCACGTACACCGGCTCGACGTAGAGCAGACCGCCCTCAAGAGGCACCGTCAGCAGGTTGCCGTACTCGATCTCCGAGTCGCCCCGCTTCAGCAGGTTGAGGGACTCGGCGATGCTGGGATCGGAGTTGAACTTGCTCTGCACCTGCGAGGGGCCGGACACCGTCGTGTTGGACGGCAGCCTCAGCATCTTGATCTTGCCGTATCCCGGGCTGCGCGGATCCGCCTCGATGGCCATGAACGCGCCCAGCGTCTCCCGCTTGTTGGGATTGAACGTCGTGGTCAGCGAGAACGCCTGCTTCTTCTCGTCGGGCATCTGAAGACTCAGGTAGTACGGCGGTACCGCGTTGCCCTTGTGCGTCGGGTCGTCCGGGATCTGCCAGCGCTCACTGCCGCTGTAGAACTGCGACGGCGACGTGACGTGATACCGGGTCAGCAGCTCGCGCTGGACCTTGAACAGGTCCTGCGGATAGCGCAGATGGTCCATCAGCTGGTCGCCGATCGCGCTCTTCGGCTTGACCGTGCCGGGGAAGGCCTTCATCCAGGTCTTCAGGACCGGGTCCTTCTTGTCCCACTGATACATCTTGACGTCGCCGCTGTAGGCGTCGACCGTCGCCTTGACCGAGTTGCGGATGTAGTTGACGCGGTTCTGCCTGGCGACCACTGCGCGCTGACCGTCCGTCAGCGAGTCCTCCGTGGTGTCGCCGAGGGTCGTACGCGAGGAGTACGGGTAGTTGTCGGACGTCGTGTAGGCGTCGATGATCCACTTGATCCGGCCGTTGACGACAGCCGGGTAGGGGTCGCCGTCGATCGTCAGCCACGGCGCGACCGCCTCGACGCGCTCCTTCGGTGTCCGGTTGTAGAGGATCCGGGAGCCCTCGCCGATCGCTCCGGAGTAGAGGATCTGCGGCTCGTTGAAGTTCACGGCGTACGCAGCACGGTTGACCGGGTTGGCGAGGTTGACCCCGCTCTTGCCCTTGTACGTGTACGTCTTCTCGCCCTTGTCGTCCGCGTAGTCCAGCTCCTTCTGCGGACCGCCGACGATCGAGTACTGGTTGGTCTTCTCGCCGTAGTAGACGCGACCCTGGTACTTGCCCTTGTCGCCCTTGGGCGGAAGGTCCTGCTCGGTGAAGGACGGTGCGCCGTCCTTGTCGACCGTGGTGCCCTTGGCCGCGACCATGCCGTAGCCGTGGGTGTACTTGAAGTGCTCGTTGATCCAGTTCTTCTCGGGGATGCCGTCCGTGTTGATCTCGCGCAGACCGACGACGGTGTCCTGCTCCCTGCCGTCCTTGTTCTTGTAGCGGTCCACGTCGAGCACGGCGGGGAACTGGTAGTAGCCCCTGACCTGCTGCTTCTGCTGGAAGGTCGGCGAGACGACGTTCGGGTCGAGAAGACGCGTGCTCGCCGTGGTCGCGGCGGCGTCGCGCAGCTGCTGCTTGCCCGCCTTGCTCGTGCCCGAGTAGTCCTTCACCTGTGAGTCGTCGATGCCGTAGGCCTCACGCGTGGCCTTGATGTTCTTCTTGATGTACGGCGTCTCCTTAGCCTGCTCGTTCGGCTGGACCTGGAACTTCTGGACTATCGCCGGGTACAGGCCGCCGATCAGGATCGCCGAGAGGACCATCAGCCCGAAGCCGATCACCGGCAGCTGCCAGGTGCGGCGCCAGATGGTCGCGAAGAAGAGCAGGGCGCAGATGATCGCGATGCAGAAGAGGATGGTCTTCGCCGGGAGATAGGCGTTCGCGTCGACGAACTTCAGACCCGTCCAGTTGTCGGTCGCCTTGAAGTCGCCGGACTTCACGGCCAGCCCGTACCTGTCCAGCCAGTAGGCCACGGCCTTGAGGGCGACGAAGAAGCCCAGCAGCACGGACAGATGGCCCGTGGCCTGCGCCGTGGCGCGGGCACCCGGGGTGGTCACGCGCAGGCCGCCGTAGAGGTAGTGCACCAGCGCGGACGCGATCAGCGACAGGACCACCGCGGCGAAGCCGAAGGCGAGCAGGAAGCGGTACCAGGGCAGGTCGAAGGCGTAGAAGGAGACGTCCTTGCCGAACTGCGGGTCCGTCTTGCCGAACGGCACGGAGTTGACCCACAGCAGCCACGTGCGCCACTGCCCGGCCGCCGAGGCGCCGGCGATCAGCCCGACGAGAGCCGTCACGCCGAGCAGCACCCACTTCTTGTACGGGGCGATGCTCATCCGGTAGCGGTCGAGGCTCTGCTGCTCGAGCGACATGGCGCTGAGCGGCGGCCGCATGCGGTGCGCGATCCAGATGTTGAGCCCGACGGCCGCCGACATCAGCAGACCGAAGACGGCGAACATGCCGACCTTCGTCCACAACGTCTTGGTGAAGACCGCGCTGTACTGGACCGAGCGGTACCAGAGCCAGTCGGTCCAGAACCCGGCGAACATGACGAAGAGCATGGCGAGCACCGCCAGCACGCCTACGGTCATCAGCAGCGTACGGGCACGCCTGGACGGCCGACCCACTCTGATCCGTGGCCCTGATGGACCGCCTGAACCACGGTCCGGCATCTGGAAAGCCAAGGTGCGCACCTCGAAGATCGCTGTGACAAGAAGGGCCCAGCATCGTAAGCCCACTCATGCAACTTAACGAAGCTTTACCCAGTTCCCGATCCCGGGGTGGAAGCGGGCACGATATACCCATGGACAACCTCCCCACCGACGGCACGCCCCTGGCCTCCGACCCGCTCACCCGAGCGGTGCTGGAACTCGACGAGTACGCGGCAGGTCTGGGCTGGGACCAGCCGAGCCGGCTGTTCGCCCTGGTCGACACCGCGCGACTGCGCGCGGAAGAGCCCGAACTCGCAGGTCAGCTCGGTTTCGACGACACCGGCCAGTCGGCCTCCGCCCTCACGCCCGTCGAGCAGGACGAGCTGCCCACGGGTGCTCCCCTCGATGAATTCCTGGCGACGATCGCCTGGCCCGAGGCCGTCACGGGCTGCGCGATGACTGTCGAGCGGCTGATGCTGCCCCGGTCCGCGGAGGAAGAGGTGCCCGAAAATCTCCAGCTGGAGGGGGCCGAAAACGAGCTCGCCGAGTGGGTCGCCGAACACCCCGAACGCCAGGAGGTGCGGCTCACGGTCGCCGTGCTGCGTGACGGCACACGTGAATCGGCTCTGCGCCTGCGCTCGAAGGACGACACGACAGAGGTGCTGACAGGGGCGGGCCTGGTGCCCGGGCTGGCCGACGCGCTGGCGGCGACGTTCGAGGAGTGATCGACGAGGGCCGCTCCGCAGGGCCGTGACCTGGGAGAAGCGCCCTGCCGGGGACGAGGACCGAGGCCGTCAGCCCGCCTTGCAGCGCGGGAGGGCGGCCGTGTCGTCGTCGCGGATCTTCTTCAGCGCGTTCATGGCGTCGTGCATGGTGCCCGTCTTCACGAGGGTGAGGCCGGCCGGCTTGTCCTTGGCAGCTGTAGGGCAGTTGGCAGACGGTGTCAGGAAGTACTTGGCACCCTTGGCGCGTGCGGCGACGGTCTTCATCTGGATACCGCCGATGGCTCCGACCTTGCCCTTGTCGTCGATGGTGCCGGTACCCGCGATGAAGGAGCCGCCCGTGAGGTCCTCGCGGGTCAGCTTGTCGACTATCCCGAGCGAGAACATAAGGCCCGCGCTGGGACCGCCGACGTCGGCGAGCTTGATGTCGATGTCGAACGGGAAGATGTGACCGGCCGCGGGCTGGATGCCCACTATCGCGCGCCCGTCGTCCCCTGCCTTCTTCGTGCCGACGACCACCTGCCGCGCGTCACGCGGCGAGGGCTTCTTCCCCGCCTTCTGTGCCGCCTTGACGTCCGCAGCCGGGATGACCGTGAAGCGGACCTTCTCGCCCGGCTTGTGCTTGGTCACGATGTCCGCGACGCCCTTGGGGTCCTTGACCGCCTTGCCGTCGACGGTGCGGATGAGATCACCGGCGTGCAGCTTGCCCTCGGAGGCCCCGCCCTTCACGACGGACCCGACGATGATGTGGGTGGGCACCCGGATCCCCAGCTCCCTCAGCGCCGACACCTTCGCACTCTCCTGCGAGGCGCTGAACTCCTCCGCGTTCTGCTGGTCGACCTCCTTGGCCGACTTGTTCTCCGGGTAGAGCGTCGAATGTGGAACCACCGCGCTGTCGTGCTGCAGCCAGCCGCCGACGGCCTCCAGCAGATTCATGCGGTAGTCGGCGCCGGTGACGCGGACCGTCGTCATGTTCAGATGGCCCGACGTCTCGTACGTCCTGTGCTCCTTGATGTTGAGCACCGGGTCCCCGTCGTGCTCACCGAGCGTGTTGACGGTGGGCCCGGGCGACATCTCTGCGTAAGGCACCTTGATCAGCAGCCCGGCACAGAGCATCGCTATGAGAAGCAGCGTGGACGCGAGCATCGTCGCGGTGCGTCGTGGCATGGCACGACAGTACGGGAAGGGACCGTCAGTCCGCCGTGCGGGCGGAACGATCCGTGGCCTGCGCGGCGGCTGTCACAACGGGCTCCGCGGGAGGTTCCGTACGGAATCCCCCAGCGGCCTCGTCGACGCGCGAGCGTTCCATCGCCGCGCGGAATCGTTCGTAGCCGGCGACGCCCGCGGAATCCGGGATTCCCGTCCGACGCTTGCTGGCCCAGCTGCCCCAGACACCGGCAGCGACCGCAGCCATGATCGGAATCAGCAACCAGGAGAGTGCCGCCATGATGACCTCCCGACCCCTTGTTCAGAACGCTGTCCGACCGAGTCCTGCCGGGCAGAACGGCCGATGAGCAGATTAACTCCCGGCATGACAACGCTCTTTCCCGGGATCCGGTTCCGCAACCGGAATGTGCACCGTACGGGTGCGCCGATCGCCTCCCCCGGTGACGCCACTACGCCGACCCGCCCACCGGGCGCACGGTCACAGCGCAGGGCGGACTGCCCCGGCGTCAGGGGTGTCGGAGGCCGCCCCGCCGCGAGCCGGAACCGGAGGGCACCGGGCCTCCTGGCCGCGGCCCGTCAGTGACGGCGCTACGCGCCACCCCCCGCCCGTCACCCGGCCACCCCCCTCAATGATGGCGTTACGCGCCAACCCACTCTTCTGTCCCGTCCGCGAAGACCTGGTGCTTCCAGATGGGGACCTCGCGCTTGAGGTCGTCGACGAGGCGGTGGCACGCCTCGAACGCCTCCGCGCGGTGAGGGCAGGAGACTGCCACGACCACTGCCAGGTCGCCGATGGCCAGCTCGCCGACCCGGTGCACGGCCGCGAGTGCCCTCACCGGGAAGTCGGCGGCGGTCTTCTCCGCGACCCGCCGCAGTTCGGCCTCAGCCGTGGGATGCGACGAGTACCCCAGACGGGTGACGTCCGCGCCGCCGTCGTGATCACGCACCGTGCCGACGAAGAGCGCGGTGCCACCGGAGGAGTCGTCACCGACGGCCCTGAACACCTCGTCGACGGAGAGGGGTGCGTCGCGGATGCCGAGCAGTCTGATGGGGTCGGTGGCCGCCCGCTCGCCGGGGTGTTCGTGTTTCTGTGCCATGGCTTCATGCTGCCCCACGCCCGGCACCGAGGGAACTGCCCCTCCTCGCCCGCCGCTACAGGCCGCGGCGCTTGCGTGCCCTCCGCACCAGTGCTGCCGTGCCCAGGAGTGCCACGGTCGCACCCGCGCCCGCGGCGGTCGCGGCTTCCGTACGTCCGAGCCTGCGGCCTGCCAGCGTGTGACGGCCGGCGACCTCCTCCAGCAGCTCCGCGAGCACCTCTTCGTTCGTCCAGCGGGGGCGCCAGCCGGCGTCGTGCAGGCGGGCGCCGGAGACGACCCACGGGTGCATCGTGTAGGCGAGGTCGCCCGCCGGCGAGGGCGTCAGGCCCAGCCGGTGCAGCCGTGAGGCGGCTCCGAGTGCGACAGCCGACGGCAGCTCCATGCGGCGGATGCCGGTGAGTTCCTCGACCTCCTCCTGCTCGAGCCAGCCGTCGCAGCCCACGGCCATCTCGCCGTCGGCCTTCTCCAGGACGGCGAACTCCAGCGCGCTCACCAGGTCCTCGACGTGGCAGAACTGCCAGCAGGGGCGCGAATCGGCGACGACCAGCAACCGGGGCGACTCGAAATAGCGGGTCAGCGCGGTATCCATGCCCGCGCCAACGAGCACCGAGGGGCGCACGACCGTCACGTTGAGCCCCGGATGGGCCCGGGGCGCCCGGCGTGCGAGCCGTTCGATCTCCAGGAGGTCACCTACGGCGGTGGCCTCGGCGGTGGCCCGCAGCTCGGCGTCCTCGGAGAGCGGGACGTCGTTGTCCGGCAGGGCCCCGTAGACCATCGTCGAGGTGCACAAGATGACGCGGGGGACGCCCGCTGCCGCCGCCGCTGTCAGCACGGTCTGCGTCCCGCGGACGTTGAGCGCGGTACGGGCCGTGGGGTCCGTCTCCAGGTCCAGGTCGAGAGCCAGATGCACGACAACGTCAACGGGATCGCCCTCGTTGCGCAGACGGTCGGCGATCGCCGGGTCACGCACGTCGAGGGTGTGCCACTGGGCCTCGCTGACCTCACCGCGACGCTCGTCCAGCGCGATGACGCTCTTGATCTCCTCCGATGCCGCGAGCCGCTCCGTCAGCAGCGCGCCCACTCCTGACGCGGCACCCGTGACGGCGACGGTCGGGGTTCGCGCTGCGCGAACGTTGCTGTCGGAGGAACTCACCAGTCGTCTCCAGCGGTTGTTTCTGGTAGGAGGTGCGCAAGCTCCATCCTGCCTGACACGTGTCTAGGCTGGAGGTGGAGCCTGTGACACCTGAGCAGGCTCGCCCGTGTCCCGATTGGTCCACTTCGACCAGTCGAGACAGTCCAACGTAGTCCACGCACCGGTCCCTGCGAGCAGGCCGCCGACGCAGCGGCGCACCCTCCCGCGAGACCCGCACGACTGTACGAAGACCCACGAGACCCATACGACAGAGCCGAGGAAACCCGTGAGTGACACCCCATTCGGATTCGGCGTACCTCCTGAGGAGCCCGAAGACGGGGACGAGGGCAAGAAGAAGGGCGACGGCGCGGGCCAGGGCGGCCAGGGCGACCGGAGCGGCCAGGGAAACACTCCGAACCCCTTCGGCTTCGGCGGCGGCACCGGCGGGCCCGCGGCGGACAACCCGCTGGCGGCGATGTTCGGTTCGCTCGGCGGCGGTCAGGGAGGCATGGACCCGAACGACCTTGGCGCGGCCTTCCAGAAGCTGGGCCAGATGCTCTCGTTCGAGGGCGGCCCCGTGAACTGGGACATGGCCAAGGACATCGCCCGGCAGACGGTCGCCGCCGGGGTCCCGGGAAGCGGCTCCAGTCCGGAAGGCCAGGGTGGCCAGGGGACAGGCACCAAGGACGCCAGCATCGGCCCCAAGGACCGGGCTGCCGTCGAGGAGGCCGTGCGCCTGGCGGACCTGTGGCTGGACGGTGTGACGTCGCTGCCGTCCGGGTCCACCACGGCTGAGGCGTGGAGCCGTGCGGAGTGGGTCGAGAACACACTGCCCGTGTGGAAGGACCTGGTCGACCCCGTCGCGGAGCGCGTCGGCGCGGCGATGGCCGAGGTCCTGCCCGAGGAGATGCAGGCCATGGCGGGCCCGCTCCTCGGAATGATGCGTTCCATGGGCGGCGCGATGTTCGGTACGCAGATCGGGCAGGCGCTGGGCGTTCTGGCGGGCGAGGTGGTCGGTTCTTCGGACATCGGACTGCCGCTCGGGCCTGACGGAAAGGCCGCGCTCCTGCCGACGAACATGTCCGCGCTCGGCGAGGGTCTCGGCGTGCCGCAGGAAGAGGTACGGCTGTATCTGGCGCTGCGGGAGGCCGCTCACCAGCGCCTCTTCATGCACGTCCCGTGGCTGCGCTCGCATCTGTTCGGCGCGGTGGACGGATACGCACGCGGGATCAAGGTCGACACCTCCAAGCTCGAGGACGTCGTCGGGCAGTTCGACCCGCAGAACCCCGAGGAGCTTCAGCAGGCCCTTCAGCAGGGCATGTTCCAGCCGGAGGACACCCCTGAGCAGCGCGCCGCCAAGGCGCGGCTGGAGACAGCTCTGGCACTGGTCGAGGGCTGGGTCGACGCGGTCGTGCACGCCGCGGCCGAGCCGCACCTGCCCTCCGCGTCCGCGCTGCGCGAGACGCTGCGCCGCCGCCGTGCGTCCGGCGGCCCCGCGGAGCAGACCTTCGCCACCCTGATCGGGCTCGAGCTGCGTCCGCGCAGGCTCCGTGACGCCTCACGGCTGTGGGCCTCGCTGACGGACGCTCGCGGCGCCGACGGACGTGACGGATTGTGGGCGCACCCCGACATGCTGCCGACGGCTGACGATCTGGACGACCCGGACGGCTTCGTCCACCGCGAGAACGCCGACTTCTCGGAGCTCGAGTCGCTGCTGGGAGACGCCGCGGCGGGGAACTCGAGCAGCAGCCGCGCCGACACCGAGGACCGGACTCGCGCCGAAACCGAGGGCGAGACCCGCGGTGACGGCGACGAGGACGGGGGCAGCGAGGGCGACGACGGCGGAAAGAAGCTGTGAGCCTGCACGAAAGCGCGACGCGGACGCTGACGGAGTGGTCCCCCGGGGCCGACGACGGGCAGGAGGGACTGCGCCGCGACTATCTCGCGTACCTCCGGGCCCATGAGGACGCCATGTGGAAGGCGTGCTCCGACGGTCACCTCACCGCGAGCGCCCTCGTGGTCGACCCGGCCGGGGGCCGCGTGCTGCTGACGCTGCACCGGAAGCTGAAGATGTGGCTGCAGATGGGCGGCCACTGCGAGCCGGAGGACACCACGCTGGCCGAGGCCGCGCTGCGCGAGGCCCGGGAGGAATCCGGGATCGACGGGCTGACCCTGCTGCCCGGCGGGCCGCTGCGTCTCGACCGCCATCTCACGCCGTGCACCTGGCACTTGGACGTGCAGTACGCGGCCCTCGCTCCCGAGGGGGCCCTGGAGCGGGTGAGTGAGGAATCGCTGGATCTGCGCTGGTACGGCTACGACGAAGTGGCGGCGGCCGCCGACGAGTCGGTGGTGAGGCTCACCGAGTGCGCACGCGCGCTCGTCGGGGACGGAGGGCTCACGGGCGGAGGGCGCTGAAAGCGCCCGGGGCCCGTGGTCCTACTCCTCGCGCTCGTCGCGAGCGGCGGGGAGATGGGGCAGGCGGTCGGCGGCGATGACGCCTTCGAGGAAACCGCGGGCCCGCTCGGTGCGGGGGTAGGCGTCCAGAAGCTGCCAGAAGCGCGCACCGTGCCCCGGCACCAGCAAGTGGGCCAGTTCGTGCAGGAGCACGTAGTCGATCACGTACTCGGGCATGCCACGCAGCCGGTGCGAGAGGCGGATGCTGCCTTCGGCCGGGGTGCAGGAACCCCACCGGGTGTTCTGATTCGTCACCCAGCGGACGGTGTCCGGCCTGGCCCGGCCGCCGAAGTACTGCTCGGACAGCCTCGCGGCGCGCTCGGCGAGCTCCGCGTCGCCGAGCATGCGCTTGCTCTCCTGCGCCGCCAGCTTGTCGAGCATGACGTCGACCCAGCGTCGCTCCTCGTCCGTCGACATGCGGGCGGGGATCATCACGACGGTGCGGTCGCCCTCGCGGTACGCGGAGACGGTGCGCCTGCGGCGCGCACTGCGGCGCACTTCGACCGCCGGCTGGCTGGTGCTGTTCAGCGGGTCGACGGACACGCCTCGAACCGTACCCGCTGATGGGAGCGGAAGTCCCACCTCCGGACGGGTTCGAGGCAATCACCCCATACCCGTTCCCTTCATATGACTGTCTCCCAAGGCTGTGGATAAGTTTCAGCGCCGCCAGCCCTGCAATCGCATGCTGTCCGAGGCAGTGACGAGTGACGAAGGACGGGGGCAGCATGCATCCGATGATCAAGCCGGCGCTGCGGCGGGCATGGCGGGACAGGCAGACGGTGCAGTACGGCGTTGCGCCCGCGCATGCCGTGCTGCTCGGGCCGGTGGACAACACGACGGCGGCCTTCATGGAGGCGATGGACGGCACACGCTCGCTCGTGCAGTTGCGGGAGGAGGCCACCCGGCTGGGGCTTCCCGAGGGAACCACGGAACAACTCGTCGACAGGCTCGCCTCGGCGGGGGTGCTCGACGACGCGACGGCGGACCGGGAGGCGTCGGCGAGCGTGCACGACCGGCTCCGGCCGGATCTGGCTTCCCTGTCCGTTGTGCACCGGCGGCCGGGCGACGGTCTGCACAGGTTGGTGGCCCGCAGCGAGGCGTGCGTCCAGGTGCGGGGCGCCGGGAGGGTGGGGGCTCTCGTCGCGTCGACCCTCTCCGCGGCGGGCGTGGGGGAGGTCGCGGTGGTGGACGGCGGCCAGGTCGAGCCCTGGGACACTGCGCCGGGTGCCATCTCCCCGGACGACTGCGGGGAGCGGCGCGACGTGGCCGCGCGCCGCGCGGTCTCACGTGCACGGCCGTGGAACTCCCGGCCACGATCCCGTTCACGGCCGGTACCTCGTCTCGTGGTGTTCGCGCCACGGGACGGCGTCGACGCCTACGCGCCGGATCCCGGTGCCGCGGAGGGATTCATCGGGGCAAGGACGCCTCATCTCTACGGCGGAGTGGTGGAGAGCACGGGCTTCGTCGGGCCGTTGGTCACGCCGGGAGTTTCCCCGTGCGCCGGCTGCATGCTGCGAGTACGGGCGGAGCGGGAGCCGAGCTGGCCGCTCGTGGTGGGGCAGTGGCGCATGTCGGCAAGACGGCGGTCGGGGGTGCCCGCGTGCGACTCGGCGCTGGCGACGGTGGTCGCGGGTGCCATCGCCTCCTACGCCCTCAGCTTCCTCGACGGCGACGGGGCCTGCGCCTCGGGATACCGGACGCGGTTCTCGCTGCCGCATCTCATCGGCAGCACCGAGCAGTTCTCCGCTCATCCCGAGTGTCCGTGCGGTGCCTCTTCCGTGACAGCGGATCACCCGCTCTCGGCGGATGCCGCCGAAGAGGTCACAATGGCCTGATGGCCGCCGTTCTCGGTGCGCTCCGGCAGAGCCGTCTGGAAGTTGGAGGGGCCCATGTCTGATCTTCCCCGCAAGGCAGTCACGCGTACGGCCAAACTGGCCGCACTGCCGCTGGGGTTCGCCGGACGCTCCGCGTGGGGTCTCGGCAAGCGGATCGGGGGTCTCTCCGCCGAACTCGTCGGGCACGACCTTCAGAAGCGCACCGCGGAGCAGCTCTTCAAGGTGCTGGGCGAGCTGAAGGGCGGTGCCATGAAGTTCGGGCAGGCGCTCTCGGTTTTCGAGTCGGCGCTCCCCGAGGAGATAGCGGGGCCTTACAGGGCGACGCTCACGAAGCTCCAGGAAGCCGCTCCCCCGATGCCGACCAGCACCGTCCACCACGTGCTGGCCGAGCAGATGGGCGAGGACTGGCTCGAGCTCTTCGAAGAGTTCGACGACATGCCGTCGGCGGCCGCGTCGATCGGGCAGGTGCACCACGCCGTCTGGCACGACGGGCGCGAGGTCGCGGTGAAGGTGCAGTATCCCGGGGCAGGCGAGGCGCTGATCTCGGACCTCACTCAGCTCGGCCGGTTCGTACGGATGCTGGGACCCCTCATCCCGGGTATGGACATCAAGCCGCTCGTAACCGAACTGAGGGACAGGGTCACCGAGGAGCTGGACTACGGCCTGGAGTCCCAGGCGCAGAAGCTCTACGCCGAGGAGTTCGCCGAGGACTTGGACGTCGTGATCCCGGACGTGGTGCACCAGTGCGAGCGAGTGCTGGTGACGGAGTGGATGGACGGGGTACCGCTCGCCGAGGTCATATCGGAGGGAACCCAGGAAGAACGGGACCGAGCGGGGCAGCTGCTGGCTCGTTTCCTCTGCTCCGGCACCGCCCGCACAGGGCTGCTGCACGCGGACCCGCACCCGGGGAACTTCCGTCTGCTGCCCGCCGAGGAGACCGAGGTCGGGGAGGGTGAATGGCGGCTCGGCGTGATGGACTTCGGCACCGTGGACCGGCTCCCCGGCGGGCTGCCGCCCGTCATCGGTACGGCGTTGCGCATGGTCATCGACGGTGAGGCCGACGCCGTCTACGAACTGCTCTGCTCGGAGGGCTTCGTCAAGGACTCCATAGAGCTGGAACCGGCAGCGGTGCTGGACTATTTGGTGCCCGTCATCGAGCCGGCCCGTGCGGAGAGCTTCCACTTCCACCGCGGGTGGATGCGCGAGCAGGCGGCTCGGATCGCCGATCCCCGTTCTCCAGCGCACCAGTTGGGCAAGCAGCTCAACCTGCCCCCGGCGTACCTGCTCATACACCGGGTGACGCTGAGCACCATCGGCGTGCTGTGCCAACTGGGGGCGACGGTGCGGATGCGCGAAGAAATGGAAGCCTGGATACCAGGCTTCACCCAGGAGGACCTCGTGCGGGACGACGGCGCCCAGGACGAGGAGGACGGCGGAGAGGCCTCGCCGACCGCCGCCGAGGCCTCCGCCTGACGAGCCAGACGGCCATGGCAGAAGGCGGACCAGTGCCGTAGGGACCCGGTGCGCATAGGGGCCCGGCGCGTAGGGCGCGCTAAGAACCCGGTGCCATGGGGGCGCGGTGCCGCAGCGATCAGGCCCGGGCGACAGGGCTTCGGGGCTCGGGCATTGGATGCGCGCCCCGGCGGCAAACGGCGGGGAGCCGGGGCGTACGCCCCGGCTCCCCGCTTGTTCACTGCATGACCGCCATGGCCAGCGCTCTGCGGGCGCGCAGCGAAGCGCGTTCCGCGCGGCGCTGGAGGCGACGAGCCGAAGTGACACGCAGTGCTCTGCGTTCTGACTCGGCCTCGTGGAGACGCTCGTTCATATGGGCTCGGGCCAGGGATTCTGGCATGAGTTGCATTTGTCGGGTCCTGTTCTGGCGCGAGGAGTTCGCGTCGATTCTGGAGTGGCTCGGGGTGTCGGAGTCGGATGTCATCGTCGGATCCTGCTTCGGAAGGGGACGCTGCTGGGGATCGCGCGTCATCGGGCGGTCGATGGTGCCTGCGGTGTTCATGCTGTGACCGGGTTCTTGCGGGGACGGCCACGGGGACGCTTCCGGGGCACAACCACGCCCTGGACGAACAGCTCGCCTCCCCAGACGCCCCAGGGCTCACGGCGGTCCTTGGCACCGGCGAGGCAGGCCTCACGCAGCGGGCAGGTCTGGCAGAGCGTCTTGGCGTACTCCACGTCGGCCGGAGCCTCGGCGAAGAACACCTCCGGGTCGTAGGAGCGGCAGGGCACGGTCACACCCAGTCGCTCGATTGCTTCGTCGAGCTCGGTGAGCGTGATCAGCGGGGCAGTCACGAGATCCTCCGTGGTGGCATCGGGCGGCATCAGGTCGGTCGTGGATGACGGGGTGTGCGTTTCGGGGTGCACTGCCGGGTTCCTCGTCTGTTGATGTCTGTCGTGTTGTCGGCCGGCTCGTGGCCGGTCGGGGCAAACAGAAGGGCCGCGGATCCCTGTGTGGGTTCCGCGGCCCTGGAAGGTGCCGACCTGATCTCGCCGATCAGGCTGGATCTCTCCAGGGTTCGAGCCCACGGAAGGCCCACATCGGGTTGTGCTTCGTCTTCTGGCTGCTGTTGCCGGCACCGGCGGCCGCGAGCGCAAAGGCGTAGGCCGCTGCCTGCGCCACTGCTGCCGCTACCTCGAGTGCCGTCGCCGGTCGCTCGCCGGCGCCGGGGACGACACGGGACAGACGCGTGCCATCGATCCGGGAGGCGAGCAGGCAAGAGGCGACGACCGAGCGGTCGGTCACCTTGGTGGTGTTAATGAAGTCGATCACTGGGCTCGCCTCCTCTCGGCGACTCGGGGGATCAGCCGGAGCCGATCCGCAAACGTGCAAGAGTCAGTACAGCATGGATGGGTTGGAGCGGAAAGCCCCCGCCCTGTCCACGTCCGGAAGGCTATGGGGCTCCGGACGGCGCGCGCAAACTATTTTTCCGCCGTCTCTGAAAAACCTTCCGGGTCGGCTTCCGACGAGGGCGCCGGAGGCACTTCTTCCGCCTCATCTGCCGCCGGTCCGGACGTCCCGCCCTCTGCCGACTCGGCGGCGGACCCCAACTCCTCGCCCGCGCACAGCGCGAGGACATCCGCCCCGAAACGCTCCAGTTTCCGGGCGCCCACACCGGAGATGCACGCGAGCGCCCCGTCGTCCTCCGGCACCGTCTCGGCGATGGCCATCAGCGTCTTGTCGGTGAAGACGCAGTACGCGGGCTGACCCAGCTGCTTGGCCCGCTCGGAACGCCAGTCGCGCAGCCGCTCGTAGAGCTGCTCGTCGAGATCCGACGGGCAGCCCTCGCAGCGCATCAGCTTCATCTCGCCCGGGTCTGTCAGCGAACGCCCGCACACCCGGCAGCGGACGGGACCGCGCCGCTTACGCCCGCGGCCGCCGGACGCAGCGCCCCGCTCGATACCCCCGCGGCCGCCGGCCGTTCCCGCTCCGGTCGCGGTCGACCCGGGCCGAAGTCCGTTCAGGAACCGGCTCGGACGGCGCCCGCCGCGTCCACCGGGTGAACGCGACAGCGCCCAGGAGAGGTTGAGATGGAGACGGGCCCGAGTGACGCCGACGTAGAGCAGCCGGCGCTCCTCTTCGACCTGGGCGTCGCTCTTGGCGTGGGTGATCGGCATCATGCCGTCGGTGAGCCCCACCAGGAACACCGCGTCCCACTCGAGGCCCTTGGCCGAGTGGAGCGATGCGAGGGTGACGCCCTCGACGGTGGGCGCGTGCTGGACGTTGGCCCGCTCGTCCAGCTCCGCGACGAAGTCCGAGAGCGTCGGTTCCTCGCCGCCCGCCGCGGAGCGGCCTGCTGAAATGGACTCGGCGAGCCGCACCAGGGCCATCAACGACTCCCAGCGGTCACGGACGGCTCCCGAGCCCGCCGGAGGCTCGTCCGTCCAGCCCTTGCCGCTGAGGACGGCCCGCACCTGTGAGGGAAGACCGACGGCCCCGTCCAGCAGGCTGTCATTGCCCCCGAACCGGGCGGCGCTGCGCAGTGCCACGCCTGCCTCGCGAACCTCGGGGCGCTCGAAGAACCGCTCGGCACCCCGGAGTTGATAGGGCACACCGGCGTCGACGAGGGCCTGTTCGTAGATCTCGGACTGGGCGTTGATGCGGTAGAGCACAGCGATCCCGCTGGCCGGAACGCCCGAGTCGATGAGCCCGCGGATGCGTTTGGCGGTGCCTTCCGCCTCGGACGGCTCGTCCGCGTACTCCGTGTACGCCGGTTCGGGCCCGGCCTCGCGCTGCGAGATCAGCTCCAGGCGGTGTTCGGCGGCGCGGCCCGCCGCCTGTGAGAGCAGTCCGTTCGCGAGATGCACGACCTGGGGTGTCGAGCGGTAGTCCCGCACGAGCTTGACGACCGTGGCGTCCGGGTGGCGGACGCGGAAGTCGAGAAGGTGGTCGGGGGTGGCGCCGGTGAAGGAGTAGATCGTCTGGCTGGCGTCACCGACGACGCAGAGGCTGTCCCGGTCACCGACCCACAGTTCGAGAAGCCGCTGCTGGAGCGGGCTGACGTCCTGGTACTCGTCGACGACGAAGTGCTGGTACTGGGCGCGGACAGTCTCCGCGATGTCCGGACGGTCCTGCAGGACGCCGACCGTCAGCAGCAGCACGTCCTCGAAGTCGATCGCCGAACGCTCGCGCTTCAACTGCTCGTAGAGCCCGAAGACCCGGGCGGTCTCCGCCGGATCGCGCGGGGGGATCCGGCCCGACTTGGCCACCACCGCCGGGTAGTCCTCCGGCACCGTCTGCGTCACCTTGGACCACTCGATCTCACCGGTGAGGTCCCGCAGTTCGCTGCGGTCCAGCCGGAGCCGGCAGCGGGCCGCGGCCTCGGCGACGAGCTGCACCTTGCGCTCCAGCAGCCCGGGCAGCTCGCCGCCGACCGCGCGCGGCCAGAAGAACTGGAGCTGGCGCAGCGCGGCCGAGTGGAACGTACGGGCCTGGACCCCCTCCGCCCCCAACTGCCGCAGCCGCCCCCGCATCTCACCCGCAGCCCTGCTGGTGAACGTGACGGCGAGCACACTTGCGGGCGGCAGGATCCCCGCCCGCACCCCGTACGCGATCCGGTGCGTGATGGCGCGGGTCTTGCCCGTGCCCGCGCCGGCCAGCACGCACACGGGGCCGCGCAGTGCCGTGGCCACTTCACGCTGCTCCGGGTCGAGCCCCTCCAGCACCGCGTCCGCGTCGCGCGGCGGGCCCGCGAACGCGTCCTGACCGACGGGGGAGAAGAGAGTGGAGTCAGTTGCTGCTGTCACCCCGCCATGCTGCCAGGTCGTACGAGGCAGGCGTGACGCTTGTCCACAGCCGGAGCCGGATCGTCATACGACACTCACGACTCTCCCCCGTCCGGGAATGGTCCGGCCCGTCCACACGTTCCCCTGTCACCAACGGACACGAAGGAGCGCAGGACCGATGACGGGAAACGTGACGATGTACAGCACCACGTGGTGCGGCTACTGCCGTCGGCTGAAGGGCCAGATGGACCGCGCGGGCATCCCGTACACCGAGATCAACATCGAACACGACCCGGAGTCCGCCGACTTCGTGGAGAAGGCCAACAACGGCAATCAGACCGTGCCGACGGTGCTCTTCCCCGACGGGTCCACCCTGACCAACCCCTCGCTGGCCCAGGTCCAGCAGAAGGTCGGCGCCTGACCGTCCAGGACGTCCGCCCCCGCCCGGAGCATCACCACCCGGGCGGGGCGCCCGGAGCCTTACCGCCCGGGCCGGGGCAGCGGCTCCCCGTACCAGCGCTCCACGAGACGTGACGCGATGGAGATGCCGGACGGCGGCAGCACCTCACCCGTGGCAAACGCTTCCTTGAGGTCTTCGCGGGAGAACCAGCGGGCCTCCTCGATCTCGTCCCCGTCCACACGGATCTCCGGTGAGGTGGCGCGGGCCATGAAGCCCAGCATCAGGCTCGCGGGGAACGGCCAGGGCTGGCTGGCCACGTAGTCGACCCTGCCCACCGTCACGCCCGCCTCCTCGGCGACCTCCCTGATGACGGCGGCCTCCAGGGACTCCCCCGGCTCGACGAACCCGGCGAGCGTCGAGAAGCGGCCCTCGGGCCAGTGGACCTGTCGGCCCAGCAGCGCCCGGTCCTTCTCGTCCGTCACCAGCATGATCACGGCAGGGTCGGTGCGGGGGTAGTGCTCGGCTCCGCAGGCCGGGCAGCGGCGCACATGTCCGGCAGCGGCGATCACGGTGCGTTCGCCGCAGCGGGAGCAGAAGCGGTGCGTGCGCTGCCAGTTCTCCAGACCGACGGCGTGCGCCATCAGTTCGGCGTCGCGGGCGGAGAGCAGCACGCCCGCCTCGCGCAGCCCGGCGGGCCGCGCGATGTCGTCCATGCGGCCCGGCAGCGAGTCCTTCTGCAGGGCGAAGTAGCGGACGCCTTCGTCGTCGACGCCGAGGAAGTACCGGTGGGCCTCGGTGAAGGGCGCGTCGAACGACGGCATCATCACCAGCTCGGTGCTGCCCTCGCCGTCGTCCACGATGAGCGTCTGACCGCCGGAGACGACGAAGCACCGCGTCGTCGGATGGCTCCAGGCGGCCGCCAGCCACGCCTCGTCCATCCGGTGGTGGGCTGCGCGGTCGATGCCGCCTGTAGGGGTCAGGGTGATCGGGCGGTCCGTGCCGGTGTCCGTGTCCGTCCCCGCGGCGCTGCCTGCGGTGGCGGCGCCGGAACCCGCGGTCGAGTCGGTACCAGTGGTCACTTCAGCTTCCCTGCTCCTCTTCATGCTCCGCTGTCCGTACGCTCCGCTGCCGGACCTTTCCAGACGTCCTGCGAGCGCGCACCGGACGCACGATCGTCGGTGCTCCAGTGCTCCGCGAGATCGCCCCAGAGGTATGCGGCGGTCTCGACGCCCTTCATCAGCAGGTCCAGTTCGACCTTCTCGTCCGGGGAGTGCCAGCCGTCCGACGGCACCGAGATGCCCAGGAAGAGCACCGGCACCCGGAGCACGTCCTGCAGATCGGCCGCCGGGCCTGACCCGCCCTCACGCGTGAAGCGGACCCGCTGCCCGAAGGCGCGCTCCATCGACCGTACGACCGACTGCAGCGCCGGATGCCCGAGCGGTGTCAGGCAGGGACGGGTCGCCCCCCAGAAAGTGATCTCGTGCCGGACGCCGTCCGGCAGGCTGCGCGCCACCCACTCGTGGACGGACTGCTGGATCTTCTCCGCGTCCTGTCCCTCGACGAGCCGGAAGGACAGCTTCAGCTGCGCCTCGGAGGGGATGACGGTCTTGCCGCCGGGCCCCTGATAACCGCCGGCGATGCCGTTCACCTCGGCGGTGGGACGCGCCCAGATCCGCTCCAGCGTGGAGTGACCCGCCTCGCCGAGCGCGGCGTACGACCGGGCCGTACGGAGCCAGGTGTCCTCGTCGAACGGGAGCTGGGCGAACAGCTCACGCTCGCGGCACGTCAGCTCGACGACGCCGTCGTAGAAGCCGGGAAGGGTGACGCGCCGCTCCTCGTCGTGGAGACCGGCCGCCAGCCGCGCGGCCTCGGTGGCGGGGTTGGGGACGGCGCCGCCGAAGGAGCCGGAGTGGATGTCCTGGTCCGGTCCGTACAGGTCGATCTGGCAGTCGGTGAGGCCGCGCATGCCGGTACACACGGTCGGGGTCTCCCGCGACCACATGCCGGTGTCGGAGACGATCACGGCGTCGCAGTCCAGGCGCCCGCCCTTCTCCTCCAGCAGCGCCCGGAAGTGCGGTGACCCGGACTCCTCCTCGCCCTCGACGATCAGCTTGAGGTTCACGGCCGGGGACGTACGCCCCGTCGCAATGAGATGCGCCCGCACGCCGAGGGTGTGGAAGAAGACCTGGCCCTTGTCGTCGGCGGCGCCGCGCGCATACAGACGGCCCTCGCGCTGCTCCGGAACGAACGGCTCCGAGTGCCAGCCGTCGGAGCGGTCCGCGGGCTGGACGTCGTGGTGCCCGTAGACGAGCACGGTCGGGGCACCAGGATCACCGGACGGCCACTCCGCGAAGACGGCCGGAGCGCCCGGGGTCTCCCAGACCTCGGCGACGGGGAAGCCCGTCGCTGCCAGCCTCCCGGCGAGCCATTCGGCGCTCCGCCGCACGTCACCGGCGTGGCCCGGGTCGGCGGAGACGGACGGGATGCGCAGCCACTCCACGAGGTCGTCGAGGAAGGCGGCGCGCCTGTCTTCGATGCAGGCCCGGACCGCGTCGTCCGGAGCTGCCGGGATGCTGCTCATGCCGGGCAGCCTATCCGGCATCCGGGGGACGGCCCCCATCCGTACCCGCGCCGTCCCGGCCGAGGAGCAGCTCCTCGAGGCCGGTGCGGCCGAGCAGGCCCTCGGGGCGTACGACCTCGCCGCCGCGCACGTAGAGGAACGCCGCACCGACGGATTCGAGGGGCACCCGCTGCTTCTCGGCCCAGGCCAGGCGGTAGACGGACAGCTGGAGCGGATCGGCGTCGCGTGCGCGGCCCGTCTTCCAGTCGACGATGTCGTACGTCGCCGTGCCGTCCGGTGCGACGTCGCGGTACACGGCGTCGATGCGGCCCCGGACGACCCGGCCGCCCAGTTCGAGCTGGAAGGGCTCCTCGACGCGGTACGGCGTGCGATGCGCGTACGGCGAGCGCTGGAAGGCCTCCTTCAGCGCGGCCAGGTCGCGCTCGTCGGCGATCCCGTCCGGTTCGTCGTCGCTTCCGTCGGCACCGGAGGATCCGACAGCTCCTTCCCCGGCTCCGGGAAGCTCGTCGGGACCGAGCATCGGAAGCGTCAATTCCTCGAACCTGGACTCCACCCAGGCGTGGAAGCGCGTGCCCCTGCGTGCCGCGTCAGGCTGCGGCGGTCGGGGCATCGGACGGGCCAGCTCACGCGCGAAGCCGTCCGGGTCCGCGGCCATCCTGAGCATCTGCGAAGCGGACAGCGCGGTCGGCAGCGGGACGTCGCGCACGGGCACGCGGGAGCGCCGCAGCTCGCCGGTGAGCGCGTCCAGGTCACGGTCCCAGGACGCGACGAGCCGTGACTCCTCCGGGCTGAGGGGCTCCGGTGCCTCACCGGGCCCGGCGGCTGCGACCTGCGGGCCGGGGGTCGCGTGGTCGCCGTCCGCGGCGGGGGCGTCAGCACCGGCCGCCAAGGCCGAGGCGTCCTCCCGTACCAGCTCCTCCTCGGCGAGGCGTTCCAGCACCGCGTCCGCTGCCGCGCGCCGGTTGGCCATCGCGGCCTCGTCCAGCGGCAGCGGCCAGGCGCGCACCTCCGCGGCAGCGGCGGAGAGCGCCGGGTTCTCCTCATCCTCGGCCGGTGCGTCCGCCCAGTGCTCGACCTCGCCGTGCGCGGGGTCCGCCTCGCAGTGGGACCGCAGCGCGTCGAGGAACGCCGACGGGCCGCGGGGCCTCTTCTGGTGCGGACCCCACCAGTGACCCGAGCCGAGCAGGAGCGAACGGGGGCGGGTGAACGTGACGTAGCCCAGGCGGAGTTCCTCGGTGGCCTGGTGGTCACGCATCGCGGTCTCGTAGTCCTTCACGCCCTTCGCCGTCCACTCCGCCACATCGGGGAGCGTCCCGGCGTCACCGCGCAGCGCGTGCGGCAGGACCTTCGGCCGGCTGAGCCACGACTCGCGCGCCTGCTCGCTGGGGAACTGCTTCGACACCAGCCCGGGCACGGCCACGACGTCCCACTCCAGGCCCTTGGCCTTGTGCGCGGTGAGCACCTTCACCGCGTTCTCCCCGCCCGGCAGCGAGCTGTCGAGCCCTTTCTCGTACTGGACCGCCGTACGCAGGAAGCCGAGGAAGGCGAGCAGCGTGGCCTCGCCGTCGACGGCGGCGAATCCGGCGGCGACGTCGAGGAAGCTGCTCAGCGTCTCGCGGCGGCGGGCGGCGAGCGCGTGCGGCGACGCGGAGAGTTCGACTTCGAGGCCGCTGACCGCGAGCACCCTGTGCAGCACGTCCATCAGCGGATCGGCCAGTGAGCGCCGCAGATCCCGTATCTCGGCGGCGAGCCTGGTGAAGCGCACCCGTGCCTCAGCGGAGAACGGCAGCCCGTCCACGTGCGGACCGCCTACGTCGAGGAAGGTCTCCAGCGCGTCGGCGAGCGAGACGACCTCCGCCGGGTCGACGCCCTCGACCGCCGCGGCAAGGCGCCGGTCCGGATCGCCGCCGTGGTCCTCTCCGTGTTCGACGAGCAGTCGCGCCCGCCGCCCCAGCAGCGCCAGGTCGCGGGGGCCGATCCGCCAGCGGGGGCCCGTCAGCAGCCGTACGAGGGCGGCGTTCGCGGTCGGGTCGGAGAGGACCTCGCACATGGCGACGAGGTCGGCGACCTCCGGCAGGTGCAGCAGGCCCGTCAGGCCGACGACCTCGACGGGGAGTTCGCGGGCGACGAGGGCGCCCTGGATCTCGGCGAAGTCACCCGCGCCGCGGCACAGAACGGCGATCTCGCCGGGCGGTGTGCCCGTACGCACGAGGTGGGCGAGGGAGTCGGCGAGCCACTCCACCTCCTCCTCGTGCGTGGGCAGCAGCGCGCACCGCACCACGCCGTCGCTTTCGGCACCCGGCGCGGGCCGCAGCGCCTCGACGCCGTCGTGGCGGATGCGCAGCGGCGCCGCGAGGGTGTTGGCAAGGGAGAGCAGACGCCCGCCGCTGCGGCGGTTCTCGCTGAGGGAGTAGCGACGGGCGGGGCTGCCGTCCGCGTGGGGGAAGTGCCGTGGAAAGTCATCGAGGTTGGCCACGGAGGCACCGCGCCAGCCATAGATCGCCTGGCACGGGTCGCCGACGGCCGTGACGGCGTGGCCCGCGCCCTCCCCGCGGCCCGCGGCCTGCCCGGCACCGGGCCGGCCGGCGCCGAACAGCCCGGAGAGCAGCACACGTTGAGCCACCGAGGTGTCCTGGTACTCGTCGAGGAGGACGGCGGAGTACTGGGAGCGCAGGGCCCTGCCGACCTCCGGCACGTCGCGCGCCAGGGTGGCGGCGAGAGCGATCTGGTCGCCGAAGTCCAGCAGGTCCCGCTCACGCTTCCTCGCCCGGTACTTCTCGACCAGGCGGAGAAGTTCGCCCCGGCCGAGAGCGGCCTGCGGCACCTTGCGCAGCGCGGCGTTGCCGAGGGGGACGCTCTCGAGGGCCGCGAGCAACTCCTCGTCGTACGCGCGGAGTCCGTCCGGCGGAACCAGGTGTTCGCTGAGCTCGCCGTCGAGGGCCAGCAGATCCTCGACGAGCGCGGCGACGGACTTGGTGAGCGCCTCGAAGGGCCCCGGGTCCGCGCGCAGCACGCTCGCCGCGAGCTGGAAGCGCGTGGCGTCGGCGAGGAGCCTGGAGCCCGGCTCGATGCCGAGGCGCAGCCCGTGCTCCGTCAGCAGCCGCCCCGCGAAGGCGTGGTACGTGGAGATCTGCGGTTCGCCGCGGGCGTTCTCGGGGTCGTCGGGGTCGGGGTCGGTGATCCCCGCCCGTACGAGCGCTGTGCGTACCCGCTCGGAGAGTTCGCCCGCCGCCTTGTTGGTGAACGTCAGGCCGAGCACCTGCTCCGGCTGCACCCGGCCGGTGCCCACCAGCCACACCACGCGCGCGGCCATGACCGTCGTCTTGCCCGAACCCGCACCGGCCACGATCACTTGGGGAGCGGGGGGCGCTGTGATGCAGTCGAGCTGCTCCGGGGTGAACGGGATACCGAGGAGCTCTGCGAGCTGTCCGGTACTGGTGAGTCGTGCGGGCACGGGAGAGACGCTAACGGCTCCCACCGACAACTGCCGTGGAAAGGCCGCTGCGGTACGGCAATGCACGTTGGGCCGCCCGGTCGACGTCTCGTCAACCACCGCTGCGCGCAGGGCAGTCGGTCACTCGACGATCTGGCGCCCCTCGCTGCGGGCGGAGCAGGCGCCGCGGAAGGCGCAGTGCGTGCACTGCGACCCGGGCGAGGGCGTGAAGCGCTCGTCGAGAACGCGCCCGGCCGCCGTGGCGAGCAACTCGCCCACCCACTCGCCCCCTTCGCCCTCGCCGCCCTCCGCTCCGTCGCCGTCCCCCGCCTGGGAGCTTTCGCTCAGCGCCTCCTGACGCTGCACCATCGGCAGCGAGTCGCCGCCGTCCCGTTCGGACGCCCCCAGCCGCAGGTGCACCAGCTCGGCGCCGCCCGGTTCCGGGCGCTCTCCCCCGAAGAGGTGGTCGGCAGCACCCTCGCGGACGGCCAACTGGTAGACGGCGAGCTGTGGATGGCGTGCGACCTCCTTGCCGGTCGGCTTGGAGCGCCCGGTCTTGAAGTCGACCACGTACGCGCGCCCCTGACCGTCGCTCTCCACGCGGTCGACGCTGCCGCGGATGCGCACCGCGTACTCCCCCGCCTCCAGCGTGACGTCGAAGCCGAGTTCGCTGCCCATGACGGTGGCCTCGCCGCCGGGCGCGTCCGCCGCAGCCGCCGTCCCTTCCGGACCCTCCGCACCGCTCCGCATCACGTGCCAGCGCAAGAACCTCTCCAGCGCCGCCCGCGCGTTCTGCTTCTCCTGACGGGACTTCCACGGTGCCTCGAACGCGAGACCGTCCCAGACCGTCTCCAGCCGCTCCATCAGGACGGCGAGGTCCGCGGGCGTGCCGCCGGAGGCCACCTCGTCGGCGAGCACGTGCAGCACGTTCCCGAAGCCCTGTGCTGCCGTGGCAGGGGCGTCGGCCTTCACCTCGCGGGCCAGGAACCACTGCAGCGCACAGGAGTTGGCCAACTGGTCGAGCGCGCTGCCCGACAGCGTGACGGGCTGGTTCGGGTCGCGCAGCGGCGTGGCGGAACGCGTCGGCTCGTGCAGCCCCCACCAGCGGTGCGGATGCGCCGCCGGGACGAGCGCGTGGCCCTCCTCGTCGCACAGCCCGGCCAGCCGGGCGAGCCGTTCGGCGGCGGCTGCCCGCAGCGCAGGCGAGGCCGCCTGGTCGACGGTCGTGGCACGCAGCTCCGCGACGAGTGCGGAAACCGAAAGCGGGCGCCGCGGGCGGGAGTTGACCGTCTTCGGCTCGACGCCGAGTTCACTCAGGAACCTCGACGGCTGGTCCCCGTCGTCCGCGGGAGCCCGCACGGCGGTGACGATCAGCCGTTCCTTCGCGCGCGTCGCCGCCACGTAGAACAGCCTGCGCTCCTCCGTCAGCAGCGCGCCGGGTGACAACGGCTCGGCCAGCCCGTCACGGCCGATGCGGTCGGACTCCAGCAGCGAGCCGCGGCGCCGCAGATCGGGCCAGAGGCCCTCCTGCACACCCGCCACGACGACGAGACGCCACTCCAGGCCCTTCGAGCGGTGCGCCGTCATCAGCCGCACCGCATCGGGACGTACGCCCCGGCGGGTGAGCGTGTCGGCGACGATGTCCTGGGCGTCGATCTCCTCGAGGAAGTTCAGGGCGCCCCGGCCGCCGGTGCGTTCCTCGGCGCGGGCTGCCGCGTCGAACAGCGCGCACACGGCGTCCAGATCGCGGTCGGCGTTGCGTCCGGCGGCTCCGCCTCGGAAGGCCGCACGCTCCAGACGCTGCGGCCAGGGTGTGCCGTCCCACAGCTGCCACAGCGCCTCTTCGGCGGTGCCGCCGCCCGCCAGCAGCTCCCGCGCCTTGCGCAGCAGCAGACCGAGGCGCTGCGCTCCGCGCGCGTACGCCGGGTCGTGCGCCACCAGTCGCTCCGGCTCGGCGAGCGCTTCGGTCAGCAGTACGTCGGAGGGGCGCGGCACGTTCTCCCCCGCCGCGCGCTCCTCCTCGCGCAGGGCACGGCCGAGCCGCCGCAGGTCGGCGGCGTCCATGCCGCCGAGCGGCGAGCCGAGAAGGGTGAGGGCGGTCGCGGTGTCGAGCCAACCGGCCGCGGGGCTGCCGCCGTCGCCGCCGTCCGGGGCGGTGCCCGCGGTGCCGCCGTCGCCGGGAGCCGGGTCCACGTGGGCGGCCGCGCGCGCCACCGATCTCAGCGCCGTCAACAGCGGTGCGACAGCTGGTTCATGACGCAGCGGCACGTCGGCCCCGTCCACATCCAGCGGGACGCCCGCCGACGTCAGCGCGCGCCGCGCGGCCGGGATCGTTCGCCCGCCCGCACGGACGAGGACCGCCATCTCGCCCCAGGGAACGCCCTCTTCGAGGTGCGCTCGGCGCAACAGGTCGGCGATGTTGTCGAGTTCGGCGCCCGCCGTCGGGCACGTGAAGGTCTCCACCTTTCCGCCCGGCCGCTGAGCCGCGAGGCCGCGGTGCGCCCGTACGGCCTCCGCCGGCAGCCGCGTCAACGGGATGCGACGGGTGATCTCACGCGTGGCCTCCATCAGCCGGCCCCCGCTGCGGCGTCCGGCGCGCAGCACACGGACCGGGGCGGGCGCGCCCGAGCGCTGACGGAACACCTCGGGGAAGTCGAGGATGCCGTTCACGTCGGCACCGCGGAAGGTGTAGATCGACTGGTCCGGGTCGCCGAAGACGACGAGGTCGCGGCCGCCGCCGGCCAGTGCCCGCAGCAGCCGCACCTGGGACGGGTCGGTGTCCTGGTACTCGTCGACGTAGACGGCGTCGTAGCGCCGGCGCAGCTCGTCCGCGACACCGGCGCTCTCTGCCAGCAGCACGGCACGGTGCACCAGTTCCGCGTAGTCGAGCACGCCCTGCGCGTCCAGCACGTCGAGGTACTCGGCGAGGAAGTCCGCCGCGGCGGACCAGTCGGGCCGCCCGGTGCGCCGTGCGAAGTCGCCGAGTTCGTCGGGGCCGAGGCCGAGTTCCCTGCTGCGCGCGAGCACGGCCCGTACCTCGTCGGCGAAGCCGCGCGTGGTGAGGCAGGCGCGCAGCTCGTCGGGCCAGGCGATGCGGCCGCGTCCCTCGGACTCCAGGGCGAGCTGCCCCTCCAGCAGTTCACGGATGTACAGGTCCTGTTCCGGGCCGGACAGCAGGCGCAGCGGCTCGGCGAAGAGTTCGGCGTCCTGGTGCGCGCGGACGAGCGCGTAGCAGTACGAGTGGAAGGTGGTCGCCTGCGGGGCGGAGGTGTGTTCCGGGAGCCCCGTCAGGCGCGTCGCCATCCGGTCGCGCAGTTCCACGGCGGCCTTGCGGCTGAAGGTGAGTACGAGGATGCGGTCGGGATCGCCTCCCGCCCGTACCCTCTGCGCTACGGCTTCGGTGAGCGTCGTGGTCTTCCCCGTGCCGGGCCCCGCAAGCACGAGCAGCGGACCGCCGGAATGGTCAACCACTTCGCGTTGCTGTGCGTCCAAAGCAGGAGGGTCCTCGGGCTCCGGCCGCGTGCGCACCAGCCGGTACGTACCGGCGACCGGACCGTGGCCCGGGGCCCGACCGATGCCGGAGCCCGGCCGGTGCGCGTCGGACGGGATGGAGGAGCTCACGTGGATCGCCTCGGGGAGGGTCTGTGCTGACTGGTGCAGACGCTACGCCAGCGGGCACACGGGCCGCAGCGCGGCACTCGTGTACTCCGTACGGGTGGCCAGGTACGAGCGGGGAGCGGAGATGGCGGAAGGTGGTAGCTGTGAGCAGCCGCAGTACGTGGTCACGTCTCGCCGTTCCACCTGGCCCGCCGCATGTCGATACGCGGAAGGTGCCCGTCCGTGGAACGGCCCGCCTCTCGCAGCGGCGTGCCCTCCGCCCGGTAGTGCTCCAGAGCGCGCAGCTCGTTGCCGGGCAGCAGCGCGCCGTCGGCCCGTACGACACGCCACCACGGCACGGCACCTCCGTACAGCGCCATGACACGGCCCACCTGACGGGGGCCGCCTTCTTCGAGCCATTCGGCGATGTCGCCGTACGTCATGACGCGGCCCGGCGGGATGTGTTCGGCGGTGTCGAGAACCCGCTCCGCGTACTCGGGCAGTTCGGGCGGTCCGGGTGGTTCCGGCGGCCCCGGCTCGCTCGCATGCATGCCGGCAATGGTGCCGTACGCCACCGACAGCCGCTCCGAGGCAGGGCTCTCCCGGCCTACGAGGCCACCCTGGGCGGCCGCCTCCGTGCCGCGTCGTGCCACCATCGTGCGGGCGGTGACGAGTGATACGGGATCAGGACGGGCCGGCAGCCGGCGAGCGGAAAGGTGATCGACCCGCCGCGGGTGGGGGCGGCACCTCTCGCGGTGCTGCCCGCGGACGGACCGACGGGCGCGCCGGCAGCGCGGGCAGCGCGGGGAGGCACGAGCCGCACACCGCCAGGCGGTGGCACGGCCCGAACGGTTCGGGCGAGGGGGAAGCTCCCATCGCATCAGGACCACCCCAGGAACCCGGGCAGGCCGGGGAGTCCCCGCAGTCCGAAGAGCCCGGGCGTTCCCAGGCCGCCGGTGAGACCGACGGGAGACCTGCGGCCACCGGGCGGGCGGACGCGGAGGGAACCTCCGGAGGTACGGAGGCCAGCGCCGAGGCCCGCGACGAAGGCGACGGTGCTGCCGGCGCCGGAGGCTCCAGGGGACCCGGTGACTCCGGTACGTCCGGCCCGTCCGGCGCCGTCGACAGCGACGAGCCGCTGCTCTCGGCGCGTGCGCACCGCCCGTCCGACCTGCTCCGGCTGGGGCTCGGCCTGCTGGCGATCACGATCGTCCTGATCATCGCCAACTTCGCACACGGCACCACGGCCGGCCTCGAACAGGACATCGACAAGGGCACGCAGCAGGCACCGCCGCTGCTCATCAGCATCACCGGCCTCGCGTCGAGCATCGCGATCCTGCTCGTCCCCGTGGCGTTCGCGATCGAGCGGCTCATCAAGCGCGACGGGCTGCGTATCGCCGACGGTGTCCTCGCGGCCGTGCTGGCTCACGGCGCCTCGCTGGCCGTCGACCTGTGGGTCGCCCAGGCGGCGCCGGACTCCGTGCGTGACGCCCTCACCAAGCAGATCACCGACAACGACCTCACCACCCCCGTGCACAGCTATCTCGCCCCGGTCATCGCCTACATGACGGCCGTGGGCATGGCGCGCAGGCCGCGCTGGCGCGTACTGCTGTGGGCGGTGCTGCTGCTGAACGCGTTCGCGATCCTCTTCCCCGGCTACTCGACGCTGTTCTCGATCCTCGTCACCGTGCTGATCGGCTGGACGGTCGCGTACGGCACCCTGTACGCCGTCGGCACCCCGAACGTGCGCCCGACCGGGCACACTCTGCTCGCCGGGCTGCGGCGCGTCGGCTTCAACCCGGTCAGCGCCAAGCGCGTCGAGGACGCCGAGTCGTTCGGCACCGAGTCGGGCGACCACGGCCGCCGGTACCTCGTCACGCTGGAGAACGGCCCGCCGATCGACGTGACCGTCGTCGACCGCGAACAGCAGGCGCACGGCTTCTTCTACCGGGTGTGGCGGCGCCTGACGCTGCGGGGCATCATCCAGAACCGCAGCCTCCAGTCCCTGCGCCAGGCCCTCGAACAGGAGGCGCTGCTCGCGTACGCCGTGATCGCCGCCGGAGCCAACGCCCCGCGCCTCATCGCCACCTCCGAGCTGGGCCCGGACGCGGTGATGCTCGTGTACGAGCACATCGACGCCCGCACCCTCGACTCCCTCCAGGACAGGGAGATCACCGACAACCTCATGCGGGCGGCCTGGCGGCAGGTCGAGGCCCTCCAGTCGCGGCGCATCACGCACCGGCGTCTGGTCGGGGACGCGCTGCTCGTGGACAGCTCCGGAACGGTCTATCTGAAGGACATGCGGGGCGGGGAGATCGCGGCCGGCGACGTCGTGCTGCGCATGGACATCGCCCAGATGATGACGACGTTCGGGCTGCGCGTCGGAGCGGAGCGCGCCGTCGCTGCCGCGGTCGACGTCCTGGGGCCCGACTCCGTGGCCGACAGCCTGCCGATGCTCCAGCCGATCGCGCTCAGCCGCCGTACGCGCACGACGCTGCGCAGGCTCGCCAAGGAGCGTGCGCAGCGTGAACGCGAGGCCGTCATCGGCGCCTCACACGCCGGCAAGGAGACCAAGGGCGAGGCCGGGGCGGGTACGTCCCACACCGCCGCACAGAAGTCGGACCGCAAGTCGCTGCGCGCCGAGAAGAACGCGGAGAAGCGGGCCATCGACGACGCGCTCGAGGAAGCGCGCGAAGAGGACCTGCTGGCGCAGATCCGTCAGCAGGTGCTGCTGGTCAGGCCGCAGGCACCCATAGAGCCGGCACGGCTGGAGAGGGTCCGGCCCCGCACCCTGGTCACCTTCATCGCGGGTGCGCTGGCCGCGTACTTCCTGCTCTCGCAGCTCACGCAGGTGCAGTTCGGAGAGGTCGTCGGCGAGGCGAACTGGGCCTGGGTGGGCGGCGCCGCGCTCTTCTCCGCGTTCACCTACTTCGCGGCGGCCATGGCACTGCTGGGCTTCGTACCGGAGAAGGTTTCCTTCCTGCGTACCGTCGTCGCCCAGGTCGCGGGCTCCTTCGTGAAGCTGGTCGCACCGCCGGCCGTCGGCGGCGTCGCGCTGAACGCACGCTTCCTGCAGAGGTCCGGGGTACGGCCGGGGCTCGCGGTGGCGAGTGTCGGCGCCTCGCAGCTCTTCGGTCTGGGCAGCCACATCACGCTGCTGCTCTTCTTCGGCTATCTCACCGGTACCGAGCACACACCGACACTCTCGCCGTCGAGAACCGTCATCGCCGGGCTGCTGGCGGCCGCCGTGCTGGTGCTGATCGTCACAGCCATCCCGGCGCTGCGCAGATTCGTCTCCACCAGGCTGCGTTCGCTCTTCGCCGGCGTCGTGCCCCGCATGCTGGACGTGGTGCAGCGGCCGCGGAAGCTCGTGACGGGCATCGGCGGGATGCTGCTGATGACGCTGCTGTTCGTGATGTGCCTGGCCGCCTGTGTACGGGCATTCGGCCACGAGGCGAGCTACGCGAGCATCGCGGTCGTCTTCCTCGCCGGCAACGCACTGGGGTCGGCGGCACCGACGCCGGGCGGTCTCGGCGCGGTCGAGGCGGCGCTCATCGCCGGTCTGATCACCTTCGGCGTGCCGAAGGAGATCGCGACGCCCGCCGTGCTCCTCTTCCGGCTGCTGACGCTGTGGCTGCCGGTGGGGCCGGGCTGGCTGTCGTTCTCGTACCTCACGCGGAAGGGCGCCATCTGAGGCATCTGCGCCCGTTGCCGCCGGGGACGCGCGCACGGCCGGGGCCCGGACGCGACGTGCGCGTCCGGGCCCCGGCCGTGGATCCGCGGTACCGCGGTTTCGTACGGGTACGGGCGGGCTCAGTACACCGGCTTGTCCGGCTCGATCTGGTTGACCCAGCCGATGACGCCACCGCCGACGTGCACGGCGTCGGAGAAGCCCGCGTCCTTGAGCACGGCGAGGACTTCCGCGGACCGGACACCCGTCTTGCAATGCAGGACGATCTTCTTGTCCTGCGGAAGGTCCTGCAGCGCGGTCCCCATCAGGAAGTCGTTCTTCGGGACGAGCCTCGCGCCGGGGATCGAGACGATCTCGTACTCGTTCGGCTCGCGCACGTCGATGACGTCGATGGACTCGCCGTCGTCCATCCACTCCTTGAGCTGCTTGGGCGTGATCGTCGACCCGGCAGCGGCCTCCTGCGCCTCGTCGGAGACGACGCCGCAGAACGCCTCGTAGTCGATGAGCTCCGTGACGGTCGCGTTCGGACCGCAGACGGCGCAGTCCGGGTCCTTGCGGACCTTGACCTGCCGGTAGCTCATCTCCAGGGCGTCGTAGATCATCAGGCGGCCGAGCAGCGGCTCACCGATGCCCGCGATCACCTTGATCGCCTCGTTCACCTGGATCGAGCCGACCGAGGCGCACAGCACGCCCAGCACGCCGCCCTCGGCGCAGCTCGGCACCATTCCGGGCGGCGGGGGCTCCGGGTACAGGCAGCGGTAGCAGGGGCCGTGCTCGCTCCAGAAGACGGACGCCTGACCGTCGAAGCGGTAGATGGAACCCCACACGTACGGCTTGCCGAGAAGCACGCAGGCGTCGTTGACCAGGTAGCGGGTGGCGAAGTTGTCCGTCCCGTCGAGGATCAGGTCGTACGGGGCGAAGATGTCCATCACGTTCGAGGAGTCGAGACGCTCCTCGTGGATCTGGACGGTGGTGTGGGGGTTGATCCCCAGCACCGTGTCCTTGGCGGACTCGGCCTTGGAACGCCCGATGTCCGACTGACTGTGGATGATCTGGCGCTGCAGGTTCGATTCGTCGACCTCGTCGAACTCCACGATGCCCAGGGTGCCCACGCCCGCGGCGGCCAGGTACATCAGGGCGGGCGACCCGAGGCCGCCCGCACCGACGCAGAGCACCTTGGCGTTCTTCAGCCGCTTCTGCCCGTCCATCCCGACGTCGGGGATGATCAGGTGACGCGAGTACCTGCGGACCTCGTCAACGGTGAGCTCGGCAGCCGGCTCGACCAGGGGTGGCAGCGACACGGGGACTCCGTTGGTCGGTGGAACGTACGGTTGTTCTCCCGTAACACTGCCACGCACGGTCTCATTCCGAGACACCCGGTCCGAGACGCGAGACGAGCTCGTCCCAGTAGCCGGGCAGCGCCTCCCAGGGGTTCTGGCCCCGCCGGTCCGTCCTGTCGGTGAACCACACGGTGCCCGCCCCCTGCCAGCGTGCGACGCGCAGAGCCTCGTCGATGTGCATCCGCGGAACGCCGTGCACGAGGTGGCAGAAGCGCTCCGGCGGATGGTCCGCGGTCCACTCGGGGGTCTGCGACCACCGGTAGTCCGTCCAGCAGCCGGAGAAGGTCACCAACTGGTCGGCCAGCTCCGCGTATCCGGGATGCGGATGCGTGCCGTGCCCGAAGACCAGTTCCGCTCGCGGACGGGCGCCCGGCGCGTGCGCATCCCCCGCACCGGCGTGGGAGCCCAGGGCGTGCCTGTCCTGGTAGCGGCGCTGCTGTGCGCACAGTGCGCGCAGAGTCGTCACCGTCCGCGCCGTCTCAGCCAGTTGGGCACGCTCCGCGGTGCAGTCCGCGAGGTAGAAGCCGTCCACGCCGTACCAGTCGAGGAAGCGGTGCGCGTCGGCGACCAGTTCACCGAACGACCGTGTCCCGTCCCGCATGGCGAGATGGCCGAGTACGGTCACGCCGGACTCGCGCAGCCTGGCCGCCGCCGCCAGGCAGTACGGGTCGGGCCTCGCTCCGGGCCCGCCCGCCACGTCGAGCACCGCCCAGTGCAACGGCAACCCCGGCCGGGACAGCGCCGCCCACTCGACGGGCGCGAGCATCGGGTGTGCCCAGCCCGGTACGCCGAATCCGGTGCGGCCTGTCGGCCCGGCCGGGGCGCGCACCGCTCCGCCGGGAGTCATCAGATGCGGCATGCCGCCTCCATCCAGATGTCGGCCAGCGACTCCTCAAGGCCGATGCGGGGACGCCACCCGAGACGGTCCCGCGCTGTCCGCACGTCCGCCTGCTGCCAGCTGCCGCAGCCGTCCGGGTAGGACGTGGACGGAGCTGAGGGCGTCGCCTGCGCGCCGCTGGGCTCCAGCTCGTGCAGCGACCCCCCGAAACCGGCCACCCGCGCGAGCACGCCCGCGGCCTCGCGCAGCCTCACTGCCCTGCCCGTCCCGATGTTGATGACGCCCTGCGCCGCCGAGAGCGACGCGGCGTGCACCGCTCGTGCCACGTCGCGCACGTCGACGAAGTCCCGCTGCACGCTCAGCCCGCCGAGCTTCAGCTCGCTGTCGCCCTGCTGCATCGCCCGCCGCATGCCTTCCGCCAGCCGCCCCAGCGGGGAACCGGCCGGAGTGCTGGGCCCCGCGGGCGAGAAGACGCGCAGCACCACTGCGTCCAGCCCCGATGCGAGCACCAACTCGGTCGCGGCCAGCTTGCTCACGCCGTACGGTCCGCCAGGACGCGGCACCGCCGCCTCCCCGATGGACGAGCCCGCGGTGGACGGCCCGTACTCGGCGGCGCAGCCGATGTGCACCAGGCGCGCGTCGCAGCTGCTGCGCCGCAGCGACTCGCAGACGGTGGCGGTGGAGACGGTGTTGTGCCGGGTCAGGTCCCGGGCACCGCCGCGGGTCGCGCCCGCGCAGTTGATGACGACGCCGGGGTGCACCGCGTCCAGGAAGCGGGTCAGTGCGCCCGGGCTTCCCGTGGACAGGTCGAAGCGGACGTCCGCGTCGTCGTTGCGCCCGAGGGCCGTCAGCTGCACGGCGGGGTCCGCCAGCAGCCGGTCGGCGACGAAGCGGCCGAGGTAGCCGCCGGCGCCCAGCAGGAGCACTCTCATCGCGTAACCCCCTGTTCGGACATGGGGTACGGCCGTGCAGTGTTCATCTGGTGTTGCTCCTTGTCGTTCTCCGGGTCGCGCACGGAGCCCTCGGCGGGCTTCGTACGCAGGGGTGTGTGCGGGGGGACAGCGGCGGCGATCAGATCTCCGCGCCGTCCGGGTTCTCGCAGCGGTCGCGTTCGCATTCGCAGCGCTCGCGGCTCCCTGGGACTCCGTCCGCGCCCGGCGGCTCGGCCTTCGCCGGGGCGTCCTGGGGACGGTGTGCGGAGGCGCGGCTGAGCAGGCGGTACGCGCAGGCCAGCAGGACCAGCGCCGTGCATCCGCAGGCGACAGCGGCGGGCAGACCGGTCCCGCCCGCCGACGGGGGTGCGGTCGCCATGACCGAGGCCGCGGCCGCCTGGAGCGCACAAGCGGCGACGAGGCCGGCGGAGGCGGTCCCGCGGAATCCGTGCGCCGCGAGCAACAGCGCTGCGAAGAGCAGGACTCCCAGCGCGGTGACGGCCGGGATCAGCTCGGACGGCAGCAGTGCGGCATCCCGGCCGCCGGGTCCGCCGATCCGTACGCCGGCCATCGCCGCAATCTCCCGCACGGCGAGCTGAGCGCCGGTCAGCGCACCCGTGAACAGCGCCGTGGCCGCCGTCAGCAGGGGCCACACTCCGGCCGCGAACTCGTCCAGGCTGCGGCTGCGTTCGAGCCTGCGACGCACCCGCACGGCGAACCAGCGGGCGCACCACGCGGCGGGCCCGAGCGCGCACGCGAGTCCGAGGGCGACGGCGAAGCCTGCGCGTCCCGCTCCGGGACCCCGGCCGGAACCGTCACCGGCCGACGCCACGGCGGCGACGGCCGCGGCCGCGAGCACGCCCGGAAGGACCACCAGCAGCGGAAGCAGCACACGCGGCACGGCGAGGACCGGTCCGGCGGCCGGACCGACTCCTCCCGGCGGAGCCGGAGTTGTCACCTCGCAGACCCCGCCCTCGGCACGGGGAACCCGCGCGAACAGCTCCTCGGCGAGGGAGAAGACGTCCCGGTGCCGGAAGCGCGCTGCCACCCGGTCGGTGACGCCGTGCGCCTCCAGCGCGGCGGCGATCTCCAGCGGGTCGACGGCCTGTTCGCACAGCTCCCGGTGCCGGTGCATCAACTCCCGTACCGGATCGGCGGGATGGGCCAGATGCGTCGCGGTTCTCTGCCCCGGCACCGCCGCGGTGGGACGGGTTCCGGTGCCGCCTCCCGACCGGTGCCCGCCCCCTTCGAGCAGCGCCCTGGAGCGGGTGTCCCACGCGTCCGCCGCCTCCGGCGTGCGGGGCTCATACGGCTGGGCCGCCGGGACGGGCGGCGCGGCGGTGCCGGCGAACGCATCGGCCGCGGTGCCGGATGTGGATCCGTGGGCGCTCATCTGCTCTCACCCGTCCGGTTTTCAGGCCCCGCATGTGCCGCGGAGAGAAGCGCCGGACCGCCCGACGCCGCGGAGAGCATGAGCGGTACGAGGGCCACCGGCGTACGGACGCCCGGCACGGGCCGCCCCGCGGAGCTGCCGCCCGTTCCGGCCGTGCCCGCAGCCCAACGGCCCGGCACATGCGACTCGGGGGGCCGCGAGAAGGGCAGCGGCTCCTCGGCCTCGCCGGCGGCGTCCGCACCCACGGCATTCCCGGCGCCGACGGGCCAGCGGGACATCAGCTCCAGGTAGATGGCGCGGAACGCCGCTACGTTCTGCTCGACCGTGAAGAGTTCGAGGGCGCGCGCGCGGGCGGCGGCTCCCAGCCGTTCCCGCCGCTCCGGATCACGCAGCAGGGCGATGCAACTGTCCGCCAGTGCACGCGGGTTGCGCGACGGTACGACGAGACCCGTGCCGCCGATGACCTCGCAGACGGCACCCACGTCCGTCGAGACCGTGGCACGTCCGCTGAACATGGCCTCGACCAGCGGGACGGGGAAGCCCTCGACGGAGCTGGAGAGCACCACGACGCATCCGGCGCCGTACGCGTCGGCGGGTGTCGGCACGGAGGGGGTGCCCAACTCCTCGAAGGAAACGGGGTTCTCGCCGACGGCGACGGAGTCGGCCGCCTCGTCCGGGAAGAGCTGCGCGGCCAGCGCCCGGCAACTCGACTCGTACTCGCGTGCCTCGTGGCCGCGCGCGGGCGCGGTGGTGACCATGCGCAGCCGTGCTCCGGGGACGGCCCGCCGCACGTCGGCGAAAGCATGGAGCAGGCCGATCAGGTCCTTGGACGGCTCGATGCGTCCGGCCCACACGAGCGTGGCGCTGTCCCGGGCCCGCCGTGCCCGGGCTCCGGAGGCGCGCTCTGCCGCCCCGACTCCCGCCTTCCGGGCCGGGGTCGTCTCGGTGCGCGGTCTGCCCGCCTCCTCGCCGAGTTCGGCGAAAGGCGCGGCATCCATGCCCGGGTAGACCGTGCGCAGCTTCCCGCGGGGCGCGCCGCAGCGCTCCTGCCAGCGGCGGGCGTGGACGTTCCCCGGCGTGATCAGCTGCGCCTGTGTGTACGCCTCGCGCGCCAACTGCCTCTGGAACGAGCCGAGAAGCGCTCGCACGGCTGCTCCGGCGGCGGCCGGCGCGACTGCGTCGGCGGCACTGGCGAGATAGTGCTCGCGAACCCGCACGCCGTACTCGGTGATCAGCAGAGGCGTTCCGAAGAATCGCTTCGCCAGGAGGCCCGGCAGGGCCGCAGGACCGCCCCCGACCGCGTGGCAGACGTCGACGCCCGCGAGGCCCCGGCCGCGTTCGTCCGCCTCGCCCTCCTGGCCGTCCCCGTACCAGTCGAGGGAGAGCGGGCGCAGTGCGCGCTCCAGCCTCTCCGAGACCGCCAGCAGATCCCTGACCCGCGCGGAGTGCACGGCGCGGAGCGTTCCCGGCGCGCGGCAGGCGGACTGCAGGATGCGGACGGCCGGATCGGAGCGGAGCGCGGCGCGGAGCGCGCTGCCGCTGTCGCGGGCCAGTTCGGCGAGGCCGTAGAGGCCCGTGGCGAAACGGTCCGCCAGCAGACCGTCCGCAGTCTCCTCGCCCGCGGGGGCACCAGGATCCGCGCCCCCACCGCCGTGCCCGGCGCCGCACACGGCGGCGGCCAGCTCGCCGAAGCACTCCTCGAAGCGCCGTCTCTCCCGCCGCCCGTACGAGCCCGCCCGCGCCTCCGCGGAACCTCTGCCCGCGGCGGCGCCCCACAGCGCCGCTGTGTGCAACCGGCGCACGTTGCCCGGCAGTTCACACCGGCGCCCGCTCTCCTGCCGGGCGCTGCGGCTGAGCGCGTACACCTCGAACTCGTGCCCGCCGAGACCTCGCAGCAGCCGGTCGCACCAGACGACCGCCTCACCACGCGCGTAGGGATAGCCACCCTCCGTAAGCAATGCGATGCGCACGGACGCACCACCCCCGACCGGTTCTCCGAGTGGGCCACCGCCCGAAGGGGCCGATGGCGTGACGCGGAAGACGCTATGCGCGTCGTTCGCACACGGTGGACGGTTGTCCGTCGCGCCACCAAAAGGGGTGAATGACGGTGACTTACCGCCCAGTCGGGCGTTCTGGTGCGCTAGGTGTCCAATGTGGACTCATGGCACGGCACCACCGCTCCGACATCGCGCACACAGGCGCGGAGACGGAGACGGACGACTGGGCCGACGGTTCCGTCACGGTCCGCGGCGCGGCGCGGCGCGGCGCGCGGGGACGCTATCCGCGCGGGTACGGCCAGGGGTTGGGGCGGCACTTCGCCCCGTCCGTGGTGAGCGACTTGGTCTGCTGCATCATCACGGGCGCCAGCGCGCCGTCCTTGGGGCAGCCGACGTGGTCGCGGCCCAAGCGGTGCCCGACCTCGTGGTTGATGAGCATCTGCCGGTAGGCGAGCATCCGGTCGTCCCCGAAGGTCTTCGAACCCTGCGCCCACCGGTAGGCATTGATCATGACGCGATCCGTGGAGGCCGAGTCGCAGGAGACGTTCTGCTCACTCGTGTCCAGGCCGGACTTCGCACACCACTCGTCCGTGGTCGGCGAACTGGCCAGCGTGATGACGAAGTCGACGTTCCCCTTCGAGACCCGTTCGAAGCTGCGCTCCCCGCCGTGCGCCCAGCTGCGCTTGTCGTTGAGCGTCTTGTGCACGGCATCCGCGAAGAGCCCGTCGTCCAGCGGGAGGCCCTTCTCGACGTCCACGCGGTAGCGCACGACCTCGCTGCCGCCGACGCCCTCGGCCTTGCCCACGACCGCGTCGAACTTGCCCTTGCCCTTGAACCCGGAGTCCAGTTGGTAGGTCTTGCCCAGCTTCTGCGTGTACGTCGGCGCCGCGCCCTGAGCGTCGTCCTGGGCACCCCTGCCCTTGCCCGAGCGGGAGGCGGGACCGTCCGCCGAGGACAGACCGCGTTCGGCGCCGGCGTCCTCCGCCTTCTCGTCTCCGGACTGACTGCTCCCGGCGATCTGACCGGCGACAACGAACGCGAGCACCGTCGTCACGGCGACGGCGAGCGCGCCCGTCAGCAGCAACCGTCCCTTCCTGCCGCCCTTCTCCGTGCGCGGCACCTGCGCGGGCACGAAGGGGGTGGCACGAGGCAGGCCGTCGGCAGTGGTCTCGCGCGGGTCCTGCCACGGCTCCGCCCCGGTCGGCCGGCCCTGCGGGAAGACCGGTGGGCCCTCGTAGCCGTTCCACGGTCCCGGAGTTCCGGGCCTGGGGCCTCCGGGGCTCCGCACGGGGAGCGGCCCGGTACGGCCGCTGCCGCCGGGCCGCCCGCTGCCGTTGCCGTTGCCGTTGCCGTTGTTGCCGGGATGACGTGGGGCGGGAGCCCGTACGGCTCTCGTCGCACCGGTGGCACCCTTGCCGAAGACGTCGTCGTCGAACGCGTCGACGTAGTCCTGCCGCGGGCCGGACGGGCGTCCCATGCCTGCCGACGAACCGGGCATGCCCTGAAGCACCCGGCCGACCGCGTCGCCCCCTTCGGGACCGCGGCCCGCGCCGTCGGCGCCCCAGCCGCCACCCGGCTCGCGGTGCTCGGGATGACCGCCGCGCACGTTCCGTCCGTTGCCGTACCTGCGCGGGTGCTCCTCGCTCGCCCAGGAGGAGGAGGAATCGCCCGGTGACGCCGCGCGCGGATCGGGCGGCCCGTAGGAGTTCCGGAAACCGGAGGCCCCGGCCGGTGGGTCCGCCTTGCCGTACGCAGGCGGCGCGTCGCCGTGCGGCACCGCCTGCTCGGGCGGATGACCGGCCTTTGCGCGCCCCTTGCGGCTATGGCGTCCCACTAGTCACCTTTCGGGGGTACGGGCCTCAGCGGCGAAGGGTTGCCCGCCTCGGCATGAGCCGTCAACCGTGCTGTATCACTGAGCAGTTCACGAATCGCACACGCGACGATCTCCGGGTACTCCATCATCGCCACGTGCCCAGCCTCGGGCAAAGCCAGCATCCTGTTGTCGCGGAACGCCGCAGCGGCGCGTCGCGCCATCCGGAAACTCACGAGCTGGTCCCGCCCGCCGTACACCAGCAGCGTCGGTGCGAGCACGCGTTCCGCCTGCCGCCACAACGAATGCTGACCGCCCAGAGTGTAGGCGTCGACGAGGCCACGCGCGGAACGCGCGAGGGAATCCCAGAAGTACGGCAGCCGCAGCCTTCGTTCGAGTTCTGCGACCGCCGCTGTGAATCCCGCTGGTGAGACGCGTCCCGGGTCTCCGTAGCACAGCCCCAGCACTCCCCTGGTCCGCTGCTCCGCCGACCAGTCCTTTGTGAGCTTTGCAAAAAGACCGGCGACGCCGGGGACCGCCAGGAGGGCCGTCGGCACGGCAGACCGCTGGGGCGGCAGCTCCGGCAGCGCCGGAGAGATCAGTGTCAGGGTGCGCACAAGATCGGGGCGCAACGCCGCCGCGCGCGTCGCGACCGCGCCGCCGAGCGAGTTCCCCATGAGGTGGACGGGGCCGCGCCCGCACGCGTCGAGATAGCGGATCAGCGCACGTGTATGTCCGGAGAGCGAATAGTTGCCGTCGTCGGGCGGCGGGGAGAGGCCGAAGCCCGGAAGATCGACGGCCTCGCTGTCGACATCGCCCACGAGCTCCAGCATCAGCGCGGACCAGTTGAGCGAGGATCCGCCGAGCCCGTGCACATGCACGGCGGGCGGCAGGCCTGCGCGCGACGGGGGCCGGGATCTGACGTTCAGAGTCAGGCCGGTGAGGGACACGGACCGTACGGTTTCGCCGTCATGGACCGGCGGATCACCGGCCGGCGGCACCGTCTGCGCCGGCTCGGGTGCGCCCCGCAGGCCGGGCTGCTCGGTCGATGACATGGCGCAATATTACGAGACGATCACACGGGTTCACCGGTGTTCGTCGTCACATGAGCACTGCGGCCAGGACGTAGCCTCGAATAGGAGGCGTCCTTCGTGGAAAGGGGAGCGAGCATGTCTGTTGACCCGACCGACCCGGACAACTTCGAGGACACCTACGAGGAGGAGCCGGACGAGGCAGCAACCGGGATCGAAGCTCCACCGGAGGACACCGCCGAACAGCACGCCGATCTGCTCCGTCAGCGGGACCAGCCCATCACCGGCCGCGAGGACATCGAGGTCGACCCCGCCGACGCCGCCGAGCAGGCACGCGTGGTGGAAGTGAACGAGGATGAGTACCGATGACGCACCCGCTGTCGGTGCCGAAATGAAATATTCGGCCCGCGGCAGTCACAGTCCGGTTACTGAAAAGTACGATGGCGGGCGCAGCGCATACCGCGCACAGAGACCGATCAGGGAGGCGGCGTGACAGCCATCGAGCAGACCGAGGCGCGCCCACGTGGCACGCGCCTGCCGCGCCGGGCCCGACGCAACCAACTGCTGGGAGCAGCACAGGAGGTCTTCGTCGCGCAGGGTTACCACGCGGCAGCAATGGACGACATCGCCGACCGGGCGGGGGTCAGCAAGCCGGTGCTGTACCAGCACTTCCCGGGCAAGCTCGACCTCTACCTTGCGCTGCTGGACCAGCACTGCGAGTCGCTCCTGGAGGCCGTACGGGCCGCCCTCGCCTCCACGACCGACAACAAGCAACGCGTCGCGGCGACGATGGACGCCTACTTCGCGTACGTCGAGGACGAGGGGGGAGCGTTCCGGCTCGTCTTCGAGTCCGACCTCACCAACGAGCCCGCCGTCCGCGACCGCGTCGACAGGGTGAGCCTGGAGTGCGCCGAAGCCGTCAGCCAGGTCATCGCCGAGGACACCAAGCTCTCGCGGGACCAGTCGATGCTGCTCGCGGTGGGGCTGTGCGGAATGGCGCAGATCACCGCGCGCTACTGGCTCGGCTCGGGCCGTCCCATCCCGCGCGACGCGGCAGCGAAGCTGATCTCGTCCCTGTCGTGGAGGGGCATCGCCGGCTTCCCCATGCAGTGACCTCACGGAGGTTCCGACGGGGACCTCACACAAGCGTGCAAGGAGCCCCCGCGGAACCCCGCGGGGGCTCCCGCTTGTTCGCTCCGGGCGTGCGGAGCCGGGCCCCGGGACCGGCCGCCCTCGGGCTAATGTTGGCCCGGTACAGCGCGGCTGACCGCGTATTCAACTGCCCGTTCGGAGGGACATAGCCGTGGAGGTCAAGATCGGCGTGCAGCACGCGCCCCGCGAGATCGTCTTCGAGAGCAAGCAGACTCCCGAAGAAATCGAGAGCGCGGTGTCGGCCGCACTGGCCGACAGCGGCTCGAACATGCTCAACCTGGCGGACGAGCACGGTCGCAAGATCCTGGTTCCGGCGAACCGCGTCGCCTATGTCGAGATCGGTGAACACACCGGCCGCAAGGTGGGGTTCGGCACGATCTGAGTGCTCGGGCACTCATACGTCGGGCATTACGGCGGCTTCCCGAATCTTTCGGGGAGCCGCCGTTTCGCGTGCCTGCCACAAGGGGAGTACGGGAGCGACTCGAACTGCACGGTGGCCGGACCGGCCGCCGTCCACCCCGAGGAGGTCCCATGATCTGGGAGGCACTCGGCGCCATGGCCGTGGGACTGGCCATCGCCTGCGCCGCCACCCGGCAGCTGCCCGAGCGACTCCCCAACCGTTCACTCGTGCTCGCCACCGGGCCCGCAGCCGCGCTGCTGGGCGGGCTGATCTGTCACATCGTTCTCGGCGGAGGTCATTCGCTGGTGACGTTGACGGTCGCGGCGCTCGTGAGTGTGGCGATCCTCTCACTGCTTCTCGTCGAGGGCGTCCGCCCGACGCAGCGGCTGGGCGCCGAGGTCCCGAGCCCTCCGCACGTATAGGTGCGCGCGGGCCGAGCCGGCCGGGGAGCGTCCCGAGCACAGCTCATGCCCGGTCAAGCGCCGCCTGTCCGTCCCCGTCGCTCTTTCGGGCGTCGCGGACCGGCCGCAGAACGCCACTGACGACGGTCACTCCCCCTCGTACGCCGCGCCGGCGCCCCGCTCAGGCCGCCAGCCCCAGCGCCGCCATGCGCTTCGTGTGCGCCTCGGTGATCCGCGAGAACATCCGGCCGACCTCGGCCAGGTCGAATCCGTCCGCCAGGCCGCCCACCAGCATCGTCGAGAGCGCGTCGCGGTCCGCGACCACGCGCTGCGCCTGCGAGAGGGCCTCCCCCATCAGCCGCCGCGCCCACAGCGCCAGGCGTCCGCCGACCCGCGGGTCCGCCTCGATGGCGCCCCGCACCTTCTCCACGGCGAAGCTCGAATGCCCGCTGTCGTCGAGCACACCCAGCACCAGGGCACGGGTGTCGGAGTCGAGGCGCGTGGCCACCTCTCGGTAGAAGTCGGCAGCGATCGAGTCGCCGACGTACGCCTTGATCAGGCCCTCGAGCCAGTCGGACGGGGCGGTCTGCCGGTGGAATTCGTCCAGTGCCGCGGCGAAGGGCTGCATGGCCTCGGTCGGCTCGGCGTCGATGACCGACAGACGGTCCCGGAGCTGCGCGAAGTGCTGGAACTCGGCGGACGCCATGGAGGCCAGCTGTGCCTTGTCGGCGAGCGTGGGCGCGAGCTTCGCGTCCTCCGCGAGACGTTCGAAGGCCGAGAGCTCCCCGTAGGCAAGTGCACCCAGCAGATCCACCACTGCCGCCCGGTACGTGGGATCGGCGGACGCCTCGGCCCAGTCCTGGGTGGCGATCCCTGTGTGCACCGTCTCGGGGCTCTTCCCATTGGTCTCCATGCTGAGCACGATAGCCCGCACCACCTGGCCCGGAAGCCCCTGGTTCCGGCCTCGCAGGCCACAGTGAACTCGTACACAACAATCGCCCCGGTACACATGCGCGGATCCGGGGTACAGTGATATTGGCTCCCGCCAGACGGCGGGATGCATGTACGCAATTGCGGATGCCCGGTCGGAGGCCCGATCGGCTCCGACCCCGACAGCCCTCCGCGTGGCGCGTGATCCCCACCGTCCCGTGACCATGAGGGACCGCTCGCGTGAAGTGCGCTTGAGCGAGAGCCAGTGGTCCCGCACAGACCGGCGGGCCGGCAAGTCGCCGCCCCGGTTGATGCGGTACGACCCTCCTCGCCGCCTCCTCGCGCGTCACACAGAAGAGGCCAGCATCCTGACCACCACGACTTTCCGCGAACTCGGAATCCTTTCCGAGACTGCCGAAGCTCTCGAAGCCGTCGGCATCAACACTCCCTTCCCCATCCAGCAGATGACGCTCCCCGTCGCCCTCGCAGGCGGCGATGTGATCGGCCAGGCGAAGACCGGCACCGGCAAGACGCTGGGCTTCGGCCTTCCGCTGCTCGAATCCGTCACCGTGCCCGCCGACGTCGAGTCCGGCCGGGCCGAGCCGGAGCTGCTCACCGATTCCCCCCAGGCGCTCGTCGTCGTCCCCACGCGTGAGCTGTGCCAGCAGGTCACGAACGACCTGCTGACGGCGGGCAAGGTCCGCAACGTCCGCGTGCTGTCGATCTACGGCGGCCGCGCCTACGAGCCCCAGGTCGAGGCCCTCAGGAAGGGCGTCGACGTCGTCGTCGGAACCCCCGGGCGGCTGCTCGACCTGGCCGGACAGAAGAAGCTCCGGCTCTCCGACGTGCGCACACTCGTCCTGGACGAGGCCGACGAGATGCTCGACCTGGGCTTCCTCCCGGACGTCGAGAAGATCATCCAGATGCTGCCGGTGAAGCGGCAGACCATGCTCTTCTCGGCGACGATGCCGGGGCAGGTCATCTCCCTGGCCCGCCGCTACATGAGCCGCCCCACCCACATCCGCGCGTCCGAGCCGGACGACGTCGGCCAGACTGTGGCCAACACCACACAGCACGCCTTCCGCGCCCACTCCATGGACAAGCAGGAGATGGTGGCCCGCATACTGCAGGCCGAGGGCTGCGCACTCGCGATGATCTTCTGCCGTACGAAGCGGACGGCGGCCGACGTCGCCGACCAGCTCACCCGGCGCGGCTTCGCCGCGGGCGCCGTCCACGGCGACCTGGGCCAGGGCGCGCGGGAGCAGGCGCTGCGCGCCTTCCGCAACGGCAAGGTCAACGTCCTGGTCTGCACGGACGTGGCCGCACGTGGCATCGACGTCGACAACGTGACGCACGTCATCAATTACCAGACCCCCGAGGACGAGAAGACCTATCTGCACCGGATCGGGCGCACCGGCCGGGCCGGCGCCTCCGGTACGGCAGTGACGCTCGTCGACTGGGACGACATTCCGCGCTGGCAGCTGATCAACAAGGCGCTGGAGCTCGGGCTGCCGGACCCGGAGGAGACCTACTCCACCTCTCCGCACCTCTACGAGGCACTCGGCATCCCCGAGGCCACCAAGGGCGTCCTGCCGCGCGGCGAGCGGACCCGTGCGGGGCTCTCGGCGGAACAGGTCGAGGACCTGGGCGAGACGGGGCGTGGTCCGGCTCGCGGCCGTGGCGACCGTGGCCAGGACGGCGACTCCGCCGAACGCCCGAAGCGCACCCGCACGCCGCGCCAGCGGCGCCGTACGCGCAACGGCCGGCCGCTGGGTGACGATGACTCGGCGGCGCCGAAGGGGGCTGCCGAAGGCGCGCCCGTCACGCCGGCAGGCGGATCGGACGAGGACGGCACGAGCGCACGCAAGCCGCGTCGCAGGCGCCGCACGCGCAGCTCCGCCGCGAACGCGGCCTCCGGAGGCGCCACCGACGGCTCCGCGGGCGCCACAGCCACCGCCACGGCGGACGGCGGCCAGCGTGACGCCGCTGCCGAGGAGGGCGCCAGGCCGCGCCGCAGGCGCCGCACCCGCGGCAGCGGCACCAAGGCCGCACAGCAGCCGAAGGCGAGCCCCGAGAGCTGATCCGCTGACGCATCGCGCCGAGGCCCGGCACCCCGATGAGGGGGGCCGGGCCTCGCGGCGTGCGCCGGCCTCTCCGACCACGGGTGAGCGCGTGCGCGACGGTGCCCCGCGACGGCGGTAGCGGTAGCGTCCTCGCATGAGCAAGCCGCCGTCCCTCGGGCTGCCGCCCACGGTCCGCGCGTACCGACTGCCCACGGTGCGCGGAGAGTTCGCCGTACACGACGCGGGCGAACCCCGTCTCGGTACGGCGTTGCTGGTGCCGGGCTTCACCGGCAGCAAGGAGGACTTCCTCGCCCTGCTCGACCCGCTCGCCGGCCTTGGCTACCGGGTCGTCGCGGCCGACGGGCGCGGCCAGTACGAGACGGGCGGCCCGCGCGAGGAGTCCGCGTACGCGCAGCCGGAGCTCGCCCGTGACGTGCTCGCCCTCACCGCGGCGCTCCGGGAGGACGGAGCCCCCGGCATCCACCTGCTGGGGCACTCGCTGGGCGGCCTCGTCGCGCGTGCCGCCGTCATGCAGGACGATTCGCCCTTCCTGTCCCTCACCCTCATGAGCAGCGGCCCCGCCGCCGTCTCCGCGTCCCAGCAGCACCGGCTGAAGATGCTGCTGGGTGCGCTCGGGGTGATGGAGATGGAGGAAATCTGGCTGGCGATGTGCGAGCTGGACCCCGTGGAGGCAGCCGACGAGGAGACACCGCCCGAAGTGGCCGCATTCCTCCACCGCCGCTGGATGGCGAACGTGCCGGAACAACTCTCGGCCACCGCACAGCAGTTGCTCGGCGAGCCGGACAGGATCGACGAACTCACCGCTGCCCTTTCCCGCCGTGCGGAGCCTCTCCCCGTGCATGTGCTCTCCGGCTCCGAGGACTACGCCTGGCCGGTGCCGCTGCTGGACGAGACCGCCGTGCGGCTGGGCGCCGCCCGCACGGTCGTGGACGGCGCAGGTCACTCGCCGAACGCCGAGCGCCCGGCGGAGACGGCCCGCGCGCTCGCGTCGTTCTGGGACGGCAGCGGCGTCAGCCGGTGACGGAGCCGGTCGTCCGGCCGTCCCCCGCGTCCTCACCGGGCCCCGTGACGGGCGCGGCGCCGGACGCACGGGAGACGATCTCCTCATAGACCCCGGGATCCGTGGTGTGCTCGCCCAGGACGCAGCTCTTGCGGCTGCCGTGGTAGTCGCTGGAGCCGGTGGCGAGCAGCCCGAGGTCGCCGGCGAGGGCGTGCAGACGAGCGCGGGTGGCCGGTTCGTGGTCCATGTGGTCGGCCTCGACGCCGTCCAGCCCGGCGGCGGCCAGGTCCGCGATGGCGCTCTCCGGCACGCACTGGCCGCGCTTGGCGGCGAGCGGATGCGCGAAGACGGCGACGCCGCCCGCCGCCTTGATCAGGCGCAGCGCGTCGAACGGATCGAGCTCGTGCTTCTCTGCGTACGCCCGCCCGTCGTTCGCGATCCACTCCTCGGTGAACGCGTCCGAGACGCTCGCGACGACCCCTGCCTCGACCATGGCCGTGGCGATGTGCGGGCGGCCCACCGCCCCGTCGCCCGCGATCTCCTGCACCCGCTCCCACGTCACGTCGACGCCGAGGTCCCTCAGCTTGCCGACCATGCTGCGGGCACGCGGGACGCGGTCGTCGCGCACGAGCTCGCGCTCGCGTGCGAACTCCGGCTCGGCCGGATCGAAGAGGTAGGCCAGCATGTGCAGGCTGATGCCGTCGAGGCGGCACGAGAGCTCCGCGCCGGTGACGAGGGTGAGTCCTCGGGGCAGGGCGCGCGCTGCGGCCTCGTGCCCGGAGACGGTGTCGTGGTCCGTCAGCGCGACGACGTCGAGCCCGGCGGCCGCAGCTCCTCGGACCAGCTCCTCGGGGGTGTCCGTGCCGTCCGAGGCGGTGGAGTGAGTGTGCAGATCGATGCGCACGAGGAGGGCTCCAGCTGCGGACGAGGGCGTACGGCGGCGATGTCCCAGGATAGTGGCGGCCCCGGAGCTCCCCCGGGGCGGGCGGTCCGGGCCGGGTGACGACCACCGCAGGAAGAGCGCGGGGTCAGGAGATGATCCGCGGCGAGAGCGCGCCGCACGGGAGCAGGTCGACCTCCGCGCCGGCGTCACGCAGGTCCGTGAGGACGAGTTCGTCGTACAACAGCAGCCCCGACTGCTCTGGCCACACGATCGCCCACAACCACAGCCCGCGTGCCTCGCCCGCGAAGACGGCCCGGTCACTGGGCGAGCCTCCCACGTGCCACAGCGGTGTGGGCCTGCCGGCGGCGAGCACCTTCACGGGCGGCGGTTTGTCGACGCACATCCCGGGTCCCGGGTCGGGGCCGTCGATGCCCGCGTAGCGCGCGCCGAGCCCGACGCCCAACTCCTCCGCCACCAGGATGAGTTCGCCCGGGCCTCCGAGCGGTCCGGGACCGGAGCAGGCCACCGCCGTCGCGCGGCCGCCACTGCGGTCGTCGCCCGCGCAGGCGACACCGGAGAAGAGCCAGCCCACGGGCAGCGGCCACGGCATCCAGACGGGCACCTTCGTACGGCCGACGGCCACGGCGAGAGCTTCGACGCTGGGGGGAACGACGGGCTGCAACGGGTGCACCGTGCCGTGCAGATCGCACTGCCAGGTGTCGGCGAAGAGTCCGGGCGCCCGTACCCGGCCACCGCACTTCGGGCAACTGGGTTCGCCCCTCATGTTGAACAACGGTGCTCCCCGGTGGGCCCCGCGTCAAGGACGATCTCCTCGCCAAGAAGGACGGAGGAGCGTGGACGCGGGCCGTACCCCCGATTTCCGGCCGCGCGGCACCGCCGCTCAGCCTGCCAGCGGGACCGCCTCGCGCAGCGGATCACGCAGATCGGTGCCGTGCCGAAGCCAACGCTCCTGAAGCGCCTCCGCTCCCCGAGCCCGCTTCCACGCGGCCTCGTTGGGCGTCATCGGCAGCAGCGGCAGGAACCGCACCGGCTCCAGTGGGGCATCGAGCTCCAAGTCCTCGACCAGACCGCCCGGTTCGGCCACCAGCACGGACGTGAACGTGGCCCCGGGCCACAGCGGTTCACCGATGTCCAGGGACGCGCCGGGCGCGACGACGACCCCTTCGACCTGCGGGGAGGCCGCGAGCACGGCGAGCGGCCGCAGCACCTTGTCGGTCTCCGCGGCTCCGGGCCGTACGGACAGCACCAGTTCGGCGCGCGGCCCCCGGTCCGGGTCGGCGAGCGCCGCGGCGGGATCGGTCATGGGGGCGGCGGACATCCCGAGCGTCGCGTAGCGCACGATGCCGTCGTCCACGAACCGCAGGACCTCGATGCGTTCGGTACCGAGGAAGGTCACCGAGGCCCGCGCGTCCGGCTCGCCCAGGGCCGAACGCAGCCGTTCCTCCACCAGTTCCGCTACGACTGCCATGAAGCGAGCATAATCGCGTAAGGACGAGGCAAAGAGATGCGTCCGGCGGCTCGAACGGACACGGCACCGCCTGACCGGTGTTACCGTTGGCTGCTGGTCAGGCATGCGAATCGTCCCCCGACGGGGACCGGCCGGAGGAGGTGGGACTGACATGGATCCGAGTCGACCGTGCAGTACCAACTGCTCTTCCGTCGCAGACCCGCGCCCCCACTCCTGAGCGCCCTACTCCCCAGCCGTTTCGGCGGTGAAACCTCAGGGGGAAGCTTTTTCCCGGGGCCGTTCTCCACGGGTTCCGCAAGACGCGCGGGACGGAAGAGCGCAGAGCTCGCTCCACACCGTCCCGACAGCGAATCACCGAACGCCGTCGCGACCGGCACCGAGCGGTACCCGCTTTGCAGACCTCCGGCCGTCGAAGCACCGTGACGAATCCGTAGGTCCACATTCCGGGCAGCGCTGAGCCGGGCCGTGCGGCACCGACAAGGAGCCCAGCATGTCGATGATCCGAGACCTGCGCGCCGCCGTCCGCCCCTCCCTGCGCAAGGGAAGCCGCTCGGCGTACCCGTACGAGAACACCCGCACCGACGCCGCCGGCACCGCCGTCGTCGACTGCGCCGTCTACCGCGACGGCAGGCGCGTCGACGCGAGCCTGAGCCCCGACGAGGCGCTGAGCCGCGTGCGCACCAGCGGTGGCCGCGAGTTCGTGTGGATCGGTCTGCACGAGCCGACGGAGAGGGAGTTCTCCGGCATCGCCACGGAGTACGGGCTGCACCCGCTGGCCGTCGAGGACGCCGTGCACGCACACCAGCGCCCGAAGCTGGAGCGCTACGACGACAGCGTGTTCACCGTCTTCAAGACCATCCACTACGTGGAGCACGCCGAACTCACCGCGACCAGCGAGGTGGTGGAGACCGGCGAGGTGATGTGTTTCACAGGCCGGGACTACATCATCACGGTGCGCCACGGCGGCCAGGGCTCGCTGCGAGCCCTGCGGCACCGCATGGAGGACGACGCCGAACTGCTCGCCAAGGGTCCGTCGGTGGTGCTGCACGCGATCGCGGACCAGACGGTGGACGGGTACCTCGCAGTGGCCGACGCCGTCCAGGACGACATCGACGAGGTCGAGATCGAGGTCTTCTCGAACACGACGGGTACCGGACGGCGTGGCGGCGACGCGGGGCGCATCTACCAGCTCAAGCGCGAGGTCCTGGAGTTCAAGAGGGCCGTCTCTCCGCTGCTGCGCCCGATGCAGCTGGTGAGCGAGCGGCCGATGCAGGTGATCGACCCGGAGATCCAGAAGTACTTCCGCGACGTTGCCGACCACCTGACCCGGGTCAACGAGCAGGTGCTGGCCTTCGACGATCTTCTCAACTCGATCCTCCAGGCCAACCTCGCGCAGGCGACCGTCGCCCAGAACGAGGACATGCGCAAGATCACCTCGTGGGCGGCGATCTTTGCCGTGCCGACCATGATCGCCGGCATCTACGGGATGAACTTCAAGTACATGCCTGAACTGGGCTGGAAATACGGCTATCCGACAGTGATGGCCGTCACGGTCACGATCTGCGTCGCCATCTATCGCGGCTTCAAGCGCAACGGGTGGCTCTGACGAGGGGCATCGCCGAACGGAGTTGACGCACGACGTTGACGGGCGGAGGCGACAGGCGGCCACGGCGCCTCCGGCCTCTCCGCTTCCGGCCCGGTAGCCTGCGCACATGACGCTGCTCGATCACGCCCTTATCGAGGAGGCCAGCAAGAAGTCCGGCCTCATCTGGGTGCGCGGCCCGGAGGGCCCTCCGCGCGCCCTGTGGCACGTGTGGCACGACGGCGCCGTCTGCATCGTCGGCGGCGGTCCGCTCGAACAGCCCCTCGACGGCCTCGGGTTGAGGGATGGCGGCACGGCGACGGTCAGCGTGCGCAGCAAGGACAAGGGCGGCCGCCTGGTCGTCTGGCCCGCGCGGGTCGCCGAGTTGGCGCCGCACGGCGAGCGGTGGGAGACGGTCGTCGGCGAGCTGAGGGGTAAGCGGCTCAACGCCCCCGACTTCCCCACGCTGTCCGAACGCTGGGCGCGCGAGTGCCGGGTGCTGAGGCTGGAGCCCGTGGGCACGCCCGTCGAGAAGCCCGGCGCCATGCCCGACGATTCGCAGGCGGCGGTCCCCCTGCCGACACCCGCGACGACCCGCCGCCGCATCCCCGTGGGTCTGCCCAGGCTGCTCTTCCGCAGACGCCGTCAGCACGGCGCGTGACGGACGTGGGAAGCCGGGCCCCTGGCAGGGCGCGGGGCCCGGCGGCTCAGCCCTTGTTGGCGACGATCTTCCTGCCGTAGTCCACGACTTGCTGCTTCGCGGGAGCCTGCACCTCGAACTCCTTGTTCCAGTCGTCGAGTTCGAGCGTGCCCGCACCGCCCGCGCGCTCGATGCGCAGCGGATACGGAGTGCCGTCCAGCGAGACGTCGACGATGCCGCCGCTTCCTCCGGCCCCCTGGACCCGGACTGTGCTGACGCCGCCCACCTCGCCGCGTTCGCCGCTGTCGCGCTTGCCGCTCAGCGCCAGCAGCCCGTCCAGCAGCACCTGCATGTCGGCGAAACCACTGAGCTGCTTGTAGGCCGGGTCACCGGACGGCACCTTCACGTACTTGTCGTCGAGCTTGCCCGCCGCCTGTACATCGGACTTGGAGGGCTGCTTGCCGCCCTTCTCCTGGCGCGCCCAGAACCGCGCGTCCGCCTTGAGGTACAACTCCTTGCCGACTCGCAGCAGCCAGAACGTCGAGCCGCCGTTGACGGCGACCTTGCCCATGGCCCCGTCGCGCTTGAGCCGTACGTTCAGACGGTAGGTCTGGCCCTTGCTGACGACGGTCCCGGACAGCTTGACCGAGTTGGCGCTCTCAGCGGCGGCCCGTGCCTTCTTCTCGATCTTGGGTGCGGAGAGCTTGCCGACTCCGTTGGTGCCCGCGTCGGGGTCGCTGCTTCCGCATGCGGCCAGCACCACTGTGAGTCCCACGCAGACGGCGCCCTTGAGGATCATGCTTCCTCGTGTGTCCCCTGCCTTCGGCGGGGAGGCCCCATAAGCGCTTCCAACCACGTCGGCAACCTCCTGGAGAACGGGCCGGGAGACGCACCTTACCGGTGCCCGGACCCGGGGGCGGACGGCAGCCGTCCGGACCATCGCGCAAGGTCCCACAAGGCCGCACCAGGCTAGGCTGAAGACCGCAAAGGGTGCGTATGCACCGGAGTACGTACGGACGAGGAGGGCCCGACCGATGGCCGCAGGCTCCTCCCGGGTCTTCGTGTCGCACCTGTCAGGCGTCGCCGTCTTCGACCCGAACGGCGACCAGGTGGGACGGGTGCGCGACGTCGTCGTGATGCTGCGCGGACAGCCCGCGGCGGAGATCGACGGCCCGCAGCGCGACCGGCCGCCGAGCGTGCTGGGGCTCGTGGTCGAAGTGGTCAGCAGACGGCGGGTATTCCTGCCGATGACCCGTGTCACAGGTGTGGAGTCCGGCCAGGTAATCACCACGGGAGTGGTGAACATGCGCCGCTTCGAGCAGCGCCCCGCCGAGACTCTGGTCCTGGGGGAACTGCTGGACCGTCAGGTGATGCTGGTGGAGACCGGCGAGGAGGTCACCGTCCTCGACGTCGGGATCCAGCAGCTCCCGGCACGCCGCGACTGGCAGATCGACAAGGTGTTCGTGCGGCGCGGACGCCGCGGCAAGGGCGGCGCACTCCGGCGGCGCGGCGAGACGCTGACCGTCGAGTGGTCGGCCGTCACCGGCTTCTCCGTGGCGGAGAAGGAGCAGGGCGCCGCCACGCTGCTGGCCACCTTCGAACGCATGCGGCCCGCGGACATCGCCAACACCGTCCACCATCTCTCGGCGAAACGCCGGGTGGAGGTCGCGGCCGCGCTCGACGACGACCGGCTCGCGGACGTGCTGGAGGAACTGCCCACCGACGACCAGGTCGAGCTCCTCGACGAGCTGCCCGACGAGCGTGCCGCGGACGTACTCGAGGCCATGGACCCCGACGACGCCGCCGATCTCCTCTCCGAGCTCGCCGAGCACGACAAGGAGCGGCTGCTCCAGCTGATGCGGCCCCAGGACGCGGCCCCCGTACGGCGGCTGCTGTCGTACGAGGAGGGGACCGCCGGCAACATGATGACGACGGAGCCCATCGTGCTCCAGCCGGACGACACCGTCGCGCTGGCGCTCGCGCGGGTGCGCAACGCCGACCTGTCGGCCCCGCTGGCCGCGCAGGTCTTCGTCTGCCGTCCGCCCGACGAGACCCCCACGGGGAAGTACCTGGGGCTCGTCCACTTCCAGCGGCTGCTGCGGGACCCGCCGTTCACGCTCGTCGGCTCGATCGTCGACACCGATCTGCGTCCGCTGCCGCCGGAGACGACGCTGCCGTCGGTGAGCAGCTATCTCGCGACGTACAACATCGTGGCGGCGCCCGTCGTCGACGAGGGCGGTCATCTGCTGGGCGCCGTCACGGTCGACGACGTCCTCGACCATCTCCTGCCGGACGACTGGCGTGAGGAGGCCGCACAGCGGCTACCCGGCGCCGGTGGACCGCGAGCGGAGGGGGTCGCACGGCATGGCGGCTGAACGGGACAGGGACCGGATCCGGGACCGCGAGAAAGGGCGCGGCCGCGACCGTGAGCGGGACCGGGGACGCGAGGGTGTCCGTGAGCGCGAGCGGGACCGGGAACGCGAAGAGGCCCGTGAGCGCGAAAGGGACCGCGAGCGCAGCACGCGCGGCCGGCTGGACGTGCCGCGGGCCCCGCGGCGCCGGCTGCTGCCGGAGTACGATCCCGACGCCTTCGGGCGGCTGTCGGAGGAGATCGCACGCTTTCTGGGCACGGGCCGGTTCATCGTCTGGATGACGTTCGTCGTCATCGTCTGGATCGCGTGGAACGTGCTGCTGCCGGCGCCGCTGCGCTTCGACGAATACCCCTTCATCTTTCTGACCCTCGCCCTGTCGCTGCAGGCGTCGTACGCGGCGCCGCTGATCCTGCTCGCGCAGAACAGGCAGGACGACCGCGACCGGGTCAACCTGGAGCAGGACCGTAAACAGAACGAGCGCAGCATCGCCGACACCGAGTTCCTCACTCGCGAGATCGCCTCGCTCCGCATGGGTCTCGGCGAGGTGGCCACCCGCGACTGGATCCGATCCGAACTCCAGGAACTGGTCAAGGACCTGGAACAGACGGGACACATGGAGCGCACCGCCGAGAGGACCGGCAGCCGCGGCGGAGGTACGCCGGACGGGGGGTGACCCGCATCACTCCCGCTTCGAGTCGCTGCGCACACCCGCGCCTTCGGGTGCCCCGCGGGGCGGCCGTACCATTTGCGCATGGCTACCGACACTCCCCCAGAGTCCGTGCGGGAGGGGGATCCCTCTGCGACCCCTCCCACCGAGGACGCAGTACGTGCCGCGCTCGCGACCGTCGACGACCCTGAGATCCACCGGCCGATCACCGACCTCGGCATGGTGAAGTCCATCGGCATCGCGGCCGACGGCGCCGTCGACGTCGGAATCTATCTGACGGTTTCCGGCTGCCCGCTGCGCGAGACGATCACCTCCAACGTGACCGAGGCGGTCCAGGGTGTCGAGGGCGTCACGCGTGTCTCCGTGGAGCTCGATGTGATGAGCGACGAGCAGCGCCGTGAGCTGGCCTCCTCCCTACGAGGCGGCAAGGCCGAACGCGAGGTGCCCTTCGCCCAGCCCAGTTCGCTGACCCGCGTCTACTGCGTGGCCTCCGGCAAGGGCGGCGTGGGCAAGTCGTCGGTGACCGTCAACCTGGCCGCCGCGCTCGCTGCCGAGGGCCAGAAGGTCGGCGTGGTCGATGCGGACATATACGGCCACTCCGTGCCGCGGATGCTCGGCACCGACGGCCGGCCGACGCAGGTCGAGGACATGATCATGCCGCCGTCCGCACACGGCGTGAAGGTCATCTCGATCGGCATGTTCACGCCCGGCAACGCCCCCGTGGTCTGGCGCGGCCCGATGCTCCACCGCGCGCTCCAGCAGTTCCTCGCGGACGTCTTCTGGGGCGACCTCGACGTGCTGCTCCTCGACCTGCCGCCCGGCACGGGCGACATCGCCATCTCCGTCGCCCAGCTCGTGCCCAACGCCGAGATCCTGGTCGTGACGACTCCACAGCAGGCCGCCGCGGAGGTCGCGGAGCGCGCCGGTTCCATCGCGGTGCAGACCCACCAGAAGATCATCGGCGTCATCGAGAACATGTCGGGCATGCCCTGCCCGCACTGCGACGAGATGGTCGACGTCTTCGGCACGGGCGGCGGCCAGCGGGTCGCCGAGGGGCTCACCAAGACGACCGGCACCGAAGTGCCGGTGCTGGGTGCCATCCCCATCGACCTGAGGCTGCGTGAGGGCGGCGACGAGGGCAAGCCGGTCGTGCTCAGCGACCCCGACTCGCCCGCAGGATCGGAACTGCGCGCGGTGGCCTCGAAGATCGCCGCACGTCAGCGTGGGCTTTCGGGCATGTCGCTGGGTCTGACGCCGAGCAACAAGTTCTGACGACCCGGCAGGCGCGGTCGCAACCATGGGCGCCGCAGGTCTCAGCGGACAGACAGACGCGTGAGGGGTGCCCCGGGGCGGGGGCACCCCTCACGCGTTGTCGATGTCGTGCCTTCAGTCACTGCTGGTAGCTGGTGATGTCCTTCACGACGGCGAAGCCCAACCCGTAAGCGCTCATTCCGCGCCCGTACGCACCGATGTGCACGCCTTCCTGTGCCGCACCGGCGAGAACCCAGCCGTACTCCGACTCGCGGTAGTGGAAGTCGGTCGGGACTCCGTCCACCGGCAGTGTCAGCGTGGACCATCCGGCACCGCCGAGATCGTCGGCGAGCTCCCACGCCACACTCGTCTGCTGGTCGAGCCAGTCCTGACGCAGGCCGCGCTCCATCTCCTGCGGCCAGGTGCAGGACAGCAGCCCCGAGCCGGCGAGCCACGCGGCCGTGGACACGGATGTCGCCTCCAGCACTCCGGTGCCGTCCGCGCTGCGCCGCACAGGACGGCTCGCGACCGTGACGGTGACCGCGAAGCGCTGATTGTCCGGATTCGCCTCGACCTTGAGTGAGGGCACCTCGCCATGCCCCGTCGAACCGTGCTCGACGGTGCCGTCCGCCGTCGTGCCGACCTGCATCAGCCAACGTGGTCCGCTGAAAGCCTCGTCGAGGCCGTACCACGGGAAGGAAGCCGTCAAAAACCCGTCCACAGCCCGCTCGTCACCGGTTTCCTCCGGTGCGGCGGGCCCGGGTTCTCCGGCCACCGTACTCGTCGTCTCCATCTTCCGACGCCTCCTCAATGCCCTGTGCCACGGGCAGCCTGCCCCCCTCGGACGGCGAACCCCGGACACTGGGAGGATAGCCACCCGGGTCCGCCGTTTCGGGCATGACCAAACAACGGCCCTTCTTCAGGGACGTGAGATGCGCCTCTCAGGTGACCCGCATGAGGCAGATGATGCGGGCGGTGGGCAAAGTGCCCGGCTATGTGACCCGAAAGACTCAGGTCGCGTCGGCGTCGAACGGCGGCGGTTCGTCCTTCGGGCGCTCCCGCCGGCTCTCCTTGCTGAGCGGGTCGGAGGTGTCCAGGTCCGTGGCCGTGCCGCCCTTGGTCAGGCTCGTACGGCTTCCGCTGCCGCTGCTCTTGCCGCGTGCCCCGACACTCTCGGTGCCGTTCACCGCGTCCGTGACGTCGGACATGTCGTCACGGAAGTCCAGGCTGCTGCGGATCTCCTTGAGGCCCAGGTCGTCGCCGTCGAGCAGGTGCTTGCGGGCGAAGGTCTTCGGATTCAGATCCTGGAAGTCGAAGTCCTTGAACTCGGGCCCGAGCTCGGAGCGGATGTCGTCCCTGGCGTTGTCGGAGAACTGGCGCACCTTCCGGATGAAACCGGACACATCCTGGATCACCTTCGGCAGTTTCTCGGGACCGAAGACGAGGACCGCGAGGACGACGAGCGCGACCAGCTCTAGGGGTCCTATGTCGAAGAACACCTTGCAGCTCCCTCATCCTCATGCGTTCGCGGGCAGTGGTGGGGCCCGGTCTCACGGTACCCGCAGTGCGGGTCACGGTGGGAGCCCACCTCGGCATCCGCACGAACGGACCCGGGAGTGCGGCCGATTCCCGTGGAACCGCAATTCACCCTTTCCCAGCGGGACTTCGGCCCCGTCGGCCACTTCGGCCGAGCGTGGTGGAACTGTGCGGCGGCCGTTCGCTCAGCGCTGCGGCGGGGCCGCCGTGGTGACCGGTTCGGTCACGCCCTCGCGGACCTGGCGGATCGCGCCGCCCGGGAACGCGTCCGCGGGAAGCCCCGCATACGACTCGGCGCCGTACCCATAGGGGCCCAGCGCCCCGGAGGCCCGGGCGGGCCCCATCGTCCCGGCGGAGAAGAAGGCCTCGCGCAGCAGCGGACGAGGGCCGGGGCCGACGCGCTCACCCTCCACCGGCGGTGCTGTGGGCGCCGCCCAGGGAGCGCCTCGCTGGAATCCCGTGCCGCGGCCCGCCTTCAGCGTCGCACCACTGCTGTCACCGGAGGTCGCGGTCGCGCTCAATACCGTGTCGCTCACTGCGCTCTGCGCCGCGCTCGCGTCCCGGCGGCGGCGCTCGCGGTCGCTGCTGCCGCCCGAGGAGGCCGTGCGTACGGAGCTGGCAGCGGCCGTGCCATTGTCACCTTTGGCGATGGAGGGGCCGCTGCCGGCCGTGCTGGAGCCCACGCCGCCCGCAAGGGCGAGGGCCGCCAGCGAGACCGCGCCTGCCGCCGCGAAGGCGAAGCGGCGGCCTCGCGAGGTGAGCCGCTCCATCTCGTGTATCCGGAAGCCGCGGCTGGGCGAGAGGGCACTGCCGCCCCGTCCGCCGCGAAGCTGCTCGAGGGCCCAGAGGGCGCCGCCGGACTCGGCACGCTTCATCTGCGCGGCCGTGCCGGAGACGCCACCGGCGGACTTGCCTCCGCCGATGCCGCCGGAACCCGACGGCATACCGTCATCCGGGCCGTCGCCGGGCCCGCAGGCCGGCAGGCCCTGGAGCCGCGCCAGCAAACCGTCCGAAGGGGGCGGGGGCGCGGTGTCCGCGAAGACGTTCTTCACGCGGCGCTGCGCGTCGGCCTCCGCCTTGCAGCCGCCGCAGGTCGCCAGGTGCGACAGCACACGTTCGCGTGCGTCATGCCCGAGCTCGCCGTCGATCAACGCCGCGAGGCGGTCACCGAGATGCAGCTCGGCCGGAGTGAGCTCTCTCTCCGGCTGCGGAGCTCTGCCGCCCATGCCTGCGCCACTCACGCGGCACCTACCTCCCCACTCCCTACGGCGGGAGCGGCTGCACTCAGGGAACGCTGCTGCTCCGCGCGTGCCTCGGGCGAACGGTGCTGCAGAGCCTTGCGCAGCTGCGAACGCCCCCGGTGGATGCGGCTGCGCACGGTGCCCAGCTTCACGCCGAGCGTGGCAGCGATCTCCTCGTACGAAAGTCCTTCGATGTCGCAGAGCACCACGGCGGCACGGAACTCCGGCGCGAGAGTGTCCAGCGCCTGCTGGACGTCCGCGTCGAAGTGGGTGTCGTTGAAGTGCTGCTGCGGCGTCGGCTCACGGCTGGGAAGGCGCTCTGCGGCGTCCTCGGCGAGCGCGTCGAAGCGGATGCGCTGCTTTCGGCGCACCGTGTCGAGGAAGAGGTTCGTGGTGATGCGGTGCAGCCAGCCCTCGAACGTGCCGGGCGTGTACGTCGACAGGGAACGGAAGACGCGGACGAAGACCTCCTGAGTGAGATCCTCGGCGTCGTGCTGGTTACCGGTCAGGCGGTAGGCGAGACGGTAGACGCGCGCACTGTGCGTGCTGACGATCTCCTCCCACGAAGGAGGGGTCCACGCCTGGCTCTCCGCATCGGTGTCGAACGTCGCCGTCGTCGCGGATTCGGCGGGGCGGACCTGGTCAGCGGTGTCTGTCACGGATTTCGGCTCGTCCGCCGACCTGCGAAAACGCCGGAGCATTCCACGGTCCCGGACAGCAGCCGCACCTCCCCTGTCGGCTCTGGTGGTGTCCAGTGGAATCCCAACCATAACCACCTCGCCCGTTAGCTCCGGATAAGCACTTTTGACCGGCTCACCGTTCGGCCGCTCTTTCTGCTTCACCGTCGTCGATCGCAATTCCACGACACCCCCCTTGCACCTTCCATCTGATTTCAACGCTCGGTCCCATCAGCGGGTTCCCGGGGCAACGGATACAGTCACCGTTGCGTGGAGGACGGGGACAGGAGAGGGCCATTACCGGCAACCGGCAGTCGAGCTGGGCGTTCGCCGATGCCTACGGCGCCGAGCTCGTCGACGACGCCGAGAACGCGGCGCTGCGCTGGGCACGTGAGCGGGCTCAGCAGGCGGGCGTGCGCGCGGTGTCCCCCGCCACCGGTGCCACACTGCGTCTGCTGGCCGCTGCCGCGGGCGCCAAGGCGGTCGCCGAGATCGGCACCGGGACGGGCGTCTCCGGCATCCATCTGATGGCCGGGATGCGGCACGACGGCGTTCTCACGACGGTGGACACCGACCCCGAGCAGCAGCAGTTCGCACGGCAGGCTTTCCGAGCCGCCGGCTTCGCCGGGAACCGGGCGCGGTTCATCCCGGGATCCGCCCTCGACGTGCTGCCGCGCCTGGCCGACCGCGGCTACGACCTGGTCTTCTGCGACGGGGACCGTTCGGAGTGCCTGGAGTACTTCGCCGAGGCGCTGCGCCTACTGCGGCCCGGCGGCCTCGTCTGCTTCGAAGGCGTCTTCGCCAACGGCCGCACCGTCGACTCCAGCGCCCAGCCCGCCGAGGTGCGCAAGCTGCGCGAACTGCTCGGCGCCGTACGGGAGAGCACCGAGCTGGTGCCGTCGCTGCTGCCCGTGGGAGACGGACTGCTCTGCGCGGTCAAGCGCGAGCAGTGACCGCGCAGGGCCCCCGTGACGGTCGGCACGCCCCTGTGCGCCCGGTCACGAGCCGGTGCACCAGTGATGGAACACATCTGCCCCGGAGCACGATGCGTGCTCCGGGGCAGTGGAGAACCCACTGATGGCTCGCTCGGTCCGCGCGTGCGGGCCGCCCGCTGCCGGGCGTCAGCCGCAGACCTTCTTGAGCTCCTCACCGAGCGCAGTCGCCTCATCCGGGGTCAGCTCGACGACGAGTCGCCCACCGCCTTCGAGCGGAACGCGCATGACGATGCCCCGCCCCTCCTTGGTCACCTCGAGCGGGCCGTCACCCGTCCGCGGCTTCATGGCCGCCATGCTCGTTCCCCTTCCTGAAACCAGCTGATCGCAGCCGACAACGAGCGTGTCACCGGCATCGAACACATTGCTTCAGAACCATTATCCCGCATCGCAGGACCCGATGACCAACAAGAGGTCGCACTACTTGTGACTCGCTCTCACCCAAAACCACTCATTCCGCCGACGAAGCTGCGATACTGCTCCGCTTCACCTCGTGATGCCCCGTCCGAAGGCATCGTCGACGGGCCCGTTCCACAACCATTGCCCGGGCGGGAGCGCCCGGGGGGACGCCCTGTCGGCTCCCGATGATCTGAGCCATGCTTGCCCCATGTCGGACACCGTGCTCTATGACGTGACCGAGGGTCTCGCGACGGTCACCCTCAACCGCCCTGATGCGATGAACGCGCTCAACAACGAGCTCAAATCGGCCCTGCGCGACACCCTCCGCAAGGCTGCCGAGGACGAGGACGTCAGGGCCGTACTCCTCACCGGGAACGGACGCGCGTTCTGCGTGGGTCAGGATCTGAAGGAACACATCGGCGCCCTGCAGGAGGGCGGGGGCAACGCCCTCAGCACGGTCGAAGACCATTACAACCCCATCACGCTCGCCATCGCGGGCATGCCGAAACCGGTCGTGGTGGCCGTCAACGGGGTCGCCGCCGGCGCGGGGGCCGGCTTCGCCTTCGCAGCCGACTACCGCCTGCTCGCCGAGTCCGCCGCGTTCAACACCTCCTTCGCCGGGATCGCGCTGACCGCGGACTCGGGGATCTCCTGGACGCTGCCCCGTCTCGTCGGTCCCGGACGGGCGGCGGACCTGCTGCTCTTCCCGCGGAGCGTGCGCTCCGGCGAGGCGCTCGAACTGGGGCTGGCGCACCGGGTCGTGCCGGACGGCGACCTCGCCGAGCAGGCCGGGACGGTGGCACGCGAGCTGGCCCAGGGGCCCACCCGCGCATACGCGGCCATCAAGGAGTCGCTGGCCTTCGGCGCAGGGCACTCGCTGGCCGAGACGCTGGAGAAGGAGGCCGAACTCCAGGTGCGCGCCGGAGCTTCGAAGGACCACCAGGCAGCGGTCGAGGCGTTCGTGAAGAAGGAGAAGCCGCGCTTCACCGGCCAGTGAGCCGTGGGGGCCGGCGTCTGCCGTCAGCCGACGCCGGCTCCCATCTCGTCCCGCGCCCAGCAGTCGGCCAGGTGATCGTTGACCAGGCCGCACGCCTGCATCAGCGCGTACGCCGTGGTGGGACCGACGAAGCGGAAGCCGCGCTTCTTCAGGTCCTTCGCGAGCGCCGTCGACTCCGGTGTGACCGCGGGGATCTCGCGGTGCATACGGGGCGCGGGGCGCCGCTCCGGGTCGGGGGCGAACGACCAGATCAGCGAATCCAGTTCACCCTCGCCGAGCGAGGCAGCGACCTGCGCGTTGGCGACGGCCGCCCGGATCTTCGCGCGGTTGCGGATGATGCCGGTGTCGCCGAGCAGCCGCTCCTCGTCCTCCGCCGTGAACGCCGCCACCTTCGCGATGTGGAAGCCCGCGAAGGCCGCGCGGAAGCCCTCGCGGCGGCGGAGGATCGTCAGCCAGGACAGACCGGACTGGAACGCCTCGAGGCACAGCCGCTCGAAGAGCGCGTCGTCACCGTGGACGGGGCGGCCCCACTCGGTGTCGTGGTACGCGACGTAGTCGTCGGCGGACAGACCCCACGGGCAGCGCAGCACCCCGTCGGGGCCCGGCTGCGCACCTCCCTCAACGGCCATCGGGCCGCTCCTGCGCTTCCTGCACGAAATTCGCCGTACCGTAATCGCCGAAATCGCCGCTGCCGCCGGGACCGCCGCCGCCCGTGGCACCCGGCCCGCGGCCGACGCCCGGGTCCCCGCGCCCCATCGCCGCGGCCTGGGCGCCCGCCAGCGCCGACTCCAGCTCCGCGATGCGGGCGTCGCGCTCGGCCAGCTCGGCCCCGAGCCTGTCCAGCACGTCGTCGACCTGCTGCATCCGGTATCCCCTGGCCGTGACCGGCAGCCGCAGCCCGTCCACGTCCAGCCGGCTGACAGGACGGCCCGCCGGCAGCGGCTCGTCGAGCTGGTCGGGCGGGGCGTCCCTGAGGCCGCCGGTGACGGTGCCGCCCCGCTCGTCCCCGGAACTGCCCACCACGGCAAGCGTGACCGCGGCGACGACCACGGCAAGCGAGATCAGCAGGAACCAGAACACGGCCAACTCCCCGAGGAATTCTCCGCGAGAGGGCCTCTCGCGGATCTTCTGCGAGAGAGCCCTCTCGCAGACGTCCGGATGACTACGGCTTCCTATGGTCCCTGATCGTGCCACGCCCCACTGACACAACCGACAGGTCCGGAAGCGGAGCGCCCATGACCGCCCGTTAAGGTCGGCTCCGGGGGGAAACGGCGCATGCCTCCCCTCTGTGCCGAGCGAGAGGATGGCGATGCTGCGCCTGGGGACACGCGAATTCGGTCCGCACGAGATGGTGATCATGGCCATCGTGAACCGGACGCCGGACTCCTTCTACGACCGTGGTGCCACCTTCCTCGACGAGCCCGCGCTGGAGCGGGTCGAGAGGGCGGTGGCCGAGGGCGCGGACATCATCGACATCGGCGGCGTGAAGGCCGGACCTGGCGAGGAGGTGTCGGCCGAGGAGGAGGTGCGGCGCACCGTGGGCTTCGTCGCCGAGGTCCGCCGCCGCCATCCGGACATCGTCATCAGTGTCGACACCTGGCGCCACGAGGTCGGCGAGGCGGTGTGCGCCGCCGGTGCGGATCTGCTCAACGACGCGTGGGGCGGGGTCGATCCGGCGCTCGCCGAGGTCGCCGGAAGGCACGGCGTCGGCCTGGTGTGCACGCACGCGGGAGGCGCCGAGCCGCGCACGCGTCCGCACCGGGTCAGCTACGACGGCGAGGGCGGTGTGATGGCCGACATCCTGCGCGTGACGCTGGGCCTGGCCGAGCGCGCCGTCGCTCTGGGGGTGCCCAGGGACGCCGTCCTCATTGACCCCGGGCACGACTTCGGCAAGTCCACGCGCCACTCGCTCGAAGCCACCCGCGGCCTGGAGGAGATGACGCGCAGCGGCTGGCCGGTGCTCGTGTCGCTGTCCAACAAGGACTTCGTGGGCGAGACGCTGGACGTGTCCCTGCAGGAACGGCTGACGGGCACCCTCGCCACCACCGCGATCTCGGCGTGGCTGGGTGCACGCGTCTACCGCGTCCACGAGGTCGCCGAGACGCGTCAGGTGCTGGAGATGGTCGCGTCGATCGCGGGGCACCGGCCGCCCGCCGTGGCGCGGCGCGGGCTCGCCTGAGCGGAGGCGGGGCCGCGGCCCCGCCCGGGGCGTTCGCGCCCGGCCCTCAGCCGGCTTCCTTGGTCACGACGGCGACGGCTTCCTCGATGTCGTCCGTCACGTGGAAGAGCTCGACGTCGCGCGCGGACGCCTTGCCCTGTGCGACGACCGACCCGTGCAGCCAGTCCACGAGGCCCTGCCAGTAGCCGCTGCCGAAGAGGACGATGGGGAAGCGCGTGACCTTCTTGGTCTGCACGAGGGTCATCGCCTCGAACAGCTCGTCCATCGTCCCGAGCCCGCCGGGCAGGACGACGAAACCCTGCGCGTACTTCACGAACATGGTCTTGCGCACGAAGAAGTAACGGAAGTTCACGCCGATGTCGACGTAGGGGTTGAGGCCCTGCTCGAAGGGCAGCTCGATGCCGAGCCCGACGGAGGTCCCGCCCGCCTCGAGCGCTCCCTTGTTGGCGGCCTCCATCGCACCGGGGCCGCCGCCGGTGATCACCCCGAATCCGGCCTCGGTCAGGGCTGCCCCGATCCGCACGCCCGCCTCGTACTCCGGCGAGTCGACCGGCGTGCGGGCGGACCCGAAGACGCTGATGGCGGGGCCGAGTTCGGCCAGTGCGCCGAAGCCCTCCACGAACTCCGACTGGATGCGCATCACCCGCCACGGGTCCTGGTGCACCCAGTCCGAAGGTCCGGTGGTGTCCAGCAGCCGCTGGTCGGTCGTCTCGGCCTGCATCTGCTTGCGGCGGCGCACCACCGGACCGAGACGCTGCTCGCGCGGCTTCCGTGCTCGGTCCCGCTCCGTGCTGGTCATCCCAGGCTCCCTCCGGACTGCGATCATTCTGATTCAGCGTACGCACGGAGAGCCCGTACCGACGTGACAGAGAGCGGCACTCCGTCCGGCGGGAACCCGGCGGGCGGGTGTACGGCGGGTTCAGGCCGTCAGCCAGGTGCGGAGCCGTTCCTCGCAGTGGAGGATCTTCGACGTCTCCACGCGCTCGTCGCGCTTGTGTGCCAGGTTCGGGTCGCCGGGGCCGTAGTTGACTGCCGGGACGCCGAGTGCGCTGAAGCGGGAGACGTCCGTCCATCCGTACTTGGGCTGCGGCTCCCCTCCTACAGCCTCGGTGAACGCCTTCGCCGCGGGGTGGGAAAGGCCGGGCAAGGCGCCGCCCGAGCTGTCGTCCACGGTCAGCTCCCACTCGCCGCACCCGGAGAACACCTCCCGCACGTGTGCGAGGGCCTGCTCCTCGTCGATGTCGGGGGCGTAGCGGTAGTTGACGGTGACCGTGCAGGCGTCGGGGATGACGTTCCCCGCGACGCCACCCTCCACGCGAACGGCGTTGAGCCCCTCCCGGTACTCCAGGCCGTCGATCACCTTCCGGCGTGGCTCGTACGAGGCGAGCCGGGAAAGGATCGGAGCGGCGGCGTGGATCGCGTTCTCGCCCATCCAGCCGCGGGCGGAGTGCGCCCGCACTCCGGTGGTGCGCAGCAGGACGCGCAGCGTTCCCTGGCAGCCGCCCTCGACCTGACCGCTGGAGGGCTCCAGCAGTACGGCGAAGTCTCCGGCCAGCCAGTCGGGGTGGGCGTCGGCGACGTGGCCGAGGCCGTTGAGGTGCGCGGCGACCTCTTCGTTGTCGTAGAAGACGAAGGTGAGATCGCGGTTGGGCTCCGGCACGGTTGCCGCGATGCGCAGCTGCACGGCCACGCCGGCTTTCATGTCGCTCGTGCCGCAGCCCCACAGCACGCCCGAGTCGTCGAGGCGTGACGGCACGTTCCCGGCAATGGGCACCGTGTCGATGTGCCCGGCGAGGATGACGCGCTCGCCGCGTCCGAGCCGGGTGCGGGCGACCACGTTGTTGCCGTGCCGGTCGACGGTCAGATGTGGAAGGGCGCGCAGGGCGGTCTCGACGGCGTCGGCGAGCGGCCGCTCGTCCCCGCTCTCCGAGGGGAAATCGACGAGCTGAGCTGTCAGCAGAGCGGCGTCCTGGTTCAGGTCGAGTCCGTTGTGCGGCATGAAAACAGCCTACGGGCGGCGGGACTTGGCAGAGCCGCTACCTTTGTGCCCGTGTCCCCCTCGGAATCCTCTCCCCAGAAGTCCCGCGCCAGAGGCCTTCGCATAGCAGCGGCATCCACGGTGCTGCTGGTCATCGCCGGTTACGTGGCGACGCAGTACGTCACCAGCAGCACGGGACCGGCCCGGTGCATCGTCAGAACCGCCGGCGAGAAGCCGGAGGACTACGAGATCAAACCCGAGCAGGCAGCCAACGCCGCGACGATCACGGCCGTGGCCTCCCAGCGCGGTCTGCCGGAGCGTGCAGTCACGATAGCCCTGGCCACGGCCATGCAGGAGTCCGCGCTGCGGAACATCGAACACGGTGACCGCGATTCGCTCGGCCTGTTCCAGCAGCGTCCGTCCCAGGGGTGGGGCACCGAGCGGCAGATCCAGGACCCCGTGTATTCCTCGGGGAAGTTCTACGACCATCTTGTGCAGGTTCCCGGCTACTCGCGGCTGCCGCTGACCGTGGCGGCGCAGCGCGTGCAGCGGAGCGGCTACCCGCAGGCGTACGCGAAGCACGAGACGCACGCGTCGCTTCTGACCGCCGCCCTGACCGGCCGCCGGGCCGCCGCGTTCAACTGCACCACGGGGCCCGCCGGGGGCGACGGCAAGGCCGGCAGCGCGACACAGCTGCGGGCGCGCCTCGTACGGGAGTTCGGCACGGGAGTGCTGCCGGGGCAGAAGTCGGACGCACCGGCGCCGCCCACCGGTGACGCCGCCCTGGGCGAGGGAGCCGTTCCCGGCGCGGACGGGCGGGCCACGGGCGAGGACGTCCTCGCGACGGGTGGCGGACTGCGGGCAGCGGACGACGACTCGTCTCTGGTGACCATCCCGGTCCGTCCCGGCCGACGCGGCTGGGAGCTCGCGCACTGGGCGGTGGCGAACGCCTCGGACATGCACATCGAGCAGATCTCCTATCGCAACCGCGTCTGGGACGCGTCCAGTTCGGAGGAGGGCTGGCGCCCGCTGGAGGACTCCGACGGCGCGAAGGGCGGCGACGGCTCCGTCCGCGTGCGGCTCGCGACGGGGAAGTAGCGATACGGCCGAGGGTGCCGAGCCCCCCACCGTCCCGGCGCGACGCCCGCTCGGGCAAACGCCGCGCACCCATCACCTTCGGGGGAATCCCGTATTGCCGTGTGGACGCGGCACGTTCAGGGAACGTGCCGCACACATTTCCACAACTCCCCTGCCAGAGACGGGGATTGCCCCTCGTGCAGCCCTGATGAGCAGGCACGGAAGGCCGGTTCGGCACAGCCGATCATGTGACGCATTGCCAATCCTTTACCCCGGCGGCCCGCAACTTTCCGGCTCCCCGAGGCGATAGGCACAGCGCCCGGCCCGGCGATTGCCCGGCCGGGTTGCATCACGTTTTCCGTAGCAGTAGATCTCTCCGTCAAAGGAGCAACATGTCCCTCCCTCTCACGCGCCGGATCGCCAAGACCGTGCTGCTGACGGCCGCGGGCGCCGCCTCTGTCGTTGGTACGGCCGGCGCCGCGAGTGCCGCCGAACTGCCGACGACCGCTGATGTGAGCGGGCTGAGCCTCCCGGACAGCGGCGCCACCAGCACCCTCGACAGCACCACGAAGGGCGCCCGCACGCTCACCCCGATGAGCAGCCCGGTCGACACCGCCGACGGTGCCGCTGCCTCCGGCGTCAAGGCCGCCAGCAGCGACACCAAGCGGGTCGCTCCGCAGACCAGGGAGCTCGCGGGCGACACCGCCGACGGTGCCGCCAAGGGTCTGCAGCAGCAGCCTGCGAATGCCCAGCAGCTGCCGGCCCAGCAGGCTCAGAAGCAGCCCGCCGCCCAGCAGCCGGCGGCCAACACCGCTCAGCCTCAGCAGACCCTCGAAAGGGCTGTTCCGGTCAAGGGCCTGCTCGGTACCCAGAAGGTGCTGCCGAACGGTCTGGGCACCGCCTCGGTCGCCGGCCTCTGACACCGGCGCGCACGCGCGCAAACATGAGGAAGGGCCGCGGAGAGATCCCTCCGCGGCCCTTCCTCGCGTTGCGTGCGGAACCGTCGGGCTCGAGCGGCTCTCCGGTCAGCTCTCCAGCCGGCGCACCGCAGCCGCGACGCGCTCGTCCGTCGCCGTGAGCGCGACGCGCACGAACCGTTCGCCCGCGGTGCCGTAGAAGTCTCCCGGCGCGACGAGCACTCCGAGCTTGGACAGATCGCCGACGGTGTCCCAGCACGGCTCGTCCCGCGTCGCCCAAAGGTAGAGGGACGCCTCGCTGTGCTCGATGCGGAAACCGCGCCCCTCGAGCGCCGTACGCAGGGCAGAGCGGCGGGCCGCGTAACGCTCCCGCTGCTGCGCCACATGCGCGTCGTCGCCGAGTGCGGCGACCGTCGCGGCCTGCACCGGGGCGGGGACCATCATTCCGCCGTGCTTGCGGATGTGCAGCAACTCCCCCAGCACCGCCGGGTCGCCGACCACGAAGGCCGCCCGGTATCCCGCGAGATTGGACCGCTTGGAGAGCGAATGGACGGCGACGACGCCCTCGTACGAGCCGCCGCAGACCTCCGGGTGCAGCACCGATTCCGGGTCGGTGTCCCAGCCGAGCTCCAGATAGCACTCGTCGCTGACGAGCAGCACGCCGTGCTCCCGTGCCCACGCGACGGTGCGGGTCAGCTGCTCCGCGTCCAGGACCCGTCCCGTCGGGTTGGAGGGCGAGTTCAGCCACAGCAGGCGCAGGCCGTCCGGGTCGAGCTCCGTGGGGTCGTCGTAGACCACCGGCTCGGCACGTGCGAGGCGCGCCCCTACCTCGTACGTCGGGTAGGCGAGCCGCGGATACGCCACGCGGTCCCCCGGGCCGAGGCCGAGCTGGGTGGGCAGCCACGCGACGAACTCCTTGGAGCCGACGACCGGCAGCACGTTCCGGTGCGTCAACTGCGAGGCTCCCAGGCGGCGTTCGCACCAGCCCGTGATGGCGTCCCGGAGTTCGGCGGTGCCCCACACGGTGGGGTAGCCGGGGCTGTCGGCGGCGTCGGTCAGGGCGCGCCGGATCAGCTCGGGGACAGGGTCGACGGGCGTGCCCACGGAGAGGTCGACGATGCCGCCGTCATGGGCAGCGGCGGCCGCCTTGTAGGGCTCCAGCTTGTCCCAGGGGAACTCGGGGAGGCGTGCGGAGACGGAGGAACCGGAGAGACCGGCCGGACCGGTGCGACCTGTCGGACCTGTGGAAGGTGCCACGGGATGACTCGCTTTCTGGCTGTGAAACACGCGGTCCCGCACGCCCGCCGGGGGTACCGGCGCACTGTGCGGGACCACGGACCGCGGAACGGGGACCGCCGCGGTGTCACTCGTCGTGGCTCTGCGGGGGCAGCGCGGCGATGACCGGGTGGTCCCGCTCGATCAGTCCGAGCTTGCTCGCCCCGCCGGGCGAACCGAGTTCGTCGAAGAACTCCACGTTCGCCTTGTAGTAGTCCTTCCACTCCTCGGGAGTGTCGTCCTCGTAGAAGATCGCCTCGACCGGGCAGACCGGTTCGCAGGCACCGCAGTCGACGCATTCGTCCGGGTGGATGTACAAGGACCTCTGGCCCTCGTAGATGCAGTCGACGGGGCACTCCTCGATGCAGGCCTTGTCCTTAAGGTCGACACAAGGCTCCGCGATGACGTAGGTCACGCTGTCGTTCCTCCTCAATAGGGCCGGCGGACCGGTGTCGGGTGTCCGCCGCTGGGCGCGCGGGAGCGCGGCGTCGTCGATGCCCGTCCTAGTATCTCCGTTCCTGGTACCGAGACGAACAGGAGGGGCGGGTAGAGCAGTGGAATTCACCACGGGCGGACGCCTCAAGGTCCGAATCACTGTGTCTGACGTGGGAAAACGTGTTTCTGTCCGGTCCTTGACGGGGGCCGGAGGACGGCACGCCACCTTTACCGACACGGTCGGCGTTCTCACATCCTGGAACGACGGTGTGCTCCACATCACCCGCCGCGGCGGACAGAGCGTGCCGATCGACGAATCGGCGCTGGTGGCCGGGAAAGTCGTGCCCGGCGCACCGGCCCGGCGGCGCGGCATCCCTGCTGCGAGCGTACGTGAACTCGTCAAGGTGGCGGCCCGCGGATGGCCCGCCGTCGAGACCGAACGGCTGGGCGGCTGGACGCTCAGGGCGAGCGCGGAGGAGGCGGCGCCCGCCGGCGGTGCGCCCGACGGCCGACGCGAGGGATTCACCGCGCGGGCCAACTCCGTACTGCCGCTGGACGATCCCGGACTTCCGCTCGCCGAGGCGCTGACGCGGGCGCGCGGCTGGTACGAGGCGCGCGGGCTGGTGCCCCGCGTGCAGGTCACGACGGGCGGCGAGCGCACGGACGAACTGCTCGCCGCGGAACTGGAGGAGCGCGGCTGGACGGGCGAGCGGTACGCGCTGCTCCGGGTGGCCGCGCTGGCGCCGCTGGCCGACCGCGAGCCGGACGGCCGCGTGCGGCTCGCCCGCGCTCCCGGAGCGGACTGGTTCTCGCTCTACCGCCGCGCCGGTGAAATGCCGGGCGCCGCAAGGAAGGTGCTGACGGGCGGCCCGTCCGTCTGGTTCGCGACGGTGCGGGGCGGCTCCGGTGAGCCGGGCCCGGCAGGCGACGCGGACGGGCGCGAAGCGGGCGACGCGGCAGCGATCGGCCGGTGTGTGATCGACGGGCGGTGGGCGGGATTCGCCGCGATAGAAGTCGCCCCGGGACACCGGCGGCAGGGGCTGGCGACCGCGGTGATGGCCGAGTTGGCGCGGGGGGCACTCGCCGAGGGTGCCTCCGCCGCGTATCTCCAGGTGGAGCGCGACAACGAGGCGGCACGCGCGCTGTATGACGGCATGGGCTTCGCCGACCACCACGCCTACCACTACCGTCGCGCTCGGGAGGACTGATCCGCAGTGGCAGACGAGGAGACAGGGAAAGGCCACGGCCCGGGCCCGGGTGGAGGCGACGACGACGGGAACGGAGACGACGGGGGCAGCAACCGCGAACGGTTCGCGGAGGCGGCACGCGACGAGCGCCCCGATCTTGCGCTGCTGTGTCTGCTGATCGGCGTCGAGGCGGCCGCGGCGCACACGGTGGCGCACAGGGGGAAGGACAAGGGCGGTCCGCGGAGCGGGGACGAGCGGGACGCGGACGATGGTCAGGAAGTGGACGACGAGGACAAGGGCACGCCGCCGGACGGTCACGAGCAGTCGGTTCTGGAGGCGCAGATCGAACTCGACCGTCTCGCGGGGCTGTTGCCGTACTCCCCGTCGCGTACGCCCGAGGAATGGGCCCGCGCTCTCGGCCGGCTGCTGGGGACGGAACACGGATTCCACGGGGTTCCCGAGGACTACCAGCGGCTGGAGTCGTCCCTGCTGCAGTCGGTGCTGCGGCGCCGCCGCGGGCTGCCCATCCTGCTGTCGGTCGTCTGGATGGAGGTGGCGCGGCGTGCCGGCGCTCCGGTGTACGGGGTGGGCCTGCCGGGCCACTTCGTGATCGGCTTCGGCGATCCGGCCGGGGAGTACGCCCTCGCCGACCCGTTCAACGGCGGCCGTCTGCTCTCCTCCGGCGACCTGGAACTGCTGATGGCGGGCGCGACGGGCATGCGCGGGCCGCTGCCGGCCGCGACGCTGCACCCGGCGGGTCCGCTGGAGACGGTGCTGCGGATCCTGAACAACATCCGCGCCTGGGCGTCCGCACGTGCCGAACAGTCGGGCGTGCAGCTGTGGGCGCTCGACCTCTCCCTGCTCCTGCCGCACCGTCCGGCGCGGTTGCGGTACGACCGGGCACGGCTGCTCGTCGATCGCGGCGACTTCCTCGGCGGTGCGGCGGAGTTGGAGGAGTACGCGTCGGCCATCGAGGCCATGGAGCCGTCCGAGGCGGAGTCGGTGCGGAGCGCGGCGCAGGCCGCCAGAGCGCGGCTCAACTGAGCTGGCACGTTTGCGAGTTGCAGTACGCGCGCCCTGTGGGCGTGGCCTTCGGGCCCGCGGCGGCCCGCCGTGCAGTGCGGCAAGTCGTGAGCTGCGTATGACAGTTGTCAGCCGGCTGTCACCCGCCCGCCGTGGGTGGGGGCGCCGGACTTCGCGACGCCCCCCGGACCGCTCACTGCGGGTTCAGCGGGATCTCCTGCACGCGCTTGGCGGGGCTGGTCTCCTTGAGCGCGAGACGCAGGGCACCGGCGACGTCCTGCGGCGTGACCGGCGTCTTGCTGCCGTCGCCACGGGTGATCTCCACACCGTCGAAGGTCGTGCCGTACAGGGTCCGCAGCACCGGCAGGTCGTAGGTGTCGACAAGGGTGCCGTTGACCGGCTTCATCGACAGGAACTTCGGCAGCGACTTTTCGGGGCTGAACTGGATCGAGGCACTGCCGGCCTTGATCGTCACAAGTCCGGACATGGCGGGCTTGCCGAACTCCCGGATCGCCCTGGCGATTTCCTTCTTGCCGACCTGCGGCTGCTGCTGCGACACGGGCAGCCGGACAGGGCTGTTGTTCCCGGTGGCGGCACGCGCGCGGTACGCCTTCTCCAACTCCTCGCTGGCGTCGCCGGCGTCGATTCCCTTGTGCGTCTTGCCCGGCACGGCGACGGCCTCGCCCCTGACGAACTTGACCATCCCGTCCTTGGGGCTGCCGCCGACGCCCGTCTGCTTGGAGATCTGCGAGATCGCCGACGCCATCTTCTCCTGGTCGATCTCCAGCGCGGGCTCGGCATCCCGCTCGGCGCCGAAGAGCGAGCCGATGACGGAGACCGGGTTGTAGTCGCGTCCGGCGGCGTTGCGCACCGTCGCCTCGGTGTCCAGCGTCATGCCCGCGACGCTCGGCTTGAGCTTGGCCTTCTGGTCCCCGGCGACGACGGTGAACGCCTGCGTCGTGCGGTTGCCGAAGGCGGCGTCCAGCTTGTTCACGGCCTCGTGCCGGCTCATCCCGCCGATCTCGACGCCGAGCACGGCGGTGCCGTTGGGCACGTCCGCGTGGTCGAGGAGCAGGCCGGCTCCGTAGGCGATGCCGACGACACCGAGGACACCGGCACCGGCGAGCATCAGCTTCGAACGGCCGCCGGAGGGGGCCTCTTCGTCGCGGTTCCGGGAAGAAGCGCGCTCGAAGGGCGAACCGGACCTGCCGCCGACCTCGTCGTCGGCCAGGCGCGGAGCACGGCTCATGAGGGTTTCGCCGGCGATGCGGTCCTTTTCGGACTCGTCCTCCGCGACGGCCCCGCCATGGCCGCCGGACGCACCGTAGGCGGGCAGTCCGCCCGTGCTGCCCGGTTCGCGCGCGAGCATCTCCTCGCCGACCCCGCCCGGTGCGAACGGCGCGCGGCCGGTGCCCAGTCCGAGGGTCGAACTCGCGGCGGCCTCGGGCGGCGCGCCGCCCTGGCCGGGCCGCGGGGGCAGCGGCATGTCGCCGCTCACGGGGCCGGTCGTCGGGCCGTCCTGGCCCACGCCGGGCTCGTCGTGGGCGGGCGTGCCTCCGGGCGGGGTGTCCGCGCCGGGCACGGGGTAGGAGCCGGTGTCGTACGGATCGCTCGACCCGTACGAGTCGCCCAGGCCGTAGGGATTCGTGACGCCGTACGGATCCTTGGTGCCGTAAGGGGACTCACCCGTTCCCGGTGACGTACCGGGCCCGCCGGGGCCGGGCCAGCCGGAGCCCGCGCCGGGACCGGTGACACCCGGACCGGCGGCGCCGTTGCCGGAGCCCGAACTGCCGGATGCGGGCTTGCTCTTGCGCGGCGCGAACCAGTCGCTGGTCTCCTGCTTGTCGCCGCCGCCCGAGGTCTCCTCCGACGACCGTGAAGAGCCGGGCGTCGGGGCACCCGGCGGGCCGGCCACCGCGCCGGGTCCAGTTCCCGGGACACCGTCGCCGGGGGCGCGCAGGGGATGCGCGCCGTCGGCCGGCGAGGCTCCCTTCTGCTCGGCGCCGCTCGCCGTGCCGCCCGCGCCTTCGCCCTTGCCGCCGGACTCGCCTTCGCTGACAGGCGTCCGCATCACGACAGGCGGAATCGGCCGCGAGCCGGGGATGTTGATCCGGATGCGGGTGGTCAGCGTCGTCTCGGTCTTGCGGTCTTCGGGCTTCCGCTGTGCGTCCGAGGCCGATGATTCCTCCGAGTCCGCGGACTCCCCGGCGGCGCCGGGGCCGTACGGCTCGGTGCCCGGTGGGTACGACGCACCGCCACGGCCCTGTGGCCCGGAGGACGAACGGTCAGTTTCACGACTCAAAGCAGGTACTCCCGGTTGGGTTCACCGCCCATCATGCTTGTCCAAGGACGGTTCGCCGGCGCGCACCAGCTTACTTGGGGTCGCCGCCTCGGGACCCTCGCCCTCGCAATCCCCTGGACAGCGGCCTCATCAGCGGTACTTGTCCCCAGGCACTGGCGGTGCCGGCAGCGCGATGGTGGCACACATCACAGCGGCGAGCACCCCGCCCAGTAGAAAGACATATGAACCAATGCCCGCCCCGAAGGCGAAGTCGCCTTCCGGCCGCGGGGACGTCAGCAGGAATACCGTGACAACCCACCCCGCACCGGGCGCCGCGGCCCCCACGCGCGTACGGCACAACTGGGCACCGCCCCAGAAGAGTCCGACGGCACCGGCGAGGGCGAGCAGCAGACCGCCCGGGAACCAGGCGCTCTGCACGAGGGCTCCGGCGGCCGCCGTCAGCACTCCGAGCACGAGCAGCAACAGGTAGACGCCCATGCGTGCCGTACGGGACGCGGGGACCCGCTCGGGCCACGGACGCTGTGCCTGACCTGTGCCCGGCCCCCGGCCGGACGGCCGCCCCCACTGCCCGCGCCCGTTCTCGCCACGCTCGCCGCTCATGCACCCGCTCCTGCGAACAAGTCCTGTGTGATGCCGCCGGAATGCTCTCCCGACGGATGCGCCAGGCGGTAGTACTCGGTGCTGATCAAAGGCTGGCCCAGGCCGTTGGAGAGGGCGAAGGTGTCGCCGGCCACGCTGATCTGGGTCGCGTGCGCACGCATGGCGGCCGCCTTCGCCGCCGCGTGTGCCCGTCCGTCGACCACCGCGTCCACGGACTTCTCGTCGTCCACGAGCCCCGGCACGTCCTCCGGTTCCGCCACCGCGGAGTAGGGGGACGGCGACGCGGCCCGCAGCCGGGCGAAACCCTCCTCGACGACCGCGCGGGGCACGCAGTTCCAGTAGAGGCGCGATACCCGGTACGGCTCCCCGGCGCCGGGCTCGAAGTCCCCGTCCGGGGCCAGTTCGGCGGCGCGCATCGCGACGCGGTGGGCCTGGATGTGGTCCGGGTGACCGTAGCCGCCGTCCGGGTCGTAGGTGACCATCACCTGGGGACGTACCTCACGGATGACGCGGACCAGGTGCAGGGCGGCCTCGTCGAGAGGGGCCTGCCAGAAGCACTCGGGCCGCAGATTCGTGGGGAGGCCCATCATCCCGGAGTCTCGGTAGCGGCCCGGGCCGCCGAGGAAGCGGTGGTCCATGACTCCCAGTTCCCGCATGGCGTCGGCGAGTTCACCCATCCGATGCCGCCCGAGCGGAGTGATCTCCCCCGCGGGCGCCGCCGGTTCCGGCGCCGGCTCCCCCGGCCCGGGCTGCTCCGGAGCGAGGTGCGCCAGCTCCGCGGGGATGACCTCGCCCTCCTCGCCCAGGGTGCACGTCACCAACGTGACGTGGACGCCCTCGGCGGCGTACTTGGCCATCGTGGCGCCGTTGTTGATCGACTCGTCGTCCGGGTGCGCGTGCACCAGGAGCAGACGCCGGTCAGGGGCTGCGCTCATGCCCCTGACCCTACGGCTCCCCTCGGACAGGTCAGAACTTGATGTCCCCGAGCATGCCCGCCACATTCGTCGTCAGCTCGTTGATCGTCGGAGCGATGGACGAGCCGGCCAGGTAGAAGCCCAACAGCACGCACACGACGGCGTGCCCGGCTTTCAGCCCGGCCTTCTTGACGAGCAGAAGGACGATGATCAAGAGCAGCACGACCGCCGAAATCGAGAGTGCCACGGCGGTTCACCTCCAAGTACGCGCGGTCGGGCGACGGATCCGGACAGCATGAGCCCATGACACGAGCGGGACACCGGCGTCATACCCGGCTCCCGTCTCGCGCAATGGATCATAACTATCCGTCAGATGGCATGGGCCGGGTGCACGGGTGCAGACGAGGGGCGCATATTCGATTCCGGCCACCACGGCTCGCGCCCGCCAGGCTCTACGCTCTGCCGCATGGCCACTACTTTCCCCCGTCAGCACGCACGCACCCAGCGCTTCACCCTGGGCGCCCCGCGCGCTTTCACCGTCGCACCCGATGGATCGCGCGTCGTCTTCCTCCGCTCCCGGGAGGGCACTGACCGGGCCAATCTCCTTTGGGTACGCGAACCGTCGGGTGCGCGGGAGTACGTCGCCGCCGACCCCGCGAGCCTGCTGGGGGGCGCGGCGGAGGAGCTCTCCGCGGAGGAGCGGGCCCGCCGTGAACGCAACCGCGAAGGTTCTGCTGGAATCGTCGGATATGCCTCTGACACGGCCGTCGAATGCGCCTCTTTCGCACTCTCGGGGCGTCTGTTCGTAACGGACCTGCGGGCAGGCGAGTGCCGGCAGCTGGACACACCTGAGCCCGTCGTCGACCCCCGCCCCTCGCCCGACGGGACGCGCGTCGCCTACGTATCGGGCGGCGCCCTGCGCCTCATCCGCACCGACGGCACCGGCGACAGCGTGCTGGCCGCCCCGGAGAACGACCGGATCACCTACGGTCTGGCCGAATTCATCGCGGCCGAGGAAATGGACCGCAGCCGGGGCTTCTGGTGGTCTCCGGACGGCGGGCAGCTGCTCGTCGCTCGCGCCGACGACTCCCCCGTGCAGCGGTGGCACATCGCCGACCCGGCGCACCCGGACCAGCAGCCGTCCGAGATGGCCTATCCGGCGGCGGGCACGGCGAACGCCGACGTCACGCTGCACCTGGTGAACGCGGACGGCGGCGAGGTCCACGACGTCGAGTGGGACCGCGCGCGCTTCCCGTACCTCGCCCGCGTCCACTGGTCGCCCGGAGGGCCGCCGCTGCTGCTCGTCCAGTCGCGAGACCAGCGCACGCAGTTGTACCTCGGCGTCGACACCGTCACGGGCGCCACCAGCACCCTGCACTCGGAGCAGGACACGGACTGGCTGGAGCTGTTCCCCGGCGTTCCCGCCTGGACGCCGGACGGACGGCTCGTGCGCATCGACGACGCGTCAGGCGCGCGCCTGCTGACAGTGGGCCAGGACGCCTTCACGGACGCCTCGTTGCACGTCCGGGCGGTGCTCGACGTCGGCGCGGACGGGGTGCTCTTCTCCGCCTCGGCGGGCGCCGCGGCCGACGGGGACCCCGGAGCGGTCGGCGACATCGGCGTCCGCTTCGCGCGGTTCGCCGAGGACGGCTCGTGCGGCGGCGTCGAGCGCCTGACGGACCCGGACGGCGACGGCGCGGCGGGTGACGGGCCCGGAGACGGGACGGGCAGCAACGGGCGGCCGCACGTGGCCTCCGCCGTGCGCGCCGGCGACACCCTCGTGCTCTCCACCGCCTCGCTCTCGTGTCCCGGCTCACGCATCTCCGTGCTGCGCATGGACGGGGGCAACGGCGGGGCGTTCACGCTCAAGTCCTTGGACGTCGTGCCGTCACAGGCCGAACGACCCCGGCTCGCCGCGGCGCCGCGCCTGCTGCTCACCGGCGAGCGCCGGATCCCCGCGGGCCTCGTACTGCCCACGGAGCACCGGGACGGCGACGGCCCGCTGCCCGTCCTCATGGACCCCTACGGCGGTCCGCACGGCCAGCGCGTGGTCGCGGCGCACAATGCCTGGCTCACCTCGCAGTGGTTCGCCGACCAGGGATTCGCGGTGATCGTGGCCGACGGCAGGGGCACGCCCGGCCGTTCGCCGGCGTGGGAGAAGGCGGTCTCGCGGGACATCGCCGACGTCACGCTGGACGACCAGATCGAGGCGCTGCAGTCGCTCGCGGCGGACCATCCGCTGGACCTGTCACGCGTCGCCATCCGCGGCTGGTCGTACGGCGGTTACCTCGCCGCGCTCGCCGTGCTGCGCCGTCCGGACGTCTTCCATACGGCGGTCGTGGGCGCCCCCGTCACCGACTGGCGGCTGTACGACACCCACTACACCGAGCGCTACTGCGGCATGCCGGACCAGGACGCGGACGTGTACGCGCGTTCCTCGGTGATCACCGACGACGGGCTCTCCGGCGCCGCATCGCAGCACCGTCCGCTCATGCTGATCCACGGGCTGGCGGACGACAACGTGGCCGCCGCGCACACGCTGCGGCTCTCCTCGGCGCTCCTCGCGGCGGGCCGCCCGCACGAGATGCTGCCTCTCTCCGGCGTCACGCACATGACGCCGCAGGAGCAGATCGCGGAGAACCTGCTCCTGCTCCAAGTGGCCTTCCTCAAGCGCACGTTGGGCATGGCGTAGAAGCGTACGGGCGCACGCGGCGGGGCGCCTCCGCGAACTCGTCGCGGAGGCGCCCCGGGCAAGCCCCTCAGGGCCAGGTGGACTTAGGAGGCAGCCCCAAGCGGTGTCCTAGGACTCCATCGCCTTGAGCGCCGCGTCCAGGACGATCTCCTCGTCGCGGCCCGTCGTCGTACCTTCCTCGGGGAAGTGGCACGCCGTGAGATGGCCCGCGGTGTTGCCCGTGATCTGGACGAGCGGCGGATCCTCGGTGGCGCACTTGTCCTGCGCCTTCCAGCAGCGCGTACGGAAGCGGCAGCCCGAGGGCGGGTTGATGGGCGAAGGCACGTCGCCCGCAAGGCGGATGCGCTCGCGCTGCTCCTCCTCGCTGTCCTCCAGCTTCGCCTCCGGCACGGCCGAGAGCAGCGCGTGCGTGTACGGGTGGCGGGGGCGCTGGTAGATGGAGTCGCGGTCGCCGACCTCGACGATCTTCCCCAGGTACATCACCGCGAGGCGCTGCGAGAAGTGCCGGACGATCGCCAGGTCGTGCGCGATGAAGACGAAGGCGATGCCCATGTCGCGCTGCACCTGCTGGAGCAGGTTGACGACCTGCGCCTGGATGGACACGTCCAGCGCGGAGACCGGCTCGTCCGCGACGATCAGCTTCGGCTTCAGCGCGAGGGCGCGGGCGACGCCGATGCGCTGCCGCTGGCCGCCGGAGAACTCGTGCGGGAAGCGGTTGTAGTGCTCCGGGTTGAGACCGACGGTCTCGAGCATCTCCCGGATGCGCTTCTCGCGTCCGCCGGGCGGGTTGATCCCGTTGACCTCCATCGGGTTTCCGATGATGGAGCCGACCGTCTGCCGCGGGTTCAGCGACGAGTACGGGTCCTGGAAGATCATCTGGATCTCGGAGCGTACCGGCGCCATTTCCCTGCGGCTGGCGTGCGAGATGTCCCGGCCGCGGTAGCTGATCTTGCCCCGCGTGGGCTCCAGCAGCCGCGTCAGCAGCCGTCCGGTCGTGGACTTGCCGCAGCCGGACTCGCCGACGAGACCGAAGCTCTCGCCCGGCATCACGCTCAGGTCGATGCCGTCGACGGCCTGGACCGCGCCCACCTGCCGCTTGAAGGGGAAGCCGCCCATGATCGGGAAGTGCTTGGTCAGGCCCTCGACCTTCATCAGGGGCTCGCCCGAGCGCGGCACGTCGTCCTGCGGCTTGGTCAGGGTGAGTTCTTCGCTCATTGCTGTGATTCTCCCTAGCCCAGCCGGGGTTTGATCTGCTCGATGAAGAAGGTCTGCTTCTGCTCGGCCGTCAGGTGGCAGGCGGCGCCACGTCCTGCCGGCAGCACGGGCCGGTCGCCGCTGCACGACTTGCCTCCGGCCACCTCGTCCACGTAGTTGCACCGCGGGTGGAACGGGCAGCCCGGCGGCGGTGCGAGCAGACTCGGCGGTGTGCCCTTGATCGGGACGAGCTCTTCGTTGACGTCACCGGACAGGCGCGGCATGGAGCTCAGCAGACCCCAGGTGTAGGGGTGCCGGGGCGCACGCAGCACCTCGGCGACGCTTCCGCGCTCCACGGCACGGCCGCCGTACATCACGAGGATGTCGTCTGCGACGTTGGCGATCACACCCAGGTCGTGGGTGATGAAGATGATCGCCGAACCGAACTCCTGCTGCAGGTCCTTGAGCAGGTCCAGGATCTGCGCCTGGACCGTCACGTCGAGCGCGGTCGTCGGCTCGTCGGCGATGAGCAGGTCCGGGTTGCACACGAGTGCCATCGCGATCATCGCGCGCTGCCGCATGCCGCCGCTGAACTGGTGCGGGTAATCGTCCACGCGCAGCTTGGCGTTGGGGATGCCGACCTTGTCCAGCATCTCGACGGCGCGCAGATGCGCTTCGCGCTTGGAGGCGCCCATGTGCTTGCGGTACGGCTCGGCGATCTGACGGCCCACCGTGTAGTACGGCGAGAGCGCCGTCAGCGGGTCCTGGAAGATCATCGCCATCTTGTTGCCGCGCAGCGACTCCAGCTTCTTCTCCCGGGCGGAGGTCAACTCCTGTCCGTCCAGAAGGATTTCACCGGAGACGTCGGTCTTCTTCGGGTTGTGCAGCCCGAGGATGGACAGGTTCGTCACCGACTTGCCGGAGCCGGACTCGCCGACGATCCCGAGGGTGCGGCCACGCTCCAGTTCGAAGGAGAGACCGTCGACGGCCTTGACAGTGCCGCCCTCGGTGTCGAAGTGCACATAGAGGTCGCGTACGGAGAGGAACGCGCCGGACGCTCCCGCATCGCGCGGGGCCGGGACGTCCGCTTCCTGGGTCAGGGTGGTCACAGCGGTACTCCTAGGCCAGCCGCACGCGCGGATCGATGAATGCGTAAGCGGCGTCCACGATGACGTTGAAGAGGATGATGAAGGTCGCCGAGAAGAGCATGACGCCCATCACCATGGGAAGGTCGGTGTTCTGGACGGAGTCGACCGCCAGCTGACCGACGCCCGGGAGCGAGAACGTCCACTCCGTGATCATCGCGCCGCCGAGAAGCGACCCGAGGTCCACGCCGAAGATGGTGACGATGGGGATGAGCGAGCCGCGCCAGGCGTATCGGAAGAAGACGAACTTCGCCGACATGCCCTTGGCCCGCGCCGTGCGGACGTGGTCCTCGGCGAGCTGCTCGATCATCGAAGAACGCGACAGACGCGTGTAGTTCGCGGTGAAGATGATCTGGATCACGAGCCATGGAATGAGCAGGCCCATGAACCAGGCACCCGGGTCCTCCGAGAGAGGCACGTACTTGGGCTGGTCCATGATCCCCAGGTTGAACACGAAGAGCGCGAGGACGAGCGGGCCGATGAAGTAGATCTGCATCGAGCTGAGCACGAGAGAGACCGTGCTGAAGAACTTGTCCGCCATCGTGCCGCGCTTCCAGGCGGCGATCATGCCGGCGCCGAGGCCGATGAACAGGAAGACGACCGCGCCGCCGATCGAGAGCGAGACCGTGGTCGGGAAGCGGTCGAGGATCGTGTCCCAGACCGGCTCCGAGTTGGCGAACGAGTAGCCGAAGCACGGCGCCGGGCAGGCGCCCTGGGCGAAAGTGCGGCCGGCGAAGATGCCGACCATGAAGTGCCAGTACTGCATCGGGATGGGCTCGTCGATGCCCATGTTCTTGCGGATGATCTCCAGCGCGTCCGGTGTGCAGTTCTTGCCACAGGCAAGCATCGCCGGATCTCGCGGTACGGCGTAGAAGAGGAAGAAGGTGACCGCACTGATGATCAGCAGGATCACCATCGCGCCGAGGAACCGGCGGACGAGGAAACGAAGCATGACGGAACGCAGCTCTCGTGGGCAGCGGATTCAGTGGTGGGGGAACGGCCCGTGGGGCCCGCCCCCTGGAAAGACCCCCAGGGGGCGGGCACCCACGGCCGGCGCGTGCAACCGCGCCGTGTGCGCTGTTACTTCTTGATGTAGAGCTGGGTCGGGTCGATGCTGCTGAGGACGTCGTTCATGACGGCGCCACCAACGTTCGATCCGAACAGCTGGATCTGCTTGTAGTACATCAGCGGAACGTCGGGCAGGTCCTCCTTGAGGATCTTGTCCGCGAGCTTGGCCCACTCCTTCGAGGCAGTGTCCGCGTTCTTGATCTTGGAGATGCGGTCCATCTCCTTGTTCATCTTCGGGTTGTCGTAGTGCGAGTAGTTCGACGCACCGTCCTGCACCTGGCGACCGTCCAGAGTCGGCGGAATCACGGTGGAGGCACTCGGCCAGTCGGCACCCCACGAGGAGTGGTACATGTCGTACTTGTTCTTGATCTTGCCGATCTGGTCGTAGTACGTGTCGGTGACGATGTCCTTGAGCTGGACGTTGAACCCGGCCTTCTTGAGGTTGTCCTTGGCCGCGATCGAGAAGTCGGACCACTCGGGCGAGTTCTGGTAGGCGAAGGTGATCTTCGTGCCGGTCTTGCCGGCCTCCTTCAGAATCCGCTTGGCCTTCTTCACGTCACCCTGCGGGTTCTTGACCTTGCCGTACGGGTCGGACTCGGTGTGGCCACCGACCGTCGGGCTCAGGTAGTTACCCGCCAGCTCACCGCCGCCGGAACCACCGAAGGCCTGCAGCAGGGACTGGGCCGGCAGCGCGTAGGCGATGGCCTCGCGGACACGCTTGTCCTTCAGCCGGTCCATGTTGAGCGAGATCTTGCCGACGTAGGGCTGGTAACCCGACAGCGAGCGCTTCTTGACCGACGGGTCGGACCGCACCGACTGCATGCTGGAGGCGTCGACCTGGTTGTTGTAGCTGACCGCGGTCTTGTTCTCGGCACTGTCGGAGACGAGTCGCTTGGTCGATGCCTCGTAGGAGACGCCGAACTGGATGTTGTGCGAGTCCGGGTACTGGTGCCGGACCGAGTCCGTGTTCGGGTCCCACTCGGTGTTGCGGACCAGCTTCATGCTCTTGCCGGACTTGAAGGATTCGATCTTGTACGGACCGGAAGCCACCGGCTTCTTGTCGTACTTCTCCTTCGTGTCGCCCTTCTCCTGGACCGCGGCGTATCCGGCCATGCCCAGCGCGTAGGGCAGGTCGGGCTGCGGGTCCTTGAAGTGGAAGACGATCGTCTTGTCGTTGGGCGTCTCAAGGGTCTTGTCCGGCAGGTGGTCACCCTTGTAGGGGCCGTCCGGCAGAAGCTTGCGGTAGCCGGTGCCGCTCTTGCCGGCCAGCCACTGCTGGATGAAGACCGGGCCCTCGGAGACGAACGGCGCGAACTGCCGCTCGAAGGTGTGGCGGATGTCCTTCGACGTGATCGGGGAGCCGTCCTCCCACTTCACGCCGTCCTTCAGCGTGTACTTCCAGCTCCTCTTGTCCTTCGAGGCCGTACCGCTGTCGGTCGCGAGGTCGCCGACGACCGTGTACTTGCCGGCGTTGTCGCGCTTGTACGTGGTCAGACGACGGTGGATGAGGGTCGACATCGTGCCCTCGTCGCTGACGTACATCTGCGCGGGGTCGAGGTGGGCGAAGCTGTCGCGCGCGTAGACGGTCAGGTCGCCGCCCTTCTTGGCGCCCTTGATCGGCTCCGCCGGACCCTTCGACGCCGCGGCGTCACCGAAGTCGTACTTGACCTGCTGCTTGGCGGCGTCGTCCTTGCTCACGCCGCCGGCGTCACCTCCGCCGCCGCTGCTGCAACCGGTAAGGATGAGCGCCCCGGCTGCGAGCCCCACGACGGAGACGCGCGCCGTACGCATTCTGAATCTGCTCATGGTGGTGGTAGCACCTGCCTGTCGATTGTTAGTTGCTGCCTGACTCAATGCGGTGCTGGGGTGGCAGCACCCCCCGCTGCTCGGTCTTCAACGTCCCGATTTCGGGTCGAAGGCGTCCCTGACCGAGTCCCCGAGCAGGTTGAACGCGACGATGAAGATCACCATCGCGACGCCGGGGAAGATCATGTAGGTGATGTCGCTCTGGTAGACCTCGGCACCCGTGGCGAACATCCGGCCCCAGTCCGGCGTGGAGCCCTGCATGCCCACACCGAGGAAGGAGAGTCCGGCGACCGCGGTGACGAAGTTCGGAAGCATGTAGGTGGCCTGGACCAGGATCGGCGTGACCACGTTGGGCAGCAGCTCCTTGCGGATGATCCGCCAGGGCGGGGTGCCGGCGACCTTCGCCGCCTCGACGAACTCCCGCTCGCGCAGGGTCAGCACCTGACCGCGCAGCAGCCGGGCGAGGGTCATCCAACCCAGCAGCCACATCACGAAGATCAGCACGCAGGCGCGGAGCCACGTCGGCATCTCGTCCTGGGGGTCGACCATGAGCGCCGCGATCACGGGCGTGAAGGCGACGAAGAAGAGCTGGTTCGGGAACGACATCATCAGGTCGGTGAGACGCCCGAGGAAGTAGTCCGTCTTGCCGCCCATGTATCCGCCCGCGACGCCGATCACGATGGCGAGGAGCACGGAGAGGATGGTGATGACCACGGCCAGCGACAGCGAAGTGCGCATCCCGTAGACGAGCTGCGTGAGGACGTCGCGGCCGAGGACGGGCTCGAGGCCGAACCAGAACTCGCCGTCGATCCCGCCGTTGGGCTTGACCGGGTAGGCGTTGTCGTTCAGCAGACCGGGACGGATCTGTCCGTACCGGGTCCACGGGTCCTTGCCGTAGAGCCAGGAGATCACCGGCGCGAGCGCCGCGATCGCGAACACCGTGAGCACCACGATGGCGGAGATGACGCCCGTACGGTCGCGCTTGAAGCGCATCCACATGAGCTGGCCGGGAGAGCGGCCCACGAGCTGGTCTTTCACGGCTTCTTGGCCGCCGGCCGGCTCGGTGGTCAGGCCGACGCCGTCGGGATCTGGGGTCGGTGACCCGGCGATCGCGGCCTGGGATGGACTTGTCATTGTGTCTGCGCCCCCGCGCTCGTCAATCTATGCGGATAGATCCATGCGTTGGCACAGTGGCAGTCCGTGCCATGGGTTGAGGAGACTTTGCAAGTCAATAACTGCTCAGTCAAGAGGTACCGGCTGCAGCATGTGGACCCTCGGCGCATCTTGAGCGAAGGTTTTGCAGATTGAGGTCACAGCGTGCTTGACGCCGATCAGCGCTTTCAGACATATCGTCATATGGGGCCTTGAAACGCGTTAACACGACCGCAACTCAGTCGACGCAGCTCCGATATACGAACCCGCGACTCTGAACTTCGTACGGCCTGTGCGGGTGCCGTAACGGAGGGCCGGGGCGGGGCCATGCCGCCTCGGCCCGGCCGCCGTAGGGGCCTCCGGGGCACCACAGTAGGCTTGCCGGACGCTCCGACGCCGTGCGTACCCGAGCCGCACGGCACTCGGGTAACCGCACGGCGGGGGGCCGTACATGAGCGAGGACAGGAAACTGAGACCCGGCGCCCGCTGGGCCGGCGCCTCGTTGCTGGCCGCGCTGGCGGCGCTCGATCTCGCCTGGATAGTCCGGGACTTCGAGAAGGCGGCGAACGTCACCGACGCGTGGTGGATGTGGTCCGGCCTGATCTTCCGTGCGCAGGACGGGATATGGGCGAGCTCGTTCGTGGAGCCGACGCTCCTCATCCTCAACACGGTGTGCGCCGTGACCGCCGCCGTCTCCTCTGCCGCCGGCGGCATCCTCGTGTCGACGGGAGCGCTGACGATCCTGCTGCGCGTCCCCACCCTGTGGAATCTGAACGCCAGTTGGGTGCAGGGCGGCGTCTCCGACGGGCTGCGCATCAAGGTCCTCGTCAGCGCGATCGCGATGCTCGTCCTCGGTGCCGCGCTGATCGTCCTCGCGGCCGCGGGCCGCCGCGGTGTGCCGGCCGCCTCCGGCAGCACCCGCAGCGGCCGTGACGAACGGCCCGCACGCCCCACTCCGGCCCGAGGCGTGGCCGCGGGTCTGCTGCTGGCCGCGGTGGCAGCCGTGCTGGTCTCCTGGGAGATCCACTCGGCGACCCAGCAGGGCTGGGGGCTGTACTCGCGCCACTTCACCGGCGACAGGTCGCTTGCCACCCTGCTCGCCGTGCCGGAGAGCTGGTACGGCTGCGCTCTCGCCCTGGTCTCGCTGTGCGCCTCGTTCGCGGCGCTCACGCGGGCCCCGTACTCGCGTCCCCTCGGGATGACGGTGAGCGGCCCGCTGCTCGGTCTCGGCCTCTTCCATCTTTCCTTCGCGGCCAAGTCCGGGCTCCTGAGCGGCTTCGGCGAGCTCGCCACCCGCGACCAACTGTGGCTCGCCACGGCCGTGTTCGAGATCCTCGCCGCCCTCGGGATACTGCTGGCCCTCGCCACCCGTGACGGCGACACCGCCGGCCGCGAGACTCAGTCGGGCACGATCCGGGCCTTCTCCTCCGCGTAGTGACAGGCCGAGGGGTGGAGCGCCGGGCCCTCGACCGGGCGGCCGGGTCCCTCGGGGACGCGCAACAGAGGCTCCTCCCGTGCACACCTCTCGTCCGCCTTGCGGCAGCGCGTGCGGAACCGGCAGCCGGACGGCGGGTCGGCGGGTGAGGGCACGTCGCCGTCCAGCACGATGCGCGCCCGCCTCTCCTCCGCATCCGGGTCCGGTACGGGAACGGCCGACAGCAGCGCCTGTGTGTACGGGTGGGTGGGGTGCTCGTAGATCTCGCTCTCCGTGCCGGTCTCGACGAGCTTGCCCAGATACATCACGCCGACCCGGTCGGAGATGTGCCGCACGACGGACAGATCGTGGGCGATGAAGATGTACGAGAGGTCGAACTCGTCCTGCAGCCGCTCCATGAGGTTGATCACCTGCGCCTGCACGGAGACGTCCAGCGCGGAGACCGGCTCGTCCGCCACGATGATCTCCGGCCGCAGGGCGAGCCCCCGCGCGATGCCGATGCGCTGCCTCTGGCCACCGCTGAACTGGTGCGGATAGCGGTTGACGTACTCGGGGTTGAGCCCGACCACGTCCAGCAACTCCTGTACCTTGCGCCGCCGTTCACCCTTGGGCGCGACCTCGGGGTGGATGTCGAAGGGTTCGCCGACGATGTCCCCGACGGTCATGCGGGGGTTCAGCGAGGTGTAGGGGTCCTGGAAGACCATCTGGATGTTGCGGCGCAGGGCCTTCAACGCCCTGCCGCTCAGACTCGTGACGTCCTCGCCCTTGAAGCGGACGCTTCCCGAGGTGGGGGCCTCCAGGCTCGTCACGAGCTTCGCCAGCGTCGACTTGCCGCAGCCCGACTCCCCCACGATGCCGAGGGTCTCGCCGCGCCTCAGCTCGAAGGAGACGCCGTCGACGGCCTTGACTGCGCCCACCTGGCGCTTGATCACGATGCCCTGCGTGAGCGGGTAGTGCTTGACCAGGTCCCGCGCCTCCAGGATCGCCTCGCGGGGCCCTTGCTCCTCCGGTGGCGCGAGAGCCGAGGGCGCCGTCCCCGCGGCGGCCCCTGCCGCGCCGTCATCCGTCGACGTCATCGAGCAGCTCCTCCCAGAAGTGGCACGCGCTGGCCCTGCCCGGCCCGGCGTCGTACAGCGGCGGCTCGTCGGCGTGGCAGACGGGCCGCGCCACGGGACAGCGCGGATGGAAGCTGCAGCCCTGCGGGATGTTCAGCAGGCTCGGCGGCAGCCCCTTGACGGCGTCGAGCTGCTGTCCCTTCTGGTCGAGCCGCGGGATGGAGTCCAGCAGGCCCCGGGTGTACGGGTGTGCGGGCGCCCGGTAGAGGTCACGGACGGGAGCGGTCTCGACGATCCGGCCCGCGTACATCACGGCGATCCGGTCGGCGGTGTCCGCAACGACACCCAGGTCGTGGGTGATCAGGATCAGTCCCATGCGGAACTCGCTCTGCAGATCCGCCAGCAGATCCATCACCTGGGCCTGGACGGTGACGTCGAGGGCCGTGGTCGGTTCGTCCGCGATGATCAGCTCCGGCTCCAGGGCCAGAGCCATGGCGATCATGATGCGCTGGCGCATGCCGCCGCTGAACTGGTGCGGGTAGTCGCCTGCTCGCGCCCGCGCGGCGGGGATGCGTACGCGCTCCATCAGTTCCACCGCCCGCGCCCGCGCCTCCTTGCGGGATGCGCCACGGTGCACCCGGAACATCTCGCCGAGCTGCTGGCCGACGCTGAGCACGGGGTTCAGGGCGGACAGCGCGTCCTGGAAGATCATCGCCATGCGGGCGCCGCGCACGCCGCGGCGCTCCTCCGCGGACATCTTGAGCAGGTCCCGTCCGCCGAACAGGATCTCGCCGCGCGTGACGCGTCCCGGCGGAGTGTCGAGGATGCCCATCACGGCCTGCGCGGTCACGGACTTGCCGGAGCCGGACTCACCGAGCACGGCCAGCGTCTCCCCTGCGTCCACCCCGAAGCTGACGCCGTCGACGGCGGTGGCGACGCCGTCGCGCGTGCGGAACTCCACGGCCAGGTCGCGGACTTGGAGCAACTGCGGGGGGCCGGAGGCGGACGGGGTCTCGTGCCCCGCCTGTGTCTGTGTCACGTACGCCTCCCTCAGCGCAGCTTGGGATCGAGGGCGTCGCGCACCGCGTCGCCGAGCATGATGAACGCCAGCACGGTCAGGCTCAGCGCGGCCGCGGGATAGAGCAGGATGTGCGGCGCGTTGCGGAACTGCATCCCTTGCGAGGCGTCGGAGATGTCGGCCCCCCAGGAGACCGTGGGCGGCTGGAGCCCGACGCCGAGATAGCTGAGGGTCGCCTCCAGGGCGATGTACGTGCCGAGTGCGATGGTCGCTGTCACGATGACCGGTGCGACCGCGTTCGGGAGGATGTGCCGCGCCAGCATGCGCGCGTTCCCGGCGCCCAGGGCGCGCGCGGCCAGCACGTAGTCGTTCTGCTTGGCCGAGATGACCGACCCGCGGGCGATACGGGCGATCTGCGGCCAGCCCAGCAGCACGATGAAGGCGACCACCGTCCACACCGAACGGCTGCCCGTCATCGAGAGGAAGACCAGACCCCCGAGCATGATCGGGATTCCGAAGAAGACATCGGTGAGCCGCGAGATCAGGGCGTCCCACCAGCCGCCGAAGAACCCGGCCAGCCCGCCGAGGAAGCCCCCCGCGGCGGCCACGCCCAGGGTGGCGCAGACGCCGACGGTCACGGACGTACGGGCCCCGTAGACGACCCGCGTGTACACGTCGCACCCCTGGGTGTCGAAGCCGAACCAGTGGCCGGGCGAGGCCGGGTCGAGGGATCTGTCCAGCCGGCAGGAGAGCGGGTTGCGGGTGGCGATGAGACCGGGCCACAGCGAGATCAGGACGAGGAAGAGGATCAGCAGCGCCGAGACGACGAAGACCGGATTGCGCCGCAGATCGTGCCAGGCGTCCGACCACAGGCTGCGGGCACGCTCCCCGGGCGCGGGCTCCTGGGGGGCGGCCGGCGGTGCGGCGGGGTCGGCGCCGGGTGCGGGTGCGGGTCGGGTCGCCCCTGCCGTACCCGAGGCAGTGCCTGCCGCCGCCCCTGATGTGGCTCCGGCGGTCGACCCGGCCGCGGGGGCCGCGGCGGAGGGCTCGTCGGAGGCCCACGGGCTCTCGGGCGCACGCTCAACCATGCGCCACCTCCCGCCCGTCGGCCGTTCCGGCTGCGGTGCCGTCGATTTCACGCATAGCGGATCCTCGGGTCGAGCACGGCGTAGAGGAGGTCGACGATCAGGTTCGCGAGCAGGAAGACGATCACGAGGACCGTCACGAAGCCGACGACGGTCGGCGAGTTCTGCCGGACGATGCCCTGCCAGAGCTGGAAGCCGACCCCCTGGATGTTGAAGATCCGCTCCGTGACCAGGGCGCCCGCCATGAGGTTCCCGACGTCCGTGCCGAGGAAGGTCACGACGGGGATCAGCGAGTTGCGCAGCAGATGACGCACGTTCACGCGGGCCCGCGGCAGGCCCTTGGCGAGCGCGGTGCGTACGTAGTCGGCCCTGGCGTTCTCGCTGATGGAGGCCCGGGTGAGCCGCGTGACGTAGGCCAGCGACAGCAGCGCCAGCACGAGTCCCGGCAGCAGGAGCTGGCCGACCGGCGCCTCGGGTGAGACGGCCGGTGCGATCCACCCCCACTTCACGCCGAGCACGTACTGCGCGAGCGTGCCGGTGACGAACGTCGGCACCGAGATCACGACCAGCGTGAGCATCAGTACCGAGCTGTCGAGCGGCCGGCCCCGTCGCAGGCCGGTCACCACGCCGAGGGCGATGCCGATGATGACCTCGATGACGACCGCGATCAGCGCGAGCCGCAGCGTCACGGGAAAGGCCCTGCCCATCAGTTCGGTGACGGGCTGTCCGTTGAACGCGTTGCCGAACTCACCGGTGAAGATGTCGCCCATGTAGAGCAGGTACTGAAGCCACAGCGGCTTGTCGAGATGGAACTGGCTGCGCAGCTGTGCGGCTGTGGCGGGGTCGGGAGCCCGGTCCCCGAACATCGCGTTGACCGGGTCTCCGACCGCGTACACCATCACGAAGATGAGGAACGTCGTCCCGACGAACACCGGGACCATCTGGAGCAGTCGTCTGATGACGTAGCGCCCCACGGTATTTCACTCTCTCACTTGACTCTGATGTCGGTGAAGACCGGGACGGAGAAGGGGTTGAGGCGCACGTCGCTCACCCTGTCCGAATATCCCGCGTTGCCGTCCTGGTACCAGAGCGGAATTGCGGGGAGGTCCTTCAGCACGATCTCCTCGGCCTTCTGGAACTTGCTCACGGCCGCCTCCTCGCCGGCGGCGTTCGCCTCGTCGATGAGCTTGTCGACGCGCTTGTCGGAGTAGCCGGCGTCGTTCGAGGAGGCGTCGGTGTAGTACAGCGGCTGCATGAAGTTCTGGATCAGCGGATAGTCCATCTGCCAGCCGGTGCGGAACATGCTCTTCAGCTTCTTTCCTGCGATGTCCTTGCGGAATTCGCTGAAGGTCGGCACGGGGTTGACGGTGCACGCGCCGTTCTTGTCGAGCGTGTTGTTGATGCTGTTGCACACGGCGTCCATCCACTGCCGGTGCGAACCCGTGTCGACGTTCGAGGTGAGCGTGACCTTGCCGCCCGGCAGACCGCCCGCGTCCTCGATCAGCTTCTTCGCCTCTTTCGGGTCGTACTTGCAGACCTCGCCGCACATACCGGGCTCGTATCCGCCGGACTTCGTCAGTACGGGAGAGGTCAGGTCACCGGCCGGCTTGCGGGTGCCGTGGTAGATCTTCTCGGTCACCTGCTTGCGGTTGATCGCCATCGACAGCCCGACGCGGACCTGCTTGGCCTTCTCTGTCTGCCATTCCTTCCGGTAGAGCGGGAAGGAGAGCGTCTGGAGGATTCCCGCGGGCTGGTTGATGTAGCGCCCGCCGAGATCCCGCTTGGCATTCTTGAGCTGGCCCGCGGGAAGCTCGTCGAAGACGTCGAGGTTCCCGGCCTGGAGGTCGGTGTAGCCGGTGTTCTGGTCGGTGTAGACCTTCAGCTCGACGCCCTTGTTCTTCGGCTTGTCCGGGCCCGCGTACTCCTTGTTGACCGAGAGCCTCATGGACTGGCCCTTGGTGTAGGAGTCGATCTGGTACGGGCCGTTCCCGACGGGTTTCTTCAGCCAGGCCGCGTGGTTGTTGAAGAACTTCCCCGGTAGCGGCGAGAAGGCCGCGTAGCCGAGGGTGTCGGGCCACTGGGAGAACTTCTGGTTGAGCTTCACCTTGAAGCTGTCCTTGCCGGTCACCTTCAGCCCGGACATCTTCTTCGCCTTGGGCTTGGCGCTCTCGTTCTCCGGGTGCACGTCGTCGTAGCCGTCGATGTACTCGAAGAAGTACGAGCTGACCTGCTTGTTGGTGACGAGCGCGCCGTAGTTCCACGCGTCGACGAAGGACTTCGCGGTGACGGGAGTGCCGTCGGAGAACTTCCAGCCCTTCTTCAGGGTGATGTCGAAGTTCTGCTGGTCGTCGGTCCTGATCGATTTCGCTACGGCGTTCTCCGCCTTGCCCGTCCGGGGGTTGTAGCGCTTGAGCCCCCGGAACGTCATCTCCAGGACCTTGCCGCCCTGCACCTCGTTGGTGTTGGCGGGCTCGAGCGGATTCTGGGGGTCGGTCCAGAAGGCGCGCACGATACCGGCGTCCGAACCGGCCGCGGCACCGCCGCCGGCTCCTCCCCCGCCGCACCCCGCAGCTGCCAGGGTGACTGCCGTCGCACAGCCGAATGCCCACGTGACACGCGTGGCTCCACGCATTGGGTGCCTCCTCGGTACCGCCGACGTCATGCCTTGCGGACCAGATAACACCCTTCGCGCATCTTCATCTCGCTGCCCCGGCGGCGCCACGTCCCCGTTCGCGCACAAACGCCCGTCTGCCACAGCCCTATTGCGGCCCTTTTCCAGGCAACGCATGGGGAATTCAGGCAATGGAAAGCGGCGGCCCCCGGTACGTCCGGCCGGGTGACCGGACGTGCCAGGGACCGCCGTTCCACGGATTCGGCCCACGGGTCCGGGCCGGACGGGACTGGCCCCGTGCGCCGTTCAGCACGCGGGGCCGCGCGCGACTCGCAGGGTCAGCGCTTGGCGCGCGCCGCCGCCCGGCCGCGCGCCTTCTGGTCGAGCTCCACCTTGCGGATGCGAACCGTGTCCGGAGTGACCTCGATGCACTCGTCCTCGCGGCAGAACTCCAGCGACTGCTCCAGGGAGAGCTTCCGCGGCGGCACCAGGTTCTCCGTGGTGTCGGCGGCCGCAGCCCGCATGTTGGTGAGCTTCTTCTCCTTGGTGATGTTCACGTCCATGTCGTCGGAACGGGAGTTCTCGCCGACGATCATGCCCTCGTAGACCTCGGTGCCCGGCTCGATGAAGATCGTGCCGCGCTCTTGGAGATTCATCATCGCGAACGGCGTCGCCGAGCCGGCCCTGTCCGCGACGAGCGAGCCGCTGCGCCTCGTGCGCAGGTCTCCGAACCACTGCTCGTGGCCCTCGAAGATGCTGTGCGCGATGCCCGTCCCCCTGGTCTCCGTCAGGAACTCCGTGCGGAACCCGATGAGGCCGCGCGCCGGGACGATCCACTCCATGCGGACCCAGCCGGAACCGTGGTTGGTCATCGTCTCCATGCGCCCCTTGCGCGAGGCCATGAGCTGCGTGATGGCACCCATGAACTCCTCGGGGGCATCGATCGTCATGCGCTCCACGGGTTCGTGCAGCTTGCCGTCGATCTGCCGCGTGACGACCTCGGGCTTGCCGACCGTCAGCTCGAAACCCTCGCGGCGCATGGTCTCGACGAGGATGGCCAAGGCCAGCTCGCCGCGGCCCTGTACCTCCCAGGCGTCGGGGCGCTCGGTCGGCAGGACACGCAGGGAGACGTTGCCGACGAGCTCCCGGTCGAGCCGGTCCTTCACCAGACGCGCCGTCACCTTGTGCTTCTTGCCGCCCTTGCCGACCAGCGGGGACGTGTTCGTGCCGATCGTCATCGAGATCGCCGGCTCGTCGACGGTGATGAGCGGCAGGGCGACCGGGTTCTCCGGGTCGGCGAGCGTCTCGCCGATCATGATGTCGGGGATGCCGGCGACCGCGCAGATGTCGCCGGGCCCGGCGGCGTCCGCGGGCTTGCGGGTCAGCGCGTCCGTCATCATCAGCTCGGTGATGCGTACGTTGTGCTCCGAGCCGTCCCGCTTGAGCCAGGCGACCGTCTGGCCCTTCTTCAGCGTGCCGTTCTTCACGCGCAGCAGGGCGATGCGGCCGAGGAAGTTGTCGGCGTCGAGGTTGGTGACATGGGCCTGGAGAGGCGCGTCCTCCTCGTACGTCGGCGCGGGGACCGTCTCCAGCAGCGTGGTGAAGAACGGTTCGAGGCTGTCGCTGTCGGCGGGGACGGTGCCGTCCTCGGGCTGCGTCAGGGACGCGACGCCGTCACGCGCGCACGCGTAGACGATGGGGAACTCGATCTGCTCCTCGTCGGCGTCCAGGTCGAGGAAGAGGTCGTAGGTGTCGTCGACGACGGCGGAGATGCGGGCGTCGGACCGGTCGGTCTTGTTGATGCACAGGATGACCGGGAGGCGCGCTTCCAGCGCCTTGCGCAGCACGAAGCGGGTCTGCGGCAGCGGCCCCTCGGAGGCGTCCACGAGCAGCACCACCGCGTCCACCATGGACAGGCCGCGCTCGACCTCACCGCCGAAGTCGGCGTGGCCGGGGGTGTCGATGATGTTGATGACGACGGACTCGCCGCCCTTGGGGTGGTACTTCACGGCGGTGTTCTTCGCGAGAATCGTGATGCCCTTCTCGCGTTCCAGGTCGCTGGAGTCCATCACACGGTCGTCGACCGACTCCAGCTGGTGCGCTGCGAACGCCCCTGCCTGCTTGAGCATGGCGTCGACGAGGGTGGTCTTCCCGTGGTCGACGTGGGCGACGATGGCGACGTTGCGGATGTCATGACGCGTGGGCATGGCTGACTGACGCTTCTCCCGGATCGTGGGTGGGGCACGGTGCGAAGGTGCTCCTCACGCGCCCTGCCGGGCTGGGTCTCGCCGCGGCTCCGTCAACCATGGTAAGGCCCGGCCACCCCGCGGACGCCTTCCGCCCTGTGGAGGACGGGGGCATCGGCGGGGTGGCCGGTATCGGACCTGCTACTTCTCGAAGCCGATGTCCTGGTAGCGCGGCGTCTCAAAGCCGAAGGCACCGGCGTTGGCGACCTTGTCACCGGCCGCCACGAGCTGCGGCCGCTGGTAGAGGGGCACCGAGCCCGCCGCCGCCCAGATCCGGGCGTCGGCGCGCTTGATGAGGTCGTTGCGGGCGCCGTCGTCGAGTTCCCTCGACGCCTGCTCGAAGAGCTGGTCGATCTGGTTGGTGCCGACCCGCGTGTAGTTCTGCTCGACGAGCAGAGAACCGTCCGCCGCGGCCGCCGGCTTGGCGAAGATCGGACGGGCGTCCGTCGCCGGGTAGGCGGTGCCGGGCCAGGAATAGATGGCCAGGTCGTAGTCGCCCGAGGCGATGTGCTTGGCGAAGTAGTCCTCGGCGGGGACGTGCTTCATCCGCGTACGGACGCCGATGCGGGTCAGCTCCTTGGCGATCCGGGCCCCGGTGTCCTTGATCGACTCCGAGCCCGGTCCCGAAGGGAGTACGAAGCGCAGCGTCAGCGGCTTCCCCGCCTTCATACGCTGCACCTTCGCGCCGCCGTCGGAGAGGAGCCGCAGTTCCGCCGCGTCGGCGCGCGCATCCGTGGCCTCGTCCAGGACGGCCCAGGCCTCGCGGATCTGGCTCTCGGAGCCGCTCGCCTCCGCCGTGCTCAGCTGTGCGAGGGCCGCCTGCGTCTTGAGCGAGGCGCTCTGTCCGGCGGTGGCGGGAGAGAGCACCAGCGGCTGTCCCGCGATCCGGTCGGCCTCGTGCGCGCTCACTGGGGCCGCCGCGGGTGCTGCGGCTCCGGCACGGTCCTGGGACTTGCCCTGCTGGGCATTCTTGCCTTCGTCGTTCCCGTCGCCCTTGCCGTCCCTGGCGTCCTCGTTCTGCTTCCGGCCCTCGTTCTTGTCGCTGTCCTTCTTGCCGTGCTCGCCCTTCTTGGCGTCCGCGCCGGCGCTGGATCCCGACCGTGAGCCCCCGTCCTTCCAGCCGGCCTCCGCCAGGAGCGACTGCGCCGACTCCACGTCCTGCTTCCCGAGGGCGTCGCTGTTGTCCGCGTATCCGTCCTGGTCGATCATCCGAAGGTGGCTGCCCAGCGACTTGACGGGCAGTCCCGTGCCGCGCAGCGCGCGCTTGGCGATGCCCTCGCGGTCGATGGCGCGGGCGACGGCCCGCCGCACCCGCTCATCCGCGAGCGGGCCCGAGGCGCCGTTGAGCGCGAGCTGGGTGTAGGCGGGTTCGAAGGCGTGGCGCAGGGCGACGTGGCGCAGGTGCCCGTCCCGCTGCGCCTGCTTGCGCAGCTCCTCCGTGGACTTGCGCGGATGGTCCTCGCGCTTCCTGCTCTTGGCGTCCTCCTCCCCTCCCTTGTGCGCGCGGACGATGCTGCGCACGGTGGCCACGTCGACCTCGGCGAGGTCGAGCTCCCCTTGCCGCAGCGCCTCCTGGCGCTCGTTGCGGGGGACGACCCGCAGCATGATCCGCTTCAGCTTCGCCTCGTCGCCCCACCACTTGCTGTTCCGTACGAGCGTGACCGAGGTGTCGCCGCGGTGGATCTTCTTGACGCGGAAGGGGCCGGCGGAGACGGACAGCGAGGTGCGCGCGGAGTGCTTGAAGTCGTCGGCGCGGCCCATGACCGTCTTCGGGTAGAGGGGCGTGAACAGCGACTTCCAGTCGGCGTACGGCTTGCGGAAGACGACCTTCACCTCGTGCGCGTTCTCGCCCCTGGTCACCTTGCCGATGCGGTCGTAGCCCGCGTTCCGGGCGGCGCGGAACGACTTGTGTTTGCCGCTGAGCGCCTTCCACTGGGCCTTGAAGTCGGCCACGCCGATGGAGCGTCCGCTGCTCCACCTCGCCTTGGGGTTGAGCTTGTAGACGACGGTCTGGCGCGGCTCGCGGGTGGTGATCTCGGCGGACTCGACGTAGTCGGTGTTGAGCTGCGGGCGGGCCGCTGAGTCGAGCGTGAAGACGGAGGGCAGTGTGGCGCCGGTGACGCGCTCGGTCGTCGAGTCGGCAGTGGGCTGGAACGCGTTGAGTGTGGGCGGCAGGGAGTCGATGGCCCAGTGCAGCGAGCCGCCCGATGCGATCTGTTCACGGTCGAGGTGGGGAACGTCTCGTGAGGCGCCGCTGCCGCCTCCTTCGGAGCTGGGACCACCACCGTCGCCGGATGTGCACCCGGCGAGAGGGATCAGCGCGCCGGCCAGGAGGAGTGCGAGTGAACGCCGGGTGGCTGCGTCGAGAGCTTGCGCGGCTGGCATGTCTGAACCTCCGGGGCTCGGGGTCCTGGTGGGCGTACACGCGGCTCGGGTGCCTGCGTGGGACCACGTTCGGCGGCATAGGCGTTTCATCACATCTATCGCCCACTGAAGGCGAGGCCGTGTGCCGTGGCTCGGAGGCTCGGCCGCGTCGCGTGGCACGCCACCCGTGCGGAGCACAGAACGTCGAAGGCCCCGGGACGGGCCGGAGAAGGCCAGGAACCAGAGAGCCCGGAAAAGGCAGAGACAGCCAGCTCGCGAGGACATATCTTTGACTCAGTCAAAGAAAAGGGGTGCGCGATGGGCACCGGCACCGTGCAGGAGATGCGGGCGTTCAACCGCTTCTACACGAACCTCATCGGCGCGCTCGACTACAGCCGCCACCTGCACACCCCGTACACGCTCACCGAGGCTCGCGTGCTCTACGAGCTGGTCAACGCACCGCGTACGGACGCCGCCGATCTGCGCTCCGCGATCTCGGTGGACGCCGGTCAGCTCAGCCGCATGCTCACGCGCTTCGAGGAGCGGGGGCTCGTCAGCCGCGGGCCCTCCGCACTCGACGCCCGGCGGGTCAACGTCGTCCTGACCGACGAGGGACGGGAAGCGGCCCGGCAGCTGGAGGAGCGTTCGCAGACCGCGGTGGAGTCACTGCTGGACGGCATGACGGAGGCGGAACGGGAACTGCTGGCGCAGAGCCTGCGCACGGCCCGCGGAATCCTGGAGGCCGGCGCCTCCCGGGACCCTGACGCGGCACGGATACGGATCCGCGCCCCCCGCCCGGGAGACATGGGCTGGATCGTCGAACGCAACGCGTCCGTCTACGCCGCGGAGTTCGGATGGGACGAGTCGTACGAGGCGCTCGTCGCGCGCATCGTCGCGGAATTCGCCGCAGAGCACGACACGGGGCGCGAGGCGGCGTGGATCGCCGAGCTCGACGGGCGCCGTGCCGGTTGCGTGATGTGCGTGTCGGACAGCGCCCCGGACACGGCCCGGCTGCGGCTGCTGCTCGTCGACCCTGCCGCGCGGGGGCACGGGCTCGGGGACCGGCTCGTCGGCGAGTGCGTCGGCTTCGCGCGCGCTGCCGGATACCGGGAGGTCGTGCTGTGGACCAACGACGTGCTGGCGGCGGCGCGGCACATCTATCAGCGCGCCGGTTTCGAGCTCGTCGGCGAGTCGCGGCACCACAGCTTCGGCCACGACCTGACCGGCCAGGACTGGCGCCTGCGGCTCTGACGCCGAACGGAGCGACCGCGGGGCCCGCCCCGCGCCCCCGTCCCTTCGGGCTCGCCGAAATTTCGTCGACGCCGCCGGGCGGCTCCGGCAGGCTCTGTTCATGACACCCGACTGCTGGCCCGTCTACGGGCTGAGAATCACCACGCCCCGGCTGGAACTGCGCCTCCCCGGTCTCGACGTCCTGGAGAAGCTGGCGGCCGTGGCGGCAGCGGGTGTGCACGGGCCGGACGACATGCCCTTCAGCTTCCCCTGGACCGACGGCACCCCGGAACGGCGTGCCCGCACCACCTTCCAGCACGTGCTGGGCACCGTCGCCGCGTGGCAGCCGGAGAAGTGGACGCTGAGCCTCGCAGCGCTGCACGAGGGCGAGGTGGTGGGCCGCCAGGACATGACCGCCCGCGACTTCTCCGTCACCAAGGAGGCGGAGACCGGCTCCTGGCTGGGCCTCGCCCACCAGAATCAGGGGCTCGGCACCGAGATGCGGGCGGCAGTCACGCACCTGGCCTTCAAGGGGCTCGGAGCGCGGAGCCTCACCTCCGGCGCCATGACCGACAACCCGCGCTCCCTCGCCGTCTCGCGGAAGCTCGGCTACGAGCCGGACGGCGTCGAGGTGGTCTCCGTACGGGGAGAGGCGCGGACCATTCGACGGCTGCGCCTGGAGCGGGCGGCGTGGGAGCGGCACCGGTCGGTTCCCGTACGACTGCACGCCCTGGAGCCGTGTCTGGAGCTCTTCGGGGCGGCGCGCGGCTGATCGGGGTCATGGTCCGGACGGACGTTCTTTTTGTGGGCAGGCCGGAACCGCTGTTACCCGTCCGGGTGAAGGAGCTTGGCGATCATGCCCCACACGGGGTAAACCCGTGCAGCGCCCTTCACAAGGGGGAGTGTGAAGAGCGACACTCGCCATCTCACCTGGGCACGCAAGTGTGCCCTCGCATACAAGCCAGCGGCCACGACCAGCGGAGGTAGGCACGGCATGTCTCCTCACACGTCACTGCACGACGACCTGACGGCGGCCCAGCGCTGCCTCGACGAACTCACACGGACCGTCGACCGACTGGAGCACACTCTCGGCAGCGGCCTGGAGGTCAGGCGCGTACGCAGCGACACTGAGCACCTGCGGGAGTCCCTGGCACTGCTGCGTGCCGCCTCACCGGCCGCCGGGCCGCCCAGCTCGGCGCACCCCGAGATGGTCACGATCCCCGACAAGCCCTACGACCACGGCCTGTGGTCGGATGTCGATGACGAGGGGGTGGGCGCCAAGGACCGGCACGCGCCGTGAGCCCCGCGCCCCGGGCTGAGTCGAGCCGGCGGCCGCGGACGGCGGCCGGCGGTCGGCGGCAGCTCATGAGGCACCCCAACTGACAAGTCGCCCCTACCGGAGAAACCGTTGGCCACTGGCACCCGACCCCAACCGAACACGAGCAGCACAGGAAACAAGATCCCTCCGCCTGACACCGGCGGCACGGGCGGCGTGAGTACGGGTACACGCGCCGCCATTCGAGAGCGGCATCTGCGCACCGACCGCTGGTGGCTCGCACCGGCGTCGACCGCGTTCGGCCTTTTCGTGTTCGTCGTGTACTCGACGTGGCGGGCGTTCGCGGACGCCGACTACTACCACGCGCCGTACGTCTCGCCCTTCTACTCCCCCTGTCTCGCCGAGAGCTGCGAGAAGATGCAGGGCGGCCCCAACTGGGCGCTCTTCGGGGACTGGTGGCCGCTCTCGCCCGCGCTGATCATCCTGATCTTCCCGCTGGGCTTCCGGCTCACCTGCTACTACTACCGCAAGGCCTACTACCGGGGCTTCTGGGCCTCTCCCCCGGCCTGCGCGGTCGCCGAACCGCACAAGAGCTACAGCGGCGAGACCCGCTTCCCTCTCATCCTGCAGAACATCCACAGGTACTTCTTCTACGCGGCGGTCGGTGTCGCCCTCATCCTCTCCTGGGACACGATCCTCGCCTTCCGCAACTCCGACTACGAGTGGGGCCACATGGGCCTGGGCTCCGTGGTCTTCCTCATCAACATCGTGCTGATCTGGGCGTACACCATCTCGTGCCACTCCTGCCGGCACATCGTCGGCGGCCGGCTCAAGCACTTCTCGAAGCATCCGGTGCGGTACCGCATGTGGGGCCTGGTCGGAAAGCTCAACAGTCGTCACATGGAGTTGGCGTGGGCTTCGCTTCTCAGCGTGGGCCTGGCCGATCTCTACGTGTACCTGCTGGCGACCGGTGCATTCACCGATCCGGTCTTCTTCTGATCAAGCTTCTTCGAGAGGGATGCACGTCAAATGACGCAAGTCGAACGCCAGCAGTGGGATGTCGTCATCGTCGGCGCGGGCGGTGCGGGTCTGCGGGCAGCGATCGAGGCACGCGAACAGGGGCTGCGCACGGCAGTGATCTGCAAGTCCCTGTTCGGCAAGGCGCACACGGTGATGGCCGAGGGCGGCATCGCCGCCAGCATGGGCAACGCCAACCCGGGTGACAACTGGGAGGTGCACTTCCGGGACACCATGCGCGGTGGCAAGTTCCTCAACCAGTGGCGGATGGCGGAGCTGCACGCCAAGGAGGCCCCCGACAGGGTCTGGGAGCTGGAGACGTGGGGGGCGCTCTTCGACCGCACGGCCGACGGCCGCATCTCCCAGCGCAACTTCGGCGGCCACGAGTATCCGCGCCTCGCGCACGTCGGCGACCGTACGGGCCTGGAGCTGATCCGCACGCTCCAGCAGAAGACCGTCTCGCTGCAGCAGGAGGACTTCAAGGAGACCGGTGACTACGAGTCCCGGCTGAAGGTCTTCCAGGAGTGCACCGTCACAAGGATCCTCAAGTCCCCGGCCGCCGACGGCTCCGGGGAGAGGGTGTCGGGCGTCTTCTGCTACGAGCGGGAGTCCGGCCGCTTCTTCGTCATCGAGGCACCGGCCGTGGTGCTCGCCACCGGCGGGATCGGCAAGTCCTTCAAGGTGACGTCGAACTCCTGGGAGTACACGGGAGACGGGCACGCGCTGGCGCTGCTGGCCGGTGCCTCGCTGATCAACATGGAGTTCGTCCAGTTCCACCCGACAGGGATGGTCTGGCCGCCTTCGGTGAAGGGCATCCTCGTCACCGAGTCGGTGCGCGGGGACGGCGGTGTCCTGCGCAACTCCGAGGGCAAGCGGTTCATGTTCGACTACATCCCGGACGTCTTCAAGGAGAAGTACGCCGAGTCCGAACACGAGGCGGACGGCTGGTACGACAACCCGGAGAAGAACCGGCGTCCTCCCGAGCTGCTCCCCCGCGACGAAGTCGCCCGCGCGATCAACTCCGAGGTCAAGGCGGGCCGCGGCTCACCCCACGGCGGCGTCTTCCTCGACGTCTCGACCCGGATGTCGCCCGAGGTGATCAAGCGCCGGCTGCCGTCCATGCACCACCAGTTCAAGGAGCTGGCGGACGTGGACATCACCGCCGAGCCCATGGAGGTCGGCCCGACCTGCCACTACGTGATGGGCGGCGTCGACGTCGACCCGGACACGGCCGCAGCCGTCGGCGTCACTGGCCTGTACGCGGCGGGCGAGGTCGCCGGCGGGATGCACGGCTCGAACCGGCTCGGCGGCAACTCGCTCTCCGACCTGCTCGTCTTCGGCCGCCGTGCCGGTCTGCACGCCGCGCAGTACGCCGCGTCACTCAAGGGCGACGGGCGTCCGGACATCAGCGAGGAGCAGATCGAGCACGCCTCCGCCGAGGCTCTGCGTCCCTTCAGCGCCGCGGAGGTGCCGGAGGGCGAGCCCGCCGAGAACCCGTACTCGCTCCACCAGCACCTCCAGCAGTCCATGAACGACCTCGTCGGCATCATCCGCCGCGACGAGGAGATGACGCAGGCCCTGGAGCGGCTGGCGGAGCTGCGCGTACGGGCGACGTACGCAGGCGTCGAGGGCCACAGGCAGTTCAACCCGGGCTGGCACCTGGCCATCGACCTGCGCAACATGCTGCTGGTCAGCGAGTGCGTGGCGCGTGCCGCGCTGACCCGCACGGAGTCGCGCGGCGGTCACACCCGCGACGACTTCCCGGAGATGGACCGCGAGTGGCGGCGTTCGAACCTCGTCTGCACTCTCGCGGACGAGCCCGTCTCGGTCGACGCCTCGACCCAGCCGGGCGAAGCCGCCGAGCGCGCCGATCGCGGCCGCATCGATCTGCACCGCCGCGACATGCCGCCGATCCGCCCGGATCTGCTGGGGCTCTTCGAGAAGGAGGAGCTGATCAAGTACCTGACGGACGAGGAGCTGACAGCCGAATGAGCGCCGAGACGCACGCGGGCGAGGGCACGGGTACACACACCCGTCCCCCCGCGCACGACGCAGAGGGCACCGCGGGGGGCACCGGCACGCCCGGCGCCGTCAGCGGCGGCGCCCCGGACGCGGCCGGGACGAGCTACATCGCAAACTTCCGGGTCTGGCGCGGCGACATCGAGGGCGGCGGCCTTGAGGACTTCAAGGTCGAGGTCTTCGAGGGCGAGGTCGTCCTCGACATCGTCCACCGGCTCCAGGCCACCCAGGCGCCGGATCTGGCGGTCCGCTGGAACTGCAAGGCCGGCAAGTGCGGCTCGTGCAGCGCGGAGATCAACGGGCGGCCGCGGCTGCTGTGCATGACCCGCATGTCCGTCTTCGAGCGGTCGGAGACCATCACGATCACGCCGCTGCGGACCTTCCCCGTCGTACGGGACCTGGTCACGGACGTGTCGTTCAACTACACGAAGGCCCGCGAGATCCCGTCCTTCGTGCCGCCTGCCGACCTGGGCCCGGGCGAGTACCGGATGCAGCAGGAGGACGTGGGGCGCTCGCAGGAGTTCCGGAAGTGCATCGAGTGCTTCCTGTGCCAGGACGTGTGCCACGTGGTGCGTGACCACGAGGAGAACAAGCAGGCCTTCGCCGGTCCTCGCTTCCTGATGCGGGTGGCGGAGCTGGACATGCATCCGCTGGACGCGGCCGAGGAGTCCGGGCTGGACCGCAAGTCCACCGCCCAGGAGGACCACGGGCTGGGGTACTGCAACATCACCAAGTGCTGCACGGAGGTCTGCCCCGAGGGCATCAAGATCACCGACAATGCGCTGATCCCGCTCAAGGAGCGTGCCGCCGACCGCAAGTACGACCCGATCGTCTGGCTCGGCAACAAGATCCGCCGCCGGAACGGGGCCTGAACCCGGCCGGAGCGGCATCACGGAAGGTGAGATGCATCACGGGGGCGTGCGACTGCGCGCCCCCGTTGCGCCCCCTGTGTCCGGTCCGCCCCTTCCGCCGGTTTCCCGGACTCCGTGGGGCTTTCGCGGGCCGTGCCGTGCGCCGGTGAGCGCCAGTGGTCGGACCAACGGCATCGGCGCGCAACCGCACCCGTCGGCCCTGAGCTGGATAGGCTTCTCAGGTCCGGGCGCACCGTGACCGCCTCGCGGGCGGTGGACCCGGACATGCCAGATCCCGCCACGTCCGTACGAGCGCAGGGGGATTCACGATGAGACGCCGGCAGTTCCTCGGCACCGTTGGCAGTGTCGCGCTCGCCACCGGAGTGGGCCCGGGCTCCGCCCCTGCCCTCGCGGCATCGGCGCCGGCACCGTACGGGCCGCGCCTCGACGGACCGCCCACCGTGACGCCGGACGATCTTCGCTTCCACCCGCGCACCCTGCGCCGGGGCAGCCCGCATCGCGCCGGCCTGCTGCGTGCCGAGGTCGAGCGGATGGTGCCCGCCGCGGAGGAGTACATGCGCCCCGGGCCGGACCGCCCGAACCCCTCGCACCCCGGCTTCGTGCTGCTGGCCGCGAGGAACGGCGTGGTGGTCGAGCACGCGGCACGCGGCCACGCGCTGCGCTACGCCAGCTGGGACGCGGCCACCGGAACGGCGATCGAGCTGCCTCGCGACCAGTGGGTCGACATGGGCACGGACACGATCTTCGACATGGCGTCGATCTCGAAGCTGTTCACCTCGGTCCTGCTGGTGAGCCTGGCCGAGAAGGGCCGGCTCGACCTGGACAGCCCGGTCGCGCGCTATCTGCCGCCCTTCGACGAGAGCGACCCGGCCAAGTCCCCCATCGTCGTACGGCAGTTGGTGAACCACACCTCGGGCATGAAGGCCGACATGGACCTGAAGCCCTACCCGGACCACGCGGCGCGCATGGCCGCCGTCTACGCGGAGCCGCTGAAGGACAAGCCGGGCGAGCGCTACACCTACTCCGACCTCAACCTGATCACCGCCGGCGCCCTCATGCAGGAGATCACCGGCAAGGGCCTCGACACTCTCGTCGCCGAGCTGATCACCGAGCCGCTGGGCATGAGCGACACCGGCTACAACCCTCCCGAGTCCAAGCTGGACCGGGTCGCCGCCACCGAGTACATGCCGTGGACGGGGCGCGAGATCGTGCGTGGCACCGTGCACGACGAGAAGGCGTACTACCTGGGCGGAGTCGCGGGCCACGCGGGCATCTTCTCCACGGCCGCCGACATGGCCGTCTTCGGGCAGATGGTGCTGAACGGCGGCACCTACGGCGGCCACCGCGTGCTGGGCGAGGACTGGGTCCGCGCCATGATCACCAACGAGAACCCGGACCTGGGCCCCGAAGCGGCTCGCGGTCTGGGCTGGCAGCTCGACCAGCGCTTCTACATGGACGCCCTCACCTCACCCGTCACGACGGGGCACACCGGCTACACCGGTCCCTGCCTGGTGGCCGACCCGATCGACGGCACGCTCATGGTCTTCATGGCCAACCGGGTGCACCCCACCCGCAACTGGGGCACCGTCAGCGACTACCGCCGCGCCCCCGCACGCCACTTGGCGCGCGCTGTGCCTGTGCGTCCGGCCGTCGCGCGCGAGGCCTGGTACTCGGGGCAGCGCGACGCCGACACCGCGACGCTGCGGGTCCCGCTGAAGAAGGCCGTGGACAAGAAGGCATCGCTGCGCTTCCGTCTCTGGTACGACACCCAGTCCACGGACGTGTGCACCGTGGAGGCCACCACCAGCGCGAAACCCGACGACGACGCCTCCTGGCAGCCGGTACCTCTGAAACTGGGTGCCGGACGGTGGAGTTGGGAGAGCAAGGGCGACTTCGCCGGCTTCTCCGCGCGACGCTGGCTGCACGCACAGGGCGAACTGCCCGACGGGGTCACGTCGGTGCGCTGGCGCTACGTCACGGACAAGGAACAGCAAGGCAGGGGCGTCTACTTGGACGACATCCGGGTCCTCAGCGGTGCGCGGCCCGTCTTCATGAGCGTGCGGCCGCGCGACAACGCCCGTGTCCGGGCGGACGGCTGGAAGCTCTCCGACAACTGACAGAGCCGGTACGGGCGTTCGGACCCCCGCACCCATGCCTGCCGTCGGGAGTCGGTTTCAGAAGAGGCTGAGCAGTGCTTCCGTCGGGTCGGCGGGCTTGGAGTTCTCGCCGGGCCGCGCAAGTTCGAACCAGACGGTCTTGCCGCGGTGCGTGCGCCTGCTGCCCCAGCCGGCGCTCAGCAGGCCGACCAGCTGCAGCCCCCGGCCGCCCTCGTCCGTCACATGGGCCCGGCGTCGGCGCGGCTGCACCAGGCCCGAATCCCACACCTCGCACACGAGTGTGCGGTCCAGCAGCAGCCTCAGACGTATCTCGCCCTCGCCGTGCCGCAGCGCGTTGGTCACCAGCTCGCTCACCAGCAGTTCGGCGGTGTCCGCGAGAGCACCCAGCTGCCATTCGGACAGCTGCTCGCGTGTCAGCTCGCGGGCACGTGCGACGGACCGCGGCTCGGCGGAGAGCGTCCAGTCGCCGACGGCGCTCTCCGGCAGACCCTGGACACGCGCGACGAGCAGCGCTATGTCGTCCTCTCCGTGGTGGACGTTCAGGGTCGTCAGCACCTGGTCGGCGACGTTCTCGAGGGATGCGGTGGCGTCGGTGAGAGCCTCACGCAGCGCGCCCAGGCCCTCGTCGATGGGATGTTCGCGCGACTCGACGAGGCCGTCGGTGTAGAGCGCGATCATCGCGCCGTCGGGCAGCTCCATCTCGATCTCTTCGAACGGCTCGCCGCCCACGCCCAGCGGTACCCCCTTGGGGACCTCCAACAGCAGGGCGGGTTCGTCCGGTTCGACGAGGACGGGCGGCAGATGACCGGCGTTGGCTATGGTGCAGCGCCGGGAGACCGGGTCGTAGACGGCGAAGATGCACGTGGCGAGGTAGACCTCCGCCAGGTCGCCGCTGCCGTTGCGCTGCGAGCCCGGGGTGTCGCCGAGCCCGCGGGCTATCTCGTCGAGCGCGCCCAGCACCTCGGCGGGCTCCATGTCCGTGGTGAGCGCCAACGTCCTTACGGCGGTGCGCAGTTCGCCCATGGCGACGGCGGCACGAAGGCCGCGGCCCATCACGTCTCCGACGACGACGGCGGTGCGGTGCCCCGGCAGTTCGATGACGTCGAACCAGTCGCCGCCGACCTCGGTCGCGGGATTGCCGGGCAGATATCGGCAGGCTATGTCGAGGCCGGCGGCTTCGGGGTCACCGGGCGGCAGCAGGCTGCGCTGGAGTATCAGCGCCCGCTCGTGCTCCCTGCGGTACAGGCGCGCGTTGTCTATGCACACCGCGGCGCGGGAGGCCAGCTCGGCGGCGAGCGCCGCGTCCCGCTCACCGAACGGCTCGCTGCCCTTGACGCGGGAGAACTGCACGAGCCCCAGCACCCTGTCGCGGGCGACCATCGGCACGGCGAGCGTCGACTGCACGACGGCACCGAACTGGACCGGCACCGTGCCGTCCTGTCCCGGGATGTGCTGGACGCGCCCGCTGCGAAGTGCCTGGGCGCACGGGGTGGCGAAGGGATAGCAGTGGGTCGCGCCGACGGTGACGGGGCTCGCCCCGGTCGTACCGACCTGGCCCTCTCGGGTGAGTGAGGGCGGCGCCTCCGAGACCGAGCTCGCGAATCCGACGCGGCGCAGCTCACCACTGCCGTCACCGGGGCCGACGGGGCGCGGCTCGTCACCGGCGAGAACATCCATGTACAGGTCGACGGACGCGAGATCGCAGAACTGCGGGACACCGACGTCCAGCAGCTCGCGAGCTGTCGTCTCCAGGTCGAGAGAGTTGCCGATACGGGCGCCCGCCGCGTTGAGAAGAGCGAGAGCGCGGCGAACGTCGTCCGGCTTGCCTGCCGCCTCCACAGGGATATCGCTCAACGCCGCCCCTTCCCGTGACCAGTGTGGCACCGGCTCTGAGCAGTGTGGCAGGCACAAGCCACCCGGAACACGCTCTTCCCGATCGCCGCACGAAATTCGTACGTCCCGTCCCTCGTGACGACAGACGTGCGGCCTCACACTCCGTGTGCTCCCCCCTGACCTCCTACGGCAGGGACATCTGTCTCCTAACCAAGCTGCGCCGGTTCGAACCATCTTCAACGAGGGCGCATCGCGGGAGCAGGGGTGCGGGCCGTGCCGCACGGTCCGCCGAGACAGGGAGGTACCCGCCGTCGGGCGTCCAATCCGCTTCAGGCGAGGGCGAGTTCGAACCAGACGGTCTTGCCCATCGGGCCGTGCCGCGTGCCCCAGCGGCGCGCCTCCCTGGCCACGAGGCGGATGCCGCGGCCGCCTTCGTCGTCGGGCATGGCGCTGCGCTCCCGGGGCGGATCGGGCAGCGGGTCGGAGACCTCCACCAGCAGCGAACTGCCACGCACCATGCGCACGCCGATAGGCCCGTGCGCGTAACGCATCGAGTTGGTGACCAGCTCGCTCACGAGCAGCACCGTGGTGTCCTCCAGGGCGTCGAGCCCCCACTCGTGCAGGGTCCGCCGCACCACCTCACGTGCTCTGCGCACCGCGTAGCTCTCGGCGGGAAAGGTCCACGACGCGGCGCTGCCCTGCGGGAGTCCGCCGAGCTTCGCCATCAGCAGGGCGACGTCGTCGTCGGGCTGTGAAGCCGTTCTGCTGTCCAGGTCGTCGATGACGCTGTCGCAGGCGTCCTCGATGGTGGCGGGGGTGTCCGGGTCCCGGTGGACGGGGCCGCCGGACAGCAGTTCGCAGAGGCGCTCGATGCCCTGGGTGATGTCCTCGCCGCGCGCTTCGATGAGGCCGTCGGTGTAGAGGATGAGCACCGATCCCTCGACGATCTCCAGCTCCCAGGGCTCGAAGGCCACGCCGCCGACCCCGAGAGGTGCCCCCGAGGGCAGCTCGATGGCCTCGGCCTCCCAGCTGCCGTCGGGGGTCTCCGTGAGAAGCAGCGGAGGCGGGTGGCCGGCCTTCGCGATGCTGCACCGGCGAGTGGACGGGTCGTAGACGGCGTAGACACATGTGGCGATGAGGGGGTCGTCCGAGCTCTGGACGAAGTCGTCCGCCAAATCGTTGATGCGCCGGAGCAGTTCGTCGGGCGGCAGGTCCAGCCCGGCCAGCGTGCGCACCGCCGTGCGCAGCCGTCCCATCGTCACGGCCGCGTGCAGCCCGTGCCCCATCACGTCGCCCACGACGAAGGCGACCCGGCCGCCGGCGAGCGGGATCACGTCGAACCAGTCACCGCCGACCTCCGTGCCGCTGCTGCCGGGCACGTAGCGGTAAGCCACCCTCACGCCGGGCGGCTCCGGGACCTTCTGGGGCAGCAGGCTCCGCTGGAGCATCAGCGCACCGGCACGTTCTCGCGCGTACAGGCGGGCGTTGTCGAGCGAGACGCCGGCGCGGTCGGCCAGTTCCATGGCCAGCGCTATGTCGTCCCTGCCGAACGGTTCGCGGCCCTCGGCGCGGCTGACGACGAGCAGGCCGAGCACCACGCCGCGCGCGCGGAGCGGCACGGCCATCAGCGAGTGGACGTTCAGGTCCAGTGCGGCCTGCATCTTCGGGTCGCCGGGGTAGGTGGCGGCGAGCAGCTCGCGCGGCGAGGAGGCGACGTGGGGCACGCCGCTGGCCAGCGTCCGGCCGAAGAAGGAGTCGGCAAGGAAGGGGACCTCCTGGCCCACACGGAGCATCCGGTTCACCGTGGGGCCCTCGTCGCGTGCGGCGACTCCGAGCTGGAACAGCGGCTTCCCGGTGAGCAGTTCGATGTCGGGCAGGTCGCCGCCGTGGGCCGCCGCGCTGATGAGCATCACGCTGGCGTAGTCGGCGAGGCGCGGTACGAGGCTGGAGGCGAGGGCCTGGGAGATGGCGGTGACGTCGAACCGGTCCACGAGTCCCACGCCGACGTCGTCGAGGAGGGCCAGCCGCTCGCGCGCCGCCTCGATCTTCTGCAGCGCCTCGTGGCGCTCGGTGACGTCCATGAACACGCCGCTCACGCCGAGAACTTCGCCGTCATCGGTGGTGAGTCTGCTGTAGGAGACGGAGCGGGAGCCGGGACCCTCCGGGGCCCGCAGCACGATGTCGACGACGGGCTCTCCCGTCTCCAGCACGCTCGACTGGACGGCGGAGACCTCGTCGGCCATCCAGGACGGCAGGATTTCGTGGACGGTCCTGCCGATGTGCTCCTCGGCACTGACCTGGTCGAGACTGGCGAGCGCCTCGTTGACCCGTACGTACCGCCTGTCGGTGTCGAAGAGGGCGATGCCAAGCGGCGAGGAGGCAAAGAGCGCGTCGAGCGCGGCCAGGTCGTGCTCGACGGCGCGGATCCTGCTGGTCTCGACGATGTTGGCGAGGATGACCGGGCGGTTCTGCCTGTCGTGGAGGAGCGTGACGCGTCCCTCGACCGCCACGCGGTGGCCGGCGCTGTGCAGGATGTGCATAATGCCGCGCCAGCGGCCCTCCTCGCGCAGGGCCTGGTCACGCAGGCGCTCGCCCTCGCCGTACCCGTCCTCGAGAAAGTCCTGGATGCGCCTGCCCACGACCTGCTCGGACCGCCAGCCGAGGATTTCCTCCGTCATGGGGTTCCAGAGGAGGATCTTTCCGTTGCCGTCGAGCATGACGATGCCGACCCGGAGGGTGTCGAGGATCGAGGCCACTCCCTCGGAGGGTCCTGTGCTCACACCGCCCACGTCCCTGATCGGGTAGCTTGCCGGCCCGGTCCTTCCGGGCAGGCGGGACCGAAGTGTCCCTGCTTCCGATTTTGGGACGATTCAGGCGTACTCGCCGCTCGCGCACCCCACGGGCTCGACCAGATAGCTGCCGTCGCCCTCTGCGCCGCCCTTCGCGCGGCCTCCGCCACCGCCGAGCCGGTCCGCTACCTGCTGTGCTTCCGTACGGGTGGCGTAGCTGCCCACGCGATAGCGGTTGCCGTGGCCGTCCTGCCTTATGACATGCCAGGGCAGCACAGTGTCGCCGTCACCGTTCACGCTTCGCATATGCCGGAGCCTACGCCCGGCCTTCACTCAGCGCATTCGGCTTGGCACAACGAGGCATCGATTTCGGCCACACGTTCGCATGCGGGACCGCTGGTCACCTCACGGGCATGTGGTACGAAACGCGGAAACGATCGGCCGGGACCACCACGTCCGCCGTCTCCACGGGGCGCCCGCCGGCGAAGAACGTACGGGTCACGACCAGCACCGAATGCCCTGGCACGCCACCCAGCTCGACCATCTCCTCGGCCAGGCCCGGGCGGGCTCCGACCTCCTCCGCGACGTTGTCCACCACGACATCGATGGCGGCCATCCGCTCGACGACGCCCTTGCCGCCCAGCGGCCCGTCCTCGGGCAGCACCACGGGCGTGCGGCCCGTGAGCGACAGGGGCTCCCACGAGGTGGAGAGCATCGCGGGCTCGCCGTCGACCCTGAACAGGTACCTGGTCCGCATCACGCGCTCACCGGGCTCGATGCGCAGCCGCTCGGCCGTGAGCGGACTCGCGTCCTCCTGCTCGCTGCGCGACTCCCAGGTGCCCTTCACGTCCTCGTCGGCCTGCTCCTGCCGGAACGGCGAGGAATCACCGAGGGCCCGGAAGCCGCTGCGCGAGACGCGGCGCGGAACGGGGTGCTCCCGTACATACGTGCCCGAGCCGGAACGGCCCTCGACAAGGCCCTCGGCCATCAGGACCTTGCGGGCCTCCAGGGCGACGGTGTCCGAGACGCCGTACTCCGCACGGATCCGGGCCTGCGAGGGCAAGCGGGTGTGCGGAGGCAGATCGCCGCCGACGATCTTCTGCCGGAGATCACCGGCGACGCGGAGGTAGGCGGGCTGTTCACCGAATGGCACGAGTGCCCTCCCCGTTCTCGAAAGGCCAGGCCTGCGAAAGTCGCGACAGGTAGTTAAGTTGACAATGGGCAACAGCTTGGCAACTCGCCGTCGCGGCTCGCAACCAACGACCAGGGTTTCACCCGATGTGATGAGCAGCTGCTCAGAGCCTCCACACGCAGGCTCAATCGTTCACATTCCGCGGCTCGTAAGACACCCTCAGAAGCCCCTCCGAGCCGCCCTCTCGGGGCGACGAGGTCGACCTCGCGCAGCTGAGACGACGGCGCCTCGTCAGCGATGTGGTGATGCAGCGCCCGTCAGACGTTGAAACGGAACTCCACCACGTCGCCGTCGCGCATCACGTAGTCCTTGCCCTCCATGCGGGCCTTGCCCTTCGAGCGGGCCTCGGCGACGGAGCCCGCCTCGACCAGCTCGTCGAAGGAGACGATCTCCGCCTTGATGAAGCCGCGCTGGAAGTCCGTGTGGATGACTCCCGCGGCCTCGGGAGCCGTGGCCCCCTTCTTGATCGTCCAGGCGCGGGACTCCTTCGGCCCCGCCGTCAGATAGGTCTGCAGACCGAGCGTACGGAACCCGACGTGGGCGAGCGTTGCCAGACCGGGCTCCTCCTGCCCGACCGTCTGGAGAAGCTCAAGGGCCTCGTCCTCGTCGAGCTCGGCCAGGTCGGCCTCCAGCTTGGCGTTGAGGAAGACGGCCTCGGCGGGCGCGACGAGCGCGCGCTGGGCCTCCTTGAACTCCTCGTCGGTGAGCTCGTCCTCGTCGACGTTGAAGACGTAGATGAAGGGCTTCGTCGTCAACAGGTGCAGGTCGTGCAGCGGAGCCGCGGCCTCGCTGCCCTGCGCGAGACCGGCGGAGAAGAGCGTGCGGCCCTGTTCGAGGATGTCCTTGGCCTCCTGCACGGCCTTGACCTCGGGCTGCTTGTCCTTCTTGACCCGGGCTTCCTTCTCCAGCCGCGGCAGCACCTTCTCGATGGTCTGCAGGTCGGCGAGGATCAGCTCGGTGTTGATCGTCTCGATGTCGTCCTTCGGCGAGATCTTGCCGTCGACGTGGACGACGTTGTCGTCCTGGAAGGCGCGGATGACCTGGCAGATGGCGTCGGACTCGCGGATGTTCGCCAGGAACTTGTTGCCCAGGCCCTCACCCTCGCTCGCCCCGCGCACGATGCCCGCGATGTCGACGAAGTCCACCGTCGCCGGCAGGACCTTCTCCGAGGCGAACAGCTCGGCCAGGGTGCCCAGACGCGGATCCGGCACGCCGACCACGCCGACGTTCGGCTCGATCGTGGCGAACGGATAGTTGGCCGCCAGGACCTCGTTCTTGGTCAGGGCGTTGAACAAGGTCGACTTGCCGACGTTCGGCAGGCCGACGATTCCGATCGTGAGCGACACGTGACGACTTCCCGTAGCGAGATCTGAGGCGTGCAGAGCATTTGGAGCGCGCGGACCGAGTCCGGCCGGTCAACCAGTCTACGGGCTCGAACTGACGGCCAACGCGTGTCCGTCCCCGGTGAACAGCGGTGACGCGGCCTACGTTGGAGCCGTGGAACAGCAGCACAGCGCTCATACGGGTGGGAAAGACCCCGGTCAGGGGCCGGGGCAGGGTCAGGAACAGGAGCAGTCGAAGGACCAGGGCTACAGGCAGCGCCGCCCACGTGGTGCGAAACCGAGAGCCGCCGCGGCGACCGCGGCGCAGGCGGCCGGTTCATCCGCGCCGCCCGTCACGCCCGCGCACACGCCCACGGCCGTCCCGGGCGCCGCCGCCCGTGAACCGCGCAGGCGAACCGGCCCGGGCGCCGTACGTCAGGAGGCGGCGGTGCTCTACCAGGCACAGCTGCGTTTCCCGCTCATCCCCGCGCCGCTGACCGACGCGTTCTCCTGGATGCCGCGCGCCCGCCTGACCGCACTGGGGGACGGGCTCCTCGGCATCGTGCTGATGCTGCTGGCCGGGGCCGCCGACAGGTGGCTGCTGGGCAGTTCCCCCACCGTGTACGGGGGCGCCTTCCTCGTCGTCAGCCTGACCTGCGCGGCGTGGGTGCGCCCCACCGACCTCATCACCGCACCCGTGGCCGTGCCGCTCGCCTTCACCGCCGGTCTGTTCCTCGTCAGCGGCGGCACGGGGAGCCAGTCCCTCACGGAGCGCCTGACGAACCTCTTCCCGGCACTGGCCGTCAACGCCGTCTGGCTCTACTCGGGCACTCTGCTCGCGGTGCTCGTCGTCACCATGCGGAAGATCGCGCTCATGGTCCAGAAGTCCCGCGTACGGGCCCTCATGGAGGCCGAGGACGCCGAGGACGAGGCCGCGGCGGACGCCGGCGGCCCCTGACACGGGCTCGGCACGATCACCGCACGCCGGCGGTCGGCCCCGGCTCGCCGCCCCGCCCTCGAGGCGGCCGGCCGGGTCAGCCCGTCTTGCGGGCGGCCTCCGCACGCAGATCGCGACGCAGCTCCTTCGGCAGGGAGAACTGCATGCGCTCCTCGACCGGCTGGACGATCTCCACGTCCTCCCAGCCCCGCTCCGCGAGCCACTCCAGCACGCCGTCGACCAGCACATCCGGAACGGACGCTCCGGAGGACAGGCCGATGGTCGTCACGCCCTCCAGCCATGCCTCGTCGATCTCCTCGGCGCCGTCGACCAGCCGGCCGTCCTTGGCGCCGTGCGCGATGGCTGTCTCCACCAGACGCACCGAGTTGGAGGAGTTCCTGGAACCCACGACGAGGACGAAGTCGGAGTCCTTGGCGACCTGCTTGATGGCCGTCTGCCGGTTCTGCGTCGCGTAGCAGATGTCGTCGCTGGGCGGGGAGAGCAGGTTCGGGTAGCGGCCCTTGAGGGCATCGACCGTCTCCATCGTCTCGTCGACGGAGAGCGTGGTCTGCGAGAGCCACACGACCTTCTCCGGGTCGCGCACCTCGACGTTCGCCACGTCTTCGGGGCCGTCGACCAGCGTCACGTGGTCGGGTGCCTCGCCGCTCGTGCCGATAACCTCCTCGTGGCCCTCGTGCCCGATGAGGAGGATGTCGTAGTCCTCCTTGGCGTAGCGCACGGCCTCCTTGTGCACCTTCGTCACAAGCGGGCACGTGGCATCGATCGTCGCCAGCTTGCCGCGCTCGGCCTCCTCGTGGACCACGGGGGCCACACCGTGGGCGGAGAAGATGACGATCTCGCCCTCGGGGACCTCCGCGGTCTCCTCGACGAAGATCGCGCCCTTCTTCTCCAGCGTTTTCACCACGTACTTGTTGTGCACGATCTCGTGGCGGACGTAGACGGGAGCGCCGTACTGCTCCAGGGCCTGCTCGACCGCGATGACCGCGCGGTCCACGCCGGCGCAGTAGCCACGGGGGGCGGCGAGCAGCACGCGGCGGCGGTCGCCGGATCCGGCGTCGGAGGTCTCGGAGGCGTCGGCAGCGGACGTTGGGGCCTCCCCAGGGCGGAGCCCGAGGGGATGGGAGGGCGTTGCAGACATGCGTCCATCGTAATGGCGTTGCGGGCGGGCACCGTGTGAAGGGCGTGGCCGGACCCGCGTCCCTGGCCGGGCGGCCGCGTCGGTGGTGGCCGTTAGGGTCCTCCCATGGCTCTCATCACCTCCCCCGAGGCGCCGGTTCCGGTCGGTGAGATCTCCCGGCTCATCGGCGGCTGGATCGACCGGCTCGGCGCGGTGTGGGTCGAGGGGCAGATCATCCAGCTCTCGCCGAGGCCGGGCGCGGGCGTGGCGTTCCTCACTCTGCGGGACCCTTCGCGCGACGTCTCCATCAGCGTCACCTGTTTCCGTGATGTCTTCGACCGGGTGAAGGACGTCGTCTCCGAGGGCGCGAGGGTCGTCGTCCATGCCAAGCCGGTCTGGTACGGACGGGCGGGCACCCTGTCGCTGCGGGCCTCCGAGATCCGTCCGGTGGGGATCGGCGAGCTGCTGGCGCGCCTGGAGCAGCTGAAGAAGTCCCTCGCCGCGGAAGGGCTCTTCGCGGCCGAGCGCAAACGGGCGTTGCCGTTCCTGCCGCAGCGGGTGGGCCTCGTCACCGGCCGGGCCTCGGACGCCGAGCGGGACGTGCTGCACACCGCGCGGGAGCGGTGGCCGGCCGTCCGCTTCGAGGTGCGCAACACCGCGGTCCAGGGCGTACGGGCAGTTCCGCAGCTGATCGAGGCGGTGCGTGAGCTGGACGCGCTCCCCGGCGTCGACGTGATCATCGTGACGCGTGGCGGCGGCAGCATGGAGGACCTGCTGCCCTTCTCCGACGAGCAGCTGGTGCGCACGGTCGCCGCGTGCAGTACGCCTGTGGTCTCGGCCATCGGGCATGAGGCGGACGCCCCGCTGCTCGACCTCGTGGCCGATCTGCGCTCCCGCACCCCGACGCACGCGGCCAAGGACGTCGTCCCCGACGTGGGTGAGGAGCACGAGCGCGTACGGGAGTTGAGGGCCAGGGCGTACCGGGTGATCAACGCCTTTCTGGACCGGGAGGGCAGGGGGCTCTCCGACGTCATGAGCCGCCCCGCGATGGCGGATCCGTACGCGATGGTCGACGAGCGCGCCGAGGAGGTCGGCTTCATGCTGGCCCGCGCCCGGCGCACGCTGGGGCACCGCCTGGAGCGGGCGGAGGACGAACTCGCGCACACGCGCGCACGTGTCGTCGCGCTCTCCCCCGCCGCGACGCTTCAGCGCGGCTACGCGGTGCTCCAGCGCGAGGACGGCAGCGTGGTCAGGACCCCCGAGCAGACCTCGGAGGGCGAGAAGCTGCGGGCCCGGGTCGCCGAAGGGGAGTTCGGCGTCACCGTCGGACCGGACGCATAGGGTTGCCGTATGACCTCGGACACTGGGACGGAATCGGGCGTGGAGACGGACAAGGAGCAGGTGCGTTCCGCGCTCAGCTATGAGCAGGCCCGGGGCGAACTGGTGCGGGTCGTCCAGCAGTTGGAAGCGGGCGGGGCGACGCTCGAGGAGTCGCTGGCGCTGTGGGAGCGCGGCGAGGAGCTGGCCCGCATCTGCCGCGAATGGCTGGAGGGCGCCCGGGCCCGTCTGGACGCGGTGCTCGAGGCGGAGGCCGAGGCGGGCGAGGACGCGGATCCGGATGCCGGGGCGGACGGCCCGCTCGCCGCGGACGAGGACGAGGAACTGGACGGAGCCGAAGGCGGCCGCTGAACAGGGCAGGGAAGCCGGAGCGTCGCGGCGGAAGATCGAGCGCCGTCTGATTGTTCGATGAAGGAAGCGGAGGTCCGCCCATGGCGGGCCCCTCGCTGTGAATCGACTCGAATTCCTTCGAGTCCCCTCGAACAACAGCAAGCAAAGGCAAGGCATCCCCACATGACTCTCGCCCTCGAGCCGAGTGCCCAGGACCTGCTCTTCCTCGATGCGCACACCGCGCACACCTTCTCCGACGAGCCGGTGAGCGAGGAGCAGATCCGAGCGGTCTACGAGCTGGTGAAGTACGGACCCACGGCGTTCAACCAGTGCCCTCTCCGGATCACCCTGGTCCGCTCCCCCGCAGCCCGCAGCCGGCTGGTGAAGCACATGTCGGAGGGCAACAGGCCCAAGACGTCCACGGCTCCGCTCACCGCCGTGCTCTCCGTCGACCTCGAATTCCACGAGCGGCTGCCCGAACTCCTGCCGCACGCCCCCACGCTGAAGGACACCTTCTTCGCGGAGGCGGAGAAGCGCGAGGCCGCAGGCACCTTCAACGCGACGCTCCAGGCGGGCTACTTCATCCTCGGCGTGCGCGCCGCGGGGCTGGCCGCGGGCCCGATGAGCGGCTTCGACCGGCACGGCGTCGACAAGGAGTTCTTCGGCGACGGCAAGCAGAAGTCGCTGCTGGTGATCAACATCGGCCGGCCCGGCGAGGAGGCGTACAAGCCGCGCCTGCCGCGTCTCCCCTACGACGACGCGGTCACGACGGTCTGACGGACCTGGCGCCGCGGGAGACGGGACGCCGAGGGCGGGTCGCGGGCGGCGCGGCGGGGGCTGTCAGCCCTTGGCTGCGCCGCCGCCCTCGCCCGCGCTGAGCGCCGCCGCCATCTTCTGAAGCTGCGCGAAGGAGGCGGTCCCGGTCACGACGGTGGTGTACGGACGGCCCTTGCCAGCCTTCTCACCGCCGGCCTCGGCGTCGCCTCCGCCCTTGCCCGGCTTGCCGTCGTCGGCGGAGCCGCCGGGGCCGCCGTCCGCGGACACCCGTACGAGCGCGTCGTACTTCGCACCCTCGTAGCGCGTCCACTCCTCGCCGTGCACCCGCACCGTCTTCGCCGTCTTCCGCGCGCGGTGCGTGACGTCCTCGATGTACTTCGACGGACGCCTCTCGTCGCTCTGCTCGACAGCGGCGTACTGAGTGTCGGGCGTGATGAAGCCCAGATGCCAGGCACGGCCGTCGGGGCCGTCCGCCTCGTACCGCACCGATGTGGCACGCCACTTCTCCGGGAGCCCCTCCGGCGCCAGCACGGGGTAGGGAGCGGCCCGGCGTGCGGAATCCAGCTCGACCTTGTAGTCGACGGGCTTGACCGGGTCCGCGCTCTCGTCGTGCGGGACGAAGAGGTAGATGAAGAAGGCCGCGAGCAGGACCACGCCCAGTGAGGGCACCATTCCCCGCACCGTCCGATTCCCCTGCCGCCGCTCCGGCTGCTCTGCTTGTGCTGCCACGCCCCCATCGTCGCCCATGCCGGAATCCGCACGGCCCGCGGGTCCCCGACCTGGTACGCGGCGACCCCGCACCGCCCGCTCATCCGTGGGGCCCTCTGCTCACTCTGACGGATGCTGGGTACCCTCGAAGCACCCTCAGTAGCCCGGCCGAGTCGTCCCAGCCGAGCAGAAAGGTGTGCCCCGATGACCGATCATCAGCACCTCCCCTCCCCGCTCGACGTCAGCCCCGAGGCCCCGGACCGCAACCTGGCCCTCGAACTCGTACGGGTCACCGAGGCCGGTGCCATGGCCACCGGCCGCTGGGTGGGCCGCGGCGACAAGAACGGCGCGGACGGCGCGGCCGTGAAGGCGATGCGCCACCTCGTATCGACGGTCTCGATGAACGGGGTCGTCGTCATCGGCGAGGGCGAGAAGGACGAGGCGCCGATGCTCTACAACGGGGAGCGGGTCGGTGACGGCACGGGCGCGGAATGCGACGTCGCCGTGGACCCCGTCGACGGCACCACACTCACCGCCAAGGGCATGTCCAACGCGGTGTCCGTGCTGGCGGTGGCAGAACGCGGCACGATGTTCGACCCGAGCGCCGTCTTCTACATGGACAAGCTGGTGACCGGCCCGGACGCGGCGGAGTTCGTCGACATCACGGCGCCTCCCGCCGTCAACGTCCGCCGCGTCGCCAAGGCGAAGGGGTGCACCCCGGAGGACGTCACGGTCGTCGTCCTCGACCGCCCCCGGCACGAGGGCATGGTCAAGGAACTGCGGGAGGCGGGAGCCCGCATCAGGTTCATCACGGACGGCGACGTCGCCGGCGCGATCATGGCCGTGCGCGAGGGAACCGGCGTCGACCTGCTGCTGGGCGTCGGCGGCACACCGGAGGGCATCATCGCGGCCTGCGCGATCAAGTGCCTGGGCGGCACGATCCAGGGCATGCTCTGGCCCAAGGACGACGAGGAGAAGAAGCGCGCGCTCGACGCGGGGCACGACCTCGGCCGCGTGCTGCACACCGAGGACCTCGTCAGCGGGGAGAACGTCTTCTTCGTCGCCACCGGCATCACCGACGGCGAGCTGCTGCGCGGCGTGCACTACAGGGGCGAGCGTGCGTTCACCGAGTCACTGGTGATGCGCTCGAAGTCCGGCACGATCCGGATGATCGACTCGACGCACAAGCTCTCCAAGCTGCGGGCGTACAGCGCCGTCGACTTCGACCGCGCGCGCTAGGAACGGCCCGGTCCCTCCGCGCCGGGCGGGGCACGGCTCCCAGGAGGGGCGGCCGGAGGGTGTCAGAGCTCCCGCTCGAAGCAGCGGGAGGCCTCGACCCCGGCGTACGCCCCGAAGTTGGGGATCCGTACATATCCGGAGCGCGTGTAGAAGCGGACGGCGTCGGGCTGGCTGTCGCCGGTCTCCAGCCGGAGGCTGCTCCAGCCCCGCGCTCGGGCCCTGTCCTCCAGCTCGGCAAGGAGCCGTGACGCGCACTCCGACCCGCGCCAGGGCGGCGTCACATACATCCGCTTGATCTCGCCGGCGCCGTCCCCGAGATCGCGGAGGCCGCCGCAGCCCACGGCGGTTCCGCCGTGCTCGTACGCCACGACGAACTCCACGACGTCCGCTTCGGAGGGAGCGACGCCGGGCTCGCTGTCCGGAGTGCCGTACCGCTCGGCGATCTCGACCCGCTGCCTGGCGCGCAGGGCGACGGCATCCGCGTCCGCCCAGGCGACCTGCTCGATCCTCATACGGCGGGATTGTGCCGGGAGTCTGTTTCCGCAGCGTAAATCGGGCGTCCCGTGGCATGGCCGGTCTGCGGGGACGGGGACCCCACTGGGACGGGGCACGCTTCCGTTCCCCGGACCGGGCCCGGCCACGGGGCGTCCTGACCATGGGAGCTGTGCGAGTCGGCCGGTGCGGCCGGTGCGGTGACTCACCGGGCGCGGGCCGTCCGCTCAGGCGATGCGGGAGACCTGCCCTGCCTCGCCCGCCGCGGCCGCTGCCTCACGCCTGCGGCGCCTGGCCAGAACGACCCTTCGCTCGGCGGCGGTCAGCCCTCCCCACACCCCGTACGGCTCGGGCAGGACCAGGGCATGCTCACGGCATTCGATCATCACGGGGCAGCGGGCACAGACCCGCTTCGCGGCTTGCTCGCGCGAGAGCCTCGCCGCAGTGGGCTCCTTCGACGGGGCGAAGAAGAGTCCCGCCTCGTCCCGGCGGCAGACTGCCTCCGAGTGCCAGGGGCCTTCCTCGTCCTCGCGCGCGGACGGTCGCTGCGCGGGAACCGAGGCGGCTGCCTGAAGGGACTGATGCGGCGGTTGCAGCACGGTGTACTCCTGAAGGGGACGACGGGGGGCACCTTCACCCGACTTGCTGCGCACGGCAGTTCGCGCTGCCGCCGTACGTGACACGATGCCCGAGCTCTACCCGCTGTGTGCACCGGTATGCATACCGTAGGAATGCGGCGCATTCTCTGTGCCCAATCTCCACGGGTCTCCGCCGAGTCGCCTTCCCGCCCCACGGCTCCGTAACCCGCGCGGGCGCTCAGAGCTCCTTGCGCATCCGGTCCCGGAGATCGCGGATCCGCTTCCCCCGCTTCGGCTTCGCCTCGACGCCGCCGAAGACCGCGGCCCCCTCCACCAGCACGACCGGAGCGTTCGGATCGCCGGATTCGGCGGTGTGGATGTCGAAGCCGCCGAAGACCCCGGCGCCCTTCTGCCGGAGCGTGACGTTCTCGGGCACGCGGATCTCGATCCCCCCGAAGATCGCCGTCGCGTTGATCTGGAGATGCTGCTGCTCGAAGACGGCGTCGGTCAGATCGATCTCGATGCCGCCGAAGCACGCGAAGGCGTTGATCTTCGCGGGGACCCGGAACCGGCCCTTCCTCGTGGAACCGCTGAAGATGGCGACCAGGTTGTCCTTGGCGCCGGTCGCGCACGCGGGAGCCTCCGTCCGGTACGCCGCGGACGCGGGTGCGGCCTGTTCCGCCGAGCGGCCCGCGGGCAGATCCCGTACGACGGGCTCGAGTTCACCGAGCGTCTTGGCCCTGTAGACGGCGTCGATGCGCTCCGAGTGCTCCTCCGCGTCGAGACGGCCCTCCGCCAACGCCTCGCGGAGGATGTCGGCGACGCGGTCACGGTCGGCGTCGGAGGCGCGCACGGAAACACCGGCCGCCTCGGCGTCCTTGACCGCGGGCCTGGTCTCCGGGCGGTTCTTTTCAAGCGGAGAATCAGTCACATCAGCAGCCTACCCAAACGCGATAGATCGCGACCAGACCGGCGAGCGCATCAATGCACTCCGTCCACCGCCGGGAAGCACTGAGGCTGACCTCACCCACACGGCCGCGTCCCGGCGCTCTACGCTGATGGACGCGCTCTCCTCCTGTCCTCTCCCCGGCGCTCCGCCGGGGATCCGGGAGGTGCCCAGCCGAGAGCCGTACGCGCCGTACGAGAGGAAGACCCCAACGATGGCCGCCAGCCCGTCCCGACCGGACTTCACGTACACCGACCTGCTCCCGCTGGGCGAGGACACGACCCCGTACCGCCTGGTGAGTACTGAGGGAGTGCGGACCTTCGAGGCCGACGGGCGCACCTTCCTGCAGGTCGATCCGGAAGCGCTCGGCAAGCTGGCCGCCGAGGCGATGCACGACATCTCGCACTACCTCCGCCCCGGACACCTCGCACAGCTGCGCCGCATCCTGGACGACCCCGAGGCGAGCGCCAACGACCGTTTCGTGGCGCTCGATCTGCTGAAGAACGCCAACATCGCAGCCGCGGGCGTGCTCCCCATGTGCCAGGACACCGGCACGGCGATCGTGATGGGCAAGCGCGGCCAGCAGGTCCTCACCGGCGGTGGCGACGAGGAGGCCCTCTCGCGCGGCATCTACGACGCCTACACGAAGCTCAATCTGCGCTACTCGCAGATGGCGCCACTGAACATGTGGGACGAGAAGAACACCGGCACGAACCTGCCCGCGCAGATCGAGTTGTACGCGACGGACGGCGACGCCTACAAGTTCCTCTTCATGGCGAAGGGCGGCGGCAGCGCCAACAAGTCCTTCCTCTTCCAGGAGACGAAGGCCGTCCTCAACGAGGCGAGCATGATGAAGTTCCTGGAGGAGAAGATCCGTTCGCTGGGCACGGCCGCCTGCCCGCCGTACCACCTGGCGATCGTCGTCGGGGGCACGAGCGCCGAGTACGCGCTCAAGACCGCGAAGTACGCATCCGCGCACTACCTGGACGAGCTGCCCGCCGAGGGCTCCGCCGCGGGGCACGGCTTCCGCGACAAGGAGCTGGAGCAGCAGGTCTTCGAACTGACGCAGCAGATCGGCATCGGGGCTCAGTTCGGCGGCAAGTACTTCTGCCACGACGTGCGCGTGGTGCGGCTGCCCCGGCACGGCGCGTCCTGCCCCGTCGCCATCGCGGTCTCGTGCTCCGCGGACCGGCAGGCCAAGGCGAAGATCACGGCCGAGGGCGTCTTCCTGGAGCAGCTCGAGACCGACCCGGCGCGCTTCCTCCCGGAGACGACGGACGAGCAGCTGACCGAGGGCGCCGGCGCCTCCAACGACGACGCGGTACGGATCGATCTCGGCCGCCCCATGCCGGAGATCCTCGCCGAGCTGTCCCGGCACCCCGTCAAGACGCGGCTGTCGCTCACCGGCACGCTCGTCGTCGCCCGCGACATCGCGCACGCGAAGATCAAGGAACGGCTCGACGCGGGCGAGGAGATGCCCCAGTACCTCAAGGACCACCCCGTCTACTACGCGGGCCCGGCCAAGACCCCCGAGGGCTATCCCTCCGGTTCCTTCGGGCCGACGACGGCGGGCCGCATGGACGCCTACGTCGCGCAGTTCCAGGCCGCGGGCGGCTCGAAGGTCATGCTCGCCAAGGGCAACCGCAGCCCGCAGGTCACCGCGGCGTGCGCCGAGCACGGCGGCTTCTACCTGGGCTCCATCGGCGGCCCGGCCGCACGGCTCGCGCAGGACTGCATCAAGAAGGTCGAGGTCCTGGAGTACGAGGAGCTGGGCATGGAGGCGGTCTGGCGCATCGAGGTGGAGGACTTCCCGGCGTTCATCGTCGTGGACGACAAGGGGAACGACTTCTTCACCGACCCCGGCCCCTCGCAGCCGTTCGTGACCTCCATCCCGGTGCGCGCGGGCTCGTAGCGCCGGCGGAACGCGTCACTGTGCACCGCGTCGCTGGGTACCCGGCAGGGCCGGGAATGTCCTCACGCGGCGGGGACGCTGTGCCGTACGGAGGTGCACACGGATGAGCGACAGGCAGGAGTACCGGACCGAGCGCGACTCGATGGGCGAGGTCCGGGTGCCCGCGGACGCCAAGTGGCGTGCGCAGACGCAGCGCGCGGTGTGGAACTTCCCCATCAGCGGGCAGCGTCTGGAGCGCGCCCACATCGAGGCACTCGCACGCATCAAGGCGGCCGCCGCCCGGGTCAACGGCGAGCTCGGCGTGCTGGAGCCCGAGTTGGCGGACGCGGTGCGTGCGGCGGCCGAAGAGGTGGTCGACGGGCGCTGGGACGAGGAGTTCCCCGTCGACGTCTTCCAGACCGGCTCCGGCACCTCGTCCAACATGAACATGAACGAGGTCGTCGCGACGCTCGCCTCGGAGCGGCTCGGAGAGCCCGTACACCCCAACGACCATGTCAACGCCAGCCAGTCCTCCAACGACGTCTTCCCGTCCTCCATCCACATCGCCGCCACCGCCGCGGTCCTGCGGGAGCTGATCCCGGCGCTGGAGGTGCTGGAGGCATCGCTGACGGGCAAGGCCGAGGAGTTCGCGGCCGTCGTCAAGTCGGGCCGCACCCATCTGATGGATGCGACTCCCGTCACGCTGGGGCAGGAGTTCGCCGGTTACGCGGCGCAGATCCGCAACGGCGTCGAGCGGCTGCACGCCTCCCTGCCGCGGCTCGCCGAGCTCCCCCTGGGCGGCACGGCGGTGGGCACCGGCATCAACACCCCGCCCGGCTTCGCCGCGGCCGTCGTCGAACGGATCGCCGCGGACGGCGGTTTGCCGGTGACCGAGGCCCGCGACCACTTCGAGGCGCAGGGCGCCCGGGACGCGCTCGTGGAAACCTCGGGGCAGTTGCGCACGATCGGCGTGAGCCTCACCAAGATCTGCAACGATCTGCGCTGGATGGCCTCGGGCCCGCGCACCGGCCTCGCCGAGATCGCGCTCCCCGACCTGCAGCCCGGCTCCTCGATCATGCCGGGAAAGGTGAACCCGGTGATCCCCGAGGCCGTGCTGATGGTCGCGGTGCAGGTCACGGGCAACGACGCGACGATCGCGGCCGCCGGGGCGTCCGGGAACTTCGAGCTGAACGTCATGCTGCCGGTGATGGCCAAGAACCTGCTGGAATCGGTGCGGCTGCTCTCCAACGTCTCCCGGCTCCTCGCGGAACGCACTGTGGACGGCATCACGGCCGATGTGGAACGGGCACGCGAGTACGCGGAGTCCTCGCCGTCCGTGGTCACTCCGCTCAACAGGCACATCGGGTACGAGAACGCCGCGGCGGTGGCCAAGAAGGCGCTCGCGGAGCGCAAGACCATCCGGCAGGCGGTCCTGGAGGCGGGACATGTGGAGCGGGGCGATCTGACCCTGGAAGAGCTGGACGAGGCGCTCGACGTCCTCCGCATGACCCGTCCCTGAGGGGGGCTCAGGATGCATGGCATGACGGGCCGCCGGGCCGTGGCGCATTCGGGCCTCGGCTCACGGCGGCGGGTGCCCCGCCAACCTAGGATCTGCGCATGACAGCGGAGACGGCGGGAGCACCCGGAGCGGCAGGAAGAGCGGGAACGGCCGGCACACAGGCCGCGCACGGGACGGGAGTCACCGGCGCCGACGGTGACAGCGAGCGCGGGCGGCAGGGCGGCGCGTACTGGGCTCCCGGCACCCGCATCCTGTGGCGCTACCGCGCCAACGGCACCGGGGATCCCCACATCTGCCGTCCCGTCACCGTCGTCAGCGACACCTCCGATCTGCTCGCCGCATGGGTGGCGCCGGGCACCGTCTGCGTCAAGCCCGAGATCGCGGACGGCACGCCCGTGCACCACGAGCCGCTGGCCACCCGCTACACCAAGCCGCGCAGGACGGTGCTCTCGCGCTGGTTCGGCACGGGGGTCCTGAAGCTCGCCCGTCCGGACGAGCCCTGGTCGGTGTGGCTGTTCTGGGAGCGGGACTGGCAGTTCAAGAACTGGTACGTGAACCTTGAGGAGCCGCATCGCCGCTGGCCGGGCGGAATCGACTCCGAGGACCACTTCCTGGACATCGCCGTCTACCCCGACCGCAGCTGGGAGTGGCGGGACGAGGACGAGTTCGCGGCGGCCCGGCGCGTGGGCCTCGTCGACGACGGCCTCGCCGAGCGGGTGCGGGCCGCCGGGAGCGCGGTGGTGGAGCAGATCGAGTCGTGGGCGTCGCCCTTCAGCGACGGCTGGGAGAACTGGCGACCGGACCCGCACTGGCCGGTGCCGCTGCTCCCTCGGGACTGGGACGGCCGTCCCCCAGCGGGGGCGGAAACCGCCGGGCACGCGACGAACGGCACCGGGACGAACGGCACCGCGATCAACGGGAACGGGTCAAACGGCAGCGCGGCGAACGGCGCCGGGACCGTCGGAACCGCGGCGGACACAACCGCGCCGGGGCTCCGGCGGAACGGGCACCGGCACCCGTGAACGGGCCCCGTCCCCGCACGGGCGGCGTCCGGAATCCGGTGCACACCCCGCCTCATGGTTCCGACAGCCGGACTCCCCGGCCCTCGCGGGTGGCAATCGGGCCCCTGGAAGCCCTCGGCGGGCCCCGCAGTGGACGACTTGTTCCGTACTTGCACGGATGTGCCGGATCTATCGGGCGACACGCACCCGCTTCGACCTCCCTTTCCCCCTTGCTGCGCCCCCATACTGCAAACGTAGGATCAACCTCCGTAGGCGCACTGCTGCAACAACTCCCCTCCCCCCTCGGGGATTTGGCGCGTGGCCTGAGAGGAGATCGAGCGTGAGCAGCACGGACGACAACCACGGGGACGCCCCCTGGTCGAAGGCGGAGGGGGAACGACGTCCCCCGAAGTCGAAGGCGCGTGCCTACAAGGACTTCGACTGGAACTCGATGGACCGGCTGGGGCAGGCCGCCGCTTTCGACTCGATCGGTGATCGCTACGACGAGGCCTTTCCTCACAAGGAGGGGCAGATCGCAGCGGGAGCGTGGCTCGCCGAGCAACTGCCCGCCGGCTCCCACGTGCTGGACCTGGGCTGCGGCACCGGGCTTCCGACCGCGCGCCAGCTCGTCGAGGCCGGCCACCAGGTCACGGGCATCGACCTCTCCCCCGGCATGGTGAAGCTCGCTCAGGGGAACGTGCCCGACGGCGAATTCCACCGCATGGACGTCTACGAGGTGGAGAGGTACGACGACCTCGGGCCCTTCGACGGTGTCGCCGCTTTCTTCTCGCTCCTGATGCTGCCTCGGGCCGAAATTCCCTACGCGCTGCGCATGCTGCACCAGCAACTGCGGGAAGGCGCACCGATGGCCATGTCGATGGTGGAAGCGGATGTCGATGACTTCACTTTGCCGTTCCTGGGCAACACGATCCGGGTATCCGGCTATCTGCGGGACGAATTGCGCCAGGTCGTGCGCGAGGCGGGTTTCGAGATCGCCGGGGAGGACGCCTATGCCTACGCTCCGGCCAGCACGGATGTGCCGCCCGAGATCCAGATCTTCCTGCAGTGCCGACGGCGGCCGTAGGGGGCGGAGGCAGTGAGCGCCGTGCGCGTGAGACGCGCGGCCCCGGATGGATGGAAACCGAACGCGTGACGGAGCACCAAGAGCCTGCGACCGGCACAGCAGTGCCGCCGCTCCCGCCCGTGGGCACCCCCACGACGGGAGAGGCTGCGCCTGCGCCCACCGACATGCGGCCCGGGAGCACCCTGGGCACCGGTGCACCGTCCGGGATACCCGCCCGCGCCGGTGACGCGGGCATCGCGACCAGCCGTATGCCCGGGGTCCGGGCCGGTGGGCACGACCCGCGTGAGGACTCCGCGGGCGCCGCCGGCACGGCGGATCCGTCAGGTGCGTCACACCGCTCTCGCGGCGGCGCGCCACCTGGGGCAAGCTCCGGGGGTGAGGAAGTGGAGCAGGTGCGCCCAGGTTCGCGTCCGAGGCCCGGCGCGGGGCACACGTCACAGCAGGAAACCGCCGAAGCCTCACGGGGCTCCGGCGGGAGGGGCGGCACAAGCCGAGCCGTCCCCGAACCGTCCCACGGCGGGCCGGGATCCGCGTCAAAGCGGTCCTCCCGGGGCCCGTCCCAGCCCCCGACCGCGGAGAGCGGTGCCGTGTCTCATCCGACCACCGGCGACATGACCGCCGCCGACGTACCGCCGGCCGCCCCGAAGGCCGCCGCTTCCGACACCACCGCCCAGGACGTGACCGCGGGGAACGGCGACGCCGCCGAGCGGGAGCGCCGGGGCGGCGACCGGCTGCGCTTCGTCGGCGCCGCGACCCGGCGCATCGCACGCGGCATGGACCTGGACGAGACCGTGCTCGGACTGTGCCGGGCGAGCGTGCCCGCGTACTCCGACGCGATCCTCGTCTACCTTCGCGATCCGCTGCCCGTCGGCGACGAGCGCCCCACGGGCCCGGTGGTGCTGCGGCTGCGGCGCAGCGACCGCATCCCCGACGACCCGCACGCCATGGTGGCCGCGGCGTCGGCGGCCGACGGCAGGGCCCAGCCGGACGGCGAGGCAGCCACCGGCCCCGGTACCGCCGTTGGGCCCTCGCCCTCCGCGGTCGCGGACGGAACGGCGGGCGCGACCGAGTACGTCGAGGTGCTGGCCGGCGGTCCGCTGGCAGAGGTGCTGCGCGGTGTGCGTCCCGTCTTCGCCGACGCGCCCGCGGCCCGCGACGCGCTTCCCGAACTGCTGGGCTCCGGGCCGGATGTGCCCTCGGGCCAGCGCGCCATCCTCGCTCCGCTGCGTGGACGGCGAAGAGTCATCGGTGCCGCCGTCTTCATGCGCGGCCCGGAGCGTGCCCCGTTCGAGCCCGACGATCTGCTGATCGCGGCGCAGCTCGCCACGCACACCGCTCTGGGCGTGGACAAGGCGGTGCTCTACGGGCGTGAGGCGTACATCGCCGACGAGCTCCAGCGCACGATGCTTCCCGACGAGTTGCCCCAGCCGACGGGGTGCCACCTCGCCAGCCGGTATCTGCCGGCGGCCGAGACGGCGCGCGTCGGCGGCGACTGGTACGACGCGATCCCGCTGCCGGGCAGCAGGGTCGCCCTCGTCGTGGGCGACGTGATGGGCCACTCCATGACATCCGCGGCGATCATGGGTCAGCTCCGTACGACCGCTCAGACCCTCGCGGGACTCGACCTGCCGCCGCAGGAGGTGCTGCACCACCTCGACGAGCAGGCGCAGCGCCTGGGCAGCGACCGCATGGCCACCTGCCTGTACGCGGTCTACGACCCGGTCGCGCACCGGATCATCATCGCCAACGCGGGTCATCCGCCACCAGTGCTCCTGCACCGCGACGGCCGTGCGGAGGTGCTGCGTATACCAGCGGGCGCCCCGATCGGCGTGGGCGGTGTCGACTTCGAGGCGGTGGAGCTGGACGCCCCTGCGGGCGCGACGCTGCTGCTCTACACCGACGGGCTGGTCGAGTCGCGCCAGCGTGACGTGTGGACGGGCATCGAGCACCTGCGGGAGAAGCTGACGGCGACGGCCCGGTTGACGCGTCCGGACGCCTCGGCCCCGCTGGAGCCGCTGTGCGACGAGGTGCTGGACATCCTCGGCCCGGGCGACCGGGACGACGACATCGCCCTGCTCGCCGCCCGGTTCGACGGCATCGCGCCCAGCGATGTCGCGTACTGGTTCCTCGACCCGCGTGCGCAGACGGCGGGTCAGGCACGCAGGCTGGCGCGGCGGGCGCTGGCGCGCTGGGGCCTGGAGGAACTGTCGGACGCTGTCGAGCTGCTGGTGAGCGAGGTCGTCACCAACGCCGTGCGGTACGCCGAACGTCCCATCACGCTACGGCTGTTGCGCACGGACACGCTCCGCTGCGAGGTCGGCGACGACGTGCCGCAGCTGCCGCGGCTGCGGCAGGCGCGGGCGACGGACGAGGGCGGCCGCGGCCTGTACCTCGTGAACCGGCTCGCGCGGCGATGGGGTGCGACCCGGCTGTCGACGGGCAAGGTCGTCTGGTTCGAACTGCCGATCTCCTGACGGCAGTTCGGGGCCCGGCATAGTGACCTGTTCCGGCGCCGCGGGATTCCACGGATGCGGACCCGCGGCGTCGGCCGAGTTCCGGCCGTCCGTCCCGCTCCTTCACCGAGGGGCGGGAGGGGGCCGCGTCACTCCGCCTGGTCGCCGCCCGCGTCGTTCGCGAGGAGTGCGATCTGCACGCGGTTGTTCAGGGACAGCTTGGTCAGGATGCGGGAGACGTGCGTCTTGACCGTGGGCACACTCATGTAGAGCTCCCCCGCGATCTCGGCGTTGGACCTGCCCCGGCCGACGGCGACGGCGACCTCGCGCTCCCGCTCGCCCAGCGCCTCAAGCTGTTCGCGTGCCCGTATCGCCCGCGCGTCGCGGTCCGTGGCGCCACGCGAGACCCGGGCGATCAGCTGGCGCGTCACCTCCGGCGAGAGCACGGGCTCCCCGGCCGTCACCCTCCGCACGGCCTGGACGATCTCCTCCGGTGCGGTGTCCTTCAGTACGAAGCCCGCCGCGCCCGCGCGCAGGGCCCGCAGCACGTGTGCGTCCGTGTTGAAGGTCGTCAACGCGATGACCTCCGGGGCGTGTTCACGCCGCCGCAGCGCCTCCGTGGCCTCGAGCCCGTCGACCACCGGCATGCGTATGTCCATCAGCACGACGTGGGGCGAGTGGGCGTCGACAAGCTTCTGCACCTCGCTGCCGTCCGCCGCCTCCGCGACGACCTCGATGTCGGGCGCGCCGCCGAACATCAGCCGCAGCCCGGACCGTACGAGCGGGTCGTCGTCGACGACGAGTACGCGGATGGCGGAGGGTGCGTTCAGCGGAGCGTTCACCAAGTGCCTCTGCATCAGGTCGGGTCGGAGCCGGGGGCCGGCACGAGAGCCACCAGCGGGCCGCGTCGTGCGCCCCACGGTATCCAGGCCCGCAGCTCGAACTCACCACCGGACAGGGCGTGTTCGAGCTGTCCGCCGGTGATCCGTGTCCGCTCCGCGAGGCCGACGAGGCCCTGCCCCGCGCCGGGAACATCCGGCACGGGCCGGGCGGGCCCTTCGTCGCCGTGAGCGAACTCCCGTGCGGGCTCGTCCGTTTCGGCCTCGACCGGTTCGGCCTGGTCCCTTTCGGCCTCGACCGGGTTGCGCAGCCGCACGGTCAGCCCGTCTCCCGGGCCGCCCGTCACCGTCACGGTCACCGGTGAACCCGGCGCGTGCTTGCGGGCGTTCGTCAGCCCCTCCTGCACGATGCGGTACGCCGTGCGGCCCACCGCGGCCGGTGCGACGGCGGCGCCCCCTCGCTCACCGCCGCCGCGCTCGCCCTCCCCGGGCTCGCCGTCCTCCACCGCGACGTCCATGTCCAGTTGCACGCGCATGCCTGCCGCACGGGACTCCTCCACGAGCGGGACCAGGTCGGTGAGCACGGGCTGTGGACGGGACCCCTCGCCCGTGGAGGCCCGCAGTACACCGATGATCTCCCGGAGATCCTCCAGCGCCTCGTGGGCGGTGTCCCTGATCACCCCGGCGGCCCGGCGGGTCTCCTCCGCGGACGCCGCGGGGTTGAAGGCGAGAGCGCCCGCGTGAACGCTCAGCAGCGACAGCCGGTGCGCGAGCACGTCGTGCATCTCCCGTGCGATGTCTTCCCTCGCCTGGCGCCGCGCCTCCGTACGCGCGCGGTCGGCCCGCTCGCGCAGCGACTCCACCAGCTGCCGCCGCGACCGCAGGAACAGACCCCAGCCGATGGTCCCGGCCATCAGCACGAAGTAGGTGATCGCGGAGCCGGTCGCCGGATCGTCCAGATCGGGACCCCCGGCGAGGAAGGCCGGCACGGGGACGAAACACAGCGCCGCGATCCACGCCGTCGTGCGGAGCGGCCGCCGGGCGGCGACGGTGAAGACGGCGACGATCGCCGGCCCGGTGATGAAGTGCGAGAACACTCCCGCCACCAGCAGGACGACGGCGAGCTGGACCGGCCACCGCCGCCGCAGGAGGAGCGCCGCACAGGCCAGGGCGCCGGCGATCTGGTCCGCGAGGAGCACCGCCGGAGAGAGGTGCTCCCCGAGCAGGACCGTCTCGGCGCTCAGAACGGCGAAGCAGGCCGCGAGGAGGAAGAGGCTGAGGTCGGCGATCCAGTCGCCCGCGGTACGGCGCACATCCGGAATGTAGCGCCGGGAGGGCCGGCCCGGCAGACGGCGGAGGCGTCCGAAGACTTTCGGACGACAGGCGCCGGCGAAGGCGCGACTTCCGGTGGACGCGCCGGACGAGCGGCACCGCCCACGCCCGCCGGACCTGGGGCGGCGGGGTACGGACGCGTCAGTCCTCCTGGGACCCGATCTGCGCCTCGGCCTCCAGCGTCGTGCCGACGGCCTGGACGACGGCCGCGATCCTGAACGCCTCCTGGACGGTCTCCCGGTCCACGCCCGCCTTCCGCAGCGCCTGTTCGTGGGAGTCGAGGCACTGCCCGCACGCGTTCAGCGCGGAGACCGCGAGCGACCACAGCTCGAAGTCCGTCTTCTCCACGCCCGGGTTGCCCAGGATGTTCATCCGCAGGCCGGCTCGCAGCGAGCCGTACTCCGGGTCGGAGAGCAGGTGCCGGGTGCGGTGGAAGACGTTGCTCATCACCATGACCGCGGCAGCCGACTTGGCAGCCTCGTACGCCCCGGGGCTCAGCTTCTCCCTGGCCTCCGGCTCCAGGGCCCGAAGCACGATGCCGGAGCGGGAGGCGATCGCGCACGCCAGCACTGTGCCCCACAGCTGCTGCTGCGTCAGCGGCGAACCGTCCATGACGGAGCCGAGGTTTCGTTCGAGGTCCTTGGCGTAGCCGGGGAGCGCCGACTTCAGATCGTCGAGCGCCATGGCGCCGCTCACGCCCCTGCCGGCAGCTCGGCGTGGGCGGGGGTCTCCTCGCCCTGCGCCCAGTCGCGGGGGCACGTCGGACCGAACCCGGGGAACCTGTCACTTACGGTGAGCAACGTGCACTCCTTACGCGGGAAATGCCCAACTTGTGCGTCATACATGGGGCGTTGACCGGCACTCAGAGTGCCACAGGGATCAACGGTCACAACAGTCGCCGGTCCGTCCCCTCGGAGGCCCACCGTCACCCGGCGACGGGACGGCACGCTCGCGAGGCGAGCCGTGGGCGCCGAGGCCGAGCCGGGGGCCCGACGCCGGGCAGCGGCACCGGGCCCGATGAGTTCCCGGCCTTCACGGAGTCAGCCCGTTCATGACTGCACACATACTCGAGACTCCCGGGGTCGACCTCGCCTACGACGTCCTCGGCCCCCTGCCGACCGCCGGCGGACGCCCCCCTCTGGTCATGATCGGTCAGCCGATGGAGGCCGCCGGCTTCAGCACCCTGGCGTCGCACTTCCCCGACCGCACCGTGGTCACCTACGACCCGCGCGGCCTGGGCAGAAGCACCCGCAAGGACGGCCGGTCCGACCACGTACCCACGACGCAGGCCGCCGACGTGCACGCCGTCATCGAAGCGCTCGGCGCAGGGCCGGTGGAGATGTTCGCGAGCAGCGGCGGTGCGGTGACCGCGCTCGCCCTCGTGGCGGCCCACCCCGGCGACGTGACCACGCTCGTGGCGCACGAGCCGCCGCTCATCCCCGTGCTTCCCGACGCGAAGGCCGCCGAGCGCGCACGGGCCGGCTTCCGGGACGCCTACGAGAACAAGGGCTCGGGCGCCGGCATGGCTGCCTTCATCGCGATGACGTCGTGGCAGGGTGAGTTCACCGACGACTACTTCGCCCGGCCCGTCCCGGATCCCGCCGACTTCGGGATGCCGGCGGAGGACGACGGCTCCCGCGACGACCCGCTCCTCTCCGACCGGGCCTGGGCGGTGAGCAGTTACCGTCCCGACCTCGACGCGCTCGCCGCGGCGCGGACGAGGATCGTGATCGCGGTCGGCGAGGAGACCGGGGACACCTTCACCGGACGCACCTCAGTGGCGACGGCACAGCTGCTCGGAATGCGGGCAACGGTGTTCCCCAGCCACCACGGCGGCTTCCTCGGCGGCGAGTTCGGTCACGCCGGCCAGCCCGAGGCCTTCGCACGCAAACTGCGTGAGGTCCTCGACGACGCGGGCTGACGACGGGACGCGCGGTTCGGTCAGAACGCCCCGAAACCGGACCCGCCCGAACCTCCCGTCGATGCAGGCGAGTTCCGGATCGGTGTCCGGATCGGTGACACCTGGACGAATGCGGACAATGCGTTGCTTCTCCGGTGTCTTTGAGAGAGAAAGCACCCCGGAAGTCAAGCCCAGGACTCTCAGGGTGGCCATGAAGGCACACTCTGTGATTGTCTTCACGGCATCGGGCGCGCATTCCGGCCACCGGGTTTCTCCTGTGCACAGAGGGGGGCAATTGTGAACTGTGCAGAGCACGTTGGGGACGATGTCGATCGCATGCGCGAGAACGTCGCCTGCCAAGAGGTGATCTGCCGGGCTCAGGGCGTCTTGATGGCGGCACACGGCTGCACGGCACAGGTGGCCGCGGGCATCCTGATCGGCGTCGCCAGGAGCTCCGGCACCGAATTGCATACAGTGGCCGGAAATGTGGTGGCGGTGGCCGAGCAGAATTCCCAGTCCCCGCCGGAGGCCATACGGGCCGCGATCACCTGCGCGCTGCGCAACGTCCTTCGGTAGCGGCCGCGGCAGACCGGAGCAGGATTCGCGCGGGCGCGACGAGGTACGGGTCAGACGTCGCGTCCCGACCACGCGGGCCTCGACCACTCCAGGCACAGCACCGTGGCGTCGTCCCTCGGGTCATGATCGGTGCGCTCGAGCACGGAATGCGTGAAGGCACGCACGGCCTCCCGCGGGTGCATCGACCCTGTCTCTTCGATGAGGTCCCGCAGAGCCGCGTGCTCGCCCTCGGGCTCCAGCATGCCGTCGGTGATGAGCACGAGCCGGTCGCCGGGAAGCAGATCGACGCTCTGGACCCGGTAGGAGGCGTCCGGGGAGATGCCGAAGGGGAGATCGACGAGCAGCGTCAGCTCCTCGGCCCGGCCGTCGCGCAGCAGCAGCGGCCACACGTGCCCGGCGTTGATGACGGCGGTCCGGCCCGTGTCGAAGTCCACCGACAGCAGTTGTCCCGTGACCATGGCCGGTGCGCCGTGCTCGGCCAGCGCGCGCTTGATCTGGGCGGACTCGTCCATCACCACCTGATGCTCCTGCACGGCGTGCTCGACGACGGCCGCGTTGGCGGCTTCCGCCTGGTCGACGAGACCGAGGCCCGCGCGCCGGGCGTTGCGGATGGCGGCCACCACCACCGACGCGAGCTGTGCGGCGCGCACGTCGTGCCCCATGGCGTCGGTGAGCGACAGGAAGAGGCCGGTGCGGTTGAGCGTGTAATCGAAGGTGTCACCGCCGACGTGGGTCGCGGGCTCCAGCGACCCCGCGACGATGAAGGGGCCCGCGTCGCATGTGAAGGAGTCGGGCAGCAGGCGGTGCTGGATCTCTGATGCCAGGGAGAGCCGCGTCGTGCGCCGGCCCCACTCGAAGATGTCGGTGAATCGCCTGTTGACGATCACGACGTAGGCGAGGGCGTGCGCGGCCCCTCTGAGGAGCTCCAGCGTCCGGTGATCGGGAGGGCCGGGCAGAGTCATCTCGAGCAGCCCGATCGAGTCGCCCCTGTCGCTCACCGGCACGATGACCTTCGTGCGGCCCTCCTCCCCGTCCGCGCCCTCCCCGGCCTCCTCGGGGCTTCCGACCCAGGGCTGCTGGGAGACGATCACGCTCCCGTAGACGGTGCCCTCAAGGGTCAGCTTCTCGAGGGGACCTGTGATGCCTTCCTCCGGGGCTCCGGTCAGCCGGACCACGGCGTTCCCTCCGAAATCGGTGATCAGGAAGGCCACGTCCACCGCGGAGAACTGTTCCTTGAGAATGCGCGCGAGTACTGCCACGGACCTCACCGGTGGCGCCACCTGCACGGACTCCAGCAGGTCGCTCAACCAGTCGGGGTTCTCAGACACCATTCCGCGCCTTCCCCTCGGCCTGGTGCCCGCCGGGACGGCACCTCCGCTCCGGAGACAGGCAGACACCGCTTGCTCTCCTGAAGTATCGGCGGGGCCGGTGCGGGGATGCGAGGCGTGCTGCGCTGTTCGGGGTGTGCCGGGCTCGTGCGGGGCTGCCGGGAGGGCCCGGTTCACTCTCCCCGCGGCGGGCGGCCCCGGCGCGGATGGGGCCGGGCGTTGCGGGGCAGCCGGCGCGCCTCGGAGAGCGCCTTGCGTAGCAGATAGTCGATCTGAGCGTTGGTGGAGCGCAACTCGTCGGCGGCCCAGCGTGTGATCGCCTCGTACATGGCCGGATCGAGCCTCAACAGCACCTGCTTGCGCTGCCGTTGGGCTCTGCCGGATCTCTCGCGCGGGGCGTCCGCGGGCCCGCCGTCCGTGCCGTCCGGGGACGGCACGGACTCCGCGGGCTCCGCGGACCCGTCGCGTTCAGGGGGGTCGGTCACTGGTAGAGGGTCCCCGTGTTCAGCACCGGCTGCGGCGAGCGGTCTCCACAGAGCACGACCAGCAGATTGCTGACCATCGTGGCCCTGCGCTCCTCGTCGAGCTCGACGAAGTCCTGAGCCGCGATACGGGTGATGGCGTCCTCGACCATGCCGCACGCGCCCTCGACGATCGTCTTGCGTGCCGCGACCACCGCGCCGGCCTGCTGCCGCTGGAGCATGGCCGAGGCGATCTCCGGCGCGTAGGCGAGGTGCGTGAAGCGGGACTCGACGATCCTCACCCCTGCCGCCTCGACCCGCACGGTCAGTTCCGCGGCGAGCTTCTCCGTGATCTCTTCGGCGTTGCCGCGGAGGGAGAGGCCGTCCTCTTCGTGCGCGTCGTAGGGGTACTCGATGGCGATGTGACGCACGGCCGCCTCGGTCTGGGTGGCGACGAACTCGACGAAGTCGTCCACCGCGAAGGTCGCCTGAGCGGTGTCCTTGACCTGCCACACCACGACCGCCGCGAGCTCGATCGGGTTGCCGTAGGCGTCGTTGACCTTCAGGACGGCGGTCTCGTGGTTCCGCACGCGCGTCGAGACCTTGCTGCGGCTGGTGAGGGGGTTGACCCAGCGCAGGCCGTCCGTGCGGATCGTGCCGGTGTAGCGCCCGAAGAGCTGGACGACGCGGGCCTCGCCGGGCGCGACCATGTTCAGGCCGCACATCGCGAACACCGAGCCGATGAGCACCAGGACGCCGAGGACGATCAGCGTCGCGCCCGTTCCGACGGAGCCGCCCGACGCGAGACCGCCGCCGAGGACTATGCCTCCGACGCCCAGGAGGAACCCGATCAGGCCGAGGAGGAGGGCGAGGCCGCCGGGGATGCTGTGCGCGGCGACCTCGCGGACCTCGGGGTCGGGCATCTCGGGAACGTCCTGCGGTTCGAGCTCCGCGTCGGGTGTCTTCGGTGAGTTATGTGCCGGGTCCTGCGCTGACATGGGTTTCCCCCGTATCCGTTTCCGCCGAGCGGCGGCCGGTGCCGCACTCGCTGTCTAGCAAAGTGCTATCACTTTAGCGCGAAAACACGGTTCCGGCCAGCATGGGGGCCTGGCCGGAACCGTGCGCCGGGGGTGCGGCGGGATGCGGCGGCTCCCGGGTCGCCCCGGGGACCGCCCGGCGGATCACTCCGTGCGCAGCCCTTCCGGCCGCATCATGCGCCACAGGAACGGCAGGCTGATCAGCGTCACCAGCGCGATCACCCCCGCACCGGCGGCGGCGGACGGCAGGAAGACGAGCCAGTCCGCGTTCGCGTCGCCGACCATCCGCAACAGCACCCATCCCAGGCCGAGTCCGAAGACCACCGCCATCCCGATGCCGAGCACCACCGTCAGCGTCGTCTGCCACAACACCGAGGCGCCCAGCGTGGAGCGTCTGGTGCCGAAGGCGACGAGGACCGACAACTGCCGCTTGCGCTCCCTCAGTTGCTCCAGCATCGAAACGACCATGCTGGCGGCGATGAGCAGCAGCACCGCCATCGATGCGGCCAGCACCGCGTTCTTGAGAGCCCGGACCTCGCCGACGGTGTCCTGATCGGCGCTCTCCCAGAGGGTGTAGGACGGGTCGGTGTGGAAGACCGTCGTCCGGAGCGCCTCCAGTGCCTTCGTGTTGCGTTCCATGAGGACGCCACCCTGGTACGACGGGGTGTCCAGCCGCTTCTCGGAGAGCACCGAGGGCGTGACCACGAGGCCGTCCACCGCGCCGCCGTTCGGCAGCTCGATCCCCTGGACCGTACGGGCGGAACGGGGCACCTTCCAGGCGTACGTGCTCTTGCCGCCGTCGCCCGGAGCCTTGTCGAGCTTCAGGGGCGTACCGCGCTTCAGCGGAGGTGGCGCGCCTCCCTGCTCCTTGATGACGCTCTTCGGGGTGCGGACGAGGAAGGAGTCACCGTCGCGGCACTCGCCGATACGGGCCACCGCACGGAGCGTCTCGCAGCCGCCGACGGTGACGCCGACGCCGTCCTCGACCCCCTTGGCCTCGACCCACGACTGCAGGTAGCCGTGGGCCTCCTTCACGCCCGTGGTCCGCTTCATCCGGTCTGTGAGCTCCTGGGTGTCGGCGGGGGTGGTGTGCGGCCCGTAGATGTCCACGTAGCTCTTGCCCCTGCTCGCCGCGCTGTCGCTCGACTGCGAGCTCTCGACGACGGAGAAGAGCAACTGGAGGGCGATCGCCCCCGCCACGGCGACGGTGATCCCGCTGATCGCACGGGTTGCGTTGCCGCTGCTGAGCTGAAGCCTGCGGGTGGCGAGCTGCCATGAGACCGGTCCGCCGCGAAGCCGGCCCACGATGCGCTCCACCAGCCACGGCAGCAGGAGCACGATGCCGCTGAGCAGCAGCACCACACCCGAGCTGATCTGCAGCTCGTTGACCGAGCCGCCGCCCCCGTCCACCGATCCCGCCAGCGGTACGAGCAGTGCCACGCCGGCCGCGGGCGGCACCAGCCTCCACAGGAGCCGCCGCTTGCGCTGCTCGCTCTTGCGCACCAGGCCCAGCGGTTCGATGGCGACGCCGCGCAGAGCGAAGATGGTGACGGCCACAGCCGTCACGGGCACCCCGACCACGATCAGCAGCCCGAGCCAGAGGCCCGGATTGACGTCCTCCGGGAAGACGCTGATCCGGAACGCCTCGACGTTGCCGATGAACGCCCGCCCCAGCAGGAAGAACCAGCCGCCGAGCAGCAGCCCCACCAGTGCCCCCACCAGCGTCTCACCCGCCGCCATCCGGCGGGCGCTCGCGATGTCGGCTCCGACGAGCCGCAGCGCGGCGAGTCTGGTGTCGCGCTGCTCGCCGCCGAACCGTACGGCGGTGGCGATGAAGATGGCGACCGGCATCACCAGCACCGCGCATGCCACGACGACGAGCAGCAGCAGCACGGGATCCATCGGCTCCTCGTCCTGCGGGCTGCCGAACTTGTTGACCCGCTGGGCCCCTTCGGACACCGACAGGTCGTCCACGCCCTTGTAGAAGGCGAATTCGTACGGGCCCAGCAGGCCGTCGTCGCCGATGGTGCCGACGACCTTCGCGTCGAGCCGGTCCCGCAGGTGCTCGCCCTCCGGGGACTCGAGCACCCTCTTCAACTCCGGCGAGACGACCATCTCGCCGGGTGCCGGTATGTGGTCCAGCCCGGGGGGAGTCGCCGGGCTGGACCCCTCGGCCTGCAGCAACCGCCCGTACAACTCGTTGCCGTTCCAGCGGTTGTTGGCGTCCTTGCCGAGGACCGAGTACGGGCCGCGCTCGGCGCTCTCGCTGCTCTCGTTGAACGCGCCCGAACGCGCCTCACTGCGGGTGTCGTTGGCGCGGACGAGCTCCGGCACCGCCGCCGCGAGCAGCAGCACGGCGACACCGAGCGATACCCCCACCGCTGTCAGCAGCGTACGGAGCCATCCCTGCCGGCCGCCGCTCGTCGCGAAGCGCGCGCCCAGAGCGAGATCGCGGGCCCATTCCCGGGGACCGGCGGCACCGCTGCCACGCTTCGGCGCAACGGTGCCGGTTCCTCCTGTCCGCCAGGCCGGTCCGGCTGGTCCTGCCGGTCCGGCCTCCCCGGAATGCTCGTCCGCGCGCTGCTCCTCCCGCGTGTCCGCCGCGCTCACAGGACGCCCGCCATGCTCCGGGCGCGGCCGTCCCGTACCACGACCTCCCGGTCCGAGTAGGCGGCGACTCGCGATTCGTGCGTGACGAGCACGACCGCCGCCTTGGTCTCACGGGCGGCCTCGGTCAGCAGCTGCATCACGCGCTCGCCGTTGAGCGAGTCGAGCGCGCCAGTCGGCTCGTCCGCGAAGAGCACGCGCGGGCCCGACGCGAGCGCACGGGCCACGGCGACCCGCTGGCCCTGACCCCCGGAGACCTCGCCGGGCCGCTTGCGCCGTACGTCCTCGACCTCCAGACGCTCCAGCCACGCCGCGGCACGCGACTCGGCCTCCTTGCGGCCGAAGCCGGCGAGACGCAGCGGCAGCGAGGCGTTCTCCAGGCACGTCAACTCGGGCACCAGCTGCCCGAATTGGAAGACGAAACCGAAGTCGGAGCGGCGCAGTGCGCTGCGCTTCGCGTCGTTCATCGCGGTCAGCTCCTGCCCGCGGTACGTCACCGTGCCGGCGTCCGCGCGGACGATGCCGGCGAGGCAGTGCAGCAGCGTCGACTTGCCGGACCCCGAGGGGCCCATGACGGCCACGATCTCGCCGGAGCGGATCGAGAAGTCGGCACCGTCGAGGGCGGCGGTCGAGCCGTAGGTCTTGTGCAGCCCGCTCGCGGCGAGCAGGAACTCCGAAGCCGTGTACGCGCCCTGAGCCCCGGCGGTCGCCGTGGATGTCGCGGTCTTCCCGTGTCCCGCCGACGCGGTCGATGTGGTTGACGTCATTGCCGTACCTCCGTGGCCAGCTTGTCGAGCCTCGCGGCCGTCAGCTCCAGCCACCGCAAGTCGGCTTCGAGGTGGAAGAGCGCGTGGTCGCAGATGAGTTGGTCCGCCAGATCCCCACCCTGTTTGCGCTTGGTGAGCTCGCGCATCAGGCGCAGATGCTCGGCACGCTGGGTGTCCAGCTGCTCGCCGGCGTCCCGCCCGGTGAGAAGGGCGAGCACGACCTTCGTGTAGAGGGTGCTCTGCAAGTACGGCTCCGGCTTCTCGGGGCGCGAGAGCCATTCGGCGACGTCGGTGATGCCCGCGTCGGTGATGGCGTACCGCTTCCGTTCGGGTCCGCCGCCCGGCTCGATCCCGTCGACCTCGACGAGGCCGTTCTTCAGCAGGCGCGACATCGTCGAGTAGACCTGCCCGTAGTGCAGTGGGCGGTCGTGCCCGAAGCGTTCGTCGAAGGCCCGCTTGAGGTCGTAGCCGTGGCGGGGACCGGACTCCTCCAGGAGCCCTAGCAGCGTGTGGCTGATGGACATGGCGGGGACTATACATCACGGGTATACATCGCGTGTATAGATTCCGCTAACAGGGCCCTGACCTGCGGATCACCCGTCAGATCAGGGCCGTTGCCGCCGAGTTGGTCCCGCCCGGGCGGTAGCTCCCCGGCGGCGCCGACGGAGCGGACCGGGCCCCGCCGGAGACCGGCCGGGACCACCGGATCAGCGCCCGTCGACGCGCGCGGAGATGCGGTCGCCGATGTCCTTGTCGACGTTCCGCCAGTACTGCAGCGCGCGTTCCAGCACCGGCCCGCTGACGCCGTCGAGCAGATGCCCGGAGACGTTGTTCACCAGCCGGTCACGGGCCGCGTCGTCCAGGACCTGCCGGACCTGTGTGCCCGCCTGGCCCCAGTCGTCGTCGTCACGGCGCAGCGCGTACGCCCCACGGACCATCTCCTGGTCCTCGACGCTCCAGCCCGCCTCGTGGGCGAAGCGCGAGGTGTCCGCCGCGGGCCCGCCGTAGGAGTTGGGCGCGTACGGACGGGCGGTCCGCGACGGCTCGTACCGCATCGGGCCGTCCTTGGCGTAGGAGTTGACCTGCGAGTGCGCCCGGTTGGGCGGCAGTTGCGCGTAGTTGGGGCCGATCCGGTAGCGGTGTGTGTCGGGGTAGGAGAAGAGCCTCCCGAGCAGCATCTTGTCCGGCGAGGGGCCGATGCCCGGCACGAGGTTGGCGGGCTCGAAGGCCGATTGCTCGATGTGGATGAAGTAGTCCTCGGGATTCCGGTCGAGCCTCATCCGTCCGACCTCGATGAGCGGGTGGTCGCCGTGCGGCCACACCTTCGTCAGGTCGAACGGGTTGAAGCGGTAGTCGGGCGCGTCCGCGAAGGGCATCACCTGCACGTACATCGTCCAGGTCGGTGCGTCGCCGCCGGCGACGGCCCGGAACAGGTCGCGGCGGTGGGCGTCGGCGTCATCCCCCGCGAGCCGGTCGGCGTCCTCCTGGGTGAGGAACTCGATGCCCTGGTCGGTCTTGAAGTGGTACTTCACCCAGAACTTCTCGCCCCCGGCGTTGACCCACATGTAGGTGTGCGAGCTGTAACCGTTCATGTGCCGGTACGTGCGCGGGATGCCGCGGTCACCCATCAGCCACGTCACCATGTGCGCCGACTCGGGCGAGAGCGTCCAGAAGTCCCACTGCATGTCGTGGTCGCGCAGGCCGCTGTCGGGACGGCGCTTCTGGCTGCGGATGAAGTCCTGGAACTTGCTGGGGTCGCGCACGAAGAAGACCGGGGTGTTGTTCCCGACCATGTCGTAATTGCCGTGCTCCGTATAGAACTTGAGCGCGAAGCCACGAGGGTCCCGCCAGGTGTCCGGGCTTCCCTGCTCGCCGGCGACCGTCGAGAAGCGGGCGAGCATCTCGGTACGCCTGCCCGGCTGGAAGAGGTCCGCCTTCGTGAACTGGCTTACGTCGTTCGTGACGTCGAAGACCCCGTAGGCTCCGGCGCCCTTGGCATGAACCACACGTTCGGGAACCCGTTCACGGTTGAACTGGGCCATCTTCTCGATCAGATAGTGGTCCTGGAGCAGGATCGGGCCGTCCCGGCCCACGGTGAGCGAGTGCTCGTCGCTCTCGACCGGGATGCCGGCGTTGTTGGTGGTCGTGTGGTCCGACATGGAGTTTCCTCCCGTGAACGGGTTCGGTGCCCAGCCCTCGCCGCCCGCACGGCCTCATCCACCGCTGCCGCGAGGCGACTTGGACCTGGTCCAACCCTGTACCCCGTCAAAGGAAAGACAGTCACTCGGCACACTTGTGTCCGTATGTCCGATTGCCGTCAGCTCACGGAGTTCCGGGGACCGGTTGCGTTCCTTCAGCGCTTCGACGAAGGACAACCAGGCACCGGGCTCGAAGTACAGTGCCGGCCCGCGCGGGAGTTTGCTGTCCCGGACGGGGACCACGCCGACGCCGCCACCCCGGGCGCCGTGAGCGACTTCGACGCAGTTTCCGCCCTCCGCGTTGCTGTGGCTGGAGGTCTGCCAGCCCGTGCCTCCGTCGCCGCCCGGCGCGAGTGCGAAAGGGCGTCCGGTGGCTCGCGGGGTCGTGTGTGCGGCCGCGTGCGCGAGCCGGCGTGCGACTGGTTGTGCGGTGGCACGTGCGGTCATGATGCGTCTCCTTCCCTTCCCATGGCTCCCTCCGTTCCGTCCATCAGTCGCCGGATGAACGCCGCAGAGCGGTCCGGCGGAAGGGCCGAGTCCCGCAGCACGTCGCAGGAGAGGCGGAGCCTGTCCACGTCGTCGCGGTCCTCGACCAGCTCCCCCGACCAGGCGCCCTCGGTGTAGGCCACGGTCGAGCCGTCCGGCATCCACAGCACCGTCAGCGAACTGCCGAGCAGATGCTGCAGCCCGGACGCGAACGGCAGCACCTGCAACGTGACCATGGGCAGCCTCGAGATCTCGAGCAACCGCTCCAACTGCCTCGTCCAGGCGCCCGGTTCCCTCAGCCGCCGCCGCAGCACGGCCTCGTCCAGTACGGCCACGAAGCGCGGAGCGCTGTCGCCGATGAGCAGGCCCTGACGGCCGACTCGGGCGGCGGCCTGCTCCTCCAGCTCCTGTTCGTTGCCGAGCCGCGCCGTACGGAGCTGCTCGCGCGCGTACTCCTCGGTCTGGAAGAGCCCTGGAACCGTGGCCGCCGCGTACTCGTGGCGCACCGTGGCCCGTCGCTCCAGCTCCATGAAATGCCGGAACCGCTCGCGGAACACCGCGTCCCGTGCCAGCTCCCACAGCTCGCCCAGGTGCCCGCTTGAGCCGTAGACCTCGTCCAGGGCCGCGAACACCGCGGGTGTGCCGAGCAGTTCGCCTCGCTCCAGCTGATGCAGATACGCGGTTCCGTACGCCGTGGCGGCCGCCAGCTCCCCGAGCGACCTTCCCGAGCGCTGCCTCAGGCGTGCCGCCTCCGCCGCCAGTACGAGCCGCGACGACGGCTTGCGCCCCTGACCGGACCTGCGTGCGGGCATAGCGACTCCCCTGATCCGAGCGTGACGTGCTTCCACTTCAGCCCTATCGAGCGGGCCTGGGTGCGAACAACCCGTTTTCGGGACGGATATGCGCTCAACCCGCTCGCCGCTCACTGCGTCAGCCGTAACGGTGACCAAGTTCCGGTATGGGGTGGGGGCGGACAATGGCGTACAGGACGGAGGAGAGACCTTGTCCCGACCGGACCGGCGCGGTCGCCGGGACGGGGACGGGGACGGGGACGGGCACGGAGGCGGACGCGGAGGCGGGCACGGAGGCGGACGCGGAGGCGGACGCGGAGGCGGGCGCGGGTAGAGGCGGCGCGAGCACCGCCCAGGCGATCGGCGCCGCCCCGCTCACACGGCCCGGCCCCGGCGTCGGCGGGGAGCCGCGTCCGGCGCATCTGCCCGGCCCCCGGCACCCGGAGGTCCAGCACCCGGAGCGCGCCCCGGAACACCTCCCGCAGGGCGAGCCGCACCCCACGGGCATGCCCCCACCCCAGCTGGGCCGGGCGTTGCGCCGCGTCGCCTCCCGGACCCTTGCCGTCGCCCGTCGCCCGTACTGGCAGCGTCCCGACCCGGCCTGGCTCGTACGACGCTGGCCGGACCTGAGCGGTACGTGCCTCGCCACCGTCTTCTTCTGGCTCTCCCTGACGCCGTCCCTGGTGCCACGCCCCTGGCTGCTTCAGGGGGTCATCGGCGGCATCACCGCCGCGATCGGCTATGCCATCGGCGCCGTGCTCGGCCGGCTCGCACGCCTCGCCCTGCTGCCGGCCTGCCGGCGGTTCCTTCCACGGCTCGTGAGCGAGCGCGCACGGGCCCACGCCTGGCAGGCGTACAACGTGGCCGCTGTCGGGCTCACCGTCCTCGCCTTGTCCGAAAGCGCCCGTATGCAGCGGGAGTTGAGGGCTCTGCAGGATCTGCCCGAGACGCTGACGTGGCACTCCATGATGATCACCCTGATGGCGCTGGTCCTCTGCGGACTGCTGCTGTTCCTGGCACGCGCGGTCCGGCTGGGCACCCGGACGCTGATACGGGGCCTGTGCCGCTTCGTGCCGCGCCCGGTCGCCGTCGTGGCCGGACTGCTGATCAGCGCGACGGCGGTGGTCGTGGGCACGCGGGACGTGGTCTTCGACCGTGGTGTCGTGGATGTGGTGGCGCAGGTGGCGGAGAGCACCGACCGCGGCACCAAAAACGGCGTCGTCCAGTCGGGCTCCCGTTTCGTCTCGGGAAGCCCGCACTCCCTGGTCACCTGGCGTGAACTGGGCTACCAGGGCCGCAACTTCACCGGCTCCACGCCCACCGCCCGCCGGATCAGCCACGTCACGCACCGACCGGCCAAGGACCCGGTGCGGGTGTACGTGGGCAGGCGCGCGTTCGAGGGCGGAGGATCGAACGAGGCCGAAAGCTACCGGGCCGGCGCCGAGTTGGCCGTCGCGGAGCTGGAGCGCACGGGCGCCTTCGACCGCGAGGTGCTGGCGATCGCGGGCACGACCGGCATGGGCTGGGTCAACTCGACCGACGCCGAGCCGCTTGAGTACCTGCACGGCGGCGACACCGCCATCGTCGCAATGCAGTACTCCTTCCTGCCGAGTTGGCTCTCGTTCGTCGTCGACAAGGAACAGGCCGGACGGGCCAACCGGGCGCTGGTGCAGGCCGTACGGGCGCGCTGGCTGGAGGAGCCGGCGAACGACCGTCCCCGACTGGTCGTCTTCGGCGAGAGCCTCGGCGCGTACGGCATAGAGGCCGCCTTCGACGGCCCCGGCGATCTGCTCTCGAAGGTGGACGGCGCCGTCCTGGCCGGCACGCCCGGCTACTCACCGATCCGCAGGGAGATCACCGCTCACCGCGACGCCGGCAGCCCGGTGTGGCGCCCGCAGTACGAGCGCGGCAGGCACTTCCGCTTCGCGCAGTGGCCCGCGAAGGACCTGGCCCGTCCCCACGGCCCGTGGCAGAAGCCGCGGGTGGTCCATCTCCAGAACGCCTCCGACCCGATCGCGTGGTGGTCGTGGAGCCTGGCCATAGAGCGGCCGCGGTGGCTGCGTGAACCGCTCGGTCCGGACATCACTCAGGAGGTCGGCTGGTTCCCGTTCGTCACCTTCTGGCAGACGACGGTGGACCTTGCCGTCTCCTACGACGTCGACGCCCCGCACGGGCACCGCTACGGCATCGGCTCGGTCGCGGCGTGGGCCGCCGTCGCACCGCCCGACGGCTGGAGCGCCGCGGACCACCACCGGCTCAAGCGGTACATGGAGCAGCGGAAGGCCCCCTACTGACCCGGCCCGACGCCCAAGGCACCGCTGAGCCGGGTCCGTTCCCTTACGCAGAACCAGGCGCCCACCCCGAACTGCCGCCCGTACGACGGCACTTCAGCAGCTATCTACGTCAGGCCCGCACCGCACGCGCACGCCAGGACGAGGACCCTCGCGCGCTACTTCCGCGGCCCGTCGGGCCCCTTCGACTCATCCGTACCAGGACCGTCCTTCGGAGGCGGCGGCCCGTCGGCGGACTCCGTCGGGGACGCGCCCGGCTCCGTCGAGACACCGGTGCTACGGCCCGTCCTGCCGGCATGGCCCTTGCCGGGCTTGCCAGTTCCGGCGTCGGCGCCTGCGTCGTCGCCCGGTCCGGCACCGCCCGGGAGAGCTGGCCCCGTCGGCCCGCCGCCCGCCGGAAGCGGCGCGCCCAAGGCCTGCCCCTCGGAGTACGCCCGCAGGTAACTCGTCACCGTGTTGAGCACCGCGACGAGAGGCACCGCGACGACCGCTCCGGGAATCCCCGCGATGAGGCTGCCGCCGGTGACCGCCAGCACCACGGCCAGCGGATGCACCCGCACCAGCCGGCCCAGGATGAAGGGCTGGAGGATGTGGCTCTCGATCTGCTGCACGAGGAGCACCACGCCGAGCACGAGCAGCCCCGTCAAAGGCCCGTTGGTGACGAGCGCGACCAGCACGGCCAGCGCACCGGAGACGACGGCGCCCACGATCGGCACGAAGGCGAAGATGAAGATGAGGACGGCCAGCGGCACCGCCAGCGGCACTTCGAGGATGTAGATGCCGACGCCGATGAAGATCGCGTCGATCATCGCGACTATCACGGTCCCCCGTACGTACCCGGTCAGCGTGACCCACGCCCGCGGTCCGGCTCCCGCGACGCCCTCGCGTGCTCCGCGCGGCACCAGCTTGAGGAACCAGTCCCAGATGCGGGGGCCGTCGTAGAGCAGGAAGAGGGTGATGAACATCGTCAGCACCGCACCGGAGAGGAACTCCAGCAGGACGGTGACGCCTTCGAGCCCGGCGGAGGTGACCTCCTGGCTGTTGTCACCCAGCCACTGGCTGAGGTTCTTGGCGACGTCGTTGACCTGGTTCTCGGACACGTGGAAGGGGCCCTGGATCGCCCAGCGCTTCCCCTCCTCGATGGCCTCCTGCACCCGCTCGGTGAGGGTCGGCAGGTTCTCCGTGACCTGCCAGACCACGAACCAGCCGATCAGGCCCATCACGACGAAGCCGGTGATGAAGGTGATGGCGGTGGCGAATCCGCGTGCGACGCGGCGACGCTTGAGCCGGGCGACCGTCGGCTGCAGCAGCGCGGTCACGAGCAGCCCGGCGGAGAAGGAGAGCACGAGCAGGCTGATCGAGCTGATCACCTGTATCAGCACCCACACGACACCCGCGAGTACCAGCAGCCGCCACCCGGCCTCCGCCGCGACCCGCACGCCCCAGGGCACCGCCGTGGCCGGCGCGGGCCTGCTGCCCCCGGTGCCCGTCGGGCGCTCGGGGGGTGTCGCGGGCGGTCCGGCGGGCGCTGAAGCAGAGGGACCGTCCGGCCGCGAACCCTGCCCGCCCCCGGGCCTGGTGATCGCCTGTTCCTTCGCCAGCTGCTCCTCGCGCCGTTGCGCGACGCGCGAGGCCACGCGCGCCACGGTGTCCCGGAGCCTGTCCACCCTGCTCGTCATCCAGCTTCCTCCGCCCCCGGGCACATGACCCGCTGCCGTTGAGTGACGACGTTACCGGCGTAAAGGTTGCTTCCGGGACGGGGACGCGATGATGTTCACCACCCGGTCACTGCAAGCGCTCACCCCCGGCCCTGACTCGGGACGGGGGTGAGCGTCGAAGCTTGTGAAGTTGTACGGCTCAGGGCCGGGCCGCAACGGCCGCCCTGGTCAGTACCAGTTGTTGGCCTGCCAGAAGTCCCAGGCACCGCAGGCGCTGCCGTACCGGTCGTTCATGTAGTTCAGGCCCCACTTGATCTGGGTGGCGGGGTTCGTCCGCCAGTCGGCCCCGGCGGAAGCCATCTTGGTACCCGGGAGCGCCTGCATGAGCCCGTAGGCACCCGAACTGGCGTTGCTCGCCCGGTAGTTCCAGCCAGACTCGCGCTCCACGATCTCCGAGAAGCACTGGAAGTTGGACCCACCGACGATCTTCTGGGCCATCGACTTGACTTCGGCGACCGTGTACGAGGACTGCGCGGGGAAGTCGCCTGCGTCCGCGCGAGCGGCGGAACGGCTCGCTGCGGCCTTGGCCTCGCGCTCCTTGGCCGCCTTCTCCTCGGCCGCCTTCTTGGCCGCGGCCTTCTCGGCTGCAGCCTTGCGCGCTTCTTCCGCTGCGGCCTTCTTCGCCTCGGCGTGGGCGGTGTCCGCCTGCTGCGTCAGGGAAGCGGTCTGTACCCGGGCCTGCTGACCCGCCGGTATGTCTTCGAGGAGCGTCGAGTCAGCAGCGGTGGCCTCGACGTCATTCGTCGTCTGACCCTGCTGACTTCCGGAGGCCACACCGACGACAGCACCGACGGTGGTGACCGCGGTGGCGGACGCCACTGCGAATCCCCGGACGGAGATCCGAGTCACACGATTTCCTTCCAACGTGCCCGCTCGATGACCGCGCGGGCGCCGATCGTGCCCCTAGCACTGACCTCCTGGAACTCGTCACCGGAGATACGGGCCCGTAGGACCCTCCTTGGGCTGGGAGGGCCGCGTGGTTCTTCGGGCGGCATACGGCGTGACTGCTTTTCAGTTCTGTATGACTCTGTGGTGCAGCACCATTGCTGGTACCGGTGTGCCGTATGCGGGGCCTGACAGGAACCACACCCTGCCGGACGCGAGTGGGCTGAGGCAATTCCGTGTTGAGTGGGATAGGTCACACCTGGTTTGCCTGTCACATTGCCCGGAAACACGCGCGCGCGGCGGTTCCAGGGTCTAAAGTGCCGCGGCCTGACTGTCCCCCGAACGAGGGAGCGAAGGCGGAAAAGCCGCTGAACAGCGTTGACGCCGACCGCCCTTGAGGACGGTCGGCGCCTGACACGCGGCAAACGGGATAACTCCCCTCAGATGTGTGTCTCTTCGAGCATCTCCGTCACAAGCGCCGCGATCGGCGACCTTTCGGACCTGCTGAGTGTGATGTGCGAGAAGAGGGGGTGCCCCTTCAACTTCTCCACCACGGCGACGACTCCGTCGTACCTGCCCACGCGCAGATTGTCCCGCTGTGCCACGTCATGGGTGAGAACGACCCGTGATCCGGCGCCGATCCGGGAGAGAACCGTCAGCAGCACGTTCCGCTCCAGCGACTGCGCCTCGTCGACGATCACGAACGCGTCGTGCAGCGACCGGCCGCGGATGTGCGTGAGCGGCAGCACCTCGAGCATGCCCCGCTCCACGACCTCCTCGATCACCTCTCGGCTCGTGACCGCCGAGAGCGTGTCGAAGACGGCCTGCGCCCACGGATTCATCTTCTCGGCCTCGGTGCCCGGCAGATAGCCGAGATCCTGGCCGCCGACCGCGTACAGCGGACGGAAGACCATCACCTTCCGGTGCTGACGGCGCTCCAGCACCGCCTCCAGCCCGGCGCAGAGCGCGAGCGCGCTCTTACCCGTACCGGCCCGGCCTCCCATGGAGATGATGCCCACCTCGGGGTCCAGCAGCATGTCCAGAGCGATGCGCTGCTCGGCACTGCGGCCCTTGATGCCGAAGGCCTCGCGGTCGCCCCGTACGAGCTTGATACGGCCCTGCGGCGTGACCCGCCCCAACGCCTTCCCCTTCTCCGAGTGAAGCACCAGGCCCGTGTGGACAGGGAGTTCGGCGGCCTCCGCCACGAACACGCTCTCGGCGGCGAAGAGTTCGTCGATCTCCTCCCCCGGCAGTGTCAGCTCGGACATGCCGGTCCAGCCGGACTCGGTGATCGCGAGCTCCGCGCGGTACTCCTCCGCGCAAAGTCCGACGGACGACGCCTTGATGCGCAGGGGCAGATCCTTGGAGACGACAGTGACGTCGAACCCCTCTGCCTGAAGGTTCCTCGCCACGGCGAGGATCCGCGAGTCGTTGTCCTCCAGCCGGAAGCCGGCGGGGAGGACACCCGGGTCCGAATGGTTCAGCTCGACGCGGAGCGAACCGCCCACGTCGCCGATCGGAATGGGGGCGTCCAGGCGGCCGTACTTGACGCGGTATTCATCCAGCCTCCTCAGCGCCTGCCGGGCGAAGTAGCCCAGTTCCGGGTGATGCCGCTTTGCCTCCAACTCGGTCACGACGACGACGGGCAGCACGACTTCGTGCTCCTCGAATCGGTCCATCGCCATCGGGTCTGCGAGCAGCACGCTGGTGTCGATGACATACGTGCGCCGGTCGGCTTCGTTGCGCTTTTTGCTTGTCACCACGGGTGGACGAACCCCCTCGGAAGAGGTCGGGGTGCGACGGCGTCGCAAGGGAAGAGACCGGTCCGGACCCGCGCGGAGCGGGCCGTGCACCGGCCCTCCGCGACATCCCAGTCGCCGCAGAACTCCTGCGGCGGTCCGTGGTCTGCAATCGGGCCTCCCGGCGGCCGGAGCCTGTGGAGGGCACCAGCCATGAGGGGATATTCCCCCGGGTGAGCGCAAGCATGCAATGGCATATGCGGAGCGCCCCGCCAGGGTGACCTCGACAACCCCTACCGGGGACGCGGCCCTGCTCACGGGCCGGAACGCGCTCCAGGGCCGTAGGACGGGCCCCTGTGGCGCCCGGCGCACCGGTGCTCGGAGGGGCTCGGGTCAGTTCCCGTAGCGCCGGTGGCGAGCCGCGTAATCGCGGATGGCACGCAGGAAATCGACCTTGCGGAAGGCCGGCCAGAAAACCTCGCAGAAGTAATACTCCGAGTGGGCGCTCTGCCAGAGCATGAAGCCCGACAGGCGCTGCTCGCCGCTGGTACGGATGACCAGGTCCGGATCGGGCTGGCCACGGGTGTAGAGGTGCTCGGAGATGTCCTCGACCGTCAGGGTCTCCGCCAGTTCGTCGAGCTTCGCACCGCCGGCGGCACGGTCGGCGAGCAGCGAGCGGACGGCGTCGGTGATCTCCTGGCGGCCGCCGTAGCCGACGGCCACGTTCACCAGCACCCCGTCGATGTCGCCGGCCTTCTCCTCGGCCTTCTTCAGCACCTGCTGCGTGCGGTCCGGCAGGAGGTCCAGCTGGCCGACGTGGTGGACGCGCCAGCGACCGTCGGCGGCCAGGTCGCGCACGGTGTCCTCGATGATGCCGAGCAGCGGCAGGAGCTCGTTCTCCGCGCGGTTGAGGTTGTCCGTGGAGAGCAGCCACAGCGTGACGACCTTGACGTCCGTCTCCTCGCACCAGCCGAGCAGCTCGCGGATCTTCTCCGCACCCGCCTGGTGACCCTGCTCCGTCGTGCCGCCCGAGGCCCGCGCCCAGCGCCGGTTGCCGTCCAGGATCACACCGATGTGCTTGGGCACCTGGTCGGTGTCGAGGCGGTACTCCACCCGGCGGGCATAGAGCCTGTACACCAGGTCGCGAAGCTTCTTGTAAATGGTCGGCCCCTCCTTCGGCGAGTCCGGGACCATTGAACCTTACTGCGGGTGAAGCCCCTGGATGAAGCCGGGCCGCTTCGGCCCTGCTGATAGGAAGGGCCCCATGACGGACGACTCCTCCCTGCACCCGTACCGCGCCGACGACGCCCGCTACGACTCCATGGAATACCGGCGCACCGGCCGCTCCGGACTGAAGCTCCCGGCGATCTCGCTGGGCCTCTGGCACAACTTCGGCGACGACCGTGCGCTGGAGACGCAGCGCGCGATCCTCCGCCGTGCCTTCGACCTCGGCGTGACCCACTTCGACCTCGCCAACAACTACGGCCCGCCGCCCGGCTCCGCCGAGCTGAACTTCGGCAAGCTGATGGACCAGGACTTCAGGCCGTACCGGGATGAACTCGTCATATCGACCAAGGCGGGCTACCCGATGCACCCCGGCCCCTACGGCGACTGGGGCTCCCGCAAGTACCTGCTCTCGTCGCTGGACGCCTCACTGCGGCGCATGGGCCTCGAGTACGTCGACATCTTCTACTCCCACCGCTTCGACCCCGGGACACCGCTCGAGGAGACGATGGGGGCGCTCGCCACCGCCGTGCAGCAGGGGAAGGCCCTCTACGCCGGGATCTCCTCCTACAACTCGCAACGCACACGCGAAGCCGCCGCGCTGCTGCGCGAGATGGGCGTGCGCCCGCTGATCCACCAGCCCTCGTACTCGATGCTGAACCGCTGGACGGAGGAGGACGGCCTGCTCGGCACGCTGGACGCGGAGGGAATGGGCTGCATCTCCTTCGCGCCGCTCGCGCAGGGCCTGCTCACCGACAAGTACCTCCAGGGCGTCCCAGAGGGCTCACGCGCCTCGAAGGGCACCTCCCTGGACCCGGATCTGCTGACCGAGGACGTGGTGCGGCGGCTGCGCGGACTGAACGACATCGCCGGGCGGCGCGGCCAGTCGCTGGCGCAGCTGGCGCTGCGGTGGGTGCTGCGGGACCCGCGCATGACGTCCGCCCTCATCGGCGCGAGCAGTGTGCGGCAGCTGGAGGCGAACGTGGCGGCACTGGAGGGGCCGGAACTCACGGACGAGGAGCTGCGGGAGATCGACTCGTACGCGGTCTCCGAACCGGGCACCAACATCTGGGCCCGGAGCAGCGAGAGCTGACACCGGGGTCCGCCGGCCCCGGGGACCTGCCGGGAGGCCGGGCGCAGTGCGGCTGGGCGCGCGGGCCCGGAACGTAAAGCGGGCCGGTCCGTGGGGGGATACGGACCGGCCCGAGGGGGGGGGTTCCCACCCTAGCCGCTGCGGCCGGTCCGGCCGGGGACCAACTGCCTTGCCGGACGTGTCGATCGGGAGGGGAGCGGTCCCGTGGGCCTGGCGCGCATGGCGCGCCGGGAGTCCGCACGGGCGAGGCGGGCCACGCGCAGTACCCCCACGAGCGACCTCCGCGACGAGCGCCGGCTTGACGCCGAGGAGCGGGAGGGCGAGGAGCGGCCACCCTGTCCGGCTTCGTTTCGCCGGACGTCCTGAAATGAGGCGTGCCTCACTGTGCGGGATCGCGCTTGAGTCGCCGGCGTCTGCGTGGGACCTCCGCGCTCCATGATCCCCCACTGAAGGCGCCGGTCAGGGCTGTTACGGTGCAGTCGTCGCGCCTCGCCCCATCAGGGGTTTACATGAGCTGAGTTGGCGTCACGTGACCTAAATCGCCCACTATTTGGCCGACGTTGTCAGTGGGAACCTCTAGTCTTGACCCATGTCCACTTCCCAGCCACCAGCATCCGACGGTCAGACCATCGCCGAAGCCAACGAGGCGATCCGGCAGTATGTCTCCGGCCGGACGATCTGGTCGCAGGCGGACCTCGCGGAGCTGGACCGCCTGCGTACGGACTGGAAGCACGCCGTTCAGGCGGCGGTCACGCGAGCGGCCTGAGCCCCGCGTCCCGACCGCCCGGCGCCCTTCGGCGTCTCCCCCGCCCCCGGGCCGTCAGCCCTGGCGGGGGAAGGACACCTCGACCCGGCGGTTCTTCTTCCGGCCTTCCTCGCTGTTGTTGTCGGCGATCGGGTAATCCTCGCTGTAGCCACGCACGTTGAAGGTGATCGTGGAGTTCAGCTCCTCGGCCAGCGCATTCTGCACGGCGTTGGCCCGCTTCTTCGAGAGCGTCTTGCCGTGCTCGTAGGAGCCGAGGTCGTCCGTGAAGCCGAAGACGTTGATCTCCTTCGCCTGCTGCGAGTCGACCTCGTCGGCGATCTCCTGGATGCGCGACAGGGCGCTGCTGTCGAGCTTCGAGCTGTCCTTCGGGAAGAGGACCTCCGCCTGGAGCGTGAACTTCGTCTTCCCCGTGCTGTCTTCGCGGCGCTCCTCACCGCTCAGGTCCTCGGTGACGAACTTGATGTCGAGCACCCTGGACGGCGCAAGCTTCGCCCCGTCGGCGAGCTTGAGCCCTGCAGCTTGCGGGTCGACCTTCACCGGCGGCTTGGAGTCGCCGATGTTGTCCGGCGGCTCGCTGTAGTCGGGCGCCGGCGCACCGCCCTCGCCGGGGAGGGAGGGGGCGGTGGTGGGGATGGTCGTGGGATCGTCCGCGCCGGGCAGGGACGTCGGCCCGCTGGGGACCTTGACCGTGGGCTTGGGCGTGGGGTCGTCGGCCCGGGCACCGCTCGCGCAGAACGTCGTCAGCAGCACGGCCGAAGCGGATGTACACAGGACGGTGCGCAGCAGGTGCGCCGCGGGGAGCCTCATCGCGTCACTCACCTGACAGCTTCACACTCGCGCTGGGCATGTCCGCGACCTGGAAGTCGACCGCGGCCGTCGACGCCGGCGGCGCGGGGAACTGGGCGTACCACTCGGACGTCTCGCCCTGATCCAGACCGCCCGTGAACCTGGTGCACAGGCAGTGCCCGTTGGTATCGCGGAGGATGAAGTAGCGCTTCTTGCCCTTCTTGTCGACCATGGTCGCCCCGGCCATGGAGAGTCCGTTGTTCTTGAGTTCGGACTCCTCGCTGGCCCATCCCGGCAGGACGACGACCGACGGGCCCTCGTTCTTCAACGTCCCCTTGAACGTGGTGAATCCCGAATCGTCGCGCTGCGCCGAGTTGATGGTCAGGACGAACTTTCCGCCCTTGCCGCCCTTCACCTGGGCGAGCACTTCGTTCGACTCCTCCGAGCCGCCCGCACCGCCCTTGTCGTCGTCCTGGGAGGCGCCGTCCGGCTTCTTCCCCTCGTCCCCGCCGTCGTCCCCGCTGCTGCTGCAGCCGGCCACTGCGAGCACCAGGCCGGCGGTGACCGCGACGGCGGTCCCCCGTCCACGGGCTCTCAAGGCGCGCCGAATGGTCATGGATAGCTCGTCCCCTGTTCGTCGTCCGCGAGTCAATCGACCAGAACCACCGAGAAGAGATCCGACGGTTCGAGCTTGAGGTCGAGGTCCTCGGGGTCGATGGTCAAGTCCTTGCCGTCACACTCGATTTCGATGAGCTTGCCCTCGTCCACGAGCTGGCACCTGGGCTTGATGACGGCTGTGGCACTGGCCTCGGCCTTCTTGTTGTCGGCGCCGGGAACGATCGTGTCGCCCGTGTCGAAACGGGTGCGGACCTTCACCGTGTACCCGCTGTGCCCGTCCTTGTTGACCCCGTCGCAGCTGAGGACGTCCGAGCGGTTGCGGTCGGCGAAGTGGTCGGCCTCGCCGCAGCCGTCACCGAACAGCGAGCCGAGGCCGTCGAGGATGTCCTCGATGGACTTGCCCTCGAGAATGGCGTCGAGGAAGTCCTCGAAGAGCTCGTCCCGGTCGTCCTGCGCCGCGGCCAGCGCCGCGGCGTCCGCGGCCGACTGCCCGCCGTTGCGTACGGTCCCCGCCTGGGCCACGGCGAAGAAGGCGAAGGCGAGGAAGAGCAGGCCCGTGATCACGGCACCGTAGAGGATCACCGTGGCGCCCTCGTCCCGGGCCTCGAAGCGTCTGCTCAGTCGCCCAGGATTTGGTTGACGGCCTTCGCGATCCCGCCCGAGATCGCGTCGTCGAGCCCGAGGCCCCGGATCGCCAGGATGATCCCGGCGACGATGATCACGACGCCCGCGTATTCGATCGCTCCAGCGCCGCGATCCGACCAGTGCCCGTGCAGTCTGCCCACGACGCGGTGGCGCCAGCGGTGCATGGCCTTCAACATCACGATCTCCTTCGATGATGGCCGCGTCGGGACGCGACGGCACGCCCCCGGCCTGTCTGTTGTAGTTCTGCACGGTCCTGACGCTCGTGAAACGGGCTGCCGCGGCGCGGCAGCGGGACAGAGCGGTGACGAGCCGACGACCAGTCATTCCGGCTTCTCCTCCGCTGCGTCGCCCACCGTTGTTGTCCGGATGCAGACTGTGCCACATCGGCCGCCTCCGACGAAGGGGTGAGCAGAACGCCTGTGGAGATTGGCGGAATCGCTTGTGGGGCCTGGCCGTTGGGCTGTCATCACGTCACCCGTTCAGTACGGAACCGAAGTCGGTGTCCGATCCGAGAAGGAAGGTGGCCACGATCAGCAGCAACGTCCCCGGCAGCAGGAAGGCGATGGTCGTCATCGTCGCCTTCGGCACCGTCTTGGCGGCCTGCCGGCGGGCGTTCTGCGCGTCGGTACGGCGCATGTCCGTGGCGATCTGGATGAGCGTGTCCGCGATCGGTGCGCCGAGTTCCTCGCCCTGCTGGAGGGCGGTGACGAACTGGTCGACCTGCTCGCTGTCGTTGCGCTTGCGCAGCTCGTCGAAGGCCGCGCGGCGGCTGACGCCCAGGTCCATCTGCCGCAGTGTGATGCGCAGTTCGTCGGCCCACGGGCCCTCGTAGTGCTCGGCGACGCGTTCCAGCGCCTGCCGGAAGCTGAGGCCGGCGGAGACGACGACGGCGAGGACGTCGAGGAAGTCGGGAAGGGTTCGTTCGATGACGTGCCTGCGGTCGCGGACGGCCTGCCGGATCCCGAGCTCCGCGGCCGAGAGGCCGAAGGCCAGCACGACGAAAGCGAACAGCCAGCTGTCGGCGACCAGTCCGACGATCGCCATGACGACGCCGAAGACCCCGTACGCGGCGCGGCGCGCGGCGTAGCGGTGGATGGTAAGGCCGCCCGGATTGCCGGCGCGGTCGATCTTGCGGCGCTTGGCGTTGACGCGCTCCTCGCCCATCAGACGCAGCACGAGCGGCGCGAGGGGCATGCCGAGTCGGTCGACGGCGGCCTCCGGGGCCGACGTTCGCGTCGCACCGACCTCCAGGGCGACGGCGAGGTCGCTCGGCAGCTCGATCTGGGCCCGGTACATACGGATGCCCGCGATGGCCCCGTACACGGCGACGGCGGCGACCGCGGCGAGAAGGAAGGGCAGAACGGCGCTCATGGTCTCCTCCTCAGATCTCGATCTTGCCGAGACGGCGGATGACGAAGAAGCCCGTGGCGAAGAGGCCGACGGCGCCGATGATCGCGAGCTGACCGACCGCGGACCCTGTGACGCGGGCCAGGGCGCCCGGCATCATCGAGTTCATCATCAGCATCGCGCCGAGGCCCAGCACGGGCACCGTGAAGGCGGTCGCGTTCACTTCGGCGAGCATGGTGCGCACCTCGCGTCGGGTCTCCTTGCGCTCTTCGAGGGTGTCGGTGAGGTTGCGCAGCGACGCCACGAGGGTGCCGCCCGCGCGGTTCGCGAGCACCAACGTCGTGACGAGGACGACGAGTTCACGCGACGGCAGACGTTCGGCGAGCTCGTTCAACGCGTCCTCGACGGAGCGGCCGAGGGCCAGCTGGTTGTTGACGAGCTTGAGTTCCTCTCCCGCCGGGGCCTCCAGCTCCTCCGCCGCCATGCCGAGCGCGGTACGCAGGGCGAGGCCCGCCGAGGTTGCGTTGGCGAGGATGCGGGAGAGCTCCGGCAGCTGGCTGATGAACTGCTCGGTGCGGCGCTGCCGTTGGTGGCTGAGGAAGGCGCTGGCGGCCAGCACGCCCAGCACCGCGGCGATCGGCCCGAAGAACGGCGCGAGCACGGAGGCGGCGACCAGCCACAGGCCGGCGACGACGACGGCCACATAGACGGTGAACTCGCCCGCCGTGATGTCGAGTCCGGTCGCGGCCAGTCCGCTCTGCACGCGGTGTCCCAGCCGGGTGCCGCGCAGCTGCTTGTCCACGCCGGTGAAGACACGGCGCCGGCCGGGCGGCAGTTCGCGGCCCGCCGATTCGTCGGCGAGGCGCTCGAGGAGTTCCTTGTTCTGTGCGCGTCCCGACGCGAACGCCATGACCGCGGCGACGGCGAGCGCGCCGGCCAGCAGGAAGGCGCCGAGCGCGAGTTGTGCGGTGGTGTCCATGACGTGGTCCTGGGTCCTGTGGTCCGTCCTGGGTGCGGTGATGGTGCTGCGTGCGGGTACTGCGTGCGGTCGTGCGGCTTTCCGTCTCTCAGTGGGGCCTCGCAGCCGCCCGGGGGCGCTCTACTCCGCCTCCCTCGTGCTCAGTTGGCCTTCGTCGTCCGCGACTCCGAAGAGGGGCGGCACGGTCTCGCTCACCATGTGGAGCCGGTCCGCGGCGCGCCGCGGCACGGGCAGATGAGCGAAGCTCCCGTGCACCTTGCCGTCCGAGCCCATGGGCTCGGCGTCGAAGCGGGAGACCGAGGCGATGCGGAAGACCTCGCGCCCGTGCGAGGCGAGGAGAGCGATCTCCGTGACCTTCCGTGTGCCGTCGGGGAAGCGGGCGAGCTGGATGATCACGTCCACGGCGGAATTGATCTGGTCCTGGAGCGCCGCGAAGGGGATCTCGACCTCCGACATGGAAGCGAGGGTCTGAAGGCGCATCAGCGCGTCCTCGGCGCTGTTGGCGTGCACGGTGGCCAGCGAGCCGTCGTGACCTGTGGACATGGCCTGGAGCATGTCGAGCGTCTCGCCGCCGCGCACCTCACCGACGATGATCCGGTCGGGCCGCATGCGCAGCGAGTTCCGTACGAGGTCGCGGACGGTGACCTGGCCCCGGCCCTCGACGTTGGGCGGCCTGGTCTCCAGCCGGATGATGTGCCGCTGCTGGAGCTGGAGTTCGGCCGCGTCCTCGACCGTGATGATGCGCTCGTGGTCGGGGATGAGCCCGGAGAGCGCGTTGAGCAGAGTGGTCTTCCCGCTGCCCGTCCCTCCCGAGACGATCACGTTGAACCGGGCGCGGATGAAGCCCGACAGCAGCGCGACGGCGTGCTCGTCGAGCGTGCCCATCGCGATCAGTTCATGCAGCGCGTAGGCGCGGGGGAAGCGACGGATGGTGAGCGTCGGGCCGGTGAGGGAGAGCGGCGGGACGATGACGTTGACACGCTCGCCGGAGGGCAGGCGGGCGTCGACCATCGGATTCGACTCGTCCACACGCCTGTTGACGGTCGAGACGATGCGCTCAATGGTCTGCATGAGCTGCTCTTCGGAGGCGAACCGGACCGGCACCTGCTCGACACGGCCCGACCGCTCGACGAAGACCTGATCCGGTCCGTTGACCATGATCTCCGTGATGGAGGCGTCCTCCAGCAGCGGTTCGAGGACGCCGAGCCCGAGGGCCTCGTCCACGACGCGCCGGATGAGCAACTCCCGGTCGACCGTGGACAGTACGGGCCCCTCGCGGCTGATGAGGTGCCCCAGCACACGCTCCAGGCGGGCCCTGCGCTCCGACGAGGGAAGGGCGGACATCTCCGCGAGGTCTATCTCTTCGAGGAGCTTCGTGCGGTAGGCGGACACGAGGTGGGCGGTGCCGCCGTCGGCTGGCGCCCCGGTACGCGTCCGGGACTCAGGGGTGGTCATGCGGGCCCGCAGACTCAACTCCGACCTCCTCTCTGTACGTTCGCGGTGATCAGTCGCGCGGCATGGTCGCGGAACGGGTCGCGTCGCCGAAGTCGTCGACGCCGGGGACGACGGACGGGATGGTGACGGTGATGGTCACCTTCACCTCGTCCTCTCCCCCTCCGAGGTCGAAACTGGCGCGGGACGCCGTCCAGTCGGACATGGCCGCCTTGCCGGTCGTTTCGAAGTCCTCGGCGAGGTCCTCCTGGCTCGCGATACGTGCGGCGGCGCGGGCGCCCGTACCGGCCTGCTGGACGGTGTAGCCCGCGACGCCGAGCTGGATCGCGGCCATGGCCACGAGCAGGAGCAGCGGCATCATGCCCGCCAGCTCCAGGCTGGACGCGCCGCGTTCACCCTCCGCGCCCCCTGCGCTCCGGGAACGTGCCCGCAGGGCTCGCGCAACCTGCGTGAGTCCCCGGTCCGTCCGTGCTCTGCGCGCCGTCCGCGTCCGTCTCATGCCGCTCTCACTTCCCCTCCTCGGCAGCGCCGGCCGTGCCGGTGATGCTGAAGGGGAGCTTCCCCGCTCCGGGGAAGAGGACAGGTGCCGACAGGTCGACGTTCGCCTTCCACAGATGGCCTTCGAGGCTGCAGCTGACCGAGGACTTCTCCCGCCACTCGGCCGGCAGGTGCTCGGTCGCCGCTGACTCGCAGGCGCCCTCCGGGTCGCCGTTGAACGCGGCCGCCGTCGCGGCACGTGCCGCCTCGTCGGCGGCGTTTCCGGCGAGCGAGAACGTGTAGCCGACGAGGACGCACTGCCAAAGGATTGCCAGGACCGCGAGCACGACGGGCGCCATGCCCGCGAACTCCACGGTGACGGCGCCCTTGTCGCCCCACACGCTCGCCTCGCCCTCGTCATCGAGGTCGTCGACCTGCTGCCGTGCGTGCCGGCCTCCCGATACGTGCCCGATGTCGGGGCCCACCGGACCCACGCGCGTGCGCGTGTGGAAGGGCGCCGCGCTGTTGGGCTCGTGCGGCCTGCGGTGGTCGCGGTACTCGTTGCCCACGGGCGCCGCCGGTGCCTCCCCGGGCATGCCGTTCTCGCCGCCCGAGGCGCCGGGGGGCAGGGCCTGCCGGCTGCCCCCGGGGGTGCTCCCCTGCCGGGCCTGGGGGGTGCGTGGCGGAGGGAACTGGCCGGGCGGTGCCGTCTGCGGGCGCGGCGCTCCGCGGCCGGCCTGACCCGTCGGGCGTTCGGCGCCCTGGCTTCCCTGCACAGCCTGGACCTGGGAACTCCCCGATCCGCCCGCGGGCAGGGCGCGCCCGTCCGGCTCCGTGCCGGTGTCGGAGAGCGCCTGCTTGGACTGTCCGCTCTGGCCCTTCGACGCCTTGGCGCTGTGCTTGCCGCCGCTGTTGCTGCTGGTGACCTCCGCCGCGGTGACGAGGCCCAGTTCGGCCGCGAAGGACCACAGGGCCTGCTTGACCGTGCTCTTGACGTCGAGGTCCTGGATGCGTCCGGCGTCGACGGCGGCGTGAAGCTCCTTGTACCCGGCGGGAATCGTCGTCCCGGCCACGGACGTGCCGACGATGCGTGCGATGAGCCCCGGGTGGATCTCCGTGTAGCGCGACGTCCGGTTGACGAGTGTGACGGTCTCCTCGGCCTTGCGGATCTGCAGCCGGTCCCACATCCGGACCATGCGCTTGGCCGCCCGTACGGAGATCACGTCCGGTGTCGTCAGCAGCACCGCGCTGTCGGAGGTCTCGATCGCGGCGGCGTTGGCGGCGTTGAGCTGGGTGCCGCAGTCGATCACGACGATGTCGTAGCGGGCCTTGAGCGCGGAGATGATCTGGCGGGCCGCACGGTCGTCGACCTCCTCGCCCCGTTCGCCCTCGCCGGGGGCGAGCAGCAGCCCGAGCCCCGACTCGTGCGCGAAGAGCGCGTCCTGGAGCACGCGGTTGGAGATGTCGGCGATGCCCGCGAGGTCGGCCGCCGAGCGACGGAACTGCACGTCCAGGAACGAGGAGACGTCCCCGGACTGCAGGTCCATGTCCACCAGGGCCGTACCTCGTCCCGACGCCTGTGCCGCGAGCGCCAGCTGGACCGCCGTCAGGGTCGTGCCCACGCCGCCCTTGGCGCCCGTCACGGCGACGACGGTGCCACCGGGGCCGACCGTCTCCTCGGGAAGTGTGCCCAGATGCTTCCGTACGCCCACCGCCCAGGAGGCGGCGGCGCCGACCCGCGCGGCCAGGTCGTCGTAGCTGAGGGGCAGCCCGAGTACGCCGCGGGCTCCGGCGTCCATCGCCGCCGAGTAGAGCGGCTGGCTGGTGTCGCGGGTGATGAGGATGACGCCGACGGCCGGGAAGCGGAGCGCGATCTCACGGATCAGCTCCAACGCGGGCATTGGGCGGATGAGTTCGTGTACGAGCACGACCTCCGGCAGGTCCGCCACGGTCCCCTCGGCCAACCGCGCGAGCGAATCGAGCAGTTGGGTGGAGTCGGTGGCGGCGGGCACCGGCTCGCTGTCCGGAAGCTGGCTGAGCAGGCCAAGGACCGACCGGGCCGCTTCCTGGTCGCTGACGGCTGGCTGAATGCGGGTGACCATCGGCTGATTCCTGCCTCACTTGTCCCCGGTGAGCGTGTACGTCTTGTCGCTCTCGGGGATGTCGTTGCCGTCGCCCGGTGCCACGAGGGCGAGCCGGACGTGCTCCGCGAAGGACTCCGCGTAGGCGACGCGCTGCGCGTCGGCCGTGGAGAGGGCGAAGGTGATGGGGACGCCGTCCCGTTCGCTCAGCCGGGAGCGGTCCTCGTCGCCGGAGTTCTCCTTGAACGGCGTCAGCTTCCCGACGTCGATGACCTTCGCGTCGTTCACGATGACCTTCGACTGGTTCGCCGACTGGCCCTTGCCGCCCGTCTGCTGCTCACCCTCGAAGGTGGCGAAGATGTTGACCCGGCTGCCCGAGTTGATCTTGCCGGCGACACCGGTCTCGGCGTCGATCATGATGGCGATCTCCTGCTGGCCCGGCTTGAGTTCGGGCCGCTCGTCGATCATGTCCGTCTGCAGCAGCGACCCCTTGCGCAGCTTGTTGGTGGCGACCTTGCCGCGCACCTCGTCGAGGTCGGTGACCGCGGTCTCCGGAAGCCAGCGCTTCGGTATGGACACCTTCTTGAACTGCCCCTCGTCGAGGGACTTGTACGGCGGAACGTCAGCCTTGAGCTCGTACGCCGTCGTCTCGGGACCGACCTTCGACTCCACGTCGCGTATGAGTGTCAGCACGCCCCCGAACGCCGCGAGGGCACACAGGACGGAGACGACCAGCAGGATGACGCCACGGCGCTGGCGTGAATTCATGGACTACAGACCTCGGGGATCGGCGACAACGGCGTGACTGGATTGCGAGTCGGAGCGTGCGGCGGCGGCCGCGTGCCTCTGCTTGAGGAAGGCGCCGAGGCCGGCGCCCCTTCGTGAGTTGTCCGTACGGTCTCCGTCGTCGTCCTGACCGGTACCGGAGGAGGAACCGCCGGAACCGGAAGCGGTACGGGAGGAGAGCGCGGAACCGGAGCGGTTGCGGGCGGGCGCCGGGCGCACCGCCGCCGCCCTCCGTGAGCCGGTCCCGTAGGGGGCGGGCGCCGCACAGAACGCGCAGCGGTCACCGATGAGTTCGAGTCCGCACCAGTGGCACTCGTCCCGCCGCACCGAGGAGACGAGTCGGTAGAGCACCGAGACGTCCGGGATCGCGGCGGCGAACTCCACGAGCTTGCCGGTCCCCCACCAGCGGGCGGCCTCAGCCGGCAGATACGCCTCCTGCACGCTGCCGACGCGCCACTGCGGAGCCAGGGAGCGGGTGACCCAGTCGGAGTTGAGCTGGCCGTTGGCGTAGGTGAGATGCGTCGGGAACTGGGGCCCCGTGAGCGCGGCCCTGACCACGCCGCGGGCACCGCTGTCGGTGCGCACCAGCTGGGGCGTGGGCGTGGCCAGCACCGCGAACTGGGCCTTGGGATTCCAGGACCTGGCGCTCGCCGTGTAGGAGAGCGGCAGATGATCGAGCTTCGCCACGGAACTCAGCAGCGCACCCGCGTAGATGTAATGCGAGAGGAGCCGTACGGCGGCGCCCAGCACTCCCGGGCTGAACTCGCACAGCGAGAGCTGCCTCAACTGCCGTACGAGGACCGCGGTACCCAGCGGCGGCAGTGGCGTCGGCATCAGCGCGACGCGGTCGCTCTCCAGGACCGAGCGGATGGCGTGGAGCCTGTGCAGGAAGGGCTTGGGCAGCGTCGTGGGATGCACGACGATCAGATGGCCGTTCTGATCGATCAGCCTCTGCGTCTGTGCGAGCGCCACGTCGAACGGCTGCTCGTCCGGCGCCTGGTAGACATGCGCCCGCGGCGTGTGCCGGTCCGGCGGGGGCAGCATGTGGCCGTGGCTGGTGACTGCTATTGCAGTGGTCATCCCCGCCCCCGAGCTCCAAGTCGGACCGGTCCGGTCCGAGTACCCGATCGTCAATGTTGATCTGACGACACCACACCTTACGGGCGGGAGCCCTGCCTCGGAACAGCTTCGGCCCGCCCGCTCTCCCTGCCATACCCCGCGCCGTCCGTTGGTCAATCGGCTCGCGGGTCGGCACTCGTCCCGACTGCCGGGATAGTGACGTTTCGTCGGCGACTGTTTACGAGGGAATCTCCCTCACCTGTTACCAGGGAATCTCCCTCACCTGCTGCACGCACAGCACGATGAAAAGCATTCCCGATACGAAAAGCATCACGTTGCTGACAATTCCGTTGCGCCATTCCCGCGGGGTCCGGTCCGAATTGAGCAGCCAGAGGAGCGTCAGCGCGAGGAACGGCATGAAGAACGCGCCGAGCACGCCGTAGACCACCACGAGCAGGAAGGGCTGCTCCAGCCAGAGCAGGGTCATCGGCGGGAAGGTCAGCCACAGCAGGTACGCGCGGAAGGGCAGCGACCGCTCACGCTGACCGCCGACCACGGCCTGCACCCCGGCCTCGCCGCCTGCGCCCTCGCTGTTCGTCTTCCGGGCGGCGCGCATCCGCTCCACGAAGTCGGCGAACATCAGGCTCACGCCCTGCCACACGCCGATCAGCGACGTGAAGGACGTGGCGAAGAAGCCGATGAGGAAGAGCGTGGAGGTGAACGCGCCGAAGCGGTCCTCGAGCACCTTGTCGAGGTCGGCCAGGCCTTTGTCGCCCTCGGCGATCGCGATGCTCGTGGAGTGCAGCAGCTCGGCGCCGACGATCAGCATCGCGACGACGAAGATGCCAGTGGTGACGTAGGCGACGCGGTTGTCGAGCCGCATCATCTTCATCCAGCCGCTGTCGGTCCAGCCCTTGGCGTTCACCCAGTACCCGTACGCGGCCATGGTGATGGTGCCGCCGACTCCGCCGATCAGGCCGAGGGTGTAGAAGACCGAACCGTCCGGGAGGACGGGAACCAGCCCGGCGAAGCTGGCCCCGATGTCGGGCGAGACGAGTATCGCGACGTAGACGACGACCACGAACATGAGGCCGACCAGGAACGTCATGACCTTTTCGAAGATCGCGTAGCGGTTGAACCAGACGAACACGAGGCCCAGGAGGCCGGTGATGATCGCCCAGCCCTTGAGGTCGAGCACGCCGGGGAAGAGCGCCTCCAGGGGAAGCCCGGAGGAGGACATGGCGGTTCCGCCGTAGACGAAGCCCCAGATCACGACGTAGATGGCGAAGTAGACCGTGGTCCAGGAGCCGAGCGAACGCCAGCCGTCGAAGATGGTACGGCCGGTGGACAAGTGCCAGCGGCCGGTCGCCTCGGCGAGCGCGATCTTGATGATGCAGCCGATGACGGCGGCCCACATGAGCGCGTAGCCGAACTTGCTTCCCGCGATCAGCGTGGCGACCAGGTCACCGGCACCGACTCCCGTCGCGGCGACCACGAAGCCGGGGCCGATCAACTTCCAGCTGGCCTTGCGTACTCGGGGCCCGGAGCCGCCCTTGTCCTCGCCGGACGAGTCCGGGGTGGAGGCGGCTGCCCCGCTCTGCTCGCTGTCCTCGGTTGCCATCGCTGACCGCCTTCGCACTCGTCCCCTGGAAGCGCCCTACCTGTGAAGAGGCCCTTTCCCGGCGCATCCAATCCCCCGATGGCGATCAATACAAGAGCTCGGACGACTGCCGGAAGTCTTGACAAGGCAATTGGTCTGGACCATCTTGTCAGCCAAGCGCAGGGCCCGCGCACCACGCTCGACCCCTTTCCTCCCCATCTCCCCCCACCCCGGAGGCAGTTGTGGCACGCGCAAGATTCCTGTCCCACTCGTATGCACGCCCCCGCGTCCTCGCCGCCGTCACAGCGGCGGCACTGACCTTGTGCGGACTGCTCACAGCCGGCGCCGCCAGCGCGGGCGCGGCCCCGTCCGCCGGAAAGGCCCCGGCCGTCGGCGCATCCGCCGTACCCGCGCACGCCGTGACGGGCTACTGGCAGAACTTCGACAACGGCGCGACGACCCAGAAGCTGTCCGACCTGCCGGACGACTACGACATCATCGCCGTGGCCTTCGCCGACGCCACGGGCACGCCGGGCCAGGTCGACTTCAAGCTCGACCCTGCGACGGGCTACGGCTCGGAGGACGACTTCAAGGCCGACATCAAGGCCAAGCACGACGCGGGCAAGTCGGTCATCGTCTCGGTGGGCGGCGAGAAGGGCGCCGTCAGCGTCGCCGACGAGGCCTCAGCCGGCGCCTTCGCCGACAGCGTCGTCTCCCTCATGGACGAGTACGGCTTCGACGGGGTCGACATCGACCTGGAGAACGGCCTCAACTCGACCTACATGACCAAGGCGCTGGACGCCGTCCACAGCAAGAAGAGCGACGTCGTGGTGACGATGGCCCCGCAGACCATCGACATGCAGTCCACCTCGACCGAGTACTTCAAGACCGCGCTGAACATCAAGGACTACCTGACGGTCCTCAACATGCAGTACTACAACAGCGGTTCGATGAACGGCTGTGACGGCAAGACCTACGCGCAGGGCGGCGTCGACTTCCTGACGGCCCTCGCCTGCATCCAGCTGGAGGGCGGCCTCGACCCCTCACAGGTGGGGATCGGCACGCCGGCCTCCTCCAGCGCGGCGGGCTCGGGCTTCGTCGACCCCAAGGTCGTCACGGACGCGCTGGACTGCCTCGCCGAGGGCACCAACTGCGGGAGCTTCAAGCCGGAGAAGAAGTACCCCGGCATCCGCGGCGCCATGACCTGGTCGACCAACTGGGACGCGACGAACGGCAACAAGTGGTCGGGCACGGTCGGCCCGCACGTGCACGGACTGCCGTAGGCCCGAACCGCGGCCGCCCCTACGGAGGGGCGGCCCACCGGCTGCTGCGGGGTGGCCCCCACCTCCCCGTACGCACGCGACGCCCCCGGACAAGCTGTCCGGGGGCGTCGCCCGTCCTCGGCCGTGTGCGGAGGTCAGCGCCGGGCCGGCGTCATGGTGCCGCCGCACCACGCCGCCGGCCGGCAGCCGCCGGGCTCCGACACTGGCGGCCCGACGCTTACGGCTTCGGCAGCTTGCAGTCCGGCAGACTCAGGTCGACCTTGTTCCCGGCCGCGACGCAGCTGGTGAGGGTGTGGGTCTGCTGCCCGTAGGCGATGCCCTCGTGAACCGTGACCTTGCCGTCCTTGTCCACCTCGCACGGGTTGTTGAGGGTGCACTCCTCGCCGTCCTCGTTACGGGTGTTGTTGATCCCGACGATCTTCCCGGTCGAGTCGTCGATCACCGGAGAACCCGAGGTGCCGCCCTTGGTCTCGCACTCCTTCGTGTACCGGATCGAGTCCTTCATCGTCCAGCCGTCCTCGCGCAGTTCGGGCACGAAGGCGTCGATGGAGCAGCTGTAGGTCTCCTTCCAGTACCCGGAGACGACGGTCATGGCGGTGCCCTCCTTGGGGTGCTCCGCCTGGACCTCGAGCGGGTCGAGATTCGTGTCCTGCTTGATCTCCTCGTACGTGGCGTCGAGTTCGTAGAGCGAGACGTCCGTGTCCGTCATCGTCGCGTAGGCGATCTTCGTGGAGGTCAGCGAGCCGGCGTCTTCGCCCTTGGCGTCGAGCAGCGTGAAGTTGCGCTTCACGTCCTCATCGACGATGACCTGGCCCGGCTCCGGCATGCCCGCCTCACGGCAGTGCCCGTTGGTGAGCACGAGCCCCGGGTCCGACGCCTTCGACTCGGGCATCTTCACCAGCGAGCCGGAGCAGTTGCTCAGCGCGACGGTGCCGGCGAAATCCGGTGCGACCTTGGCCTTCTTGGTGTCGGCGGCCCTGGTGTCCTTCGCCTCCTTGGCGGCCTCGGCCTTGGGGGCGTCGGCGGCGGAGGCGGTCGTGGGGACGACGGCGATCCCGGTGACCGCGGCGGCTCCGAAGAAGGCCGTGGCCAGGATGCCGACGAGAGGTCTCTTCATGGTGGGGGGTTCCTCTCCTTGATCGAATCAAATGTGACGGTGATTCGTCGGGGGTGACGCCGTGCATTCTTGGCGCAGGAGAGGCACCCCCACAAGACCCCAACGGCGCCACCCGAAACGGACGATGATGTTCCGCGCGGGGGCGCCGTCGAGCCGGCTCTCTCTAGACGAACGGACTGATGACGGCCGCCACGGCGAAGCCCGCCACCGACAGCACGGACTCCAGCACCGTCCACGACTTCAGCGTGTCCCGCTCCGAGATGCCGAAGTACTTGGAGACGATCCAGAATCCCCCGTCGTTGACGTGCGAGGCGAAGATGGAACCCGCCGAGATCGCCATGATGACGAGGGCGATGTGCGGCTGCGAGTAGTCGCCGGACGCCAGTAGCGGAGCCACGATGCCCGCGGTGGTGACGATCGCGACCGTCGCCGATCCCTGTGCGACCCGGAGCACCAGGGAGAGCAGGTAGGACAGCACGATGACGGGGAGTCCCGCGTCGCCGAAGGTGTCCGCCAGCGCCTGGGCGACGCCGCTCCCGTCCAGTACCGCGCCGAAGACACCACCCGCACCGACGACGAGCAGGATGTTGCCGATCGGCTTCAGCGAGGCCGTCGAGACGGTCTCCAGCGACTGACGCGACCAGCCGCGCTTCAAGCCCAGCAGCCAGTACGCCAGCAGCAGCGCGATCGTCAGCGCGACGAAGGGATGCCCGAAGAACTCGATGACGGAGCGGAGCGTCGACGGGTCGAGCGCGATGGACGAGAACGTCGCCAGCAGGATCAGGATGAGCGGGGTGCCGATGATGCCGAGCACCACGCCGAGCGAGACGGGCTTCTCCGTGGAGACGCCTGCCGCCTTCTGCTCGGCGGCGACGGCCGCCTTGGCCTCCTCGGCCGCCTCGACCATGTCGTGCGGCACCTCGACGAAGAGGCGGTTGCCGATCCACGCGGAGTACGCCCAGGCGGCGATCACGGCCGGGATGCCGGTGATGATGCCCATCAGGATGATCCAGCCGAGGTCGACCTTCAGCAGCCCCGCGGCGGCCACCGGACCGGGGTGGGGCGGCAGGAACGCGTGCGTCATCGACAGGCCGGCGAGCAGCGGCATCGCGTAGAGGATGATCGATTTTCCGGAGCGCTTGGCGGCGGCGTAGACGATCGGTGCGAGGACGAAGATGCCGACGTCGAAGAAGACCGGAATGCCGAAGATGAGGCCGGTCAGGCCCATGGCCAGCGGTGCGCGCTTCTCCCCGAAGAGGGCCAGCAGACGGCTGGAGAGCGCCTCGGCGCCACCGCTGACCTCGAGTATCGCGCCCAGCATGGTGCCGAGCCCGATGATGATGGCGACGTGGCCGAGGATGCCGCCCATCCCGTCCTCGATGAGGGAGACGGCCTCGGACTTCTGCACGGTGCCGAAGAGTTCGGTGACCGAGAGGCCGGCGGCCAGGCCGACGGCTATGGAGACGCCCAGGAGCGCCACGAAGGGCTGCAACCGGACTTTGATGATCAGGAACAGCAGCAGCACGATGCCCAGGGCGGCGACGGTCAGCAGACCTGGGGTGCCGCCTATGAGCGCGAGAAGGCCGCCAGTGTGTGGTGGCGCCTTCTCGGGCGCGGATGCGAGCAGCATGGGTGGACCTCGGATTTTCTGTGTCAACAGCCGTGACTCTTCAGAGGGATGGGGACAAACGAGGGGGGTGGTGGTGTGTTGGGGTCCGGCGTCCGTTCCCACCGGTGCGCCGGGAGTCGTCCGGGCGGGCCCGGTCCGGCTCAGCCGAGAACCGCCAGCGCGTCGATCTCGACGAGCAGCCCGGCCGGCAGGCCGACGTAGACGGTCGTGCGGGCCGCCGGGGCCTCGGTGAGGCCGGCGAAGTACTCGTTGTAGATCTCGTTGAGCTCCGCGAAGTGCGAGGTGTCGGTGAGATAGACGCGGATCATCACCACGTCCTCCCAACTCGCCCCGCCCTCCTGCAGGATGGCCTCGACATTGGAGAGGGTGCGCAGCGTCTGCTCGCGCAGCCCCGGGCCCACCGGTACCGGCGCCTGGCCGGGTACGGCGGGCGCGAAGCCGACCTGGCCCGCGACCTGGAGGATGTTGCCCTTGCGCACGCCGTGCGAGAACTTCGCGGGCGGCGTGGTGTGGGTGGAGGGTGTGAGGGCCGTCTTGGCCGGCTTCTCGCTCATGGCTGCCGTTCCTTGTCTGGGGTCTTTCCGGAGTACTCGTCGCTGATGGCGTCGGCCGTGCGCCGCACCAGCGGGAGAAGGGTGAGGAGTTCCTCGGCGCTGACCACGACGTTGGGTGCCGACACGGACATGGCGGCCACGGCACGCCCGTCCGGACCGCGCACCGGGGCGCCGACGCAGTTGATGGACTCCTCGTGGCCACCCAGGTCGGTGGCCCAGCCCTGTTCGCGCACCGTCGCGAGTTCGGCGAGGAACGCCGCGGAGTCGGTGATCGAACGGGAGGTGTAGCGGGGGTAGTCGAGCCGTTCGGCGAGCGAGCGCCGCTCCTGCTCGGGCAGATCGGCCAGCAGCAGCTTCGCGACCGCGGCGACCGTGATGGCCACCGGTTTGCCGATCCGCGAGTACATCCGCACGGGATAGCGGCTCTCCACCTTGTCGATGTAGAGGACTTCGTCCTCCTCGTGGACCGCGAGGTGGATGGTGTGCCCCGTCCTCGCGTTCAGCTCCACGAGGTGCGGATGGGCAATCTCGCGCACATCCAGGTTCTCCACGGCCTGCTGCGCGAGCGCGAAGAGCCGCGTCCCCAACCGGTAGCGCTGGTCGGGCTGGCGGTGGACGATGCCGTGCTCGTGGAGCGTGCGCAGGAGCCGCAGCGCGGTGGACTTGTGCACGCCGAGCCGGTTCGCGACCTGCTCGAGGTTCGCCGGTCCCTCTGCCAGCAGGGGCAGGATGCTCAGTGCGCGGTCGACGGTCTGGCTCATGACGGATTCGCCTTCCCTGTGTTCCAGCCGGGCCCCAGGTGCAGTGCCCGCCAGTCCTTGTCGTCCAGGGCCGCCAACCGGTCGGCGACCTCGCGCGACGGCGGTTCCGCGAGATCGCCGGGCACGGTGAGAGCCGCCGCCGCGGTGAGATGTCCGTGCCGCAGCCGCTCGGCCAGGGGCAGTCCGCGCAGCGTCGCCGAGAGGAAACCGGCTGCGAATCCGTCGCCGGCACCGACGGCTCCCGCGACGTCGATCCGCAGGGCGGGCTCGTAGTGGGCGGTGTCGGCGGCCTCGTCGTCACCGCCCTCGTCGCCGCGCACGAACGCGGTCGCTCCCTCACGCCCCTGTTTGACCACGAGCACCGCCGGCTCGGGCAGCCGCTCCCTGAGCGCCTCGGGGCCGCCGGTCACGCCCCACGCCGCGGCGGCCTCGTCCTCGCCGGCGAAGACGACATCGCAGCCGCGGGCGAGTTCGAGCAGCACACCGGGGCCGGGGGCCGCATCGCCCTCGGCTCGGTTCCACAGACCCACGCGGTAGTTGACGTCGAAGGAGACGAGCGGGCGGTCCGGGCGCGGGCCCGTGAGCAGGCGCATCAGCTCCAGGCATTCCTCCGAGAGCGCGGCGGTGATGCCTGTGACGTGCAGCACCTCGGCGTCGTCGACGATGTCGAGGTCCACGGTCTGCGGCGACATGGCGGACGCGGCCGACCCGGCGCGGTAATAGACGACCTCGGCCGAGCCGACGCGGTCACCGGCCGCGTCGAGCGTCGTGGGGCGCTCGCCCTCCGTGCGGAAGTAGATGCCCGTGGGCCGTCTCGGGTCGCGTCCGACGAAGCCGATGTCGACCCCGCGCGCGGCGATGGTCTCCACCAGGTGGTCGCCGAATCCGTCGGCGCCGACACGGCTGACCCACCGCACGGAGTGCCCCGAACCGGCAAGCGCACAGGCCACGTTGGACTCGGCCCCGCCGATGGCCCGCTCGAAGGACGGCACGTCCGCGAGGCGTCCGGCCTGCGAAGGCAGGAACGTGACCATGGATTCGCCAAGGCAGACGACGTCGGTACTCACCACTGTCGGCATCCGCTCCCTCATCGATTGACGGGTGTTCGGCGGGATGCTAAACAGCTCTGAGCGAAATACGCAATGTCTATTGCACTTACTGCAACGCCACGACGCAAATGCCGAGGAGTAGGAGTCCACATGGCCGGCGCGGACCCTCTCGCCTCCCTCGCCGAGGAGCGCATCGATCACCGCTTCAAGGGGCTGCCCCCGGACGCCGCCGGCCGCACCGTGGCCGACCTCACCGCAGAGGGCCGCAACCTCTTCACCGGAGGCTTCACCACGCCGGTCCTCGCACTGTCCGCGGAGCGCCTGGAGCACAACCTCGCCCTGATGCGGACCTACACGCAGCGGCACGGCCTCTCCTTCGCCCCACACGGCAAGACCTCCATGGCCCCGCAGCTCTTCCACCGCCAACTCGCCCACGGCGCATGGGGGATCACGCTTGCCGTGCCCCATCAGGTGCGCGTGGCCAGGGCGTTCGGGATCCGGCGCATCTTCCTCGGCAACGAACTCGTCGACCCGGTCGCGCTCCGCTGGCTCTCCCGGGAGCTCGACGCCGACCCGGACTTCCGCTTCATCTGCTACGCCGACTCCACCGAGGGCGTCGCGCAGATGGACGCCGCCCTGAAGGAGGCCGGGGCCGCGCGTCCCGTCGACGTCGTCGTCGAACTCGCTGCCGGGGAAGGCGCCCGTACCGGAGCCCGCACCGAGGCCGAGTGCGAAGCGATCGCCACCGCCGTGGCGGGCACATCCACCCTCCGGCTGGCCGGGGTCGCGGGTTACGAGGGCGAAGTCCCGGACGCCTCCCCCGAGACGGTCACGGCGTGGCTGCGCCGGCTCAGCGCGCTCGCGACCGCGTTCGACGCCGACGGACGCTTCGACGGGCTCACCGAGATCGTGCTCAGCGCCGGCGGCAGCGCGTGGTTCGACACCGTCGCCGAAGTCTTCGCCGCACTGCCCCCGCTCTCCCGGCCGGTACTGAAGCTGCTCCGCTCCGGCGCGTACGTGTCGCACGACGACGGCGCCTACCGGGAGAAGACGCCCTTCAACCGGATCCCCGAAGAGGGCGCGCTGCAGGCGGCGTTCACGCTGTGGGCGCAGGTCGTCTCCCGGCCCGCTCCCGACCAGGCTTTCCTCAACGCGGGCAAGCGCGACGCCGCGTTCGACCTGCACCTGCCGCAGCCCCACACCGTCCGCGCCGGCGACGGCACGACGCGCCCGGCGCACGGCATCACGGTCACGGCGCTCTCCGACCAGCACGCCTGGGTCCGTACTGAAGCGCCCCTGGAGGTCGGGGAGTGGGTGGGGCTCGGCCTGTCACACCCGTGCACGATCTTCGACAAGTGGCAGCTCATCCCCGAGACGACTGCGGACGGCACGGTCACCGGCTACGTCCGCACGTTCTTCTGACGGGCGGACGGCCCGCACCGGCTCCGAAGGGACCGCCCTCATGGACCTGCTCATCCGCAACGCCGACATCGTGGACGGTTCCGGGACGAGCGCCGCGTACCGCGCCGACGTCGCCGTCGAGGACGGCCGCATCACCGCCATCACCCGGGAGTCGGACGGCCCCGGCGCCCGTGCCGCCGGTGCCCGTCGGACGCTCGACGCAACAGGGCTCGCCCTGGCCCCCGGGTTCATCGACATGCACGCTCACTCCGACCTGGCCCTCCTGCGCGACCCCGACCACTCCGCCAAGGCAGCGCAGGGAGTCACCCTCGAAGTCGTCGGCCAGGACGGCCTCTCCTACGCACCGGCCGACGACCGCACCCTCACCGAGGTGCGCAGCGCCATCACCGGCTGGAACGGCAGCGCGCCCGGAGACACCTCCGTCGAATTCGACTGGCGCACCGTCGGCGAGTACCTGGACCGCCTCGACCGCCAGGGCACGGCCGTCAACGCGGCCTACCTCGTGCCGCAGGGCAGCGTCCGCATGCTCGCCGTCGGCTGGGACGACCGTCCCGCGACGGCCGCCGAGACGGAGGCGATGCGGCGCCTGGTCGCCGAGGGCCTGGAGCAGGGCGCGGTGGGCATGTCCTCCGGCCTCACCTACACGCCCGGCATGTACGCCTCCGACGCCGAACTCACGGATCTGTGCCGCACGGTGGCCGCTTACGGCGGCTACTACTGCCCCCACCACCGCTCGTACGGCGAGGGCGCCCTCCAGGCCTACGAGGAGATGGTCGCCCTCACGCGGGAGGCGGGGTGCGCGCTCCATCTCGCCCACGCCACCATGAACTTCGGCGTCAACAAGGGCAGGGCGCCGGAGCTGACAGCGCTGCTCGACCGTGCGCTCGCCGCCGGCGCGGACATCACCCTGGACACGTATCCGTACACCCCCGGGTGCACGACGCTCGTGGCGATGCTGCCGAGTTGGGCGAGCGCGGGCGGCCCGGAGGCGATCCTCACCAGGCTGTCGGACGAGGAGACCTGTTCCCGGATCCGGCACGTCATGGAGGTGGAGGGCGCCGACGGCTGCCACGGCGTCCCCATGGACTGGGAAACGATCGAGATTTCGGGGGTCAACGACCCCGCCCTGGCCGGCCATGTCGGCAGGACCGTCGCCCAGTCGGCGAAAGAGAACGGCGAGGAGCCCTTCACCACGGCCCGGCGTCTGCTGATCGAGGACAAGCTCGGCACGACGATCCTCCAGCACGTGGGCCACGAGGAGAACGTGCGCCACATGATGCGCCACCCGGCTCATACCGGCGGCAGCGACGGCATCCTCCAGGGCGCCAAGCCGCACCCGCGCGCGTACGGGACCTTCCCGCAGTATCTCGGCCGCTACGTACGGGAGTTGGGCGTCCTCTCCCTGGAGGAGTGCGTCGCGCACCTCACCTCGCGCCCGGCGGCACGGCTGCGCCTCCCCGACCGGGGCCTGGTCCGGGAGGGCTACCGCGCGGACCTCGTCCTGTTCGATCCGGCCACGGTCGCCCCGGGCGCCACGTTCGACAATCCGCGCGTGCTGCCCACCGGCATCCCGCACGTGCTGATCGACGGCCGCTTCGTCATGGAGGACGGCCGTCGCACGGACGCCCTCGCGGGCCGCTCCGTCCGCCGCACGCCGACGCCGACGCCCTAGGCCCCGCCGACCGCGGCGTTCGGGGGCTCGTCTCCGCCATTCCCGCGCCGGTGTCACCTCGGCTCAACGAGCGGCCGAATAGCTCAGATCCAGCGCTTTCATAGCCGACGGAACCAGGCGCAGCCACATCGTGCCGCGCCGTTCGGGGTCGTCGTGCAGGTAGTCAACGAAGCGCCGGTCCCAGCGGGACTCGTCCGCGCCCAGATAGCGGACGAGCTTGCGCCGGCCCCGAGGCACGTCGAAGTCCCTGAGCTCGGCGCTGCCTCGAGCGACGACCTGCAGCACGCTGCCCGTCACGATGTCGCACTCGTCGACGACGAGCGCGACCCGGGGATCGGCCCTGACACGGTCGAACAGCCTTGCCCACGGCCCCGTCAGGATCCAGAAGGCCCCGTCCTCCCACAGGAACCACACGGGCCGCACGGTCGGTCCGCCGGTCGCGATACGTGCGGTGAGCGGCCGGCTCAGGAAGGCGTCCACGTCGAACGGAGATGAGGTCATCCCGTCATCCTCGTGCCGTGCAGGCGCCGCTGACAGGGCGCCGGACCCAGGTCCCGCGGAGGGGCGACCGTTACGCCCGCCCGGCGCCAGGGTTACGCGTGCTGGTAAGCCACGAGCGAGATCCCCACGTAGTGCACGACGAACGCGGCCAGCGTGAACGAGTGGAACACCTCGTGGAATCCGAACCAGCGCGGTGACGGGTTCGGCCGCTTGATGCCGTAGACGACACCGCCCGCGCTGTAGAGCAGGCCACCCACGATCACGCACACGAGCACGGCGATGCCGCCCTCACGCATGAAGTCGGGCAGGTAGAAGACGGCCGCCCACCCCATCGCGATGTAGCACGGCGTGTAGAGCCAGCGCGGAGCACCGACCCAGAACACGCGGAAGCCGATCCCGAACAGGGCCGCGGCCCACACCCCCCACAGCAGCGGCCTCCCCGACCCGTCGGGGAGGAGAAGGATCGTGAGCGGTGTGTACGTCCCCGCGATGATCAGGAAGATGTTCGCGTGGTCGAGGCGCCGCAGTACGGCATTGGCCCTCGGCCCCCACTCTCCCCGGTGATAAAGCGCGCTCACACCGAAGAGCAGACAGGCTGTCAGGGTGTAGACGGCGCAGGCGATCCGGCCACGGGTGCTGTCGGCGAGCGCGGTGAGAAATATCCCGGCGGCGAGCACCGCGGGGAACATCCCGGCATGCAGCCATCCGCGCAGCCTTGGCTTGATCAGCGCGGGAATGGCCGCGGCACCCCTGGAGGCAGCCGAAGTCACGGCCGCGGCGGCCGACTCCACGGAGGCTGCGGCAGAACTGCCGGTGCTTTCCGGCTTCTCGGTTCCGTCAACGCCGTCTTCGGAGTCCGCGCAGTTCACGGGCTCAAGCGGACGAGGCGCGTCAGTCATACGGCCCATCGTAGCTACGGGGCCGCAACCGGCGACATGCTCTTCCGAGGGTCCATGCCGCTCATCGGAGTGGTGATGGACACATCCTTTCCATCTGGACAGGCAGCCGATACGCTCACATGCTCAGAGGAGCAAGGGTGACACCGGATGAGCGAGCCGCGCAGACGCACCAGCCCAGCACCACCACGAACGCATCCGGGTCGCGGCCCCCACGGGGCGAGTTGAAGCACCAAGCCAAAAAATGCGGATACCAGTGCAGTTATCCGTCGAACCCTCAACGTCTGGAGAGATCGTGGCGCGCAGTTCTGCGGCTCCCGCCATCAACCCCGTTCCCACCCGCCACCAGGAGCTGGTCTCCTGGGTCGAGGAAATCGCCGCTCTCACAGAACCGGCCCGCATCGTCTGGTGCAACGGCTCCGAATCGGAGTACGAGCGCCTCTGCGAAGAGCTCGTCGAGAACGGCACGTTCACCAAGCTGGACCCGGTGAAACGGCCGCACTCCTACTACGCCGCCTCCGACCCCAGCGACGTCGCACGCGTCGAGGGCCGTACGTACATCTGCTCCGACAAGGAGGAGGACGCCGGCCCGACCAACAACTGGAAGGCTCCTGACGAGATGCGGGCCGTCTTCCAGGGCGAGAACGGCGAAGGGGGAATCTTCCGCGGCTGCATGCGCGGCCGCACCATGTACGTCGTTCCCTTCTGCATGGGCCCCCTCGGCTCCCCGCTCTCCGCGCTGGGCGTCGAGATCACCGACTCCGCGTACGTCGCCGTCTCCATGCGCACCATGACGCGCATGGGACAGCAGGTCCTCGACGAGCTCGGCGAGGACGGATTCTTCGTCAAGGCGGTCCACAGCGTCGGCGCCCCACTGGAGGCCGGCGAGCAGGACGTGCCCTGGCCGTGCAACAACACCAAGTACATTTCCCACTTCCCCGAGAGCCGCGAGATCTGGTCCTTCGGATCGGGCTACGGCGGCAACGCACTGCTCGGCAAGAAGTGCTACGCGCTGCGCATCGCCTCCGTCATGGCGCGCGACGAGGGCTGGCTCGCCGAGCACATGCTCGTCCTCAAGCTCACCCCGCCGCGCGGTGAGTCCAAGTACGTCGCCGCCGCCTTCCCTTCGGCCTGCGGGAAGACGAACCTCGCCATGCTCGAGCCCACCGTCAAGGGCTGGACGGTGGAGACCATCGGCGACGACATCGCATGGATGCGCTTCGGCGAGGACGGACGGCTGTACGCCATCAACCCGGAGGCCGGCTTCTTCGGTGTCGCCCCCGGCACCGGCGAGCACACCAACGCCAACGCCATGAAGACCCTTTGGGGCAACTCGGTCTTCACCAACGTCGCCCTCACCGACGACGGCGACGTGTGGTGGGAGGGCATGACCGAGGAGACTCCCGCTCACCTCACCGACTGGAAGGGCAACGACTGGACTCCCGAGTCCGGGACTCCGGCCGCCCACCCCAACGCCCGCTTCACCACCCCGGCGGGACAGTGCCCGATCATCGCGCCGGAGTGGGAGGACCCGCGGGGGGTGCCGATCTCGGCGATCCTCTTCGGCGGTCGCCGCGCCACGGCGGTGCCGCTGGTGACGGAGTCCTTCAGCTGGCAGCACGGCGTCTTCCTCGGCGCCAACGTCGCCAGCGAGAAGACCGCCGCCGCCGAGGGCAAGGCCGGCGAGCTGCGCCGCGACCCGTTCGCGATGCTCCCCTTCTGCGGCTACAACATGGGCGACTACTTCGCCCACTGGGTGAACATCGGCAAGAACGCCGACCAGGCCAAGCTGCCGAAGATCTACTACGTCAACTGGTTCAAGAAGGACCAGGACGGCAAGTTCGTCTGGCCCGGCTTCGGCGAGAACAGCCGCGTGCTCAAGTGGGTCGTGCAGCGGCTCAACGGCGAGGCGGAGGGCGTCGAGACGCCCATCGGCGTCCTCCCGACGAAGGAGTCCCTCGACCGGGACGGGCTCGACATGACGGACTCGGAGCTCGACTTCGTCCTGGAGGTGGACAAGGAGGTCTGGCGCGACGAGGCCGCGCTGGTCCCCGAGCACCTCAACACCTTCGGTGACCACACGCCGAAGGAGCTGTGGGACGAACACCGCGCGCTGGTGGAGCGGTTGGGCTGACGGTCGGGCTGACGCCCACAGTCTTCCGGCTGGAGACGGTGCCCCTCACCTCTTGGTGGGGGGCACCGTTGTGCGCGTACGGTGCGCGGTCGACCGGTGCGTGCCGCTCCGTCGCCGGACGCACGCGCACTTGTCGTCCGGGCAGAAAATGTACACGGCTCAACTTTAGACCGAGTCTAAGTTAGGCTGGCATCCAGGCGATGTGACGCAGGAGGCCGACCGTGTACGAACCGATCCGCAGCAAGTCGGTACATGCCATGGCCGACGCCGATTTTCCCCACCGCTCGCGGGAAGAGGAGCTGGACATCCGCCTGGCCGGTCACCTGACGGCCCTGCTGACGGTGACGGACGAGCTGCGCGCCCTCACCCCGTCCGACGAGCTGGACGAGGCCGCGGAGGAACTCGCCTCCCAGGTCACGCGCCTGCGCGCGGCCCCGCTCAGGGCCGACCCCTCGGCGCACGACGCGGACCCGGCGCACATCGATTCTCTGCACCACCGCGCGCACACCCTGGCCGGCCATGCGGTCGTGATCGCCACGTACCGCAACGACGAACCGGCGATGGCGGTGGCCGGCCAGTGCCGCGACTTCCACGCCGCCGCCCTCGGCCTGACAGCCGCGTGACCACGACGTACTGACGGCCGCCGACGGCGGAAGGGCAGGACCCGGAAGGGGCAGGACCCCGGAATCGAACCGGTTGCGCCCCGCGAGGCTACGGCTGGCTGTAGCCGTCCAGGAAGGCGCCGATGCGCGTCACCGCGTCCTCCAACTCGTTCACCGGCGGCAGGTTCACGATCCGGAAGTGGTCCGGGTCGGGCCAGTTGAAGCCCGTGCCGTGGACGATCATGATCTGCTCGGCCCGCAGCAGGTCGAGGACCATCTCCCGGTCGTCCTTGATCTTGTGCACCTTGGGGTCCAGCCGCGGGAACGCGTAGATCGCACCCTTCGGCTTCACGCACGTCACGCCGGGGATCTGCGTCAGCAGATCGTGGACCATGTCGCGCTGCTCCAGGAGCCGCCCGCCGGGGAGCACCAGGTCGTTGATCGACTGCCGGCCGCCGAGCGCGGCGGCCACCACGTGCTGCGCGGGCATGTTCGCGCACAGCCGCATGTTGGCGAGGATCGTCAGCCCTTCGATGTAGCTCTGCGCATGACTCTTCGGCCCGCACACGGCCATCCAGCCGGCGCGGTACCCGGCCACCCGGTACGACTTCGAGAGCCCGTTGAAGGTGACGGTGAGCAGGTCGGGGGCGACGCGGGTCGTGGGCGTGTGCGTCGCACCGTCGTAGAGGATCTTGTCGTAGATCTCGTCGGAGTAGACGATCAGGCCGTGGCGCCGCGCGATGTCCGTGAGGCCGCGCAGCATCTCCTCGTCGTACACGGCGCCGGTGGGGTTGTTCGGGTTGATGACGACGAGCGCCTTCGTGCGATCTGTGACCTTGCTCTCGACGTCGGCCAGGTCCGGCATCCAGTCCGACTGCTCGTCGCAGCGGTAGTGCACGGCCCTGCCGCCGGAGAGGGAGACCGAGGCCGTCCACAGCGGGTAGTCGGGGGCCGGCACGAGGACCTCGTCACCGTCGTCGAGCAGCGCCTGCATCGACATCTGGATCAGCTCGGAGACGCCGTTGCCCAGGTAGATGTCCTCGACGGAGAGCTCGATGCCCTGCGTCTGGTAGTGCTGCATCACCGCGCGGCGCGCTGAGAGGAGCCCCTTCGCGTCGCCGTAGCCGTGAGCCTCGCCCACGTTGCGGATCATGTCCTCGAGGATCTCCGGCGGACACTCGAACCCGAAGGGTGCCGGGTTGCCGGTGTTGAGCTTGAGGATGCGGTGACCTGCTGCCTCCAGCCGCATCGCCTCCTCCAGGACCGGGCCCCGGATCTCGTAACAGACGTTTGCGAGCTTCGCCGACTGGATCACCTGCATTCCGCCACCATACGGGCCGACCTGGTGCGCGGCCACGTGTTATTGACCACCCGGGGTACGGCCGGGCACTCATCTTGACATGGCAAACTTTTTGAGAGTCACTGTCAAAAGACACTGACCATCGGAGTTGGCCATGACTGCACCGCCCGACCCCCGCCGCTGGTGGGCCCTCGCAGCTCTCGGCACGAGCATGCTCGTGCTGGGTTTCGACCTGACGATCCTCAACGTCGCCCTCCCCGCGATGGGGCGCCAACTCGGCGCCGGAACGGGGCAGATGCAGTGGATCGTGGACGCGTACATCGTCGTCTTCGCCGCCGCGATGCTGCCCGCGGGACTGCTGGGCGACCGATTCGGACGGCGGCGGCTGCTCGTCGCGGGCCTTACGGTCTTCCTCGCCGCCTCGCTGCTCGGCGGGCTCGCCGACGACGCCGGCTGGGTCATCGCCGCCCGCACCTTGATGGGGCTCGGAGCCGCACTGGTCACTCCGCTCGCGCTCTCCGTGATCCCGTCCCTCTTCGCGGACGAGGCCGAGCGCACCAAGGCCGTCGGCATCATCACCGCCTCGGTGGCCGGAGGCATGCCGCTCGGGCCCGTCCTCGGGGGCTGGCTCCTCGACCACTTCTGGTGGGGCTCGGTCTTCCTCGTCAACGTGCCGCTCGCCGCACTCGGCATCCTCGTCTGCCTCACGCTGCTCCCCGAGTCCCGCGACGAGTCGGCGCCCCATGTGGACGTGTTCAGCGCGGTGTTGAGCATCGCCGGCCTCGGCTCACTCGTCTTCGGCATCATCGAGGGGTCCGCGCGGGGCTGGAGCGACGCGTACGTCGTCGCTGCTCTCGCGGCATCGCCGGTGCTGCTGACGGCGCTCGTGCTGCGTGAACGCCGGGTCGAGCGGCCGATGCTGGACCTGAAGCTGCTGGCCCGGCCAGCGTTCGCACGGAACGCCTTCACCGCGACGCTGATCACGCTCGTGCTGGCCGGGCTGCTCTTCGTGCTGCCTCAGTACCTCCAAGCAGTGCTCGGCGTCGACGCGTTCGGCACCGGGCTGCGGCTGCTGCCGCTGATGGCGGGCCTCCTGGTCGCGGCGCGCGGATCGGGACCGCTGGCCGCGCGGCTCGGGTCGCGGCCGGTGATCAGCGCAGGGCTGGTGGTGCTGGCGTTCGCCGCGTTCCTCGGTGCGCGTACCGACGTGGGCGACGGATACGGGCTGACGGCGACCTGGCTGACCGTCACCGGGTTCGGCGTCGGATTCGCGATGGTGCCGGCGATGGACGGTGCTCTGGCTGCCGGCCGCGCAGGCCGGAAGCGGTTCGGGACTGTTGATGACCGTGCGTCAGACCGGTGCAGCGATCGGCATCGCCGCCCTGGGGAGCCTGCTGTCCGGCACGTACGCCGCCCGGCTCGCGACGGACGGACTGCCCGCGGGCGCGGCGGACGCGGCCGGGGACTCCGTGATCGCTGCCCATGCCGTCGCCGGGAGGCTGCATTCGGAGGCCCTGGCGGCCTCGGCGGACGCGGCCTTCATCGACGGCATGACGCAGGTGCTCTCTGTCTGCGGTGTCGCCGCGCTCGCCGCCGCCGTCATCACGGCACTGCTGCCGGAAAGGAAGCACGGGCAGGTACCCGTGCCGGAAGCGGAAGCAGCGGAGGGGGACGGCAAGACTTGGGGGTCCCCCCGGCCGGAGGTTGGGGGAGGGCCTGGATCGCTCCCCGTCCCCGGCGCATAGCTGGCCCCGGAGAGCCCGGATGGCGGACAATGAGCCACATGGCCCCTGCACGTACCGAGTCCTCCGCGGTTACCGAGCCCCGTCCGGGCCTCCGCGAGCGGAAGAAGATCAAGACCAGGCAGGCGATCCGGAAGGCCGCCTACCGGCTCTTCGACGAGCAGGGCTACGCCGCCACGTCCGTCGAGCGGATCGCGGACGAGGCGGAGGTCTCCCCCAGCACCGTCTTCCGCTACTTCCCCACGAAGGAAGACATCGTCCTCACCGACGAGTACGACCCGCTGATGCACGACGCGCTGCTCGCACGCCCCGCCGATGAGCCGCCGGTGACCGCGCTGCGCAGGGCCATGCTGGACGTGATCGAGCAGGCCATGCGCCTGGAGCCCGGCCGGGAGCCCGCCGAGTCCCACCAGCGGATCCGGCTCGTCCTGGAAGTGCCCGCGCTGCGTGCCCGGATGACCGAGCAGATGTCGGAAACGGTACGGATCCTGGCGGCCGCGCTGGCCGGGCGGACCGGACGGGATGCCGACTCCCTCGAACTGCGGGTGTGCACAGGGGCGTTGGTCGGTGCCATGTCCGAGGCCATGTTCTATTGGGCCAGGCGCGACGAGCCGCAGGAGGACCTCTTCGCGATCGTCGAGCGGGCGCTGCGCGTGGTGGAACGGGGAATCCCCCAGGCCCTCGGGGCGGAGGGAGCGGCTCCCCCAGGTCTTTAGGACCGAGCGGTGGGGGCACCCCTGGCCCCGCAGGACCTAGGGGGGTCAGCTCCGCAGTGACCGCTCCAGGACCTCGGGATCGGCGGTCGGAGCGTCGCACGTGAAGTTGCGGCACACATAGGCCGTCGGGTTCCCGTCCAGCAACGGACGGTCCCGCAGCAGCGGCACGTCGAGCGCCGCCGGGGAGCCCGGCTCCCCGAGCGCGACCACCGCTCCGGGCGCGGTCGCCAGCAGCGCCGTACGGTGCAGCGTGCCCGTACCGGCATCCGTGTGCGGGCCGACCACGGCGATCTCCCTCGGGCCGTCCAGCACGGCTTCGGCCGCGGCGAGACCCCACCCGATGAAGCGCGGCGCGCGGGATGCGAGAGCCCGCACGATGCCGAGCGCCCGCTCGGCGGCCTCTCGGTGGCGCGAACTGCCGGTGTAGGCGGCGTAGGAGAGAAGGGCCTGCGCGGCTGCCGTCCAGCCCGACGGGGTGGAGCTGTCCGTGGGGTCCTGCGGGCGGCGGATGAGGGCTTCGGCGTCGTCGGCGGTGTCGAAGAGCGCGCCGTCGGGATCCGTGAAGTGGTCGAGCACGGTCTCCAGCAGTACGCCGGCGGTGTCGAGCCAACCGGCCTCTCCGGTGACGGAGTAGAGACCGAGCAGGCCCTCGGCCACGTCGGCGTAGTCCTCCAGCACACCCGCACCCGAACCGGTCGTGCCGTCGCGCGAGGTGCGGGCGATGCGGCCGTCGCCGTTCAGGTGCAGATCGGTCAGCAGACGTGCGGCCGCGGATGCGGCCTCGACCAGGTCGGGACGGTCGAAGTAGGCACCGGTCTCCGCGAGCGCGGCGACAGCCAGCCCGTTCCACGCCGCGACGACCTTGTCGTCACGGGCGGGGCGCGGCCGCTGTTCGCGGGCACGCAGCAGCCTCTCCCGTACGGACGCCGCACGCGAGGCGTCCGAGAGCTGCTTGCCGTCCCGGAGTTGGAGGACGGACGCGCCCTCTTCGAAGGTGCCCTCGTCGGTGACGCCGAAGTAGGCCGCCGCCCACTGCCCGTCCTCCTCGCCGAGGACCTCGGTCAGCTGGTCGGGGGTCCACACGTAGTAGGCGCCCTCACTGTGCCTGCCGTTGCCGTCGTCGCTGTCGGCGTCGAGAGCGGATGCGAACCCGCCCTGGGGCGTGCCCAGTTCGCGGACCATGAAGTCCGCGGTCTCCAGGGCGACCCGGCGGGCCATGTCGGAGCCCGTGCTCCGCCAGGCGTGGGCGTAGACGCGGCAGAGCAGGGCGTTGTCGTAGAGCATCTTCTCGAAGTGCGGCACGACCCAGCCCGCGTCCACGGAGTAGCGCGCGAATCCGCCGCCGAGCTGGTCGTAGATGCCGCCGCGCGCCATCGATTCGCACGTGGCCCGGGCCATCTCCAGCGCGCCCTCAGAACCGGTGCGGGCGTGGTGGCGCAGCAGGAACTCCAGCGCCATGGACGGCGGGAACTTCGGCGAACCGCCGAACCCGCCCCGTTCGGCGTCGAATTCACGCGTCAGCTCCAGCAGCGCCGAGGCCAGCTCCTCGGGGCCGGGCGGCTGCGGCTGCTCGTAGCGGATGCTGCGCGCGGCGAGGTCCCGCACGATCCGGCCGGCCACGTCGGCGACCTCCTCGCGCCTCTCCGACCATGCCGTGGCGACGCCGTCCAGCACCTGCCGGAAGGAGGGCATGCCGTGGCGGGGAGCGGGCGGGAAGTAGGTGCCGAAGTAGAAGGGTTCGGCGGCGGGCGTGAGGAAGACGGTCATGGGCCATCCGCCCTGGCCGGTGGCCGCCTGCACGGCCTCCATGTAGACGGCGTCAACGTCGGGGCGTTCCTCGCGGTCCACTTTGACGGGGACGAAGTGGGCGTTGAGGTATTCGGCGGTGGCCTCGTCCTCGAAACTCTCGTGGGCCATGACGTGGCACCAGTGGCAGCTGGCGTAACCGACGCTGAGCAGCAACGGCACCCCGCGCCTGCGCGCCTCGTCGAAGGCGGCCTCCGACCAGGGCCACCAGTCGACCGGGTTGTCGGCGTGCTGAAGGAGGTACGGGCTCGTCTCGTCCGAGAGTCGGTTGGCCATCTGTCCATCGTGCCTGACGTGCCCCCGGGCGGGCGTACCCCGCACCCCTCGGCGGAGGTCTTCGAGCGTGGTTCCACCCGCCGGACCAGCTCGTCTCCGCCCCCGCGGCACTGCGAGGGGTGCGCAGCAGGCGCCTCCGGTCCCGCCGGCCGCGGTCAGATCTGGGCGCGGTCTCCGCCCGTCGCCTCCCAGCCGGAGACGGCCAGCGCGCGGTAGGCCGAGTAGTGGCTCGCCGGGTCGCCCGAGTCCGCCCAGGGGATCGCGCCCACGTAGCCGTCGACGACGCGCAGCGCCTCCATGGCCTCGCCGTACCGTTCGGAGCGTACGAGGAAGCAGACCAGCAGGTGCAGGACGTGCGGCCGCACGGGATGGCCGGCCTCGACCTGGTCGACGGCGTACTCCGCGGCCTCCACGGCCTTCTCGATTTCCGCGCTCTGGTACAGGCCGCGCACCATGTTGACCTCCGGCAGATGCTCGTACGCGGCGAAGAGCGGGAGCGCGGGAAGCAGGGTGCCCTCGGGCGCGTGGGCGGCGGCGGTCTGCGCGAAGGCATCGGCCTCCGCGCGCGAGCCGCAGCCCTTCTCCGACCAGTACGGCAGGGCGGCCATGTGCGCGCCCATGTGGTTCGGGGCCTTGCGCCGCAGCGTCGCCCACAGTTCCTCGAAGTCGGCGCGCCGGTAGGAGAGATGGCGCGCGATGAACAGTTCGGTTATGTGCGGCGTGGGGTCGTCGGGAGCGAGCCGCGCGGCCTCCTCGCAGACCGTACGGGCCTCTTCCAGGATGATGCGGTGATCGGCGGAGGAGGGGTCGGCGACGGCCTGCCACACCAGGAACTGCGCGTAGACCTGGGCGCCGCCCGGGTCGCCGGGCTGCTCGGTGCGCCACTGCCGCAGCCAGCTCGCGTCGCGCAGGCCCGGTTCCTTGCTGAAGGAGACGCCGCCCGCGGAGCCGCCCTTGCCCGTGGCCGGCGACTCCGGTGCTCCGAGCGCACGCGCGTGGGCCAGCTCCATCGCCGCCGCGCCCGCCATCGACTGCACGCGCTGCCAGCGCAGTTCCCACTCGTCCCCGGTGAGGGCCAGCAGCCGCGCGACGGGCTGCCAGTCCTGGGTGCGCTGCGTCTCGTCCAGCGCCTCGGTGAACTCGTGGTCGGGGCCCGGCAGTCGTACGTCGAGCTGCTCTGTCGGTACGAAGCCGTAGCCCGCGCCCGGGTCGACGGCGCGGGCTACGCCCTGAGCGCCTTGAAGACGCTGGCGCCGGCGGCGCATCGCCGGGGCGACCAGGACGCCGAAGATGGCGGTCAGTGCGATCAGCACGAGCAGGGCTTCCATGGCTGCGTTCTCCCCGTTGGTGCGCGGGCCGGACGTGACAGGAGTAATCCTCTGAAGCGGTTCGCTTGAGCCGCTCTGCCTACACCGTACGGCGCATTACGCTCGCCCCATGAGCGACCAGCGCGACAGCGGGCACACGCCCCAGAGCTTCGAGACCCTCGCGATCCACGCGGGGCAGACCGCCGACCCCGCGACGGGTGCGGTCGTACCGCCGATCTACCAGGTCTCCACGTACAAGCAGGACGGCGTCGGCGGGCTGCGCGGCGGCTATGAGTACAGCCGCTCCGCCAACCCGACGCGTACCGCACTCGAGCAGAACCTCGCCGCCCTGGAGGGCGGACGCAACGCCTTCGCGTTCGCGTCGGGCATGGCCGCCGAGGACTGCCTGCTGCGGACCCTGCTCGTGCCCGGGGACCACGTGGTGATCCCGAACGACGCCTACGGCGGTACGTTCCGCCTCTTCGCGCGCGTCGCCGAACGGTGGGGCGTGGACTGGTCCGTGGCCGACACCTCCGACCCGGCGGCGGTACGGGCCGAGCTGCGCGAGCGCACGAAGGCGGTGTGGGTGGAGACTCCGTCCAACCCGCTGCTCGGCATCAGCGACATCACCGCGCTCGCCCAGCTCGCGCACGGCGCCGGCGCACGGCTGGTCGTGGACAACACCTTCGCGAGCCCCTATCTCCAGCAGCCCCTCGCGTTGGGGGCGGACGTCGTCGTCCACTCGACGACGAAGTACATGGGCGGCCACTCGGACGTCGTCGGCGGCGCCCTCGTACTGGACGAGTCGGAGCTGGCCGCGGAGATCGCCTTCCACCAGAACGCGATGGGCGCCGTGGCGGGCCCGTTCGACTCCTGGCTGGTCATGCGCGGCACGAAGACGCTGGCCCTACGGATGGAGCGGCACAGCGCGAACGCCTCGCGCGTTGCCGAGATGCTCCAGGCCCACCCGAAGGTGACACAGGTCTACTACCCGGGCCTGCCCTCGCACCCGGGGCACGAGACGGCGGCCAAGCAGATGCGGGCCTTCGGCGGGATGGTCTCCTTCCGGGTCGCGGGCGGCGAGGAGGCGGCGGTGGAGGTGTGCGACCGCGCGCGCCTGTTCACGCTCGGGGAGTCGCTGGGCGGCGTCGAATCGCTGATCGAGCACCCCGCGCGCATGACGCACGCGTCGGCGGCGGGCTCCGCGCTGGAGGTGCCCGCGGACCTCGTTCGCCTGTCCGTCGGCATCGAGTCTGTGGAGGACCTGCTGGCGGATCTGCAGCAGGCCCTGGGCTAGAGCTGCACGGAACGGCGCCGGGGCCGGACCGCCCCGGCGCCCTGCCGCCCAGCGCACGAGCTGCTCGGCGAACGGGCGGCGCGCCGCTACCAGCCGAGCGGCGGAGTCGTGACGGCCGGCTGCCCCATCCAGGGCTCCGCGACCGCGGCCCACACCGCGACGGCCACGGCCACGGCGAAGAACCCCCACAGCAGCAGCGCGAGGGTGCGCCGCCGGTGCGCGATGCGCAGCCCCCGCAGCAGGGCGCGCCCGGCCAGGTCCGTCGGCACAGCGGCGGGGGGCACGGACTCCAGCAGGCGGCGGACCTCGGTCTCCTTGCGGTCGGGAAGTCTCATGCAGCCCCCCTCGGCTCGCGGCCTGCGCCGTCGCGCTGTTGCACGGCCCCGGTGGCCGCCCCCGCTTCCCTGTGCCGCAGGCCGGTGACGATGCGGGACGCGATCAGGGACACGGCACCGGACATCGTCCCGGGCGCCGGGCCGGTCGGGGTTCCGCCCTCGTCCCCGTTGCTCGTCCCGCGGCTGAGGACCGTCGCCATGCCCCGGGTGCACAGTCCCCGTACCCGCTCCACCGGCAACCCGAGCGATGCGGCGACCTGCTCCTCGGCCACGCCCTCGTACAGCCGCAGCACCAGCATCAGCCGCTCCTGCGGGGGCAGCCCGCCCAGCAGGCCGCCGCGCGGACGCCGGTAGTGCCGGGCTGTGTGTGCGAAGTGGGCGGCGAGATCCTGCCGCGTGTGTTCGTAAGGGTCCTCGCCGCGCAGGCGGTCCCAGTCCGCGTACGTACGGGACAGGGCACCGACGAGCAGTTCCTGGGCGGCGGGAGCGGCACCGAAGGGCTCCCCGGTGAGCAGCGTGGCGGCATGCAGCAGCCTGCCGGCCGCGCCCGCGACGAACGCCTCGAACTCCCGGGCCCGGCGGCGTTCCTCTCGCGCACGCCGCTCTCCCACCTGCGCCTCCCGTACGGCAATGGGACGGCAGCCGCACTGATCAAATCAAGAGGGCGGTACTTCCGGAGTCTCCGTTGCGGGGTGGATGCCCTGCATCGCGGTGTTGAAGCGGGTCAGGAGCCTGCAGAAGATCTCGCGGTCCTCCTCGCTCCAGTCGTCCGTGAGCACCGCCATCAGCTCGCGCCGGGAGGAGCGCACCTGGTGGAGGCGGGCGATGCCGTGCGGGGACAGCTTCAGAACGACGGCGCGGCCGTCCTCCGGGTGCGTGGTCCGGGTGACCAGGCCTCCTTCGACGAGCGGCGCGACCTGCCGGGTGACGGTCGAGGAGTCGATCCCCATCCCCGAGGCGAGCGCCTTGACGCCCATCGGCCCGTTCTCTTCGAGCCGGTTGAGCAGCAGGTACGCGGCACGGTCCATGGAGTTGCGCGCCTGGCCTATCCCGCCCAGACGGGTCTGCTCGGCGCGGCGCGCGAAGACGGCGACCTGGTGCTGCATGGCGTCCAGGACGCGCCCTTCCTGCGTGCCGGCGCGGTCGAGGGTCTCGCGGTGTTCGGCTTCATGCCCGGCGAGGGCCTGATCCGGGGCCTGATCTGTGCTGTTCACTGTCATCATGTCCGGTTGCATGGGCATGCCGAGATGCTCGCTTCTTCGGGAAGTTCCACGGAAAAGACCTGATTCTGCTGCCCAGCGTAAACGGAGCGCGCCCGAGCCGTACCTGTGCTGCGTGAACAGCGTCGATACCTGGCGGCGCCCGCGGCGCCGCGAACTGCGACACTGACGCCATGGTCTCCCCCGCCCCCGACGCCACGGGCGTCACGGCGTCCGTCACCGTCGACGACGTGCGCGCCGCGCAGAAGACGCTCACCGGCGTGGCCCGTACGACATCCCTGGAGGGCAGTCGGCACCTCACGCGCCTCGTCGGCTCCCCCGTGCACCTCAAGTGCGAGAACCTGCAGCGCACCGGCTCGTTCAAGCTGCGCGGCGCATATGTGCGCATCGCCGGGCTCTCCCCTCAGGAGCGTGCGCGCGGCGTGGTCGCGGCGAGCGCCGGCAACCACGCGCAGGGCGTGGCGCTGGCGGCCTCCCTGCTCGGTGTGACCTCCACGGTGTTCATGCCGGAGGGCGCCCCGTTGCCGAAGGTCGCCGCGACGCGGGACTACGGCGCCGAGGTCGTGCTGCACGGACAGGTCGTCGACGAGACGCTGCGGGCGGCGCAGGAGTACGCGGAAGGGACGGGTGCGGTCTTCATCCACCCCTTCGACCACCCCGACGTGGTGGCGGGGCAGGGCACGCTCGGGCTGGAGATCCTCGAACAGTGCCCGGAGGTCCGCACGATCGTCGTCGGAGTGGGAGGCGGCGGGCTCATCGCGGGCATCGCGGTGGCGGTCAAGGAACTGCGGCCCGACGTACGGATCATCGGCGTCCAGGCGGAGGGAGCGGCGGCGTATCCACCCTCGCTCGCCGCGGGGAAGCCCGTGGTCCTGGACTCTGTCTCCACGATGGCCGACGGGATCAAGGTGGGGCGCCCCGGAGATGTGCCGTTCAAAATCGTTGGCGACCTCGTCGACGAGGTCCGTACGGTGTCCGAAGACGCTCTCTCCAGCGCGTTGTTGCTCTGCCTGGAGAGGGCGAAGCTGGTGGTGGAGCCGGCGGGGGCAAGTCCCGTGGCGGCCCTGCTCGCCCGGCCGGAGACGGTTGACGGTCCCGTCGTCGCCGTGCTCTCCGGAGGCAATGTCGATCCCCTGGTGCTCCAGCGGACGCTGCGTCACGGCATGGCGGCCGCGGGCCGCTATCTGTCGCTGCGGCTGCGGCTGACCGACCGGCCCGGGGCGCTGGCAGCGCTGCTGAGGGAATTGTCAGTGGCCGACGCTAACGTCCTGGACGTGGGCCATGTTCGGACCGATCCACGGCTCGGGCTCGACGAGGTGGAGGTGGAGCTGCACTTGGAGACGAAGGGACCGGAGCACTGCGAGGACCTCGCGGGCAAGCTGCGCTCGGCCGGCTACACGGTCGTTCTGACGCGCTGAGCCGTCGGCCCGCCGCGAAAGGCAGCCGAGGAAGCCGCCTTCCACGCTCGAACGCCCAGGCCCGACCACCTGAGCTCCGCATCGGAGCACTCGCGACTGTCGCGAGCTTTCGCGATCGGTTGACGCGATGTATCGCGTTCACTCATACTGCTGGCCTACTGGTCTGCCGTATGGCTATCTGATGGCATGCCGGACATCTCCGGCCCGTTCGACATTCACCGTTACTTCTCCACATCTGGGAGCCCACTTATGCCAGGCGCCATTTACGCCGAGGGTCTCGTGAAGACCTTCGGCGAGGTAAGGGCACTGGACGGCGTCGACCTCGATGTCCCCGAGGGCACCGTGCTGGGTCTGCTCGGGCCCAACGGCGCCGGCAAGACCACTGCCGTGAGGGTGCTGACCACCCTCATCCAGCCCGACAGCGGCAAGGCTGTCGTGGCCGGGCTCGACGTCATCAAGCAACCCAACGAGGTCCGGCGATCGATCGGCCTGTCCGGCCAGTTCGCCGCCATCGACGAGTATCTGACCGGCAGGGAGAACCTGCAGATGGTCGGTCAGCTCTATCAGCTCACCGCGCGCGACGCGAAGCGCAGGGCGGGCGAACTCCTCGAGCGCTTCAACCTCGCGGACGCCGCGGACCGCACGGCCAAGACGTACTCGGGCGGCATGCGCCGGCGTCTCGACCTCGCCGCGGCGCTCGTCGTCCACCCGCCCGTGATGTTCATGGACGAGCCGACGACCGGTCTCGACCCGCGCAACCGCCTCCAACTGTGGGAGGTCATAGAGGAGTTGGTGGCCGGAGGCACGACGCTCCTGCTCACCACGCAGTATCTGGAGGAGGCCGACCGCCTCGCCCACGACATCGCCGTGGTCGACCACGGCAAGGTCATCGCCCGCGGCACCTCCGACCAGCTGAAGGCCCAGACGGGCGGCGAACGCGTCGAGGTCGTCGTGCACGACCGCGACGAGATCCCCACGGCCGAGGCCGTCCTGGCCAAGCACGGCCTGCCGGGCACCGGCCCCGAGGGCGTCACCGTCGAGCACCACACACGAAGGCTCACGGTGCCCGTGACGGGCGGCGCGAAGCTGCTCGCCGAGATCATCCGTGACCTCGACGGCCGGGGCATCGAGATCGACGACATCGGTCTGCGCCGCCCCACTCTCGACGACGTCTTCATCACGCTCACCGGCCACGCGGCTGAGGAGCGCGACGAGAACGGCGCCGCGGAGGCCGCCGGCGAAGCGGCGGCCGGCAAGAAGCAGAAGCGCAGGGACAAGAAGCAGAAGAAGGAGGCCGTCAAGTGACTGCCACGCCCACGGCACCGACGGCACCCATGCCGGCCACCCCGGCCGGAGGCGGCCTCCGCCAGTCCGTGCGCGACTCCCTGACGGTCGCCAAACGCAACCTCATCCGGATGCTGCGCATTCCCGAGGTCGTCATCTTCGGGCTCTTCCAGCCCATCATGTTCGTGGTGCTCTTCAGCTACGTCTTCGGCGGTTCCATCAACCTGCCGGGCGCGGGCCTCGACCCGGGGCTCTACCGCGAGTTCCTGATGGCCGGCATCTTCGCCCAGACCGTCACGTTCGCCACGGCGGGCGCGGGCGCGGGCATCGCCGAGGACATGCACAAGGGCCTCATCGACCGCTTCCGTTCACTGCCCATGGCCCGCGGCGCGGTGCTCACGGGTCGTACGCTCGCGGACCTCGTGCAGACGGGACTCACGCTGATAGTGCTGGCCCTCGTGGCACTGCTCGTCGGCTGGCGCACCCATGAGAACGGGCTGAAGGTGCTGGCGGGATTCGGCCTGCTGCTCCTGCTCGGATATGCCTTCACCTGGATCGGCGCGCTGATCGGCCTGACGGTCCGTACACCGGAGGCGGCCACCTCCGGCGGGCTGATCTGGCTCTTCCCGCTGACGTTCATCTCGAACGCCTTCGTGCCCTCGCAGAACATGCCCACGGTGCTGCGGCACTTCGCCGAGTGGAACCCGTTCAGCGCCACGGTGCAGGCCTGCCGTGAGCTCTTCGGCAACCTCCCGCCGAACTACCCGGTGCCGGACGCATGGCCGATGCAGCACCCGGCCTGGGCGTCGCTGATCTGGTCGGTCCTGATCGTCGCGTTCTTCCGCACGCTGGCAGTGCGCAAGTACAAGTCGGCGAACTCCTGACCCTCCGCAGAACCGGCACACTTGTGGGCCACGGCCGCTCCGGCCGTGGCCCACAGTGCTGTCTGCTTCCGTATCTGTCTCTGGTGCGGTGCTTCCCGTCGTCTCCGCCCGTGCCGTACGCGGCCCTGCGCGGGCGTGGGGGGCCTCAGCCCTGGTACGGCTTCGCCTCAAGGATCTTCACCGACGCCATCTTCCCGTTCGGCAGTTCGTACTCGGCGTCCGTACCGACCTTCTTGCCGTTCACGCCGCTGCCCAACGGGGACTGCGGCGAGTACGTCTCGATCTCCGAGCTCGCGTACTCGCGCGAAGCGAGCAGGAAAGTCACCGTGTCGTCCTCGTCACCGTCGAAGGCGATCTTCACGACCATGCCGGGAGCCACCACTCCGGTGTCCGCGGGAGCCTCGCCGACCTTGGCGTTCTCCAGCAGCTGTTCGAGCTGCCGCACCCTCAGCTCCTGCTTGCCCTGCTCCTCCTTGGCCGCGTGGTACCCGCCGTTCTCGCGGAGGTCACCCTCTTCGCGAGCTGCCTCGATCTTCTTGGAGATCTCGGTACGTGCAGGACCCGACAGGTACTCCAGCTCCGCCTTGAGCTGGTCGTACGCCTCCTGGGTGAGCCAGGTGACGTTGTCGCTGGTCTGGGTCACAGGTGCTCCTCGTCGGTACTGGGAATAAAAACATCGCCCTGCCCAGAGGCTGCGCCTTCGGGGTGGGGCGGAAACTACGAGCCTAACAATTCAGGTGGAAAAGGGAAGAAGGTCGAACGCTGCGTACGGTGTCAGTGACCTTCGGTTTCCCGCGGTTCGCAGCCCACCAGCTCCGCGCTCGTGGCACGCCTCGTGGTCCGTACGGAAACGACTTGGTCCACCTGCTCCGTGCCGCCCGCGACGGTCACGTCCTTGCGTCCGACCTCGCCACCGTCGGCGGCACGCGTACGCAACGTGCACACTCCCGTCGCGTCCGTGTCCTTGCGGACCTCGAGGTGCACTTCCACCGTACGGCCGGAGACCACCTTGAACTTGATCACCTGACCGCTCACCGGCTGCCCGCCGATGTAGTCCGCGCCGAACCAGGCGACCCCCGCGAGCGACAGCACGGCCAGCACCCCGCCGACGATCTTCAGCCTCCGGTCGGTGCGCGCGTCGCGCCCCAGACCGCCCGAGGCCCCGTACCGCCCCTCCGGCGGACCGCCGGCAGCGTGGGCGCGCCCGGCGCCGTCCGCGCGTCGCACGTCAGCCATGGCCGGGTCCACTTTCGTCGCATCGATGGGCGTGGGATATCGGGAATACATCGGGATCCCGATTCGGTCACTATAGGTGTCGCCCGCCATGACGAGTTGACGAGGACCGAGTCTTGACTGAGCAGCTGCGACTGATGGCCGTACACGCCCACCCCGACGACGAGTCGAGCAAGGGCGCGGCCACCATGGCCAAGTACGTTTCCGAGGGGGTTGACGTGCTGGTCGCGACCTGCACAGGAGGCGAACGGGGCTCCATCCTCAACCCCAAGCTCCAGGGTGATCCCTACATCGAGGAGCACATCCACGAGGTCCGCAAGAAGGAGATGGACGAGGCCCGGGAGATCCTCGGCGTGAAGCAGGCCTGGCTCGGCTTCGTCGACTCCGGGCTTCCTGAGGGCGACCCCCTGCCTCCGCTGCCCGAGGACTGTTTCGCCGTACAGGACGTGGACGTGGCGGCCGGCGCTCTGGTGCGCCTCATCAGGGACTTCAAGCCGCACGTGATGACCACGTACGACGAGAACGGCGGTTACCCGCACCCCGACCACATCATGACCCACAAGATCTCGATGGCGGCCTTCGAGGCCGCGGGCGACCCGGAGAAGTATCCGGAGGCCGGCCCCGCCTGGCAGCCGCAGAAGATCTACTACAACCAGGGCTTCAACCGGCCCCGCACCGAGGCCCTGCACAAGGGGCTGCTGGACCGAGGCTTGGACTCCCCTTACGGGGAGTGGCTGGAGCGCTGGAAGTCGATGGGCCGCGAGCGCACGCTCACCACCTACGTGCCCTGCGGCGACTTCTTCGAGATCCGCGACAAGGCGCTCATCGCGCACGCCACGCAGATCGACCCCGACGGCGGCTGGTTCCGTGTCCCGCTGGAGTTCCAGCGGGAGGTCTGGCCGACGGAGGAGTACGAGCTCGCGAAGTCCCTCGTGGATACGTCGCTACCCGAGGACGACCTCTTCGCGGGCATCCGCGACAATTGAAGGTATGACCCTGACGAGTCCGGCCCAGACCGCCGCCTTCCAGGTCCTTCCGCTGGCGAAGGACCTGGATGAGAACAAGGTGACGCCAGGCGTTCTCGGCTTCGTCGTCTTCGCCGTGATGGGAATCGCGGTGTGGATGCTGATGAAGTCGATGCACCGGCACATGCAGAAGGTCGACTTCGAGGAGACGCCCGCGCGCGGCGCGGGTGACAGCGCGGGCGACGGCAAGAAGCCCGCCGCCTCTCCCGCCCCCTCCTCGTCCGCGACGGCCCGTGACGGGAAGAGTTCCGGGCCCGGCGTCTGACCGGTACGACACGACGTACGACGGGAGTTCCGCCATGCTTTTCGGCAGCCACAAGAATCACCTCCCGACCGCGGACGAGGCCCTGCCGGGCCGCCCCGAACGCGAGTTCAGGATCCCCGAGCGCCACACCGTCCTCGGCAACCCTCTGCTGGGCCCGTACCCGGAGGGCCTTGAGGTGGCGGACTTCGCCATGGGCTGCTTCTGGGGCGCCGAGCGGATCTTCTGGGGCGCCGACGGCGTCTGGACGACCCTCGTCGGCTACCAGGGCGGCCACACCCCGAACCCGACCTACGAAGAGGTCTGTTCGGGCATGACCGGGCACACCGAGGGGGTGCGCGTGGTCTTCGACCCGTCGAAGATCTCGTACGAGAGCCTGCTCAAGCTCTTCTGGGAGTCCCACGACCCCACGCAGGGCTTCCGCCAGGGCAACGACACCGGTACGCAGTACCGGTCGGCGATCCACACCCACGGCCCCGCGCAGCAGGCGGCGGCCGAGGCCTCTCGGGACGCGTACCAGAAGGAGCTGACCGCCGCCCGTCACGCGGCGATCACCACGGAGATCCTTCCCGCGGCCGACCGCCCCTTCTACCCGGCCGAGGGCTACCACCAGCAGTACCTGGACAAGAATCCGGCGGGTTACTGCGGCATCGGCGGCACGGGCGTGAGCTGCCCGGTGGGGGTCGCGCCCGCCGACGGCTGACCGATGTCCGTCCCCGGCGCCGAGCGGTCCGCCCGCCCGACGCCGGCACCGGCGCGCCGTGATCAGTTCCGGGGACGGAAGGTGGTGCCTTGCGCAGCGTCACGTTGGGCACCCTGTCATTCCATGACGAGGCACCGACGAGGATCGCGTCGGCGAACTCCGAGGCGGATCCCACGTCGTACGTGATGACCGTCGCGCCCTTCTTGGCTCCGTCCGCGGACGGTTCCGGGGCGGGAAGATCGGTCGCGACGTTCCCCTTCAGGTCGTCCTCGGGCCATTCCGCCGCTTCTCCGCCTTCGGGGCGCTCGGACGGAGCCGCCCCTCGGCTCCGTCCTCCGGCTCACCGCCGCTCGGGGAGGGCTTCGCGGATGAAGCGGTGGGAGTCCCGGGCGCCTGGGCGTCGTCGGACTCCTCGGGTCCGCAAGCGGCAATCGCAAGCAGAGCTGTGCCTGCGAGCACGTACGTACGCGCGCCGCGGACCCTTGGGCAGGCGGACGCGACCAGCCGACGGCACGGGCGCCGGCGGAGGCGACCCGCCACGCGCATCGGAAGGTCCTGCGGGAGGCGGGATTCGGTTCGGTGCTTAATTCGCTGGCCGCCGCGGGGCGAACTCAGCAGGCTGACCGTATGACGGCTCCCGCTGAGTTCCTCCCAGGTCTTGAGTTGTCACGGCTCTTCTACGAGGACGCGGTACAGCCGATCCTCGACAGCGAGTTTCCGGGGCTGAGGTACGCGGCTGCGCGGGTCGGCAGCGGATCCGAGGTGCTTGGTTTCGACACCGCGCGGTCGGCGGACCACGAGTGGGGTCCGCGCCTGGACCTGTTCCTGTCGCCGGATGAGGCTGCCGTGCACCGGGCTGACCTGCTCCGGCTCCTGTCGGACCGGTTGCCCAAGCAAGTGCGGGGTTGGTCCACGCACTTCAGCCACGACGATCCGACCGACCCGGTCGGTCACATGGCCACCACGGACGGACCGGTCAATCACCGGGTCTCCGTGGCCGATGTCGGCGGATGGCTGAACGCTCAGCTGGGCATCGACGCCGGGACTGCCGAACCGACGCTCCGTGACTGGCTGGCGATGCCACAGCAGAAGCTCGCCGAAGTCACGGGCGGCGCGGTGTTCCACGACGGGCTCGGGTCTCTGAGTTCAGTGCGGCGGCACCTGGCCTGGTACCCCGACCAGGTGTGGCGGTATCTGCTGGCCTGCCAGTGGCGGCGCATCTCCCAGGAAGAGGCGTTCGTCGGACGCTGTGCGGAGGTCGGGGACGACATCGGGTCCTCGGCGGTCGCAGGGCGGCTGGTGCGCGACCTGATGCGGTTGTGCCTGCTGCTCCAGCGGCGATATGCCCCGTACAGCAAGTGGCTCGGCAGCGCGTTCGGACGCCTGCCGGTCGCGGGAAAGCTGACGCCGTCGCTGCGGGGCGCGCTGACCGCGACGAAGTACTCGGCGCGCGAACGCCATCTGTGCGACGCGTACGAAGGCGTGGCGGAGCTGCAGAACGACGCCGGGCTTGCCCGGCCCGTGGACCCGACGCGTCGGCCGTACCACAGCCGCCCCTTCCAGGTGCTGCACGCCGAACGCTTCGCCGAGGCGCTTCTGGACACAGTCACCGACCCCGGGCTGCGCGCCCTGCCCCTGTCCGGGAGCGTGGATCAGTGGGCGGACAGCACCGACTTCCTCGCGGAGCAGCGTCTCGTCCGTGGGGTTCTCAACGCCCTCCCGTGAAGCGTTCAATGACGCCCGATGCGCTCAGGCGCTCTTCTCAGTGACCCCGAACGCGGCGACCTTGCGGACCGCGATGATCGCGACCGTCAGCAAGATGCTGCCCCATGACAGGTCGGCCGCGAGGCGGATCAGGCCGGCCGCCATGAGGAAGTCCAGGAGCAGCGGCAGGGCGACGCGGATCGTGCGCGTGGCCGCGTAGGCCACCAGGAAGGACAGGACGCCGACTGCGGTGATCAGCAGCGCGGCCGCCTCGATCGCCGCGTTCACCCCAGGGCGCCTTTCGCCCCGCCAGGACCGGCCCCCGCGTCCCGCTGAGGTTCTGCCGCGGCGTCACGTTCGAGCTCAGCACGTTCATGGGCGATCTCGCGGCCCAGGAAGTAGTTGAGCGCCGTCCGGATGGCGGCGATCGCGGCGAGCTGCCCGATCTCCGTGAAACTGGGCGCCACCGCGGTACGCAGCACATCGCCCGCCAGCTGGAATTCCAGTCCCAGCACGAGAAACCGGCCCAGCGTCAGCCGGATCCGGTTGAAGCCCTTCACGTGCCCCCTGCCACGCACCACGGCCGCGATGAAACTGACGAACGCCCAGCACGCCCCCACAAAGATGATCAACGCGCCCGCGGTCTCCACCAGACGTACGAGGACACCGATAGCCTCACGCAGATTCGACTCCGGCAGTACCTCCCACGAAAGGATCATGTCTGGCCGTTACCCGCCCGCTGGACCGCCTCTCACCGAGCGGCTCCAGGCCCTTCCAATGGCAGACACCCGGCCCCGGATCCACCGCCGCCACGGTTCGGGTCCAGGGCGACCACGGGCTCGGGGCGATCGTCGAGTTGGATCTCCTGTTCGGCGCCCCGACCAGGGAGTCTTCCGGCGCCTGAGGGGTACTCAGGCGGACATGCGAGTTGGAGTGATCGACGCGGGGTCGAATACGGTGCGCCTGGTGGTCGCGGACGCGGAGGGGCAGGTGCCACTGCCGGTACACACTGCGAAGCGACGGCTGAGGCTGGCAGAGCACGTGGGCCGTGACGGCCGGCTCGCTCACGAACCGGTCCAGCAACTCACCGACGCCGTGGCCGCCGCCCGGCAGGAAGCGCAACGGTGGGGCGTGACCACTCCGCTCGCCTTCGGCACCGCCGTCCTGCGCGACGCACCGAACTGCATGGACGTGCTGCAAGCGGTACAGGACGGGAGCGGCGTGCGGTTGGCCATCCTTCCCGGCGAGGTCGAGGCAGAGCTGGCCTTCCTGGCGGCCCGCCGCTGGATGGGCTGGCGTGCCGGGCCGCTGGCCCTGCTCGACATCGGCGGCGGCTCGCTGGAAGTGGCTGTCGGCCGAGGGCGGCTGCCGGGCTTCGCCGTCTCCCTGCCGCTGGGCGCCGGCCGGCTGACCCGCGAGTTTCTTCACGACCAGGACCCGCCGTCGAAGCAGGTCATCAAGGCCCTGCGTCGCCACGTCCGTCATCAACTGCGCGACGCGGCCGCACGAGTCCGCTGGGAGACGCCGCACACCACGGTCGTCACCTCCCGCACCTTTCAGCAACTGGCCCGGCTCTCGGGAGCGTCGCCGGGCCGCCACGGACCCTTCGTGCAACGCGAGATGGCCCGCTCCGACCTCCGTGAGGCCGTTCACCGGCTGCGGTCCATGCCCGCTACCGAGCGCGCCGACCTCCCCGGCATCTCCGCAGCTCGTGCCGGACAGTCGCTGGCGGGCGCCGTCGTCGGGCACACCGCGCTGAAGCTGATGGGCATCGAGACGGTGACGGTGTGCCCATGGGCCGTACGGGAGGGGATCCTGCTGCGGTTGATCGAGGAAGGCGATGCCAGTTGGTGGACGTCGCCGGCTGCCGAGGACGACACCGCCGACGGGAACAGGGCTCCTTTGCACCTTGCCAGTACCCGGTGACGAGAACCCCGTCGCTCAGCGGGCGGGGACTCCCGGATGCGGGCGCCCCGCCGGCTCCTTCCTGCAGAGGCAGAACGGGTGGCCGACCGGGTCCGCGTAAACCCGGAACCCCGCCGAGCACGCTGAAAGGCGAGCCGTGGGCCTCCGGGCACGTGGAGGTCTTACCAGTCCTCGTCGTCCTTCTTCGGTTCGCCGCCGAGAACCCCGGCGTGGAAGTCGGCCAGGGCCTTCGGGTCGGTCGGGTTCACCCGCGGCCCTGCGACCTCACCGCACGACCGCGTCGCCGCGTCGCCGCGTCGCCGCCGAAGAGTTCTGCCAGAGCACGGCGGTCCCGCGACGACACGGCCAACGGTCTCCTAGTCCTCGAACTCGAACGGCAAGAGTTCGACGCAGCGCTGGTACTTCGACTCCAGCTCGTCCTCGTCCTGGGCGCCGATGTAGAGGGCGGCCAGCTCGTAGCTGTAGCTGTCCTGTGCCGACAGGTCGGACAGCCGCTGGCCCTGAGTTGCGGTGATGTCCACGATCGTGTCGGGCACCTCTCGCTCGACACGGGCAACGTCGTCCTCGCTCGGGCTCCGGCTCACGTACCCGTCGGAGAACCGCCGCAGGAACCACTTCCCGGAGACGTTGTACTCGCCCTTGCGGTACGGCAGTTCAGGGTCCCGGCCCAGCGCGAGACTGATCAGGCACTGGTGGTTGGGCACACCGTCGACGTACTCGAACAGCGGGGCGTGCGACTGCGAGAGCCTCGGGTTGACCTCGATGATGTCCAGACGGTCCCGTTCCTGATCCCAGAAGAACTCGACGTTGAACGTCGAGTTGTCCAGGCCGACCTGCTGCACGACCCGGGTGGAGATGACACACATCTCCTCGGCGAGATCTTCCGGTACCGAGGAGGGGTACTGGTACCGCAGGAAGCTGGAGGTGCCCTCGTACAGGACGGAGTCGATCACGCCGTAGCAGTGGACCTTGCCGTCGATGCTGTAGCCCTCCACGGTGAGCTGCCGGCCGGAGATCTCCTCCTCGGCCAGACAGGCCGCCTGGCCACCCGCGGCCTCGACCTCGGGCGGAAGGTCCAGCATCGACAGCACGACGTCGAACGCCTCGCCGATCCCGCCGATTCCGTCCCGGATCTGGGCGACGGCGTCGTCGAACTGCTCGTTGTCCTCCACCCGGAACGCGAGAGCCGACGAGTACGACTTCACCGGCTTCAGCCAGATCGGGAAGTCGAGCTCCGCCGGCCGGCTCGGATCGTCGAGATCGACCAGGGCGAACCCCGGGTGCGCCTCGCAGACCTTCTGCTGCTCCAGCCGGCTCCAGTACTTGTCCTCGCACTTCACGACCGATTCCAGCGAAGCGGACGGCAAACCGTGGCGCTCGCACAGGATCGGCACCATGGAACTCACGGGGAAGTCCCAGTACCCCACGATCGCGTCGATCGACCCGTCGAATGCCTCCAGCCTGCGCTCCGCCTTCTCCAGCAGACTTCGAAGGGGCACATGATCATCCTCCATGAGCTCGTCCTTGCCGAGCAGCGCATGGAAGCGATACGCGGACAAGTGGGGCAGATCGCGCAAGAGTTCATGGTTGCGTTCGTCGAGGCCCAGTACGAAAACGTTCTCCGGCCTGCTGGCCATTCGAGTCACTTCCCTGCGTTCGTCGTTCATGCTGACGTGTGAGAACCGCGAGCTCACCGGCCGTTCCGAGTCGTTCCGCCGACCCGCCGGTGACCGGCAACTGCTGCTCCCGGTTCGGGATGACTGCGGTACCCCTCCGTTCGCATGCCACACCGCCACGCCAACAGCAGCCGACACTCACCAGGGTTGTTCTCGAAGTGTTCGACCGGCCGTCTCCGGAGCGCTAGTCGCGCATGACTTCGGGTTCGTGCCGGCGTAGCAGGCGGGCGACGGCGAAGCCGCAGGCCAGGCCCAGCGCCAGGAGCACGCCGAGGTCGAAGCCCCACTGGGTGACGGCGTGGGCCCACAGCGGGTCGAGGTCGTCCGGCCGTTCGAGGTCCCAGGGCGGCATGGTGTGCGCGAGGTCGAGTGTGGTGCCGGCCCCTGCCACGGCCCAGCGGGCGGGCATCAGCCAGCCGACCTGTTCGATGCCCGGTGCCTCGAACAACTTGAAGAGGACACCTGTGAATACGACTTGGACGACGGCGAACATCACCAGCAGCGGCATGGTCTTCTCGGGGGTCTTCACCAGCGCGGAGATGACCAGACCGAACATCATCGACGTGAAGCCGAGCGCGCTGATCACCGCGCAGACCTCGACGGCTGTGGGCAGTAGCAGCCCCCGGGCCGGCAGGTCACGGACGGAGAAACCGATGGCACAGATCACGGCGCCCTGGATCGCGGTGATCAGGCCGAGCACGATCACCTTCGACACCAGATAGGCGGACCGGGACAGGCTCGTCGCTCGTTCCCGCTCGTAGATCACCCTTTCCTTGATCAACTCGCGTACCGAGTTGGCCGCGCCGGAGAAGCACATGCCGACGACGAGGACCAGCAGGATGGTTCCGGATTCCTGGTTGTAGTGGAGCCCGCTGGAGGGCGGCGGCGGGACGAGTCCGTACTTGGCCGGGACCAGGCAACTCACGCCGCCCAGTACGGCCGGCAGCAGGAGCATCAGCGCCATGAAGCCCTTGTCCGAAGCGATGACGGAGACATAGCGGCGGACCAGCGTCCACAACTGCCCCATCCACCGCTGCGGTTTGGGCGGCAGCGACGCCCGGCGGGGCTTCTCCGGACGGCCGCCCGGCGCCCGCGGCGGGACGGCCGAGTCGATTTCCGCCGCGCAGAGTTCGTACTGCCGGGACTCCCGCCAGCGCCCGCCCCAGTCGTCGTCGCGATGGTTCTCGAAGGCCGAGAAGACATCGGCCCAACTCGCGTGGCCGAGGAAGCCGAGCGCGTCGTCCGGCGGGCCGAAATACGCCACCGAACCCCTCGGGGCCATCACCAACAGCCTGTCGCACAGGGACAGTTCGGCGACGGAGTGCGTGACGACCAGGACGGTACGGCCGTCGTCCGCGAGACCGCGCAGCAGCTGCATCACGTCGCGGTCCATGCCCGGGTCCAGGCCCGAGGTGGGCTCGTCGAGGAAGATCAGCGATGGCTTGGTGAGCAGTTCCAGAGCGACGGAGACCCGCTTGCGCTGGCCTCCGGAGAGCGAGGCGACCTTCTTGTCGCGGTGGACGTCGAGCCTGAGCTCCTGGAGCACCTCGTCGATCCTGGCCTTGCGCTCGGCGGCCCTGGTGTCACCGGGGAAGCGGAGCCCGGCGGCGTACTTCAGGGCGGTGTCGACGGTCAGTTCCGTGTGCAGGATGTCGTCCTGTGGAACCAGACCGATACGGCGACGCAACTCGGCGAACTGCGTGTAGAGATCCCGGCGGTCGTAGAGGACGTCGCCGCGGTCGGCGGGCCGGTAGCCGGTGAGCGCGCGCAGGAGGGTCGACTTTCCGGAACCCGACGGGCCGACCACGGCGACCAGCGTCTTCTCCGGAACCGCGAAGGAGACGTCGTCGAGGATGGTCTTGCCGCGTCCGACGGTCACGGTCAGATTCCGGGCGGCGAAGGAGACTTCGCCGGTGTCGACGAACTCCTCCAGCCGGTCCCCCGCGAGCCGGAAGGTGGAGTGGCCGACTCCCACGATGTCGTGCGGGCCGATGATCCGGCGGTGCACGGGCTGCCCGTTGACGTAGGTGCCGTTGTGGCTGCCGAGGTCGACGATCTCGTGGCGGCCGTCGGGTGCGGGACGGAACTCCGCGTGGCGGCGCGAGACATACGGCCCCTCCACCACGAGTTCGTTGTCCGCCGCGCGGCCGATGCGCAGCCGACGCCCGACGACGATCGGATGCACGCCCGAAGGGTTGCGGTCGATGGAGAGGACCTCGGCCGCCCCGCGGGCCCGGTGGCCCGGGTCACCGGCCGCCGCACCTGCGGGGGCACCACGACCACTACTTGCGTGACTGGCGGCCCCTAATCCACCGGCAGGGCGTGGTGCACTGTGGCCGGTCGCGGGCCCGAACTGCCCCCCGGCGGGTGCGGTTTCAGACTCCGGGGCTGATCGCGGTGCGGGTGCCGCGGCCGGTGCGATCACCGGTTCCGCGAGCCGGGCCGAGGCCGGGGTCGCCGCCAGGGCCGCGGCCGGAGCGGCCGACGTGCCCTGGTCCGCGGCCCGTTGGTCCTCCGGGGTACGCCCGGCCGTGCCCGCTGCCGAGCCGGTATGCACGGCGGTCCGATGCGCATCGCCGCTCGCCACCGGTGAGTGGCCGGTGAAGTCCAGTCGCAAGCCGCCGGAGGCGTTTCCCAGCCTGACGATCGAACCGTGGCCGAGCTCGATCCGCCGGACACGACTCCCCTCGCTGAAGGTGCCGTTGGCGCTGTCGAGGTCCTCCAGCACCCACCTCCCGGCCTCACAGCGGATCGTGATGTGCCGACGGGAGACCCTCCGGTCGATGCAGGTGATGTCGGCCTGCGGATCGCGGCCGACGGTGTAGCTCCGCGACGCGTCCAGGGTCCAGGTGCGTCCGTTGGCATGCAGTACAAGTTCAGGCACGTCTGCCCCAAGTCGGTCGTGTACGCCCGAGGGCCGCCTGCCGGAAGGCAGTTGGACCTTCGGCTCCCGCGGTTCCGGCGTACGCCCGCCCCACCCGGGTAGGTACGAGCGTCCAACGGCGCACGGCCCGGTGCGCCCGCCGGTGGAAACGGCGGGCGCACTGTCTCCTCGAAGATCCTCGAAGACAGTGCCCCGCACCGTTGTCGAGTTGGTGCCGCTGAAGCGGCACCCCGCCGGTCCGTGTGTCAGTCGGTCGAGGACGGGACGTCGACGGTCAGCGTGACCAAGTCCGGGTCGCTGCTGTCGAACTGGATCGTCGCGGGACCCTTGGTCGCGGACGTTCCGCCGTCGGTGGGCGTCTCCCATCCCTGGTTCGCGAGTTCGCCGACGTAGGACTTGACCATGGAAACGGAGTCCGAGGACTCACCGTCCAGTCCGAAGGTGAGCTTGAGGGTGTCGTCGGCACTGCTGCTGATCTTCTGCACCGGCGCATCGGGAAGCGGGGGCGCCTGGTCGGGGTAAGTGAGCGTCACCTCGACGGAGTCGGGTTCCCTGCCCACGTCCACCTTCTGCTTCCCGCGCGAGAAGGTGGCGGTCGGCGACTCGTAGCCGTTCTTCTGAAGCTTCTGTTCGTAGGCGGTGGCCGCGTCGTCGGCGGACCCGCCGACAGCGGCGAAGGCCATGACGAGGGTCTTGCCCTCGGAGACGACGCTGGTCACCTCGGCACCCCTGGGCAGAGGAAGTGCCACGGGCTTGCTGTTGTCGAAGACGTCCCCCTCGCCGGCTCCGTCGCCGCCGTTCTCCTTACCGTCTCCGCCGGACGACCCGGTGGTCCCCCCCTGCCCGGACGAGCCTTGGCCCTCGGATGCGGAGTTGCCCGGCTTGTTTCCGGAGCCGTTCTCTTCTTCGGGCCCGCACGCCGAAAGCGAGAAGGTCAGCGCCGCGGACAGCAGAAGCGCACTCGTGAGTCTCAGATTTCGCTGATGCATGATGAGCAGATTCCCCTTGGACTGAGCTGAATTTCCCGAGGAACGCTAGGGTCCGCCCGCGGGGATTCATTGAGTAATCACTACTCAAGAGACGGGAGTTGACCTCCGCAACCGGCTCCGATCAGCGATCTCCCGAAATGGAATGGGCGGGTTCGGTTCCATCATTCGCAGGCCTATTGCCTGCCCGTGACAGCCCTGTGACGAATTTCGTACGACGTTCACCAGGCGACTTGCCCGCGAATATCGCGAGTCCCGCGCGAGGCAGAACCCCGGCCCCGCGGCCGGACTGGCCCCGCCGGACGCCCAGTTGCATTCACCGATCAAGCACGGAACCGCTCTGTCTCTCACAGCGGAGGACGTCGATCCTGTTCACTGGAAGGACCGGTATGCATTCGGCGGGAGGGCCAATCCGGGCCGCTTGCGGAGGCGGTGGAAATACTCCGGAAAGCGCCGACGCGGTCACCGCCCTGGTGGAGCGGGCCGTCCGCCGTCACGGCGATGTGGTCGCCGCCCACGTTCCAGGGCTGTGCGACCTCGCGGACCGGACGGCCCGTTCGCTGAGAGGGCGGGATCGATCCTGGACAAGCTCTTGGCCGGGCGCACGTGGCTGGATGAGCAGCAGGACGGTTCCCCCGCCACGGAATGAATGGCCGGTCACGGCGAACTTCCCGCACCGGGTGCAACAGGGAAGTACCCCGGGGGCGGGTGGGAGGGCTCACGGAGCGCGGTCGGAAGACCCCGAGCGCGCCACAGCACAACACGACCCGGGCCGTAGGCCCGGGTCGGAGGGATTCCGTGCACAAACATGGCCCCCGGAAATCCTGGTCGACGCTTTCACGCCTCTCAGAATTCTCCGGGAACCCGGCCGGTGCCGAAATATGCCTCTTTTACGAGGACCTTCCGTAATTCACCGGCCCAATAACCAGGATTACTCCGATTTGCCCCCCGGTCAAGCGATCCCGAGACGTGGTTGGGGTCAGGACTGCGCAGAGCCCGCCTGATCCGGCTTTGCGCCCGTGTACCCGAGGCGTTCCGAGAGCTGCTCGGCCGCTTCTTCTGCCAGCGGAACCAGGGCGAGGAGCTCGTCCCGTCCCGCCCGTACGGACGGGATCGAGATGCTGAGCGCGGCCGCGACGACTCCGCGGTGGTCTCGCACGGGAACCGCGAGAGCCACCACTCCGGGCACGCGTTCCTGGAGCGACAGCGCGAATCCGTCCCGCAGGATCGCGGTCAGCTCGGACGTGAGATCGGCGGCGTCGAGTTCGGATTCTCCGTCCGCGGTGGGGATCGCGCCGTCCAGCACACGCCTGCGCAACTCTTCGCCGGCGTGCGCGAGCAGCAACTTGCCGGGGGCGCCCTGATAAGGGGGACGGGGCGCACCGAGGTCGGTGTAGGTCCGCCGCAGCGCGTGCGGGGACTCGGCCTGGGCGATCGTGCGCCTGCTGGGCAGGTCGTCGAGGATGTGCAGGCCCACCGTCTCGGTGCTGCGGTCGCGTAGCCACGCCATGACCGGTCCGGCCTGCGCCTCCAGCGAGATCTGCTGGCGGGCGACCTCGGCCAGGCCCAGCAGGCGTGGACCCAGGCAGTAGCTGGTCGTGTCGGGCACCTGGGTGAGCAGCCCGTGCGAGACGAGGGCGGTCACCAGCCGGTGGGCGGTGCCACGCGCCAGGCCCGTCGCACGGGCGAGTTCGGAGACCCCGACGACCGGCCGTGCCGTGGAGAAGACCGACAGCAGCGACATGGCCCTGTCGATCGACTGCACGCCAGGCACGCCGTGCTGCCCGGTCACCTTGTCCCCCGCACCCTTCGTGTCCCCCACGCCCGCCGCACTCCCGTCTTCGTTATCCGGTGCCGGTCCCTTGCGCACCGTGGACGGCTGACCCTATCGTGCCCGCAATTCAAAACACCGTACCGCAATATGGGCAGCCATCGAGCAAGAGCCGCACAGGAGGCCGGGGTGGAGACGACGACGGCAACGAAGCCGGAGACGGAGAGGGTGCAGGACCGACAGGAACGCTTCGACCACGCACGCCACCGCGTGGGACTGCTCCTGGGGCCGCTCGCCTTCGCCGCGGTCCTGCTGTTCGGCGGCGGACTGCCGACCGCGCAGCGCACACTCACCGCGATCTTCGCGCTCGTGATGATCTGGTGGATCTCGGAGGCGATACCGCTCGCGGTCACCGCGCTGCTCGCCATCGCGCTGTGCGTACTGCTCGGAGTCGGCGGCGAGGACGCCGTGTTCGGGGCGCTCGGCAGCGACACGATCTTCACCTTCCTGGGCGGCTTCGTGATCGCCCGCGCCATGACCGTGCACGGTCTGGACCGGCGCATCGCCCTGCGCCTGCTGGCCGTCCGGGGCGTGGTCCGCTCACCGGCGCGCATGGTCATCGCCTTCGGCTGCCTCGCCGCCGCGATCTCCGCGTTCGTCTCCAACACGGCGACGGTGGCGATGCTGTTCCCCATCGCGCTCGGCATGATCTCGTCGGTCAGCTCGATCAGCACGGCGGACTCCGGCCATGACCTGCGCCGCTCGCGCATCTCGATCGCCCTGCTGCTGATGGTCGCCTACGGCGCGAGCATCGGCGGACTCCTCACGCCCGTCGGCGCACCGCACCAGCTCATAGGCCGCCAGCTGATCGAGGAGCAGACCGGCGAGAACATCGACTTCCTGCACTGGGTCGGCCTGTTCGCGCCGATCGTGCTCGTCATGTTCGCCGTGCTGTGCGTGGTCCTGCTGCTGCTGAACCGTCCGGAGGTCAAGCGGCTGGAGGGGGCCGAGGAGTACGTCGCCGCCGAGCGCGCGAAGCTCCACACCTTCAGCCCGGGCGAGCGGAACACCTGCATCGCCTTCGCCGTCGCGGTGGTGTTGTGGGTCTCCCCCAGCATCCTCACGGCCGTGCTGGGCGAGAAGCACCCCTTCGCCGAGCTGCTCGTCACTCACGTCACCGAGGGCGTGGCCGCGATCCTCGCGGCGACCCTGCTGTTCCTGCTCCCCCTGCCGGGGCCGGGGAACAAGGCCACGCTGGAGTGGTCCGACGCGGCGAAGATCGACTGGGGCACGATCCTGCTCTTCGGCGCCGGCATCGTGCTCGGCACCCTGAGCGCCGACACGGGCCTCGCCAAGACGCTCGGCGGCGCTCTGTCCGATCTGATCGGCGTCTCCTCGCTGACGAGCGTGACGATCCTGGCGGCGGTCACCGGGGTGCTCATCTCCGAGTCGACGAGCAACACCGCGAGCGTCGGCATCGTGCTGCCGATCGTCCTGCCCATGGCGCAGGCGCTCCACGTGGACCCGCTCATCCCCGGCCTGGTGGCCACCGCGGCCACCGGCTACGGGTTCATGCTCCCGGTCTCGACGCCGCCGAACGCGATCGTCTACGGCTCGGGTCTCATCCCCATCACACGCATGGTCCGTACGGGAGTCGTCTTCGACGTGCTCGGCATCGCCGTCCTGGTGACCGGGGTGCTGACGATCGGACCGCTGATGGGCCTGTGAACCAGGGGCGCCACGACGCCGCTCACGAACCGAACGACCGAAGCGAACACGCAGGACGGAAGAGGGACTTCATTGGTCAGCAGCCGCACAGCCGAGGTGATCACCGAGGCGGTGGAACAGCCCCTGCCCGAGGACGTGCTCACCATGGCACGCCGCACACTGCTCAACGTGGCAGGGACCGCGATCGGCGCCAGCCGGCACCAGGCGGTCGACGCGGTCGTCTCCGGTTCCCGGGGAGCCGCACGCGTACCGGGGCGCAAGGAGAGGACCGCTCCGCTCGACGCCGCGCTCGCCACGGGGATCGCAGCACATCTGGACGACTTCGACGACACACACCTGGCCACCGTCATCCATCCGGGAGCCGCCTGCCTCGGCGTGCTGGCCGCCCTCGAACCCGAGGCGGGCGCCGCGTCCGCGACGGACGTGCTGACCGCCTACGCATGGGGCTGCGAGCTCCAACTGCGCCTGGGAGTGGCCGTCTCGCCCTCGCACTACGACCTGGGCTGGCACATCACGGGAACCTGCGGGGCCTTCGGCGCCGCCGCGACGTCGGCCCTGCTGCTCGGGCTGCGCGGTGAGCGCCTGGCGGCCGCGCTGTCGTGGGGGATCAGCCGGGGTCTCGGCATGCGGGAGGGTTTCGGCACCATGACGAAGCCGTTCCACCCGGGCAAGGCCGCGGCCAACGGCCTGCTGGCGACGCGGCTCGCCGCCGCGGGCGGGCCCGCACCGAGCGACGCCCTCGGGGGATTCGTCGCACGGCTGACCAGGGAGTACGACGAGCGGCAGTTCCTCGGCGAACTCGGCGACCACTTCGAACTGCGGCGCAACACCTTCAAGCCCTACCCCTGCGGCATCGTCACGCACCCCGTGATCGAGGCGGGCGAACACCTCGCCGCGCCCATCCGGGACGCGGGCGGAGCCGATGCTGTGGCCGACGTGGACGTCCACTGCCATCCGCTGGTTCCCGAACTCACGGGGAACCCCGACCCCGCGGACGGGCTCCGGGCGCGGTTCTCCACGGTGCACGGCGTGGCTGCGGGTCTGCTGCTCGGACTCGTCGATCTCTCCGCGTACGAGGACGAGTTCGTCACGTCGGAGGCGATGAAGCGGATGCGCGCCAAGGTCCGCCTCGTGGCCTCGCCGGAACGCGACCGTGCGGAGGCCGAGGTCGTGGTGACCATGGCGGACGGCACCACGCTGCGGCATCACGTTCCGGCGGCACGCGGCAGCGAGCAGGTGCCGATGACGGAGGACGATCTGTACGGCAAGGTCTCCCGCCTCATCGACCCGGTGCTGCCCGGGAGGACGGACTCCGTCGCAGGGGCCGTCGCGGGTGAGGGGCCCGCCTATCTGACCGCGCTCATGAACGCCTGCACCGGGGAGGAGAACTGATGACGGACGTCAGCGGTTCGCTGGTTGGTTTCGCACTGTCCGCACGGTCCTCCGTTCCGGACGGGCTGCGCGCGACGGTCCCCGCCCCCGCCGCGGCAGCTTCTCCTCCCGCCCAGGAGGAGCACGTGGCGGCCCTGCGATCGGCCTACCCGGACGGGGATCCCCGTGCCGACGCGCTGGAGGCCGCAACGGCGCTCGTGCACGCCGGCCATCACCCGCTGGTCGCCGCGACCGCCGCAGCGGCCCGCATCCGCAACGGCGCACGTGCGGAGGAGGCGACCGTGCTCGGATGCGAGATCGCGTGCCGGCTGGCTGCCGCGCTCGGAGTTCGCCCGGACGAACTGTCCGTCGTCGGCGCCGCGCTGGCCGCGTCCACGGCGCCCGCGGGCGGGCTGTACGCCCTCGGGCTCGCAGCCACCCAGGCGACCACGGCTACGGGCAGCTCCGACGAGCCCCGCGAGGTCACCGCCCTGCGCACGGGCCTCGCGGCGGCGGACGGAGTCGAGGCCGCGCTGCTCGGCGACAGGGGGTTCACCGCACCGGAGGTGCCGGTCGAAGGCCGCCGGGGGCTCCTCGCCCTGCTCGCACCCGAGGCGGACCCGCAGGAGCTCGTACAGGACCTGGGCACCCAGTGGTACGCGGAGGCGGTCGTGGGGCCGGGCTGACCCGTCCTGGCGACGAGGGCCCGGTCCGCGCAGGCCGCTGCGGCGCGCGACCGGGCCCTGCCCGTTGCGGACGGCGTCGGCGCGTGAGCAGCATGACCGTGCCCTGGCTCGGGCGGTCGGCCGCGCACCCTCCACACGGCCGCCCATGTGCCGCGACCTGCACGGGCGGTGCGCTCTGCCCTCGGCGAATCTGCTGCGGGGCGAGATCGCTGACGTGGCGCCCCTGACGGGCCAAAGCTGAAGTGAGAGCAGCGGATCACGCCGGGGCACATCACGATCAGGAGGGCCCATGTCGCCACTCGCCATTCCACTGGACCTCGCCTCGCCCCCTCGGGCCGAAGAGGGGGAGACCGTCCGGTCGCGGTTCGACGACCATCTGGCCGCCCAGCTCCTCACGCAGCGCATCGTCTTCCTGAGCAGCGAGGTCGACGACGCCTCCGCGAACCGCGTCTGCGCGCAGCTGCTCCTGCTCTCCGCGGAGGACCCGCGCACCGACATCAGCCTGTGCGTCAACAGCCCCGGCGGCTCGGTCACCGCGGGCCTGGCGATCTACGACACGATGCGGCTGGTCCCCAACGACGTCTCCACGCTGGCCATGGGCTTCGCCGCGAGCATGGGTCAGTTCCTCGTCACAGTGGGGGCGGCGGGAAAGCGCTACGCGCTCCCCAACTCGCGGATCATGATGCACCAGCCCTCCGCGGGCATCGGCGGCCCGGCGGCGGACATCGCGATCCAGGCCGAGAACCTCCAGTACATGAAGAAGGCCATCGAGCGGATCACCGCCGAGCACACCGGCCAGAGCGAGGAGACGATCTCGCGGGACGGCGACCGCGACCGCTGGTTCACGGCCGAACAGGCCCTGGAGTACGGGATGGTGGACCGGGTCGTGGAGTCGCTGGACGACGTCCGCCCGTCCGCCTCGAAGCGGAGGGTGGGTCTCTGAGATGAGCCAGTACACGATCCCGACCGTCGTCGAGCGCACTCCGCACGGGGAACGCGCGTACGACATCTACAGCCGGCTGCTCTCCGAGCGCGTGATCTTCCTCGGCACGGAGATCGACGACGGGGTGGCCAACGTCGTCATCGCACAGCTGCTCCACCTGGAGTCCTCGGCGCCCGAACGCGAGATCGCGATCTACATCAACTCGCCCGGCGGCTCCTACACTTCGCTCACCGCGATCTACGACACGATGACCTTCGTCGGAGCGCCGATCTCGACGTTCTGCGTGGGTCAGGCCGCTTCGACCGCCGCCGTGCTGCTGGCCGGGGGCGATCCCGGGCGACGGTTCGTGCTGGAGCACTCGCGCGTACTGCTGGGCCAGCCTGCGAGCGGCGGCAGCCGTGGCACCGTCTCCGATCTGAGTCTCCAGGCCAAGGAGATGCTCAGGATCCGCTCCGAGGTGGAGGAGATCCTCTCCAGGCACACCCACCACGAAGTCGCGGCCCTCCGGGCGGACATGGACCGCGACAAGGTCTTCACCGCACACGAGGCCGTCGCGTACGGGCTGGCCGACGAGGTTCTCAGCCGACGGCAGTTGGCAACCGCGGCGGCCTGACCCGGTGCCGTGGCCGTCGGGGTTCCTCAGGCGGCGAGGCGCACGTCGCCCGGCCGCGGCGCCGCCGGCCGGGCGGAGGCCCGCCGGTTGCTCAGCGTCGACACGGACGTGTCCGTGCCGTCGTCGCTCTCCTCGGCGACGGCACGGCCGACGTGGACGTCGGTCAGGGAGCCGCCGGTCGCGGTGGGCGAAGCGGCGGGAGCGGTCGGCGCCACCCGACCGACCACGGACGGACGGCCGGGCCGCGCACGGCGTTCCAACTCGCCCTGGACCAGGCCCAGCACTTCGGCCAGGCTCAGGCCCAGCGCCTGGGCGGCAGCGGCGAGCACTTCGGACGAGGCCTCCTTGCGCCCCCGCTCGACCTCGGAGAGGTAGGGCATCGAGATCCGGGCGGCCTCGGCCACGTCCTTGAGGGTGCGCTCCTGGGCGAGGCGCTCACCGCGCAGCACGCCGCCGACGACGTGCCGCCACAGCGGCTCCTTGGCCGCGGGCGCCGTGGCTTCGGGCACCGGCACGGCGGTCGCCGGACGCAGTGGGACGACGCGGGCCCTGTCGGGCGTGTGTGTGCTCACCACTTCAGATTAGAAGCGCCGCGCCGAGCCGGAAGGGGAGGGCGTGAACTTCCGCCACCGGCGAAACGAGCCGGGGCAGGCGCTCACCCCGGCCCGCGGACCCGGACGGCGGGCGCGCGGAAAATCCGTGGCAGTGCGCGCCCGTTCGGTGGAAGCTCAGGGGATGGAGACTGTCGCGGAATCAGCAGCGGAGCACGGGCCCGAGCGGCGTTTCGGGTGGTCGGACATGTTCGTGCACCCCGACGACGATCCCCGCTCCCAGGAGGGATACGCGGACGAACGCACCTCCCTCACCGGCTACCTGCACGACCAGCGGCTGACGCTTCAGATGAAGTGTTCCGGTCTCGACGCCGCCGCTCTGGCCAGGCGCTCCGTCGAGCCGTCCAACATGTCGCTGCTGGGCCTGGTGCGCCACATGGCGGGCGTCGAGCAGAGCTGGTTCCGGCGCGTGCTGGCCGGGCAGGACGTGCCGCGGCACTACCGCTCCGAGGCCGACCGCGACGGCGACTTCAACGGAGCGGTTGCGGATCCGGAGGTCGTCGCCGAGGCGTGGGACACATGGCGTGCGGAGGTCGCCTTCGCGGAGCGGTTCGTACGGGACGCGCCGAGCATGGACTTCTCCGTCACGCACGAAGGGGAGCCGCTGACCCTCAGGGACGTGCTGGTGCACATGATCGAGGAGTACGCACGCCACAACGGCCACGCGGACCTGCTGCGCGAGCGGATCGACGGGCGCGTCGGCCAGTAGCGGCACCCGCGCCGGGCCGCATGGCCGTCGTATTGACCTTGTCGTTACGTCAAGGTCTTCAATCAAGGCATGCGAATCGGCGAACTCGCGGCCCTGGTCGGGGTCTCCACCAGGACCGTGCGGCACTACCACCGCCTCGGGCTCCTCCCCGAACCCGTACGGCTCTCCAACGGCTACCGCGACTACCGGCTGCGCGACGCCGTGGTGCTCGCGCGCGTACGGCGGCTCGCGGAGCTGGGGCTGTCCCTGGACGAGATCGGCGATGTGCTGGCCGAGGACCGGGACCTCGAGCTGCGCGAGGTGCTCATGGAGCTGGACGCCGACCTGGCACGGCAGCAGGCGACGATCGGCGAGCGGCGCGAGCGGCTCGCGGCGCTGCTGGCCGACCCGGACCTGCACCCCGACTCGGCGGTGTCCCCCGAAATGGCGGCCGTCCTGCGCGAACTGCCCACCGGAGGCTCGACGTTCGCCGAGACGGACCGCGAGATGCTCACGCTCGTGTGCGCCATGGCGCCGCCCGAGGAGCGGGAGCGGCTTCTCGGCCTGCTGCGGCCGCTCACCGAGCCCGAGGCCGTCGCCCGGGGCCAGGCCCTCTATGGACGCCTCGACGAGCTGGCCCACGCCTCGCCCTCCGACCCCCGGGTGGCACCGCTCGCCGCTGACCTCGCGGCTCACATCCCCGAGGAGATGGCGGCGCTGATGGTCGAGAACCTCGGTTCGGCACCGGAGCGGCTGCGCCCGTCCGGCTCGGAGAGCCCTTCGGGAAGCCGGTCCGGGACCAGGACCGTCCCCGGGAGCTGGGACGACGGGCGGTCGATGGAAGCGGTGTTGGCCGAGATGCCCCCGGCACAGGCGGAGGTGTTCCGCCTCGCAGTGGCCGCCATGACGGACCGGGCCCGGAACCGGGACCGGAACCGGGACCAGGAGCAGCACCAGGACCAGCACCAGGGCCAGGACGGTGAGGGGACATGATGCTCAAGATCGCCCGCGCCGCCCTGTTCGCCGTCCTCCCGGCGGAAGCGCTGACGGTGGTGCTGCTCGTCTCCGGAGTCGCGCTCCCCGAGTCCGTGCTCGTGGTGGCCGAACTGGCCGTCGCGTCGGTGCTCGTGCTGGAGGGCGTCACCGCGTACAGGCTCTTCAAGGCCGCGATCCGCGAAGGCTCGGCCCGCCGTACGGCACTTCGCAGGACCGTCGACTCCCTGGTCCCGGCACGGGTGCGCCGCGTCATGTCCTTCGACGTACGGGGGATGGTGAGCCTCGCTCTGTGGATCGCACGCCGGCGCGACGGCGTGCCGCCCGGGGCCGTCGCCGTCCCGTATTCGCGCGAACAGAGCCCGTTCGTGCTGCTCATCCTCTTCGTGACGGTCCTGGAGACGGCCGGCACGGAGGTGCTGCTGCGCGGGCTGGGCGCACCGGCCGGTCTGCGCACCGTGATGCTGGTGCTGGATCTGTACGCGACGACTGCGGTGCTGGCGATCTGGGCGGCGGGCGTGACCCGTCCCCACGTCGTGACCGGCGGCGAACTGCGCATCCGCAGCGGGGCGTTCTTCGACCTGCGAATACCTCGCCCGCTCATCGCCTCCGTACGGATCGCGCACAACTACAACGAGCGCGGCATGATCTCCGTCGAGGAGGGGCGGCTCTCGGTGGCGGTCTCGTCCCGTACGAACGTGGTGGTGGAGCTCGCGGAGCCCGTCACGGCAGTGCGTCCGCTGGGCAGCGAGGCACGCGTGACCACGGTCCGGTTCTTCTCCGACGATCCGGGCCTCGCGCTCGAGGCGCTGCGAGAGAAACCGGCCGCCGGTGTGCCCGCAGGAGAGTGACGTCCGGTCGCCGGGTACACGCACGTCATGCAGCCGGCACCGACAGGAACGGAATGACCATGACCCTCCAGCACCCCGCCGAGCGAGGCGGCGACCAACGGGGCCGCTTCGAGCGCATGGCCGAGACAGCTTCCAACGTCACCGGCTCACCGGTCTTCTACAGCTTCTGCGTGCTCCTGATCGCCACGTTCGTCGTCGTGCACTTCACGCCCGTGCCGGTGAGTTGGATGATCTTCGTGGGCGACATGATGGCCGCGGTGAGTCTGCTGCTGCTGGCCCTGCTCAAGAACACCGAGCGGCGCGCCGAGCACGCGCTCCAGCGCAAACTGGACGCGATAGCCAGGGTGCTGCTCGAGGAGCACGACGGGGGTTCGCACAAGGCCCACGAGAATCTGCGCGAGGCGATCCGCATGGACGAGAACGTGTGAGGCACAGGCCCCGTTCGCGCCGATGAACCGGCCCGCCTCATCGCAGCGCGCAGCCACGCGGGGCGGCCGACGGCACCGGTGGCTCCGGTGCCGTCCGCCATGGACCGGGCAGCGGCCTGCGCACCTCGATCAGGACGGGATCAGGACGCCGACAGGACGGCCGCTCGCCTCGTTCCGCATGGAGGAGCCGGGTTGTCCCCCTGGGGGTCCCCCCGGCGAAGCCAGGGGGACTGACGGCCCGGGCGGTGCCCCCAGCTCCATCGGTTCGCATTCCCCCGCGGCCGCAAGCGGCCGCGTATCACCCGTGGTTGAGCAGGAACCGCGTGCGTCAGCTGTTGGCAGCCGTGTTGATCATCTCCCGGGCCTTGGCCTCGTTCTGGTCGTAGCGGTCGGGGAAGGCGGAACGTTGAACGCTCTGGGCGAGCTGACCGGCGGTCATGCTCGGGTCGTTCTGGTCGTTCGGGATGGCCTGGTCGAGGAACGCGTTGGTCGCGTAAACCGGGTCCAGGATCTGCTCGGGCGTGCCCCAGCCGGCACTGGGCCGCTGCTGGAAGACGCCGAGCGAGTCGCGGTCACCACAGTTGAGGTTGTTCATGTGGGACTCGACCCAGCCGGCCTCGAACGCGGCGAGCATGACCTTGTCATTCACACCACGCTGAGTCGCGACGTCGTGGACGGTGTTGATGATGGCGGCGTCGAAGTCCGGCGGGACGGCGCACTTCTCGTCCAGGATCTCGGCGTTGGCGCGCGTGTCCTTGGCCTTCACGTCGGCCTCACCGGCGCTGGCCGTAACGGCCAGTCCGCCCGCGACGAGCACGGCTGCGGCCATGGCGCTGGCGCCGCGGATCACCGTCTTGCGTCTGATCTTCGTGGTAAACGTCATCGGGTATTTCCTTCCAGGTGGGGACAGGAACGCGCGTAGATACGCATCCCTGCTGGCGCGGAACCCTGTAACCCTCGCCACTCCCCTGGGCCTTGCGGTGACCTGCGGAAGTGCGAGCAATCGATTTCGTTGCGGGACCGTACAAGTCTGACGGTGACGCGTCAATGGACGCTGGTTTTCACACTCCAGACACAAGGAGCAGATCCCAAAAAGACTCCAGGAAGCGGAAAATGAGCCGCCAACCAGCCACTGCCCCGGCGCGGAAACCGCAGGTGACGCTCACGAGTCTTCACGAAATCGATTTCATGCGGCGGCCCCCGCGGTGAGATGTGGTGATCACCCCGAGCCTCACAGAGGGCGTGGTCGTGACACGTGTCATGGTGTAGTTGTATAGGCCATCGATATATTTTGATGTGGCGTACACCGACCTCGGTGGCGCACATCAGCACAGCCGAGCCCCACCGGGACGGCTCCGCACCGAACCGAAGGGACGCCCCTCAATGAACGGGCCGGAGACGACCACACCCGAGGCGCCGGCCGGACCGGACCCCACGCCGGACCGCGCGGCCGCCCGACTCGCACCTTCCGGCGCGGGCTCCGGGAGCCCGGCGGCCGGCACTCCGCAGTCCGGCAGCTCCCCGTCCCGCGCTTCGCACGACCGGCCGCCGCACCCCCGTGCTGAGAGCCCCTTCCGCCAGCCAAAGGCCGTCTGGGCGGTCGCCTTCGCCTGCGTGATCTCCTTCATGGGCATCGGGCTCGTCGACCCGATCCTCCCCGCGCTCTCCAGCCAGCTCGACGCCACTCCCAGCCAGGTGACGCTGCTGTTCACCAGCTATCTGGTCGTCACCGCCGTCGCGATGCTCATAACGGGGTGGGTCTCCAGCCGCCTCGGCGCCAAGCGGACCCTCCTGGTCGGCCTCGTCCTCATCGTCGTCTTCTCGGCGCTCGCGGGAGCGACCGGCAGCATCGACGGGATCATCGGGTTCCGTGCCGGCTGGGGCCTGGGGAACGCGCTGTTCATCGCAACGTCCCTCGCCGTCATCGTCGGATCCGCCAGCGGCGGCTTCGCGGGCGCGATCGTCCTGTACGAGACGGCGCTCGGCGTCGGCATCGCCACCGGGCCGCTGCTGGGCGGACTGCTCGGCAACGTCAGCTGGCGCGGACCCTTCTTCGGCGTGGCCGTCCTGATGGCGGGTGCCCTCGTCGCCACCGCAGTGCTTCTCCCCCGCACGAAGGCCCCCGAGCGGCCCGAATCGCTCGTCGAACCGCTCGCGGCCCTGCGTCACCGCGCGCTCGCCACCACCAGCCTCACCGGCCTGCTCTACAACTGGGGCTTCTTCACCATGCTCGGCTACGCGCCGTTCCTGATGGGCCTCGATGCGATCGAACTGGGCTGGGTCTTCTTCGCGTGGGGCCTGCTCGTCGCCGTGTTCGCGGTGTTCGGGGCCCCCGCGCTGCGCGGCTGGTTCGGCACTCCCCGCACGCTCTACGGCAATCTGCTCTTCATGGCCGCGGACCTGGCCGTGATCGGCATCTTCCCCGACGAGCGCTGGGTCGTGATCGGGGCGGTCATCGCCGCCGGCGCCTTCATCGGCGTCAACAACACCCTCGTCACCACTGCCGTGATGAGCATCGCGCCCGTACCCCGTCCGGTCGCCTCCGCGACGTACGGCTTCGTGCGCTTCATCGGCGGCGGTCTGGCGCCCTTCGCCGCGGGCAAGCTCGTCGAGCACTACAACGCCCATGTCCCGTTCGTCCTCGGCGCGGTGAGCGTCACCGCGGGTGCCGTGCTGCTCGCGACGGTGCACCGCTCCCTCGACGAGGCGGACAGGACGGCCTGACGGGGGGGCCGCACCGCTTCCCTGCCCTGGCCTTCCTGACCTGCCTGCGTGCCGGGCAGTCCCGGGCATGACGGGCGCGACACCGGGGACCCGGCCATGGCAAGCGATGAATCCCTCGCGCCGACCGCGGCGCGGAAGGAAGTGGCCAGAATGCGCATCGCCTTTCTCATGGCCCCCGAAGGGGTCGAGCAGGTGGAGCTGACGGAGCCCTGGAAGGCCGTGAAGGACGCCGGGCACACGCCCCGGCTGGTGTCGACGACGGCAGGCCGCATCCAGGCGTTCAACCACCTCGACGAGGCCGACACCTTCCAGGTGGACCAGACGGTCGACGAGGCCGCGGCCGATCAGTACGAAGCACTGCTCCTGCCCGGCGGAGTGGCGAACCCGGATGCGCTGCGGCTGGACGACGACGCCGTGCGACTGGTGAAGACGTTCTGTGAGACGGGCAAGCTCGTCGCGGCGATCTGCCATGCCCCGTGGACGCTGATCGAGGCGGACGTCGTACGCGGCCGCACGCTCACGTCGTGGCCGAGCCTGGAGACCGACCTGCGCAACGCCGGCGCCCACTGGGTCGACGAAGAGGTTGTCGTGGACGAGGGCACGTACACGCTCGTCACCAGCCGGAAGCCGGGAGACCTCAAGGTCTTCAACGACGCCGTGGTGACCCAACTGGGCGGCTGAGGCGGGCACTTCGCCCGCCCCTGCAACGTCCTGACGGACGCGGGAGGGGCGGGGCACCCGGTCCTGCGACCGGTGCCCCGCCCCTCCCGTGCTGCCGCGTGTCCTTACGCGTGGACCGGAACCCGGGTCAGACCGCCGAGCCGGCCGTCCACTGCGCCCAGCTCATGTTCCAGCCGTTGAGGCCGTTGTCCGGCTGGACGGTCTTGTCCGGCGAGCCCTTCACCTCAACGACGTCGCCGACCATCGAGTTCGAGTAGAACCAGGCGCCGTCGGTGCTGTTGTCGTGCGCACCGCGGGTGTCCTTCAGACCCACGCAGCCGTGGCTGGTGTTGCCCGAACCGAACGGCGCACCCCAGTAGTTGCCGTGGATGAAGGTGCCGGACGTCGACAGCCGCATGGCGTGGGGGACGTCCTTGATGTCGTAGCCCTCTTCGCCCTTGCGTCCGAAGCCCACGGTGTTGCCGTCCATCCGCGTCTCCTTGTGCTTCTCGGAGATCACCATCTTGCCGTTGTACGTGGGGTTCTTGGCCCCGCCGGCGGAGATGGGGATGGTCTTGAGCTTCTGGCCGTCGCGCACCACCGTCATCTGGTGGCTGTTGACGTCGACGGTGCTGACCTGCGAGCGGCCCACGTTGAAGGTGACCTTCTTGTTCTGGACGCCGGTCATGTTCTGCGAGCCCTTCACCCCGTCCAGCTTGAGGTCGAGGGTGATCTTGGAGCCGGGCTTCCAGTACTCCTGCGGGCGGAAGTCGAGGCGGGTTCCGTCGAACCAGTGCCCCACGACCTGCTGGCCGCTGGTCGAGTTGACCTTGATCGCGGACTGCACGGCCTTCTTGTTCGTGATCGGCTTGTCGAACTTGATCGACACCGGCATGCCCACACCGACGGTCTGGCCGTCCTCGCCGGCGTAGGTGCCGATGAAGCTGTTGTCGGGCGAGACCGTGGTGAAGGTCGAGTTCTCGACGGCCTTGCGGCCCCCGCTGTCCTTCGCCTTCGCCGTGATCTTGTACTGGGTGGCCCGCTCGAGCTGCTGCTGCGGCTTCCACGACTTGCCGTCGCCCGCCATGGTGCCGGTGACGCTCGTGCCACCCTCGACGGCCGTCAGCTTCACCGAGGTGAGCTTCCCCTGGCTCACCGAGACGTCGCCGCCGGAGTTGATGCTCGCGCCCTCGGAACCGTCCTTGGAGGCCAGCTTTATTCGCGCCTCCGAACTCTTCTTGCCGTGCGCTTCCGAGTTCGCGTTCTTGGCGTCGCCGCTGTCGGTGCCGGACGAACCGCAGGCACCCAGCGTGAGTACACCGCCGAGCACCATGGCCGTAGCCGATACAGCCTTACGGTGCTTACCCAGCGTCGTCACAGGCTTCTCCATTGCCTCGAATCCCAAACTCCCCGAATTCACCACGTACATCCCCGACCAGACCAACCCGGACATGTGTGACGCAGCTCTATGGGTTGGAACGCTCTTCGGCAGGTGACCGGTTCCACGAGTTACAAAACTGTGTTCCAGGACACGTACCTGCGGGAATTCGATGCGAGAGAAGGCATTGACCTGCGAAAACGTCTCGGCGGACAATCCGTCAGATCTGTGACGCGTTACACTCAGCGGCGCGCGCCGTCGAGGCCGCGGAGCTCGCCCCGTACCCCTTCTCGGAGGTCCTCGTCGAGGTCGTCGCCGAGAGGCCCGTCGAAGTCCTCGGGGCCGTTCCCCAGAAGTCCGGGGGCGTCCTCGCCGTCGCGGTCGTCGAGGTCGCCCGCGCCGTCGAGGAACGAGAACGCGTCGAGATCGTCCGCGTCCATCTCCTCGCTTCCCCAGCTGGCGTGCGCGAGTTCGACTCCCGGCAGCTCTCTGACGAGGTCGAAGGGGTCGACCAGACAGGCCAGCGCCTCCCCCGCGTCCCCGCTGATGATCTCCTCGGCGTCCGCACGCTCCTCGTCCGGCATCAGCTCGTCACGCGCGACGTGATCAAGAGCCGACCTGGTCAGAGCATCCGCGTCGGCGATCTCGACGACCAGATCGACGCGGAGCCTGATGTGCGGCGAGGGCAGTGCGGAGGTGTCGGACGGTTCGGTACGCGTTGTCTCGTCGGCAGCCATGTCCGGAGCGTAGGACGGAACGGAGGCTCGGCTTCCGTACGACCCGCGGCTGTCTATAACATCGGCCATCGTGCCGCCAGTTCGTGGCGCGACCGGACGACGACAGCGCTTGGAAGGGGCTTGCTCCGTGCCCGCAGCCGGACGATCCAGCATCTCCTCTCACCGCCGGGCCCTGATGACGGCCACCGGGGCGGGTGCGGTGCTGTGTGCCCTCTTGTTCGTCCCCTCGGCGAAGGCCACACCCGACGCGCCCGGCACGGGCGGGGCACGCCATGCCGCGACGTCGTACCCGGACTCCTCCTCGTCGTACGCGAGGGACTCCGCCGCCGACCGTGACCACCGGGCGTCCGCCGGGGAGCAACCGGGCGAGGACGGCTTCACCTCGCCCTTCGTCCTGAGCGCACTCGGAGTGGCCGGTGCGGGCGGCGCCATGATCGCCCGGGCGCGCCGCCGCAAGGCCGGCTAGTCGCAGGGCGAACCGTTGCTGTCGACGGACTGCTGAAGGACGTCGCAGGTGTGCTGGCACTCGTCCATGAGCCGCGTCGCCTCCGCCAGGAGGATCCCGTACGGGCGGGAGGGGTCGCCCACCGGCAGCGAGTTCTCCTCCGCGGCATCCACCAGGCGCGTGCGGTATCGCTGCGCCTTCTCGGCCGCCTCGCACAGTTCAGGTGCCTGCTCGTGCAGATGATCCTCGTCGATCCTGCTGAACAAGTCGGTGATGTGCGCGAGCGTCGCCAGGAAGTCCCCGTAGTCGCGCAGGAAGTCGCCGTAGGCCTCGCCCTCCTGGCTGTCGTGCCACTGATCCAGGCTCCGGGCCATCGACGCCAGCTGGTACGTCACTCGCTCGAGGGCGTCGATGACTGCCCGGTATCCGGCGAACGTCGCACGGCCCCGGTGACGCTGCAGCAGCCGACGGGGGTTGAAGTACGTGCTCTCCACCGCCGTGTGCACCGCGGACTGGGCCTGGTTCACGATCGGCCCCAGCTGCGACGCCCGGTGTCGCCAGTTGCTGGTGCGCTCCCCCTCCAACTGCTGCTTGCGCAGCGCCGGGTACATGTCGCTGATCAGATCGCACAGCGAGTGCGCGAGCGTATGGATGCCGCTCTCGGCGCTGCGGTAACGCATCGGCGGCAGCACCACCACGTTGATCAGCGCTCCCACGCCGCAGCCGATGAGGACGAGCACGATGATCTGACTCAGCTGGCTGAACTTGTCGCCCGGGGTCGTGGCCGTCACGTACGTGGAGAACGCGAAGAAGGCGGCCGTGGCCACCTGCGACCCCTGGGAGCCCAGAGGACGCCACCGCCCGATGGCCATCGCGGCGAGCGCCACGAGGGCGAACGTCAGCAGACCGGGTCCGGCGAGGAAACCGATCAGCCCCTGCAGTGCCACGCCCAGCGAGACGGCCCCGACGTAGCGCAGCGCCTGAAGGAGCGACCGGTAGACGGTGACCTGCATGATCAGCACCGAGGAGAACGGGGCGAACGCCGGCGACTGCGCGGCCATCACGTCCTTGGCGATCCACCAGGAGACCAGGGCGGCCAGCGTGCTCTTGCCGATCAGCGCCAGCGTGTGCCGTTCGTGCCCGTCGGAGCCCGCCGCACGCCGCAGCCACTGCTGCGCACGGGCGGCACGCCCCTGGGAAGCCGCCTGCGTCCGTTGCGGCAGTGCTGTCTGCTGTGCCATCGACCTCTCCTGTCGGATACGGGGACCGACGGCCACGCGTACCCCGCGAGGGCGCTTTTGCGCATGCCCGCGGGGCCCGGGGCGGGTGATGAGGCCAACTCCCGGATGTGTCACGGGCGGATCGGGGGCGGACGCCGGCCTCGCCCCCTGGCCTGCCCCGGTTCGGGACCCGTGCTCGGTTCAGGAATCGGGTCCGCCCTCCCGGGAATCCGATTCGGCCTCAGGCGAGTTCGCCCGTCACCGACTCGGCCGCCCGGACGAGCGCTCCCGTCCCGACGAACCGCTCGGCCACCGCCAGGTCCGGCGAGAGGAACCGGTCGGGTCCCGGTCCGTCCACGCCTGCCTCGCGCAGCGCGTCCACGATCGCGCGGGACGCCGCGCCGGGCGTCAACCTCCCGCCCGCGGCGCGCAGTTCGACGGCGCGTGCGGCGGCGTACAGCTCAACGGCGACCACACGGGTCAGGGCGTCGACCGCGTTCCGCAGCTTCCGCGCCGCGGACCAGCCCATCGAGACGTGGTCCTCCTGCATCGCCGAGGAGGGGATCGAGTCGACGGAGGACGGGACGGCCAGCCGCTTCATCTCGCTGACCAGGGCGGCCTGCGTGTACTGGGCGATCATCAGTCCGGAGTCGACGCCGGCGTCGTGGGCCAGGAACGGCGGCAGGCCGTGCGAGCGGTTCTTGTCCAGGAGGCGGTCGGTCCGGCGTTCCGCGATCGACGCCAGGTCCGCGGCGGCCACCGCGAGGAAGTCGAGCACGTAGGCGACGGGTGCCCCGTGGAAGTTGCCGTTGGACTCCACACGGCCGTCAGGCAGCACCACCGGATTGTCGACGGCGGAGGCGAGTTCGCGCTGGGCGACCGTGAGGGCGTGCGCGAGCGTGTCGCGTCCGGCGCCGGCGACCTGCGGGGCGCAGCGCACCGAGTAGGCGTCCTGGACGCGCGGAGCGTCGTCCTGGTGGTGTCCCGTCAGACCCGAACCGGCAAGCACCTTCAGCATGTTGGCCGCCGAGGCGGCCTGCCCGGGGTGGGGCCGGATGGCGTGCAGTTCGGGCGCGAGGACCTTGTCGGTGCCGAGCAGCGCCTCCAGCGTGAGCGCGGCGGTGATGTCGGCGGAGGTGAAGAGGCGGGCCAGATCCGCGCAGGCGAGCAGGAGCATGCCGAGCATGCCGTCCGTGCCGTTGAGGAGGGCGAGCCCCTCCTTCTCGCGCAGTTCCACGGGCGCGATGCCGTGGGCGGCCAGCAGCTCCGCGGCGGGCTCCACGGCTCCGTCGGGGTCCTCTGCCTCACCCTCGCCCATGAGGGTCAGCGCGCAGTGGGAGAGCGGCGCGAGATCGCCGGAGCAGCCGAGGGAGCCGTACTCGTGCACGACGGGGGTGATGCCGGCGTTGAGCAGTGCCGCGATGGACTGCGCGACCTCGGCCCGTACGCCGGTGTGGCCGGATGCGAGGGTCTTCAGACGCAGGAACATCAGCGCGCGCACGACCTCACGCTCCACGTGCGGGCCCATGCCGGCGGCGTGCGAGCGCACGATGTTGCGCTGCAGCTCGGCGCGGAGGCCGGGGCTGATGTGCCGGACGGCGAGGGCTCCGAAGCCGGTGGAGACTCCGTAGACGGGCTCGGGCTTGGCCGCCAGTTCCTCGATGTGACGCCGGGAGGCGTCGAGTGCGGCCACCGCCTGCGCCGACAGCTCCACACGGGCGCCGTCCCGGGCGACGGCGATGACGTCTTCGGGGCTCGTGCCGGAATCGCCCAGCACCACGGTGTGCATACTCATATTCAGGCACCCTAAAGAGTGAATCGATTCCTGTCACGGCCGGGGTCCGCAGGGACGGGGACGTGGGAGGGTGCGTGGCCTTCCCCGCGACTTTTCGCCGTGGGGCCAGGCGCTGCAGGAAAACCCCGAGGGCGTGGGTGCGCCGGGGCTGCCGGGCGGGCAGTGCGGGGGACCACGCGGCGGACGGATCCGGATGCGCGGCGTCAGCGGCTCACAGCTCGGGGCTCCGGACGCGCGGTCCGTGCCGCTCCGGCCCGCGGGTGCCGCTTGCGTGACCGTGCTCGCGGGAGGAACCGTCAGGGCGTTCGGGGCGTATGCGCAGCTCCGGCGAGTCCGAAGGGTTCGGGGAGTTCGGGGGGTCAGTGCGATCCGGCTCCCGACCGCGAGGCCCCCGACGCCGATCCTCCCCGCCCTGGATTCCCCCGCCCTGCGCGTTCCGGTCACGCGGGCTCTGCTCCTGCGCGTTCCGGTCCTGCCGGCCTTGACGGTCCGGCGGATCCTGCTGGTCGTTCGGCCCGGGTTCCGCGCCCCCGGCCTCGTCCGGCTTCGGAGTGTGGCCTCGGAAGTGGCGGCGGTCGCCCACCGCCGGTGTCGGCGCGGCCTCCTCGGCCTCCGAGGCGTCGGCGAGACGCACCACGGGATCCTCGATGCCACCCTGGCGACCCGCGACAACCGGTTCGAGCGCTCGCGCCGCCTTCGCCCTGTACTGCGCGGCGTCGGCCAACCGGAAGAGACGGGCCGCCGAACGTATCGGCCCTATCCGATGCCCTGTGGACGCGACGCCGCAGGAGACGCCGTCGCCGCCCCTCAGTCCGAGGGCGTTGCGGCAGACCTCCTCGGCGGCGCGTACGACCTGGTCCGCGGGCGGCCCCACCATCAGCAGGCAGAACTCGTCGCCGCCCAGCCGCGCCGCCAGCGCACCCGGCAGCTTCGCCCCGGACATCGACAGCACCATCCCGAACCGCTCCAGCAGGCGGTCCCCTGCGGCATGGCCGAGCTCGTCGTTGACGCGCTTGAGGCCGTTGACGTCGCAGACGACGAGGCTCACCACGGTGCCGTCCTCGCGGTGCCGCTCCAGACCGTCGTCCAGCTTGCCCTCGATGGCCCGCCGGTTGGCCAGGCCCGTCAGCTGGTCGGTGAACGCGAGCCGGCGTACCTCTTCGAGCTGCTCGTTCTGCGCGATGCCCGCGGCGATGATCTCGGCCAGTATGGCCGCGAACTGCGCGTCGGAACGGCCGAAGACCGGCGCCCCCGGACGGCGGGCCACGTACAGCTCGCCCCAGGCGCGCCCACGCAGCACTATCGGCGCCACGACACAGCAGCCGCGGCCACGGCGGCGCAGGGCGGCCACGCGTGCATGACGGGGTCCACCACCGGGCGGGCCGTATCCTTCGTACCCCTCCCCCTCGGCGGTCGTGATCCAGGCGAGCGGCTCCTCGTCGCCCTCCGCCGTCCACCGTTCCGGCAGCGGCTCGGTGATCTCGGGGAAGTCGTGCACCGGGTAGGACTCGTCCTCGGGGAACTCGCTCTCCCCCGGGGCGAGCTCGCCCACGTTGACCAGTACGTCCAGCCGTCCGCGTGCGCGGTCCCAGGCGGAAAGGGCGGCGAAGGCGGCGTCCATGGCGTCGCACGCCCGCAGGGCCGCGGCGTGCGCGACCTCACGGCGCGTCGAGTGGCGGGGGTGCGCCTCGCAGAAGCGCTGCGCCCCTGCCATGGCCTGCGCCAGCTCGACGACAGCCCGCAGCCGTTCGTCCTCTCCCATGAGAGCCAGGCTAGGACGAGTCCGGACAATCCTCTCGGGCCGATGGCGCCTCCGCGGCAGCCACTACGGCCGTCCCTGCCGCGCCGGCACGGCCGTACGGGCGTGCCGGAGAAGCCCGCGCGCGGACCTGCCGTACGGGTTACTCCGGCGGAATCCGGGGACGTACGCGGCGGCCCGGCGACCTGCCGTCAGTGCCTCACTCCCCGGGCCACTGCGGCTTCCGCTTCTCGTTGAAGGCGGCGACGCCCTCCGTGCGGTCCCCGGAGAAGGCGACGGTGCGCCAGGCGGCGTCCTCGATCTCCAGCCCGGCCCACAGGTCCAGCCCCCAGCCCGTACGCAGCGCACGCTTCGCGGCCCGCAGACCCACCGGCGAGTTCCCGGCGATGCGGCCGGCCAGCGCGAGCGCCTCGGCACGGTCCTCCCCTGCTTCGACGAGCTCATCGACGAGGCCGATCTCGCGTGCCTCGGCCGCCTCGACCCGGCGCGCGGAGAAGATCAGCTCTGCGGCGCGGGCCGCGCCGACCCTGCGGGGCAGCAGCTGCGTGCCGCCGCCGCCCGGGATGACGCCGACGGAGACCTCGGGCAGTCCCACGACGGCCGTGGTGTCGGCGACGATCACGTCGCAGGAGAGCGCCAGCTCGAAGCCTCCGCCGAGTGCGAATCCGTGCACGGCGGCGATCGTCGGCATCGGCAGATCCAGGACCCCCGTGTAGGCGGCGCGGGCCGTCGGCCGGTGACGGCTCAGGTCGGCGTCGCTGAGGGCGTTGCGCTCCTTGAGGTCCGCGCCGACGCAGAACGCCCGGTCGTTGCTGGAGCTGAGCACAGTGGCGCGCACGTTCCGGTCCTCGCCGAGAGCGGTGCACGCCTCGACCAGATTGGCGGCGAGCTCGGCGGAGACGGCGTTCATGGCCTTCGGCCGGTCCAGTACGAGCTCGGCGACGTGGGTCCCGGAGTCCCTGCGGACCACGATCCACTCGCCGTAACGCTCTTCACTCACCGTGCTCATGCGGCCCTCCGGGGTTGACACGCGCTCAGGATCGACGCGCATCAGACTACGGTCCGCCGCCCGGCGGCCGGTAACACGGGACGAAGAGCCCGCCGCGAAGTGAGCACTCCTCAGCGGCGGTTGAGCATCCAGGGCTCGACGACTCCGAGGCCGCGAACCGGCCGCTGGTACAGCGGCTGCAGCGCGTAGCGGTAGTCCGAGAGGTCCTCGGTCTCCTTCTCCGACTCCGGTGCGTCGCCCGAGGCGACCAGTTCCGCGCGGAAGTCGCCGTCCACGAGGACCCTGTCCTTCGGCGCTATCGACGTCAGCCTGCTCGCCAGATTGACCGTGTTGCCGAAGACGTCGCCCATGCGCGTCGTCATCGTGCCGAAGGCGATGCCCACGCGCAGCTCGGGCATCGTCGGGTCGTTCGCCATGGTCTCGATGAGCCGCAGGCCGATCTCGGCGGCGGTGCCCGCGTCCTCGGCCACGTAGAGGATCTCGTCGCCGAGGGCCTTGATGAGACGGCCACCGTTCGCGGCGACCAGATCGGCGGCCGTCGTCTCGAACGCCTCGACCAGCTCGCCGAGTTCGTCATCCTCCAGACGGCGCGTCAGGCGCGTGAAGCCCACCAGGTCGGCGAAGGCGATCGCCTGCCGCCGGTCGATGGTGTCCTCGTCGTCCAGGGCCTGTACGACCCGGCCGGCGGCCGCGGCGAGCTGGCGCCGCCACACGTAGACCAGGAACTCCTCCAGCTCGGGCAGGAGCAGCTGGACCAGCGGATAGGTGACCTCGTTGCGCGTCATGCCGGGCTCGGGCGGCTCCGTGAGCCCCATCAGGAAGGAGTCGATCTGCCAGTCGGCCAGCCGCGACGTGGTCTGCCCGGTCGAGCGGGCGACCTGCACGGCCATCGGCTCGCTGAGCAGCCCCGCCTCGACGAGGCCCGCGAGCCGCCGCAGCGCCAGCACGTCCGCCTCGGTGAGGGCCTTGGCCTGGCCGACGTCGGCGAAGCCCATCGCACGCCAGAAGCGGGAGGCCAGCTCCATGGAGACACCGGCCGCCCGGGCCGCCTGGAAAGGGGTGTACTGCCGCTTCGAGCCGAGGATCAGCTGTTCGATGCGTGTGGCGCTGGGGTCGTCCCCGTCGTCCTCGAAGGGGGCCTGGGGATCCGTAACGTCGCCGACGTCCGGCCCGTACTGTCCGTCCGCGCTGCCGGGGGACGCGGGGAATTCGAACGCCGCCTCGCCGTTGCCGTCGGAGCCGCCTGTCCGTGCGGCCCGGGCCGGTCCTGTGCCCCCCTGCCCGCTCCCCGGCTCCGGCGCCGACGGCGACCCGGACGTGCGCGCGGGAATGTCCGGTTCATTCTCGGCCACTGTCCGCCCCTTGCCAGGTCCGGTCGTCCCTGCGCACTGCCCTTCCGTTCTCTTGCTGAGATCCTCCGGGGATCACCGGGACGCCTCACATCCGTGTCCCCTCCACCGCGTGCCAACAATACGGCAGCAGCGCGCTGAACTGGTCCCTCTGCGAACGGACCCTCAGAAGCGGACCACCGGCTCGGCGGAACATCTACCCTGTGCGACCCGTGCCTGTGGGGTGCCTGCGGGCGCCCGGGAGCCCCCGGCGGTCACGCCTCCGCGCCGCCGTCGCTCCCGTGGCCGCCGTCACCGCGCAGATGCACGATGTCGCCCGCCGCGACGGGCCGCTGCACCCCTTCCTCGGTACCGATGACGAGCCGTCCGTCGCTGTCGACGGCCACCGCCTCGCCGAGGAGCTCCCCGCCGCCGGGCAGCTCCGCCCGTACATGGCGGCCGAGCGTCGCGCATCCGGCGGCGTAGGCCTCCAGCAGGCCGGAGGCGACGGGGTCACCGTCGGCGGCGGCCCAGCGCCCGTACCAGTCCTCGACGGAGCGCAGCACCGCACGCAGCAGCGGATCGCGGTCGGCGGCCTGTGCCCCGGCGAGGACGAGCGAGCCGGCGGTGGGCACGGGCAGCTCCGGTTCGCGCAGCGAGACGTTGAGGCCGATGCCGAGGACGATCCCAGGGCCGCCGGCGCTCCTCTCCTCGCCCTTCCCCTCCTCACCGCTCCCCTGCTCGGGTTTCACGTCAGTGCGTTCCGCGAGGATGCCGCCGGTCTTGCGCTCCTCGCCCCCGATGTCCACGAGGACGTCGTTGGGCCACTTCAGCTTGGTGTCGATGCCCGCCGTGCGGGCCAGCGCGCTCGCCGTCGCCACCCCGGCGAGAAGCGGTACCCACCCCCAGCGCTCCTGCGGAACCGGCGGCACGATCAGCATCGAGACGAAGATGCCGGAGCGCGGCGGTGCGCTCCACTCCCGTTCCAGCCGGCCCCGGCCCGCAGTCTGCACCTCGGCGACGAGCACGGCACCCTCGTGCGCGCTCCCGTCGCGTGCACGCGCGGCCAGGTCGGTGTTGGTCGAGCCGGTGCGCTCGACGACGTCCAGCGACGTCCACATGCAGTCCGCTCCGGTCAGTGCACGGCGCAGCGCGGCCCCGTTGAGCGGAGGGCGGCTGAGGTCGGACCAGCGGCTGCCCGGGTCTTCGGAGGGGTTCGGCGTCATGGCGTCAGCGTAGGGCCGCGTCCCGTGGCGCCGCCCGCTCGGCCGGAGGCGTGCCGGTGCAGGTGAAGAGTGTGGCCAACGCCGCACCGACGAACGGCTTCTTCGCGGATAGCCTACGAACCGGTAGCCGCACGCTGACGAGTAGGAGCCGCACGCAGATGTCCGAGCAGGAGAGCCCAGACATCCACACGACCGCGGGCAAGATCGCGGATTTCGAACGCCGCGCTGCGGAGGCGACGCACGCGGGTTCGCAGCGCGCGGTGGAGAAACAGCACGCCAAGGGAAAACTGACCGCGCGTGAGCGGGTCGATCTGCTGCTGGACGAGGGCAGCTTCACGGAGCTGGACGAGTTCGCCCGGCACCGCTCCACCAACTTCGGCCTGGAGAAGAACCGTCCGTACGGCGACGGCGTCGTCACCGGCTACGGCACGGTCGACGGCCGTCCCGTCTGCGTCTATTCGCAGGACTTCACGATCTTCGGCGGCTCGCTGGGCGAGGTGTACGGGGAGAAGATCGTCAAGGTCATGGACTTCGCCCTGAAGAACGGCTGTCCGATCATCGGGATCAACGACGGTGGCGGCGCCCGCATCCAGGAAGGGGTCGTGGCGCTCGGCCTGTTCGCGGAGATCTTCCGCCGGAACGTGCACGCGTCCGGCGTCGTCCCGCAGATCAGCCTCATCGTCGGCCCGTGCGCCGGCGGCGCGGTCTACTCCCCCGCCATCACCGACTTCACGGTGATGGTGGATCAGACCTCGCACATGTTCATCACCGGGCCCGACGTCATCAAGACGGTCACGGGCGAGGACGTGGGCTTCGAGGAACTCGGCGGCGCCCGCACGCACAACACGACTTCCGGTGTCGCGCACCACATGTCGGGCGACGAGAAGGACGCCATCGAGTACGTCAAGGCGCTGCTGTCCTACTTGCCGTCGAACAACCTCTCCGAGCCCCCGGTCTTCCCCGAGGACGCCGACCTCGAGACCTCCGACGAGGACCGCGAGCTGGACACGCTCATCCCGGACTCCGCGAACCAGCCCTACGACATGCACTCCGCGATCGAGCATGTCCTCGACGACGGTGAATTCCTGGAGACGCAGGCGCTGTTCGCCCCGAACATCATCACCGGGTTCGGACGGATCGAGGGCCAGTCGGTGGGCGTGGTGGCCAACCAGCCGATGCAGTTCGCCGGTTGCCTGAACATCGACGCCAGCGAGAAGGCAGCGCGTTTCGTGCGCACCTGCGACGCGTACAACGTGCCCGTCCTCACCTTCGTCGACGTCCCCGGGTTCCTGCCGGGCACGGACCAGGAGTACGACGGCATCATCCGACGTGGCGCCAAGCTCATCTACGCCTACGCGGAGGCGACGGTGCCGCTGGTCACCGTGATCACGCGGAAGGCCTTCGGCGGCGCGTACGACGTCATGGGCTCCAAGCACCTCGGAGCCGACCTCAACTTCGCATGGCCCACCGCGCAGATCGCCGTCATGGGCGCTCAGGGCGCGGTCAACATCCTCTACCGCAAGCGGCTCGCCGGCGTCGACAACGACGAGGACCGGGAGGAGCTGCGGGCGGAGTTGACGCAGGAGTACGAGGACGCGCTGCTGAATCCGTATGCCGCGGCCGAACGCGGGTATGTGGACGCTGTGATCATGCCGTCCGAGACCCGCCGTCACATCACCCGCGGTCTGCGCACGCTCCGTTCGAAGCGCGAGCAGCTGCCCCCGAAGAAGCACGGCAACATCCCGCTGTGAGGAGGCCGTTCGCCATGCTCGACCCGACGACAGAGGAGCAGGGGGAGAACCCGCCGTTCCCGCCGATCAAGGTGGTGCGGGGCAACCCGACCCCTGAGGAGCTGGCCGCCGCGCTCGCGGTGGTCAGGGCGCGGGCGGCCGCGGTGGCGTCGCAGGCGCCGGATGCCCGGACCGCCGACGAGTGGTCGGACCCTGCCCGTACGGTCCCGCGCCGTGTCCCTCACCCGGGCCCGAAGGCGTGGCGAACGGCGTTCTGGCCCGCCTGAACCGGCCTGAGCACCGCTCCGCGCCCGGACGGACCGGATCCCACCGGGCGCGGACGTGAACGGCCGGGAATGAGTACGCGTACTCAGGCGCGGCGACGGCGTCCGCCGCAGCATGGAATTCATGCTGTGGTCGGATCCCCGCGACGAGCCTCCGAAGGAGATGCGCGCGACGCTGGCGATGCTGCGGCGCCTGTACTGGCTGCTGCCCGTCGTCGTGATCGCCTCCGTCGTGCTGGCCAACGTCAGGCCTGACGCCTAGGGACTGCCCGGTGGGCGGCCCCTGCCGGGTCTCTACGATTGCGCTCATGGCCACTTCTCCCGCTACTTCCTCGCAGCAGCCGCAGCCCCGGCAGCCCGTGCGCCGGCTCGTCCTCGCCTCCGCGTCCCCGGCCCGGCTGAGTCTGCTGCGGCAGGCGGGATTCTCGCCGGACGTGATCGTCAGCGGCGTGGACGAGGACGGGCTGTCCGCGCCGACTCCCGGCGAACTGGCGCGGGTGCTCGCGGAGGCGAAGGCGCAGGCCGTCGCGGCACTGCCGCAGGCCGCCGACGCGCTCGTGATCGGTTGCGACTCCGTGCTGGAGCTGGACGGTGAGCCGCTGGGCAAGCCCGCCGACGCGGAGGAGGCGACGGCCCGATGGAAGGCGATGCGCGGGCGCTCAGGCGTGCTGCACACCGGGCATTGCGTCCTTGACACCCGTGACAGCACGGGCACTTCGGCGACGGCCTCCACGACCGTGCACTTCGGCGAGCCCACCGACGAGGAGATCGCCGCCTACGTGGCGACGGGCGAACCCGTGCACGTCGCGGGCGCGTTCACGCTCGACGGCCGCTCGGCGCCGTTCGTCAAGGGCATCGAAGGAGACCACGGAACGGTGATCGGGCTCTCGCTGCCGCTGCTGCGCGATCTCCTCGCGCAACTGGGCGTCGGCATCACCGACTTGTGGTCCTGAGAGCACCGGGGTGCGGCCGTCCGGGGCCGAACCCGTGTTCCGCTTCTACGGTGCCGAGGGCTCCGGATGCGGACCGCCCGACGGCGGCGGCGAGTTGTCCGAGGAGGTCTCCGCGGTCCCTTCCGCGGCTGTCTCCTCGACGCTGTAGGACACCAGAGTCCAGACGAGCAGCCCCAGCACCACCATCATGAACAGGAACGCGTGCCAGCCGACCAGCCCCACGGTCACGGCTCCGAGTACTCCATGCACCACCGCGGCGCTGATGAGCACGATGCGCAGCATCCCCACGGGCGTCCGGTCGCGGATCGCCGTACGGACCAACACCAGGGCGCACAGGAGCAGATAGACCCCGAAGAGCACACCTCCGACCACGACGGAGAGCGACATGGAGTGAGGTTCGAGCCCGGCCAGGGACATCTGCTGTTCGTCCACGACCATGCCCATGAAAATCTGCAGCAGAACGATGCCGACTGCCTCGACCACCAGTATCAGCGCCGCGGCCGCGGCCACCGATCGTCGGAGCCCCACCTCGCCCACCTACTTCCACTTTTCATCGGCCATGGCCCGATGTTCTTCGTTACCTGGAGTACGCCGCCAGGGCACCGTGAACGCTACTTACGGGTATCACGGCGGGCAAGAGGCCCGGCGCGAAGCAAAGTTTCCCTCCGCGATTCATAGGAACCCCACAAAGACGAGACGCTCGTTCACCGGGGGCCGCGCGGAGACCTTGACCACATCAGAAGATCCCCGAGCTTCACCGGAAACCCGGCGTACCTTGGGATGACGGGAAACACCGAGGGCGGTGACGGCCGCACGTCACAGTCCGTGTGGGAAAGCTCACGCCTGTGGGCGACTCGGCCAGTGGTGTGGTCAGTACCTAAACTCGCACCACTCACCACATCAAATCCACTTGCGGCGCAGCGCCAAGTAGGGAGTCATCGTGCGCAAGGTGCTCATCGCCAACCGCGGCGAAATCGCTGTTCGCGTCGCCCGTGCCTGCCGGGACGCGGGGATCGCCAGCGTCGCCGTCTATGCCGAGCCGGACCGGGACGCGTTGCACGTCCGGGTTGCCGACGAGGCGTTCGCACTGGGCGGTGACACTCCGGCGGCCAGCTACCTGGACATGGACAAGGTCCTGCAGGCCGCGGCCGATTCGGGTGCCGACGCGGTGCACCCCGGCTACGGATTCCTCTCCGAGAACGCCGACTTCGCGCAGGCCGTGCTCGACGCGAACCTGACCTGGATCGGGCCGCCGCCGGACGCGATCCGCTCCCTCGGCGACAAGGTCGCAGCGAGGCACATCGCGGAACGTGCCGGTGCGCCGCTGGTCGCGGGTACGAAGGACCCGGTCTCGGGCGCGGCGGAGGTCGTGGCCTTCGCCGAGGAGAACGGGCTGCCCATCGCCATCAAGGCGGCGTTCGGCGGCGGCGGCCGCGGGCTGAAGGTCGCGCGCTCCCTGGACGAGGTCGAGGAGCTCTACGAGTCGGCCGTGCGCGAGGCCGTGGCCGCGTTCGGCCGTGGCGAGTGCTTCGTCGAGCGGTACCTGGACCGTCCGCGACATGTGGAGACACAGTGCCTGGCCGACAAGCACGGCAACGTCGTGGTGGTCTCCACGCGTGACTGCTCGCTGCAGCGGCGCCACCAGAAGCTGGTCGAGGAGGCGCCCGCGCCCTTCCTCACCGACGAGCAGAACGCGGAGCTGTACCGCGCGTCGAAGGCCATCCTCAAGGAGGCGGGCTACTCCGGCGCCGGCACCTGTGAGTTCCTCGTCGGCCAGGACGGCACGATCTCCTTCCTCGAGGTCAACACCCGTCTGCAGGTGGAGCACCCGGTGACCGAGGAGGTCACCGGCATCGACCTGGTGCGCGAGATGTTCCGCATCGCCGACGGCGAGACGCTGGACTACCACGACCCGCAATTGCGCGGTCACTCCTTCGAGTTCCGCATCAATGGCGAGGACCCGGGCCGCAACTTCCTTCCCGCGCCCGGCACCGTGACCACCTTCGAGGCCCCCGGCGGCCCCGGCGTGCGGCTGGACGCGGGTGTCGAGTCCGGCAGCGTCATCGGCCCGGCCTGGGACTCGCTGCTGGCCAAGCTCATCGTCACCGGAGCCACGCGGCAACAGGCTCTTCAGCGGGCCGCACGCGCGCTGGAGGAGTTCACCGTCGAGGGCATGGCCACCGCGCTGCCCTTCCACCGCGTCGTCGTGCGGGACCCGGCCTTCGCACCGGAGGTCAACGGCCGCTCGGGCGCACCCTTCGACGTCCACACCCGGTGGATCGAGACGGAGTTCGTCAACGAGATCAAGCCGTTCGCCGCTCCGGGCACGGACGCAGAGGAGGACGAGGGCACCCGCGAGACCGTCGTCGTCGAGGTCGGCGGCAAGCGGCTGGAGGTCTCACTGCCCTCCTCGCTGGGCGTGACGGCGGCGCCGGCGGGCGGCGGCAGCAAGAAGCCCAAGCGCAAGGCGTCCAAGAAGGCCGGCAGCGCGGCCTCCGGTGACGCGCTCGCCTCCCCGATGCAGGGCACGATCGTCAAGGTCGCCGTGGAGGAGGGACAGCACGTCGAGGAAGGCGAACTCGTCGTCGTGCTGGAGGCGATGAAGATGGAGCAGCCCCTCAACGCGCACCGCTCCGGCACCATCAAGGACCTGCACGCGGAGATCGGCGGCTCGCTCTCGGCGGGCACCGTCATCTGCGAGATCAAGGACTGAACGGCGGACGCCGCGGACCGCGCGGCTGAGCGCCGTACGGTCCGCACCGAGCCCGAACTGATGCGCCCGCCGTCCCTGTTGAGGGACGGCGGGCGCATTCGCGTCCAGGAGAGCCTCAGCGGCGCCTGGGAGCCAGGTCCGCCACTCGGTTCCCGACGGGCGACTGCTCGGGCAGCGTGGGCGCGCTGCGCAGCTGCGGCGGCTGTGAACCGCCGCCGCCCGGTGGGACGTTGCGCCGCTGGCCCGGCATCGGCACGTCCCGGCGGCCGTGCCCCTTCTCGCCCCCGGAGCCGCGTCCGCCCGAGCCCTGCACGGGGCCCGGCGCCTCGGCGGCGCCTGCCGGGGTCATGCCGGCGACGGTGATCTGCACGCCCTGGTCGGCCAGCGCCTGCAACTCCGTGCCGGCGCGGTCGTCCTGGGGCGGCGGCTTGTCCGTCACCAGACGCGTCATCACGTCCGTGGGGACGGTCTGGAACATCGTGTCGGTGCCGAGCTTCGTGTGATCGGCCAGGACCACGACCTCCGCCGCGGCCTGCACCAGCGCCCTGTCCACGCTCGCCGAGAGCATGTTGGACGTGGAGAGCCCGCGCTCGGCGGTGAGCCCGCTGCCGGAGAGGAAGGCCCGCGACACACGGAGCCCTTGAAGGGACTGTTCGGCTCCGCTGCCGACCAGCGCATAGTTCGAGCCGCGCAGCGTGCCTCCCGTCATCACGACCTCGACGCGGTTGGCGTGCGCCAAGGCCTGCGCCACGAGCAGGGAGTTGGTCACCACCGTCAGGCCCGGCACGCGGGCCAGTCTTCGGGCCAGCTCCTGCGTGGTCGTCCCGGCGCCGACGACGATCGCCTCGCCCTCCTCGACGAGGCCCGCGGCGAGGTCGGCGATGGCCGTCTTCTCCGCCGTGGCCATGTGGGACTTCTGCGGGAAGCCGGTCTCACGGGTGAATCCACCGGGCAGGACGGCGCCGCCGTGCCGGCGGTCGAGCAGCCCTTCTGCCTCCAGAGCACGTACGTCACGGCGCACGGTCACTTCGGAGGTCTGGACGACGCGGGCGAGCTCTCGGAGCGACACGGCTCCGTTGGCGCGCACCATTTCCAGGATCAATTGGCGACGTTCTGCAGCGAACACGGGACTGACAGTAACCCCAACGACCGTCTGCTTTCAGCAGTTTTCGTCGATTTTTGGAAGTTGTCCATACCTGCACTTGCTGCGTGGTATAGACACAACTGGACGAATCAGCCGATCGGTTCAGCCGTCCTGGGCCGTCTTCCGCGTGTGCAGCTGCCGCGCGACCTCGCCGATCGAGCCGGTCAGCGACGGGTACACGGTGAAGCTGTTCGCGATCTGCCCCACCGTCAGGTTGTTGTCGACCGCGACCGACAGCGGGTGGATCAGCTCGCTCGCACGCGGCGCGACGACGACACCGCCCACGACGATGCCCGTGCCCGGCCGGCAGAACACCTTCACGAACCCGTCCCGGATGCCCTGCATCTTCGCCCGCGGATTCCGCAGCAGCGGGAGCTTCACCGACCAGGCGTCCATCCGGCCGCTGTCCACGTCGGCCTGGCTGTAGCCGACGGTGGCGATCTCGGGGTCGGTGAAGACGTTCGCCGAGACCGCCTTCAGGTTCAGCGGCGTGACCGTCTCCCCGAGGAAGTGGTACATCGCGATCCGGCCCTGCATCGCCGCGACCGAAGCGAGCGCGAAGACACCGGTGCAGTCACCCGCCGCGTAGACGCCCGGCGCGGACGTGCGGGAGACCTTGTCCGTCCAGATGTGCCCCGAGTCCTTCAGCCGGACGCCGGCCTCCTCCAGGCCCATGTCGGCCGTGTTGGGGATCGCGCCGACGGCGACGAGGCAGTGGCTTCCGGTGATCGTGCGGCCGTCCTGCAGTTCCACCTCGACCTTGTCGCCGACGCGCCTCGCGGAGGCCGCGCGGGAACGCGCCATCACGTTCATGCCGCGGCGCCGGAAGACGTCCTCCAGCACGGCGGCCGCGTCCGGGTCCTCACCGGGGAGCACCCGGTCCCGCGACGAGACGAGCGTGACGTTCGAGCCCAACGCCCGGTAGGCGCCCGCGAATTCGGCGCCTGTGACGCCGGAGCCGACCACGATCAGCTCATCGGGCAGCTCCTCCAGGTCGTACAGCTGCTTCCAGTTGAGGATCCGCTCACCGTCCGGCTGCGCATCCGGGATCTCACGGGGATGTCCTCCGGTCGCGACCAGCACGGCGTCGGCGGCCAGCCGCTCCTCGGCCTCACCGGCCGCGTCCCCCGTCGGCGTGACGACGACCTCACGCGAACCGTCCGGCCCCTGCGTCGGCTCGAGCCGGCCACGCCCGCGCAGCACCCGCACGCCCGCACGCGTCACGGAGGCCACGATGTCGTGCGACTGCGCGAGCGCGAGCCGCTTCACCCTGCGGTTGACCTTGCCGAGATCGACGCCGACGACGCGGGCGGGGTCGTCCGGGTCGTGGGTGCTGTCCTCGACACGGATGCCGAGCTCCTCGTACGAGGAGTCGAAGTTCGTCATGACCTCGGCCGTGGCGATGAGGGTCTTGGAGGGCACGCAGTCGGTCAGCACCGACGCGCCTCCCAGACCGTCACAGTCCACAACGGTCACTTCGGCGCCGAGCTGCGCCGCCACGAGGGCGGCTTCGTAGCCGCCGGGTCCGCCACCAATGATCACGATCCGAGTCACATGCTCCATTGTCCCGCACATGCTTGCGGGTGCGTGCCGCACCCCCGCGCGGGCAGGGGGCACCCCGGCGCCACCCTCCAGCCACCACCGCCGCGACGACCGACTCCCGTACCCTCGTCGTCATGTCCCTCTACGCCGCTTACGCCGCGAACCTCGACGCGCGGCTGATGTCGCGCCGAGCTCCGCACTCCCCGCTGCGCGGGACAGGCTGGGTCACCGACTGGCGCCTGACATTCGGCGGCGAGCAGATGGGCTGGGAGGGTGCGCTGGCGACGGTCGTCGAGGCGCCGGTCGCGCAGGTCTTCGTGGCGCTCTACGACATCGCGCCCATGGACGAGGAGGCCATGGACCGCTGGGAGGGCGTCGGCATGGGCATCTACCGGCGCACGAAGCTCCGCGTCCACACGCTGGACGGCGAGACGACGGCCTGGTGCTACGTCCTCAACGGGTACGAGGGCGGCCTGCCCTCGGCCCGCTACCTCGGCGACATCGCGGACGCGGCGGAATCCGCGGGCGCGCCCCACGACTACGTGATGGAAATCCGCAAGCGGCCCTGCTAGGCGGGGCGGTGTGCGCCTCGGGCTGCCGTTGTACGCCTCGGGTTCGTTCTTTGGGTGCCGGGTGCGGGCCCTTCGGGATTACCGGTGTGCGCCTTCGGTTTGTGCGTGGTGCCGGGAGCGGGCCGTTCCGGGTTGCCGGTGTGCGCCTTCGGTTTGTGCGTGGTGCCGGGTGCGGGCCGTTCCGGCGGTTGCCCCGGGGCGGCACGCCCCCGCCACCGTCCACGCACCGATAGCGAACACCGGCCAACCCCAGCGGCGAGCGGACCCCCGGGACCCTCTACGCGCGTAGGCTCGAAACCGCTACGCTCATCGCGTGAACGAATCAGCCTCGAACACCGCCGACGATCCGTACCGTTCCGCCGATTCCGCCGCCGAGCGGCTTCGCGAGTTGACCGGTACGGACAGCCACGACGTCGTCCTCGTGATGGGCTCCGGATGGGTTCCCGCCGCGGACGCGCTCGGGGCCCCCGAGTCCGAGTTCCCGGTGACGGAGCTGCCCGGATTCCCCCCACCGGCCGTCGAGGGCCACGCAGGCACCGTGCGCTCCCATGAGCTGGGCGACAAGCGGGTGCTGGTCTTCCTCGGCCGCACCCACTTCTACGAGGGGCGCGGTGTCGCCGCCGTCACGCACGGCGTGCGTACGGCGGTCGCTGCGGGCTGCAAGACCGTCGTGCTCACGAACGGCTGCGGCGGCCTGCGCGGCGACATGGTGCCGGGCCAGCCCGTGCTCATCAAGGACCACATCAACCTCACAGCCACCTCACCCATCGTCGGCGCCAACTTCATCGACCTCACCGACCTGTACTCCCCCCGCCTGCGCACCCTCTGCCAAGAGGTCGATCCGTCACTGACGGAGGGCGTCTACGTCCAGTTCCCCGGCCCTCACTACGAGACCCCCGCCGAGATCGGCATGGTCCGCGCGATCGGCGGGGACCTTGTCGGCATGTCCACCGTGCTGGAAGCGATCGCCGCCCGTGAGGCGGGCGCGGAGGTGCTCGGCATCTCGCTGGTCACCAACCTCGCGGCAGGCATGACGGGTGAACCCCTCAACCACGAGGAAGTGCTTCAGGCGGGCCGCGAGTCGGCCGCCCGCATGGGTTCGCTGCTGGCGCAGGTGCTGAGCCGGATGTGAGCGGCCGGGCCGCCGTCACGGCAGCCCGGAATCTCCATACCGCGGGGCCCGTGCCCGGGGACGCAGAAGAGAGAGGCAGAGCTGTGCAGCACGATGTGACGGAGCTGGTCGCCCGCGCCCGGGCCTGGCAGGCCGAGGATCCCGACCCGGAGACGAGCGAGGAGCTGGCGAAGCTCATCGAGGCCGACGGGGAGGGTGGAGGGACGGAGCTGGCCGCCCGTTTCTCGGGCACCCTCCAGTTCGGTACAGCGGGGCTCCGCGGTGAGCTGGGCGCGGGACCCATGCGGATGAACCGTTCCGTCGTGATCCGGGCCGCCGCCGGGCTCGCCGCGTATGTGCGCGAGCAGCTGCCCGCGGAGAGCGGCCAGGACGGCACCGGCCTCGTCGTCATCGGCTACGACGCCCGTCACAAGAGCTACGACTTCGCGCGCGAGACGGCATCCGTCATGACCGGCGCCGGTCTGCGGGCGGCGCTCCTGCCGCGACCGCTGCCCACTCCCGTGCTCGCCTTCGCCATCCGCCGGCTGCGCGCCGTCGCGGGTGTGATGGTCACCGCCAGCCACAATCCGCCGCGGGACAACGGCTACAAGGTCTATCTGGGCGGGGGTTCGCAGATCGTCCCGCCCGCCGACGCCGCGATCGCCGCCAGGATCGACGCGGTCGGGCCGCTCGCCGGCGTCCCACGCGCGGAGTCGGGCTGGGACGTGCTCGGCGAGGACGTCGTCGACAGCTATCTGGCCCGTACGGGCGCTGTGCTGACGGAGGGCATGCCACGGGACGTGCGGACCGTGCACACCGCGCTGCACGGCGTCGGCTCCAGCACGCTGCTGGCCGCCTTCCGCCGGGCGGGCTTCCCCGAGCCGGTCCCGGTACGCCGGCAGGCAGAGCCCGACCCGGACTTCCCCACCGTCTCCTTCCCCAATCCGGAGGAGCCGGGAGCGATGGATCTCGCCTTCGAGACGGCTCGCGACACCGCCGCCGCGTCCGGTCCCGTCGACCTCGTCCTCGCCAACGATCCGGATGCCGACCGCTGCGCCGTCGCCGTGCCCGACCGCGCCGCCGAGGGCGGCTGGCGGATGCTGAGCGGGGACGACGTCGGTGCGCTGCTCGCCACACACCTCGTGCACAAGAGGGCGCGGGGCACGTTCGCCACGTCGATCGTGTCCTCCTCCCTGGTCTCGCGGATCGCACACGCCGCGGATCTGCCGTACGAGGAGACGCTGACCGGCTTCAAGTGGCTCGCACGGGTCGACGGCCTGCGCTACGCCTTCGAGGAGGCGCTGGGCTACTGCGTCGACCCCGAGGGCGTGCTCGACAAGGACGGCATCACGGCGGCACTGCTCATCGCCGAACTGGCCGCCGAACTCAAGCAGGCGGACCGCTCGTTGACGGATCTGCTGGACGATCTGGCCGTCGAGCACGGGCTGCATGCGACGGACCAGCTCTCGGTGCGTGTCGAGGACCTCTCGCTCATCGCCTCGGCCATGGAGCGCCTGCGGGCGGCCACGCCGGTCTCGCTCGCGGGCCTGGCCGTCGTCTCCGCGGAGGACCTGAGCGAGGGCTCCGACCTGCTGCCGCCCACGGACGGGCTCCGCTATCAGCTGGCGGGCGACCCGGATGCCGGTGTGGAGAAGGCGCGCGTGGTGGTGCGTCCCAGCGGTACGGAGCCGAAGCTCAAGTGCTACCTGGAGGTCGTCGTCGCCGTCCGCGACCAGGCGGCACTGGCTGCGGCGCGCACGGCGGCGAAGTCGGTGCTGGCCGAGCTGAAGGCGGACCTGGCAGCCGCGGCGGGCGTCTGAGCGCGAGGCCGCTGGGCGCTCGGCCGCCGGGCGCGACGGCGTGCGGGCGCTGCCTGTCCGGACTCCGACAGGTTGTCGTCTTCACTGGGCGCACGATATTGTGCGTCCAGTGAAGACTTCGCCGCCCCTCCTGCCACTGCTGCGCTCACGGCTGCAAGGAGAACTGCTCGCCCTCGTCCTCCTGCACCCCGAGCGGGAGTACAGCCTGACCGAGCTCGCCCGCGAACTCGGCGCTTCGCACACCGCGGTGATGCGCGAGGTCAACCGCCTCGCCGAGACCGAGGTCCTCACGTCCCGGAACGTCGGCCGCACGCGCCTGGTGGCGGTGCGCTCCGATACGCCGCTCGTGCGTCCCCTGACCGAACTGATCGCGATGTCGTTCGGGCCCGTGCCGCTGCTGACCGAGAGCCTGCGGGAGATCGACGGGGTGGAGCGGGCGTTCATCTACGGCTCCTGGGCCGCCCGTTACCTCGGCGAGCCGGGGCAGCAACCCGCCGACGTCGACGTCCTGGTCGTCGGCAGCCCGGACCCCGATGAACTCTTCGACGCGGCCGAGGGCGCGGGCCGCGACCTTCAACGCGAGGTCAACATCCACCGCGTCACGGCGTCGTCGTGGAACTCGCCCACGAGCGACCCGTTCCTCACCAGCGTCCGCGAGCGGCCGCTGGTCGAACTCCAACTGGATCAAGGGCAGGGGGCATCACCGTGAGTCGGTGGAACCAGGGGCGGCCGGTCGTGGACAAGCTCATCAGCCGGGGCGAGATCGAGCGGGTGCCCGCGTCCCAACAGGCGGCCGAGGCCGAACTGCGCCGCAGCCGCACCCACGTCGCGTCCGCCCGTGAACTCCTCACGTCGGACCCGGAGGGCGCCTACACCCTCGCGTACGACGCCGCGCGCAGAGCACTGGCGGCGGTCCTGCAGAACCAGGGGCTGCGCGCGACCAGCCGGGGCGGCCACAGGGCGGTCTACGAAGCCGTACGGGCGCAGCTCGACCCACCTCTCGGCGCCGTCCTCCGGCCGTTCAACCGCATGCGCACCCGCCGCAACGAGGTCGAGTACCGCTCGTCCGAAGCACCGTCGGTGACCGACGAGGAGCTGACGGCGGATCTGCCGAAGGTCGAGGCGCTCATCGATCTCGCCGAGAAGGCGATCCCCGAGATGCCGCGATTCTGAGCCGACGGGCCGGGCGCCACCCACGAGCTGAACTCCCAGGCGCCGCCCGGGAGTTCAGCGCTCCCCCTGCCCCGCCCCGAGGAGGTTGTCGTTGACCGCACGGGCCGCACGTGCCGCGTCGTCGACCGTGATGACGAACTCCCTGCCGCTCTTCAGCCGCAGCCACAGCGCGTCCCCGGCCCGCAGGGAGAGGGCCCTGCGCCGCGGCAGCCAGCGAAAGCCCCACCCTCCGAGTTCCATGGGCCGTGCCCGCTTCGCGAATGCCCCGGTGATCCTCGTGAGCGGGATGCGGCGACGCAGCGGCGGGACCAGGACCGACCGGACGGTGACGTCCCGGCCGTTCACCGAGACCTCCACCGATCCCACCGCGAGGAGCGCGACCGCGGCGACGAGCACCCCGACGAACAGGAACGCCCGGTCGGGGAAGAGGGACGCGAGGACGAGAAAGGCCAGGGCGAGCAAGCCGCCGGAGATCAGCATCCACGGTGCGGCGACCCGGCCGCTCCACTCCGCGGGCCTGCCGCTCCTGCGCTGCGCGCTCGCGCTCATGTCCCTCCTCCCCGATCGCCGGTCCCGCCGGCTTCCCTCAGGCCCCGCACCGCCGGACCCCGGCCCGAACGGACGGCACGTTCGCGGCCCTGCGTGCGGGCACACGGCCCCGCGCCACGTCTCCCCGCTCACCGGCGCGGCAACCGTCCTCGCACCCGCAACGACAGAAGACCCGCCGAGGGCTTCCGAAGAAGCCCTCGGCGGGCCGGAGATCAGGCTCGGCGCCGTGGGTCAGCGGCCGTACGCACCGCCGTCGAGGGCAGTCGTGCCGCGCGGGCAGTAGACGACCGCTCGCTGAGCACCCGACATCGCCCTCGGCGTGACGTAACGGCGGCCGTCCGAGCAGTCGGCGTAGGCGCGCCAGCGCATTCCCGAACACGAGACCACGGAGGCCCGCCCCGAGACGTATGAGCTGTAGCAGTGCAGGGAGGTGGATGAAGCCGGCTCCACCGCCGAGGCGCCACCCCGCATCGCGACGGCGCCCCCGGCACGCGTGACGCCGGTCTGCGGGTCGGACTGCGTGTACGTGGCGTAGTCCCAGATGGAGGCCGGGCCGTGGGCTTGGGCAGAAGGCGCCATCACTCCGCCGAACCCGAGCGCCAGCGCGGCACTCGCCCCCAGCACTGCCAGAGATTTTCTGATCTTCACTTCTGTCTCTCGCTTTCTCGTTGCTCGGCCGGCTTGGCCGAATGCCCGGTGAAGGGCTGCGCCCAGATTCCCCACCGGATGGCAACGAAACAAGAGAACTCGATTCTGCTGACGATATGCATTTGTCCTCCGAGTGAGCCGCTATGCCTTGCAGCCATTCAGAGAATCGGTTCGCCGGACGTACGACCGTCAATGGGATTTCACCCGCACGAGCGAGCCTTGAGACAGGTTCGCGGGCACACGGCGTACCTGGTGGGTGCGAATGCGCCCGTGCGCCAACTCGCGGACGTGGTGGCCGAATTCACGGAATCTCACCATGCGTCGTCGCTACCCACGGGCCGGGGACGAACGCACCCCGTTCCCGTAGCACAAGAATGAGAAAGACGCCGCCAGGCACCGCCGCCGGTTTCTCTTCGCAGCAGAACGCGAACATTTTCGAGGATCCGCTTGCAACGTGGAAATTCCGCGGTGTCCGGCGCGGAGAATTCCCCCGAACGGGCCGGTTCCTGAGCCCGTCTCAGCCCGCGGCGAAGAGGACGGCGAGCGCAATGGCGCCGACGAGGGAGGGGGCCGCGATCTCGTAGGCCCAGCGGACGGTGACGTCGCCCTGCGCCGCGGGCTTCTCGCCGTTGTCGGCGGCCAGGGCCCGCAGATCGTCGATCGCCTTGTCCGAAGGGGCGCGCTTCTCGCCGCCCTCGTCCGCACCGGGCACCCCGCCCAGCCCGAACAGGCCGGTGGGCCGCGCCAGGGCGTTGGCGGTCTCGCCGCTGGAGGCTGCGCGCTCGGCACGCTCGGTCTGCCGGGCGGCACGCTTACGCGCCCGCAGCGAGACCGGGATCGACCACAGCTGGTACTTCGTGCCGCCTGCCATGACCTCGTTGGAGTAGCCCGCACGCAAGCCCTCGACCGCGCCCCACGGGACCGTGATGGTGCGGAAGGGGTTCCTCACGCGCATCTGCTGCTGCCCCGCGTACACGGCGGGACGCAGCGTGAAGGCGACGACGAGCGGGACGGCGAAGAGGAGTCCGAAGCCGGCGATCAGCCGCGTGCGGTCGTTCCCGTTGACGAGAACGTCCGTACCGAGCCAGACCGCGAGAAGCAGCAGCAGGACGCCGCCGGCCAGGGCACCCGGCGAGCGGTAGCAGCGGTCGGCGTACACCTGTGCCGCGGGCTGCTCGACGGGCCCGGCGGCGGACTCCTTGGCGGACTCCTCGCCGGACTGCGGCGCGCCCTCCGACTCGGTCGTGGCGCCGGGCTGCGCGCCGTCGCCGGTCGCGCGCGGGGACTTCTCCTCCTGCCCGTTCCGGGATCCGCGGTCGCTCTCGGGTCGGGACTCGTTGGTCATGGGGCCTGATTGTGCCGGACCCCCCGTACGGGGGACGTTGCGGCTCGGCATCGATCTGTCTCATCCCGCACGAGATGGCCCCTACCAACGGAGCTACGCGTGTAGATATGCTCCTCTGGTGACCATGTCTTCAGCGTCCACCACCACAGCGTCCACCGCCTCCGCGTCGGCGTCCGCGCTCGCGGACGTGACCGCCTCCGACGCCTCGCTGCGCCGCTATCTGCACGGGCTGCCAGGCGTCGACGCGGTGGGGCTGGAAGCCCGCGCCGCGACCCTCGGCACACGTTCGATAAAGACAACGGCCAAGGCGTACGCCATCGACCTCGCGATCTCGATGATCGACCTGACCACCCTCGAAGGGGCCGACACCGCCGGCAAGGTGCGGTCCCTGTGCGCCAAGGGCGCCAACCCCGACCCGAGCGACCGCACCACGCCCCAGGTCGCGGCGATCTGCGTCTACTCCGACATGGCGGCCACCGCGAAGCGGGCCCTGGCCGCGGGCGGCGGAGCCGGGATCAAGGTCGCCTCCGTGGCGACGGCCTTCCCCTCGGGGCGCGCCGCCCTGTCCGTGAAGCTGGCCGACACCCGTGAGGCGGTCGCCGCCGGCGCCGACGAGATCGACATGGTGATCGACCGCGGTGCCTTCCTCTCCGGCGCCTACGGCAAGGTCTTCGAGGAGATCCAGGCCGTGAAGGAGGCCTGCGCGCGGCCCCAGGGCCAAGAGCCGGCCCACCTGAAGGTGATCTTCGAGAACGGTGAGCTCTCGACGTACGACAACATCCGCCGCGCCTCGTGGCTGGCGATGCTCGCGGGTGCCGACTTCATCAAGACCTCGACCGGCAAGGTCGCCGTGAACGCGACACTTCCGAACACGCTGCTGATGCTGGAGGCCGTGCGCGACTTCCGCGCCGCAACCGGCACCCAGATCGGCGTGAAGCCGGCCGGCGGCATCCGCACCTCCAAGGACGCCATCCGCTACCTCGTCGTCGTCAACGAGACGGCCGGGCCGGACTGGCTGAACCCCGACTTGTTCCGCTTCGGCGCCTCCAGCCTGCTGAACGACCTGCTGATGCAGCGCCAGAAGCTGAGCACCGGCCGCTACTCCGGTCCCGACTACGTGACGGTGGACTGAGGCAGAGATGACTGAGCAGATCTTCCAGTACGCACCCGCGCCCGAGTCCCGCGCGATCGTCGACATCGCCCCGTCCTACGGGCTGTTCATCGACGGCGAGTTCCGCGAGGCGGGCGGCGGCAAGGTTTTCAAGACGGTCTCCCCCGCCACCGAGGAGGTGCTCTCCGAGGTCGCGCAGGCCGACGCGGAGGACGTCGACGCCGCGGTGCGCGCCGCCCGTGCGGCCTTCCCCGGCTGGTCCGCGCTTCCGGGCGCCGAACGCTCCAAGTACATCTTCCGGATCGCCCGCATCCTCCAGGAACGCTCCCGTGAGCTGGCCGTCCTGGAGACGCTCGACAACGGCAAGCCGATCAGGGAGACGCGCGACGCCGATCTTCCGCTTGTCGCCGCGCACTTCTTCTACTACGCGGGCTGGGCGGACAAGCTCGCGCACGCCGGATTCGGCGCCGACCCGCGCCCGCTCGGGGTCGCGGGGCAGGTCATCCCGTGGAACTTCCCGCTGCTGATGCTGGCCTGGAAGATCGCACCGGCTCTGGCCACGGGCAACACCGTGGTGCTCAAGCCCGCGGAGACGACGCCGCTCTCGGCGCTGTTCTTCGCGGACGTGTGCCGCCAGGCGGGCCTGCCCAAGGGCGTCGTCAACATCGTCACGGGCGACGGTTCGACGGGCGCCGAGCTGGTCGCGCACCCCGGCATCGACAAGGTCGCCTTCACCGGTTCGACTGCGGTGGGCAAGCAGATCGCCCGTACCGTCGCCGGCACGCGCAAGAAGCTCACCCTCGAACTGGGGGGCAAGGGCGCCAACATCGTCTTCGACGACGCCCCGATCGACCAGGCCGTCGAGGGCATCGTCAACGGCATCTACTTCAACCAGGGGCAGGTCTGCTGCGCGGGCTCGCGACTGCTGGTGCAGGAGTCCGTCCAGGACGTATTGCTGGAGGCGCTGAAGCGGCGACTGAGCACGCTCCGCGTCGGCGATCCGATGGACAAGAACACCGACGTGGGGGCCATCAACTCCGCCGAGCAGCTCGCCCGGATCGAGGAGCTGGCCGACTCGGGTGAGGCCGAGGGCGCCGAACGCTGGTCTGCGCCCTGCGAGTTGCCCGCCAACGGCTACTGGTTCGCGCCGACGCTCTTCACCGGCGTGAGCCAGGCGCACCGGATCGCCCGCGAGGAGATCTTCGGGCCGGTGCTGTCCGTACTGACCTTCCGCACTCCCGACGAGGCGGTGGCGAAGGCCAACAACACGCCGTACGGGCTCTCGGCAGGCATCTGGACGGAGAAGGGCTCACGCATCCTGTCCATGGCGAACAAGCTCCGGGCGGGCGTCGTCTGGGCCAACACGTTCAACAAGTTCGACCCGACCTCGCCCTTCGGCGGCTACAAGGAGTCCGGATTCGGCCGCGAAGGCGGGCGTCACGGTCTGGAGGCTTACCTCGATGTCTGACAACTCGAAGCAGGCGGGGCAGGCCGGGCCGTCCAAGGCGGCCCGGGCGGGCAAGCCGGCCAAGGCAGCCCAGTCGGCCAAGTCCGGTAAGGCGGCCGGTACGGCCAAGGCTCCGGCAACGGCGCGGACTTCGGTGCGCGGGCCGGCGCGGATCGACGTGATGAAGACCTACAAGCTCTTCGTCGGCGGCAAGTTCCCGCGCAGCGAGAGCGGACGGGTGTACGAGGTGACCGACTCCGAGGGCAACTGGCTGGCCAACGCGCCGCAGTCGTCACGCAAGGACGCGCGCGACGCCGTCGCGGCCGCACGGAAGGCATTCGGCGGCTGGTCGGGAGCGACGGCCTACAACCGGGGCCAGATCCTGTACCGCGTCGCCGAGATGCTGGAGGGCCGCCGCGAGCAGTTCGCGGCCGAAGTCGCCGCGGCAGAAGGGCTGTCGGGAGCGGCCGCCGCCGCACAGGTCGACGCGGCCGTCGACCGCTGGGTCTGGTACGCGGGCTGGTCCGACAAGATCACCCAGGTCGCGGGCGGCGCCAATCCCGTCGCCGGGCCCTTCTTCAACCTCTCGACGCCCGAACCGACCGGTGTCGTCGCCGTGCTGGCCCCGCAGGAGTCCTCCTTCCTGGGCCTGGCCTCGGTGCTCGCGCCGGTCATCGTCACGGGCAACACGGCCGTCGTGGTGCCGTCGGAGAAGGCGCCGCTGCCCGCGCTGTCCCTCTCGGAGGTACTGGCCACCTCGGACGTTCCGGGCGGCGTGGTCAACGTCCTCTCCGGCCGCACACGCGAGGTCGCGGCAACCCTCGCCGCCCACCAGGACGTCAACGCACTGGACCTGGCGGGCGCCGCAGGGGACGCCGAGCTGGCGAAGGAGCTGGAGACGACGGCCGCGGAGAACCTGAAGCGGGTGCTCCGCCCGGAGGAGGCAGGCACCGATGGCGCCGACTGGTCCGCCGATCCCGGCATCTCCCGGCTGCTCGCCTTCCTGGAGACGAAGACGGTCTGGCACCCGATCGGGGTGTGACGGCGTCGCGACGCGGCTTTGATCGCCGCGAGCCGGGGCTTGTCTCTCTGCCGGTCCGGATCCGGGAGAGGCAAGCCCCGCGTGAACGTGCACCTGGGCGGCGGGGGGCTGAAGGCCCGTTCTGCCGTGCCGCGGCGGCCCGCCCCGAAACCGTGTCCGTCCCGGGCTGTCACCCGGCAGGCGGGATGGCCGACAATGGTCTCTCGTGACCGACCCCCGTGACATATCGCGCTCGCCCCGCGTCATTCTGCTCACCGGGCCCTCCGGCTCCGGGAAGTCCCGTCTCTCCGCGCGCAGCGGGCTGCCCGTCATGCGTCTCGACGACTTCTACAAGGAGGCCGGCGACCCGACGCTGCCCCAACTCCCGCACGGGATAGGCGTGGACTGGGACTCGCCCTCCTCCTGGGACGCCGACGCAGCCGTCGCCGCCGTGTGCGACCTGTGCGCGACGGGGCGCACGACCGTGCCCCTGTACGACATCGCCTCGAGCGCCCGCGTGGGCAAGGAGACGCTCACGCTCGACGGTGCGCGGCTCTTCATCGCCGAGGGAATCTTCGCCGCGGACATCGTGGGCCGCTGCCGCGAACTGGGCCTGCTCGCCGACGCGATCTGTCTGCGCGGACGCCCGTCGACGACGTTCCGGCGGCGGCTGCTCCGGGACCTGCGGGAGGGCCGCAAATCGGCGCTGTTCCTGGTGCGCCGCGGCTGGCGGCTGCTGCGGGACGAGGGCGGAATCGTGGCGCGGCACCGTGAACTGGGCGCGTATCCGTGCGCGAGGGACGAGGCCGCCGAGCGGATCAGGAAGCTCCGGGAGGCGCGTCCCACCCGGACCCGGATGTGAGACCGCGGGTGCGGCCGGTCGGGCCGTGCACGGGACGCCCCGTCGAACCGGTCACGACGTAACAAGCCCGCGCAAGACGGCACATGGAGGGGCAGAAAGGGAGAGAGCGGGTTCGGACAGACCCCCCGGTTGTCCGTACCCGCTCTCTCGTCCCGTCCCCCCGGACGGGTTCCCCGTTTTCCCCTCTGTTCCCCCGGTGCACCCCCCTCGGGGCTCCCCAGCCCCTCTTCCGAGGCTGCGGCGAGGGCCCATCCCCCGGCTCTCGCCCCCCTCGGGTCCTTGCGGTCAGGCGACCAGTTCGCCGAACGACTCTTCCTGGTCCCTGCCGAAGCTGAGCACTTCGTCGTCGCGCAGGCGGCGCAGAGAACGCCAGATGCTGCTCTTCACCGTGCCGACGCTGATGCCCAGTATGTCCGCGATCTCCGGGTCTGTACGTCCCTCGTAGTAGCGCAACACCAGCATGGTGCGCTGCAGTTCGGGGAGCCGGGCGAGCGCCTGCCAGAGCACGGTGCGCAGTTCGGTGCCGCGCATCGCGTCCTGGTCGCCGGCGGTCTCCGGCAGTTCCTCGGTCGGGTACTCGTTCAGCTTGCGACGGCGCCACGCGCTGATGTGCAGGTTCGTCATGGTGCGGCGCAGGTAGCCGCCGAGCGCCGCCTTGTCGCTGATGCGGTGCCACGCGCGGTACGTGGAGAAGAGCGCGCTCTGCAGCAGGTCCTCCGCCTCGAAGCGGTCGCCCGTGAGGTGGTAGGCGGTGGCGTACAGGGAGGCGCGGCGCTCGCGCACGTAGGCGGTGAACTCCGCCTCCGACGCGGCCTCCTGCCGTGCTCCCGGCTCCTCCCTGTACTCACCGTCCCCCGTGCTGCGGGCCTCCCCTCGAAGGCCCTCCACCGCAGTGATGTGCGGCGGCCGTGCACGCCCGGCAGAACGGACGCACCCACGTCCGAACGTCCCGGACTTCTCGGCGACCTTGTTCGTCGGGTTTCCCGGAACCGGCGGGGTGTGCAGGCGCGTGTGAATGACTGCGCTGACGTTGTCCTTCTGCAGTGTGTTCATCTTGCGCCCCCCTCGGGCAAACCTGGTCGCTCGCTGATGACGTACACATTGCACGGCCGATTTCATCGCCAGGTCCCCCGACTGTCACAGCGGTGTCACAAGGACATGAGTGGCCGTGTCCTGCCGCCTGAGCTGCGGTCTCCCGCCCTGAACGGAGCGCCGACGGTGTGCCGTGGCGGGCAGGGAGCAGGACCGTAGTGTCGAAGTGAAAGGGGGGCATGGGACAGAATGGCCGGCGTGCCTTTCCTGTTGCTGATCGAGGACGATGACGCTGTCCGTACGGCCCTTGAGATGGGCCTGACCCGGCAGGGTCACCGAGTGGTGACCGCCGCCTCCGGTGAGGACGGCCTCAAACTGCTGCGTGAACAGCGGCCGGACCTGATCGTGCTGGACGTGATGCTGCCGGGAATCGACGGATTCGAGGTGTGCCGCCGTATCCGGCGCACCGACCAGTTGCCCATCATCCTGCTGACGGCCAGGAGCGACGACATCGACGTGGTCGTGGGTCTGGAGTCCGGCGCGGACGACTATGTCGTCAAGCCGGTGCAGGGCAGGGTGCTGGACGCGCGCATCCGGGCCGTGATGCGGCGCGGGGAGCGCGAGTCCAACGACGCGGCCACGTTCGGCAGTCTGGTCATCGACCGCTCCGCGATGACCGTGACGAAGAGCGGCGAGGACCTCCAACTGACGCCCACGGAGCTGAGGTTGCTGCTGGAACTGAGCAGGAGGCCGGGGCAGGCCCTGTCCCGGCAGCAACTGCTGAGGCTGGTCTGGGAGCACGACTACCTCGGCGATTCACGCCTCGTCGACGCGTGCGTGCAGCGGCTTCGCGCCAAGGTCGAGGACGTGCCGTCGTCGCCGACGCTCATCCGGACCGTCCGCGGCGTCGGATACAGGCTGGACGCCCCGCAGTGACCGCCCCGGCGCAGCCGACGCCGGAGCGGGGCAGAGACCCCGGGAGCCGGGGGCAGGAGGACAGGACACAGCAGGACCGGGCGCACGGCGACCCCCCGCCCGATGACCGGGTGCGCGGCTGGTTCGCCGGGATGCTGCCGACCCTGCGGCTCAGGCTCGTCGTCGTCTTCGCGTTGGTGGCGCTGACCGCCGCGGTCTCCGCTTCGGGGATCGCGTACTGGCTCAACAGGGACGCCGTCCTCACACGCACCCAGAACGCCGCGCTCAACGACTTCCGCAAGTCCATGGAGGACAACGCCGGAAGCCTGCCGCGTCGCTACGACTGCCGCCAACTGCGCGACGCCGCCGAGAAAATGAGCGGTACGACGCAGAACTACGAGGTGCTGCTCACCGGTGAGGTCGCCGACGGCTCCCGCTGCGCCGTCGCCTCCGACCCGGGCGCCTTCACCATGGGGGACGTACCGCCCCGGCTGCGCACGGCCGTCGCGAAGCGCCGCCCCGTCGACAGCGGCAACTCCTACCCGTACCACCTGTACTGGCAGCGGACATCCGAGGAGGGCGGCAACGAGCCCTTCCTCGTCGGCGGCGCCAAGATGATCGGCGAGGGGCCGACACCGTCCGGCTACATGCGCAAGTCGCTGGCCCCGGAACGGGACGATCTCAACTCGCTGGCCTGGTCGTTGGGCATCGCCACCGGCCTGGCGCTGGTCGGCGCGATGCTCATCGCCCAGGCCGCGGCGACGACGGTGCTGCGTCCCGTACGACGGCTCGGCGACGCCGCGCGGCGACTCGGCGAGGGAAAGCTCAACACCCGGCTGAAGGTCTCCGGCACGGACGAACTGGCCGAGCTGTCGCGGACGTTCAACCAGACCGCGGAGTCGCTGGAGCACCGGGTCGCCGACCTGAGCGCGCGGGAGGAGTCCTCGCGGCGCTTCGTCGCCGACATGTCGCACGAGCTGCGCACGCCCATGACGGCGATCTCTGCGGTCACCGAGGTTCTGGAGGAGGAGCAGGACAACCTCGATCCGATGATCGCGCCCGCGGTGCAGCTGGTGGTCAGCGAGACCCGCCGCCTGAACGACCTGGTGGAGAACCTGATGGAGGTCACACGCTTCGACGCGGGGACGGCGAAGCTGGTCCTCGACGACGTGGACGTGGCCGACCAGGTGACCGCCTGCATCGACGCCCGCGCATGGCTGGACGCCGTCGAACTCCACGCCGACCGGGGCCTGATGGCGCGGCTCGACCCCCGCCGGCTCGACGTCATCCTGGCGAACCTGATCGGCAACGCGCTCAAGCACGGCGGCGCACCCGTGCGCATCTCGGTGCGGACCGAGGAGACGGCCGCGCGCGCCGGTGAGCTGGTGATCGAGGTGGCGGACCGCGGTCCCGGCATCCCGGAGGAGATGCTGCCGCACGTCTTCGACCGCTTCTTCAAGGCCAGCGCTTCCCGTCCACGGTCCGAGGGCAGCGGACTCGGGCTGTCGATCGCGCAGGAGAACGCGCACATCCACGGCGGCTCCATCTCCGTGCGCAACGACACGGAGCACGGCGGCGCCGTCTTCACCCTCCGCCTGCCCCGCGAGTCGTACGAGGACGAGCCGGGCCAGGACGGGGACGACGGGCAGGAGCGCCGGCCGGACTGCGGTCGGCGCGGCCCGGACCGCGACGGGGACGACGGGCAGGACAGCGGGAAGGGGGGAGACCGTTGAGCAGTACGCCATGGCACCGCGGCGCGGCCCTGCGCCGGCTGCGGACCGCGTTCACCGGCCTGGCACTGCTCGGCGCGCTGGCCTCCGGCTGCGGCATCCGCTCCACGTCCGTGCCCGTCGACGCCGGCGCGGCACCCTCCCGTGTGGGCTGCGTCCTGCCCGGCTCCCGGGAGACGGCCGACGAGGACGACGGCGGGAATCTGCCGGTGCGGGTGTATCTCGCGTGCGGTTCACGGGTCTCTCCCGTCGAACGGCGTGTGGCCCTGCCCGACGGCGATGACTCGGAGCGGCTGCCCGTCGCCCGCGGGCTGCTGGACGCACTGCGGGCCCAGCCGGACTCCGAGGAGGAGGCCGCCGGCTTCAAAACCGCCGTGCCGGGCGACCTTAAGGTCTCCGGGCCGCGCGAGGGCGATCCGCCCGCGACGCTGCGGCTGAGCAGGCCGCTGAAGGACCTGCCGTCGTTCGCGCTCGCGCAGATCGTCTGCACGTACGCGGACACGGCCGCCGCCGGCACGGACCGTTCCGTGATACTCGGCGGCCGTGCCACGGACGGCGGGCCGGAGGAGCCGGTGCGCAGCTTCGCCTGCGACACCGCCCTGCGCACTCACCCGGAAGCCGCCGCGACGGCCGGTACACCACTGTGACCACGTCCCGGAACCAGCCGCAGGAGCGCGGCGTCCTTGGTGGTGTGCAGCGTCATGGCCGTGGCGGAGGTACCGCCGCTCCCGCTTCCCGAATCCGCGTCGCAGGTCTCGTCCTGCTGATCGCGTATCTGACCGTCGTCGGATGGCTGGCGCTGCGTCCGCTCCCTGTGCCGTGGGTCGCACCTGCGAATCTCCAGCCCCTCGCCACGATCCGCACCGACCTCGCCGAGGGCTCGCTCGACGCGCTGCGCGGCCTGGCACGTGATCTGGCGCTGCTGGCTCCGCTGGGCGTGCTCCTGCCGCTGGCGTCGGGGCGCGCGGAGCGTCCGCTGGCCGCGACCTGCGCCCGTACGGTCTCCGCGGGGGCGCTCATCTCCTCGGCGATACTGCTGTTGCAGTCCGGTGTTCCCGGGCACTCGGTCGACGTCGACTCGGTGCTGCTGAACACCGCGGGAGTGGCCCTGGCCTGCCTGCTGGTCTTTCCGCTGGTACGGGCGTGGCTGCGGCGCAGATCCGGTGACGTGCCCCCATGGGGCGAATCCGTCCACGGTACGGGCGCACCCGATGCGCTCCCCCTGCGGGACGAGGCCGGCGGGAGCGCGCCCCCGAGAGCGGCCAGGGTCGGGATCGCTCCGTAGACCGACGTCACGAGTGTGGACGCTCCATAACGTGGAAACCGCGGATACCGAGCAACCAGACGGAGTGAAGGAGTCGCGTCATGCCAGCACTTACCCGCCCGCGCGAAGGCCGGATGATCGGCGGTGTGTGTGCCGGACTGGCCCGCCGCTTCGGGATGAAGCCCAACACCATGCGCCTGATATTCGTGGTCTCCTGCATCCTGCCGGGACCGCAGTTCCTGATCTACCTGGCGCTGTGGATCCTGCTGCCGAACGAGGAGGAGCGCGCGGCCTGGTGAGTCGGCGGGCTCCCCGGGGGCCGGATACGAAGACGGGCCGCACATCGAAGCGATGTGCGGCCCGCTGCGTGTTCCTGGGTACGGAGACCCTCAGATACGCGGGGCCCCGCCCAGCGACTCGCTGACCGGGCCGTTGACGCCGATCGTCCTGCCGTTCTTCTGCAGCACGTTCTTGTCCGCACGGTTCACGGCGCCCTTGACCGCCGCCGCGGTGTCGTCCCCGTGCACCGCCTTGGCGGCGGGGCTCTTCGTCACGGAACCGAGGGTGTCGGCGGAGGCGACCCCCGCGCCGGCCGAGGCGAAAGCGGCGCCGAGCACGGCGACTCCGAGGATCTTCCTGGCTACCTGATGCATCGTGGCTACGTCCTGTCGTGTGTGGAGCAGTCCGGCGAAACGTAGCGATGCGGGCATCGGCGCGGCAAACATGCCAGAACCTGCGCAGATGCCCCGTCAGGCGTCGTGACCGGCCCGCCCGCGCCGCCGGACCGCCATCGCCACGACGGCGCGAGTGCAGGTCACAGCCTTGCCATGGCTCACTCGCGGAAGAGCCACTCCGACTTCAGCTCGGCGTAGCCGGGCTTGATCACCTCGTTGATCATCGCGAGACGTTCATCGAAAGGAATGAACGACGACTTCATCGCATTGACCGTGAACCACTGCATGTCGTCGAGCGTGTAGTGGAACGTCCTCACCAGGTGCTCGAACTCCTGACTCATGCTCGTGCCGCTCATGAGCCTGTTGTCCGTGTTGACCGTGGCGCGGAAGTGCAGCCGCCGCAGCAGCCCGATGGGGTGCTCCTCGTACGAAGGTGCCGCCCCCGTCTGGAGGTTGGAGGTGGGGCAGAGCTCGAGCGGGATGCGCTTGTCCCGTACATACGAGGCGAGACGGCCCAGCTTCACCGAACCGCCGTCGTCCTCCTGGATGTCGTCGATGATGCGCACACCGTGCCCCAGCCGGTCAGCGCCGCACCACTGCAGCGCCTGCCAGATGGAGGGCAGCCCGAACGCCTCGCCGGCGTGGATCGTGAAGTGGTTGTTCTCGCGCTTCAGGTACTCGAAGGCGTCCAGGTGCCGCGTGGGCGGGTGGCCCGCCTCGGCACCGGCGATGTCGAAGCCGACGACACCCAACTCGCGGTAGCGGTTGGCGAGTTCGGCGATCTCCAGGGCGCGCGCCGCGTGCCGCATCGCGGTGAGCAGAGCGCCGACCCGGATGCGGTTGCCGTCGGCCCGCGCCCGCTGCTCGCCCTCGCGGAAGCCCTCGTTGACGGCCTCCACGACCTGTTCGAGCGTGAGGCCCTTCTCCAGGTGCTGCTCCGGCGCGAAGCGGATCTCCGCGTAGACCACGCCGTCGGCGGCGAGATCCTCCGCACACTCCGCGGCGACCCGGGTCAGCGCCTCCCGGGTCTGCATGACGCCCACGGTGTGGGAGAACGTCTCCAGGTAGCGCTCAAGGGAACCGGAGTCGGCGGACGCGCGGAACCAGCTCTCCAGCCGGTCGGCATCGGTCTCGGGGAGCGCGTCGTACCCCGACTCGGAGGCCAGCTCGACGATGGTCGCGGGCCGCAGGCCACCGTCGAGGTGGTCGTGCAGCAGCGCCTTCGGAGCACGGCGGATCTGCTGGAGGTTGGGAATGGTGTTGAGGGTCTGGCTCGTCATCCATGTACTCTAGCTCCTACGCGCGTAGATGGCATCTGCACCACAACTCCCCTTTCGCCACCGGTCGTTGGACGGAGCCGCCCGCTTCGATACGCAATGGTGATCCCGCGACACCCGACGTGCACTCCCGCTTCTGCCATCGTCTTCCTCATGGCTCAGCAAGCTTTGCCCGAGCGGGAGGCCCGACTGGGGCGGGCGATGGGCGCGGACGCGTCCGGGGCAGCACCGCACGCGGTGGTCCTGCTGCTGCCGGGCGGGGGCATGGACCACAGTGCGCGGCGGCGCTCGGCCGTCGCGGCGGCAGCGGTACGGCCGCTCGCGCGGCGGCTGGTGCGCGGGGCGCAGCACGGCGAGCCTGAGACGTCGCTGGTGGCTCACGTCGTCCACTACCGGTACCGCGGCTGGAACGGCGAGGAGGCACACCCCGCCGGCGACGCGGAGTGGGCGGTTGCCGAGGTGGTCAGGCGGTACGGCGATGTGCCGGTGTGCCTGGTCGGCATCGATGTCGGCGCACGCGCGGCACTGCGCGCGGCAGGGCATCCCATGGTCACGTCGGTACTGGCGCTCTCGACATGGCTCCCGGAACCCTCGGCCGGCGGCGCGGGAGCTCCGGAGCCGCAGGAGCCTGTGAGGCAACTCATCGGACGCCAGGTGCTGTTCGTGCACGGCACCGACGACGAGCACACCGACCCGGAACTCTCCTACCGACTGGCGGAGCGCGCGAAGAAGGCGAACGCCGAGGTGTGCAGGTTCGAGGTCCACACGGACGGGCACCGCCTCCACCAGCACAACGCGGAGGTCGTCGCGCTGGCGGAGAACTTCGTACTCGGCACGGTGTGCGGCCGGGACTTCGCGCGTCCCGTCGTCGACGCCATGGCTGCTCCGCCGCCGCTGGGCCTGCGAATGCCGCTGGCGACGGGTTTCGGGCAGAGCCTGCGCCGCTAGGGTCGCCCCTTCGCGGGCCGGGTGCCCGGACGGTCTCCCCTCGGCCTGCCACCGAGTGCTCCTCCGCATGCGGGCCGTCGTGTCGCGCATCCCCCATCACGACCACCCCTTCGGGCCGCGACCCCCGCGTTCAGGCGGCGGGCGCCCCGAACCACCTCGGCAGCGTTCCGAGCAGGTCTGCCTGGTCCTCACCGGCCCAGGCCACATGGCCGTCCGGCCGCAACAGGACGGCGGGCACGTCCAGTTCCTCGCTGCCGTCGACCACGTGATCGATCCGGGCGTCCCACCCGGCGACCGAAAGGGCACCGGTCCGGTCGAGCAGCAGTCCGCGGCCACCGTGCATCAACTCGTAGAGGCGGCCCCCCTTCAGCTGCACGTCTCGCATCCGGCTGCCGAGCAGTTCGTGCCCCTCGCCGAAGTCGTAGCGGACCCCGATCGCGGTGATCTTCTCGATCAGATACCGGTTCACCTCGTCGAAGTCCATCAGCTCCGACACCAGCTTGCGCACGGCCCAGGGGCCCGGCTCGGGGGTCATCAGCACGGTCTGTGCGCGGGTGTTGTCCAGCACATCGGCGGCCACAGGGTGCCGTTCGGCGTGGTAGCTGTCCAGCAGTCCCTCCGGTGCCCAGCCGCGCACCTCGGCAGCCAGCTTCCATCCGAGGTTGAACGCGTCCTGGATGCCGAGGTTGAGGCCCTGCCCGCCGACCGGCGGGTGGACGTGCGCCGCGTCCCCGGCCAGCAGGACCCGGTCGACGCGGTAGCGCTCCGCGAGCCGGGTGGCGTCGCCGAACCGGGACAGCCAGCGCGGAGAGTGCACGCCGAAGTCGGTACCGGCGACCACCCGCAGCTGCTTCTTGAACTCCTCGAGGGCCACTGGGGGCACCCTCGCCAATGAGGGCGTAGCCGGCGGGGGAGGCACCGAGCGGTCCTCGGCGATCCCCTCGGCGGGCACGACGACGCGGTACGTCCCCTCGTTTCCGGAAGGCCCGACACCGAACCGCAACTGGGTCTTGCGGATCTCGGTCACCACGGCGGCCACCCGCTCCGCCTCTTCGGCGACCTCCATCTCGCCCAGCAGCGTCTCGGTCTTGCTGGGCTCACCGGGGAAGCCGACTCCGAGCAGCTTGCGCACCGTGCTGCGGCCGCCGTCGCAGCCGACGAGGTACCGGCAGCGCAGCCGCGTGGCTGCCCCGCCGTCGGCGGCCGGGCCCCCGGTGCCGGGGGACGCCAGCTCCGCGGTCACCCCGTCCTCGTCCTGGCTCAGCCCGGTCACTTCGCAGCCGCGCCGGATCTCCGCGCCGAGCTCCACGGCCCGCTCGGTCAGGAGGCGTTCGGTGACGGGCTGCGGGACGCCGAGGACATACCCGTGCGCGGTGTCCAGCCCTCCGGGTGACGGCTTGCTGATGGCGGCGAAGAAGCCGCCGACCGGATGCTTCCTGCCCTCGGCGAGGAACCGCTCCAGCAGACCGCGCTGGTCCATCACCTCGATGCTGCGCACGTGGAGGCCGAGCGAGCGGACGTACTTGACCGGCTCGGCCTCCTTCTCCAGCACGAGCACCCCCAGGCCGTGCAGCCGCAACTCACCGGCCATCATCAGGCCGGTGGGTCCGCCGCCGACCACGATCACGTCGATCATCGATCCCCCATTCAACGAGCTCGAAGCCGGGCCGGCCGCCCCGTCGACAAAACCTCATGTACTTCGCGAATCTCTGATTTCCACAGGTTCCGGCCTCGGCCGAGACATTCTGCGGCACGACCCCGGCCTTGCGGCAAGGCCCCCCACGCGCTATACGTTGAGAGAGGCAGGGAGAGGCGCTCTCCTTGCCTTTCGTTCGTCGCCGGGCGGACGCCCGTTGCTCCCGCCGAAGCCCCAGCTGGGCCTGTGGACTGTGAAGTCGAGACCCCCGACGGGGTCCCGTCCCGGCCGCCGGAGCAACGGCCTCAGCGGCGCCCCGCGTGGACCGTGGTGGCCGTCAGATAGAAGGCGTCCGAGCGGTGGAGGATGCCGGTGGGCGCCTCGTCGTCGAGGAGTGCGTCCAGGACGCTTGTGTCGTCGGGAGTGAGCCACTCCCCCAGCGTGTCGCGGGAGCGCCGCAGCCTGTCGTACAGGTGGACGCGGGCCCCGGCCTCCAGTGGTGCGGGGAGGTCGGTGAGGAATGTGCGGGTGCCGGCGGGGACCAGGCCCGCGCGGGCCAGCATCGCGGGCCAGTCCTCGACGCAGGGGGTATGGCCCGGCAGGGCCTCGCGCATGGCGGTGTAGCGCTCCTCGTTCGCCGCCTCCAGTCGGGCCAGAAGGCCGGGCCGGCCCATGCCGATGTCGCGCGGCAGGAAACGGGGCGAGAGGCCGCGTTCGACCACGACGAGCAGACCGCCGGGCCGCACCGATCCGGCGAGCGCGTCCAGCGCTGCCTGCTGGTCGCCCATGTGGTGGATGACGTTGCTCGTCCAGATGAGGTCCGCGTCGCCCAGCGTCCCGAATTCGTCGGGGAGTTGGGCATCCTGCGTGGTCACGTTCCCGGCGACGTCCTCGCGTGCCGCGCGGTCACGGGCACGCTCCAGGAGGCTCGGTTCGCCGTCGACCGCGACGACTTCGGCCTGCGGGAACGTCCTTGCCAGCAGCGCCGTGAAGACCCCGGGGCCGCTGCCGACGTCCAGCAGCCGGTCGGCCGTGTCGGGCCCGCAGCCGCCCTCGAGGAGCAGGCCGCGCAGCCACGCGAGAGCCTCCTCGACGAAAGGGATGCGCAGTTCGGCTTCTCTCTCGAGCTGGTCGGCCATGGCGTCCCAGTCGATGTCGTCGTGCTCGTGACCGGCATGTGTGTGCACGTGGTCCTCCTCGTCCGTACGGGAATCCTCACCCCGCGAGCAGCCTGTCGCGTCGGCTGAGCAGAAAGCTCTTGAACGCGGCGACGGGCGGCGTGTCGGGCCGGCCCGCGAGCCAGGCGACGCCGATCTCGCGCACCGCGCGCGGCGCGGTGACGGCGAGCTCGCGCACGCCGGGGCGCGGCACGGGCGGCGGGGGCAGCAGGGCGACGCCGAGTCCGGCCGCGACGAGCCCGCGGATCGTCTCCGGCTCCTCGCCCTCGAACGCGATCCGCGGCGTGAACCCGGCCTCCGCGCAGAGGGATTCGAGGATGCGGCGCATCCCGTAGCCGCGCTCCAGCGTCACGAAGGGCTCGTCGGACGCCTCGGCGAGACGGACGCGGCGACGGGAGGCGAGCCGGTGGTCATCGGGTACGACGAGCCGCAGCCGCTGTTCGGCGAGGCGACGCGCGACGAGGTCGGGGGCGTCGGGCACGGGAGAGGTGAGGCACAGGTCGAGATCCCCGGCCCGCAGCCGCTCCAGCATGGCCTCGCCGTAGTTCTGCACGAGGGCGAAGCGGACGCGTGGATGGTCGGCGCGGAAGGCACGGATCAGGACCGGGACGGTCTCCCAGCCCAGCGTGTGCAGGAATCCGAAGGCGACCTTGCCTTTCCCGGGGTCGGCGTCCGCGCGTACGGACTCGGCGGCCTGCTCGACGGCGGCGAGGGCCCGCTCGGCGGAGGCGAGAAAGGTGCGGCCGGCGGGCGTGAGGGAGACGGTGCGGCCGCGCCGGGCGAAGAGGGCCACGCCGAGATCGTCCTCGAGGCGGGTGATGGCACGGCTCAGCGTGGACTGGGGAACGCCGAGTTCATTCGCGGCGCGCGTCACGTGCTCGTGGCGGGCCACAGCCGCGAACTGCGCGAGGCGCGGGGTGAGCGACGCACCCCAGTCAGATGTGACAGGGATGTCTTTCTCGTTGCGTGCCGGTGACATACCTTCCTCAGCTGTACTGATGCATGAGAGGAACAGTTACGAGAGTTCTGTGCATTGGACGCATCAATGGGTGAATCGTAGCGTCGAAGCATGCCCTCCGCCGATACCGAGGCGCCCGCCACCGCGGGCGCCACCGATGCCAGTCCTCCCGACTCCACCACCCCCGTGTCCCGTCACGACGACGACGCCACCAAGCTGAGCCCCGGCGACCCGGGCCACGGAAGGATGCGCCTCGCGCTGTTCGCCGCAGGGCTCGCGACGTTCGCGCTGCTGTACTCCACGCAGGCGCTGCTCCCGGAGATGTCCCGCGACCTCGACGCCGACCCCGGCTCGGCGAGCTGGACGGTCTCGGGCGCGACGATCGGCCTGGCGCTGGCGGTGCTGCCGCTGGCGGCGCTCTCGGAACGCTTCGGGCGGCGCCGCATGCTGACCGTGTCGATGTCGGTGGCCGTCGCGCTGGCTCTCGCGGTGCCGCTCGCACCCGATCTGGGGACGCTGATCGCACTGCGCACCCTTCAGGGCGTGGCGATCGCGGGCGTGCCGGCCTCGGCGATGGCCTATCTCGCCGACGAGGTGCGCGGCAAGTATCTGGTCGGCGCGACGGGGCTGTTCGTCGCCGGGAACAGCGTCGGCGGCATGAGCGGCCGCATCCTCAGCGGATGGGTCACCGAGGCATGGGGGTGGCGCATCGGGCTGGCGTCGGTGGCCGTCGCCTCGCTCCTGTGCGTGGTGGCCTTCCGGCTGCTGGCGCCGCGCGCCCGTCACTTCCGCCCGAGTCCGCTGAACGCGCGGGCCCTGACCCGTACCGTCTCGGCGCACCTGCGTAATCCGCTGCTGGTGAGGCTGTACGCGATCGGCCTGCTGTTCATGGTCGTCTTCGGCGGTGTCTACACGGTGATCGGCTACCGGCTGGTCGCCGAGCCCTTCGGGCTCTCGCAGGGGCTCGTGGGTTCCGTCTTCGCCATCTACCTCGTGGGTACGGCGACTTCCGCCACGGCCGGCAAGCTCAACGCCCGGCTGGGGCGGCGCGGAATGATCTACGCGGGCATCGTCACGGCGTCGTCCGGGCTGCTGCTGAGCCTCCTGGACAACCTCGTCGCGCTCACCGCCGGGCTGGTCCTGATTACGGCGGGCTTCTTCGCCGGCCACGCGGTCGCCTCCGGCTCCGTCAGCCACACCGCGACGGAGGGGCGCGCGCAGGCCTCCGCGCTCTACCAGATGGCCTACTACACGGGCAGCTCGCTCGGCGGCGCGCTCGGTGCCGCGGCGTTCGCCGGGGGCGGCTGGGGTGCGACGGTCGCGCTCACGCTCGGCGCCATGGCCCTCGCGGGAGGCGTCACGTACTACGGCACGCGCAGCGCCGCCGCCGTCCACCGCCGCCGCCTCCTCGAAGCGCGGTCCTGACGCGCGGAGCTCGGAGTCAGTCGAGGGGGAAGTCCACTGTGTCCAGGGTCAGTTCGAAGGGTGCGGGCAGGTGGATGTCCTCCCGGCCTCCGGCCGGACCGTGGCTGACAGCGCGTGCACTCATGGCGGCTCCCCTCTCTGCGCGCCCCGACTCCAGCACGCCGGCACGCACCGGCGCGGGCGCTGCTGATCGCCATCACCCGAATGGGGACGTCACAGGACGGCGGCGGCCGGCCGAGGCACGGCGCTCCGCGCCGGAGTCACCCGCCCACGCGCTCCAGCACGATCGGCGTGACCGCGAACTCGGTGCCCTCCGGGGCGATGTCGTACGAACCCGCCAGTGCCTCCAGGGCGTACTGGAACTTCTCCGGGGTGTCCGAGTGCATGGTCATCAGCGGGCGGCCGGCCGTGACGGGGTCGCCCGGCTTCGCGTGGAGCTCGATGCCCGCACCCGCCTGCACGGGGTCCTCCTTGCGGGCGCGGCCCGCACCCAGACGCCATGCGGCGAGGCCCACGGCGTAGGCGTCGAGCCGGGTGAGGATCCCGGACGACGGCACCATGACGGGCTGCTTCTCGCGTGCCGAGGGGAGGGTCGCGTCCGGGTCGCCTCCCTGCGCGGAGATCATGCGGCGCCAGTGGTCCATGGCGCTGCCGTCGGCGAGCGCCTTGGCCGGGTCGGCGTCGGGCAGTCCGGCGGCCGCGAGCATCTCGCGGGCCAGAGCGAGGGTGAGTTCGACGACGTCGGCGGGGCCGCCGCCCGCCAGCACCTCCACGGATTCGCGCACTTCGAGGGCGTTGCCGACGGTGGCGCCCAGCGGGGTGTCCATGTCGGTGATCAGCGCCCGGGTCCGCAGGCCGTGGTCGTTGCCCAACTCGACCATGGTGGAGGCCAGTTCACGCGCATCGTCCAGCGTCTTCATGAAGGCGCCGGAGCCGGTCTTCACATCGAGCACCAGCGAACCGGTGCCCTCGGCGATCTTCTTGCTCATGATGGAGCTGGCGATCAGCGGGATCGACTCCACGGTCCCGGTGACGTCGCGCAGCGAGTACAGCTTCCTGTCCGCGGGGGCCAGGCCCGCGCCGGCCGCGCAGACGACCGCGCCGGCCTCCTCCAGGACGCTGAGCATCTGCTCGTTGCTCAGCGACGCACGCCAGCCGGGGATCGACTCCAGCTTGTCGAGGGTGCCGCCGGAGTGGCCCAGTCCGCGGCCCGACAGCTGCGGCACCGCCGCGCCACAGGCCGCGACCAGGGGGGCCAGCGGCAGCGTGATCTTGTCGCCGACGCCGCCCGTGGAGTGCTTGTCGGCGGTGGGCCGCCGCAGACCGGAGAAGTCCATCCGCTCGCCGGACTCGATCATCGCTCCGGTCCAGCGCGCGATCTCGGGCCGCGACATGCCGTTGAGCAGGATCGCCATCGCCAGGGCCGCCATCTGCTCGTCGGCGACCTCGCCGCGCGTGTAGGCGTCGATCACCCAGTCGATCTGCTCGGGGGTGAGCGTGCCCCGGTCGCGCTTCTTACGGATGACGGAGATGACGTCCATGGACATTGAGCGGAAGTCTCCTTCACACAAAGGGACCGGACAGAGAGGAATCAGAGAGGAAAAGGCGCGGAGCGGGCGCGCGGCCCGCCCGGTCAGCGTTTCAGGTCGGCCGGACCGAACGCATCCGGCAGCAGGTCGGCCAGTGTGCGGACGCCGCCCGCGGTCTCCATCAGCAGCTCCGGGCCCCCGTGTTCCCACAGCAGCTGACGGCAGCGTCCGCACGGCATCAACAGATCACCGTGCTTGTCGACGCAGGTGAACGCGGTCAGCCGGCCGCCGCCCGAGGCGATCAGCGAGGAGACCAGGCCGCACTCGGCGCACAGCGCCATGCCGAAGGCGGCGTTCTCCACGTTGCAGCCGGACACGGTGCGGCCATCGTCGGCGAGAGCCGCCGCGCCGACCGGGAACCCCGAATAGGGGGCGTAGGCCCGGGTCATCGCCTCCCGGGCCGTTTCCCGCAGCGCCGCCCAGTCGACATCCGCGGAGCCGACCGGGGCGGTCGTCATGTGCCTTGCCCCCGGCGGTAGGACTTGCCGATGGCCTTGGGTGGACGCAGTCGCTGGGCGGCCAGCGAGAGCACCAGAAGAGTGGTGATGTACGGGCTCATCTCGACGAACTCCAGGGGGACGGTGTCCGTCATCAGATACCACACCAGCAGGCCCACAGCGGTCACGCCACTGATCGCGGCCTGCACCATGCCGCCCTTGCGCAGCTTCCACAGCGCGAGCGCCGCGAGCATCACGGCGACGAGAAGCAGCAGCGCGTGAACCGTCGGGCCGCCGGCGCGCAGCTGGAGCGCGTCCATGAAGCCGAAGAGGCCGGCGCCCATGGCGACGCCGCCCGGACGCCAGTTGCCGAAGATCATGGTGGCGAGGCCGATGTAGCCGCGGCCGCCGGTCTGCTGGTCCTGGTAGATGTGCACGCCGATCGCGAGGAACGCACCGCCGAGCCCGGCGAGCCCGCCGGAGACGGTGACCGCCGCGTACTTGTACCTCAGGACGTTGACGCCGAGGGTCTCCGCGGCGACGGGGCTCTCACCGCACGAGCGCAACCGCAGCCCGAACGGGGAGCGCCACAGCGCGAAGAAGCTTCCCGCGAAGAGCGCGACGGCGAGGACCGTCAGCCAGGAGACGTTGCTGACGAACGAGCCGAGGATGCCCGCGAGGTCTGAGACGAGGAACCAGTGGTGCTTCTCGACGGCCTGCAAGCCGTCGGCGAGGCCCGGCACCGTGAACGTCGGCATGTCCTCCATCGGCGGTGACTGCTTGTCGTTGCCGCCCGCGTCGGCGGCGGCGCTGCCCTCCGCGCCGAACCACAGCTTGGCGAGGAACTGCACGACGCCGAGCGCCAGGATGTTCACGGCGACACCGGAGACGATGTGGTCGACGCCGAAGGTGACGGTGGCGATCGCGTGGATCAGGCCGCCGAGCGCGCCGCCCGCGATCCCCGCCAGTGCCGCCATCCAGGGCCCGTGCTGCCAGCCGATCCAGCCGGCGGCGAAGGTCCCGAGCATCATCATGCCTTCGAGGCCGATGTTGATGACGCCCGCACGCTCCGACCACAGGCCGCCCAGCCCCGCGAGGCCGATGGGGACGGCCGCGGCGAGCGCACTGGAGTACTGGCCGCTGGAGGTGACCTGGTCCGAGCCGGTGATCATGCGCAGCAGCGAGAGGGCGACGATCCCCCCAGCGATGATCAGCAGGACGACGGGATACGAGAGCTTGCGGCGTGCGCCGTCCGGCCTGCGGGCGGCGGAGGTGCCGTTCCCGCCGCCGGGCTTCTTCCCGTTGCCGTTGCCCTTGCCGTTCGCGCCGCTCTCACCGTGAGTTCCGGTGCCGTTCCCGCCGGTCTTGGCAGTGATGTTCGTGCTCACGCGGACACCTCCGCCTTCTTCTTCTCGCTCTTACGGGCCTGAGCGGCCAGCTGCTCGCCGACCTGACGTTGCTGCCTGCTGAGCCCGTAGCGGCGTACGACCTCGTAGGCGATGACGACGCACAGGACGATGACGCCCTGCATCACGCCGACGATCTCCTGGGCGTACTCCTCGAACTCGAGCTGCGTGCCCGTCCGTTCGAGGAAGCCCCACAGCAGCGCGCCGAGCGCCATGCCCATCGGGTGATTGCGGCCGAGCAGGGCGATGGCGATGCCGGTGAACCCGATGCCCGCGGGGAAGTCGGTGCCGTAGTTGTACGAGGCGTTGAGCAGCGTCGGCATACCGACCAGGCCCGCGACGATGCCGGAGAGCACCATCGAGGTGACCACCATCCGCTTGACGCTCACGCCGCTCGCCGAGGCCGCCGATTCGGAACGGCCCACCGCGCGCAGGTCGAAGCCGAACCGCGTGCGGCCGAGCACGAACCAGTAGGCGGCGCCGACGAGTACGGCGATGATGACCGTGCCGTAGATCGGATCCGGGTCGGTCGGGATGGTGAAGAACTGGCTGGAGGCCGGGATGTCCGGGGTGTGGAAGAGGTTCCCGTCCTTCACCGCGAGCCGGCCGTCCTGGAGGAAGAAGCCGATGGTGGAGGCGGCGATGAAGTTCAGCATGATCGTCGTGACGACCTCGTGGATCCCCCGCGTGATCTTCAACAGCCCCGCGATGCTGGACCAGATACCGCCGACCACCATCGCGACGATGATGACGATCGGAATCTGGATGATTCCGGGAAGCGTCAGCGCACCGCCGACGACCGCGGCGAAGAACGCCGCGATGCGGTACTGGCCGTCGACGCCGATGTTGAAGAGGTTCATCCGGAAGCCGATCGCGACGGCCACGGCTGAAAGGTAGTACGGGATGGCCTTGTTGATGATCCAGACCTGGCTGTCGCTCTTCGAGCCGAAGTCGATCATCACGTAGAACGCGTGGAACGGGTCCTTGCCGGTCGTCAGGATGACGCCGGAAGTGATCACGAGCGCCGCGACGATCGCGAGCAGCGGGGCGGCGAGCGCCAGGAGCAGCCGCTCCTTGTCGAGCTTCTTCACCGCTCAGCACCCCCGTCCCGCTGTCCCGGAACGGCGTCCTGCACCGAGTCCTGAACGTCCCCGTCGTCGGTGCCTTCGAGGTGGCCGCTGGCGGCGCCGGTCATGGCGGAGCCCAACTCCTCCGGGGTGATGGTGGCGGGGTCGGCGTCCGCGACGAGGCGGCCGCGGTACATCACCCGCAACGTGTCGGAGAGCCCGATCAACTCGTCCAGGTCGGCGGAGATCAGCAGCACGGCCAGGCCCTCGCGTCGTGCCTCACGTATCTGGTCCCAGATCTGCGCCTGGGCGCCGACGTCGACGCCCCGTGTGGGGTGTGCGGCGATGAGCAGCCTGGGATGGTGGCTCATCTCCCGTCCGACGATCAGCTTCTGCTGGTTGCCGCCGGAGAGCGAGGCCGCGGTGACCTCGATGCCCGGCGTGCGGACGTCGTAGTCGGCGACGATGCGGGCGGTGTCCGTCCTCGCGCCCGCGATGTCGAGCAACTGGCCCTTGCTGTTGGGCGGTTCGGTGACGTGCCCGAGCATGCGGTTCTCCCAGAGGGTGCCTTCCAGGAGCAGTCCGTGCCGGTGCCGGTCCTCGGGGATGTAGCCGATGCCGCCCTCGCGCCGCTCACGCGTGGAGCGCGCGGTGACGTCCTTGCCGTCGAGGGTGACGGTGCCGGCGTCGAGCGCGCGCATCCCCATGACGGCTTCGACGAGTTCGGCCTGACCGTTGCCCTCCACGCCCGCGACGCCCAGGACTTCGCCCTTGTGGATGGTGAACGTGATGTCGTCCAGCACCTCACGCACCGGGCCGTCGGCGTCGTTCGCGCACAGCCGCAGCCCGTCGACCGTCAGCATCGGCGTGGTCGTCACCGTCGACTCGCGGGTCTCGGGCGAGGGCAGTTCGCTGCCCACCATCAGCTCGGCGAGCTGCTTCGGCGTGGTCTCCCGCGGCTTCACGGAGGCGACGGTCGTTCCGCGCCTGACGACGGTGATGTCGTCGGCGACGGAGAGCACCTCCCCCAGCTTGTGCGAGATGAACAGCACCGTGAGGCCCTCGGCCTTCAGCTCCCGCAGGTTCTCGAAGAGAGCGTCGACCTCCTGCGGGACGAGCACCGCCGTGGGCTCGTCGAGGATCAGCGTCCGCGCGCCGCGGTAGAGGACCTTGAGGATCTCCACGCGCTGCCGGTCGGCGACGCCCAGGTCCTCGACGAGCACGTCGGGGCGGATGCCCAGCCGGTACGCGTCCGACAGCTCCTTGATCTTCTGACGGGCGCGGGCGCCGATCCCGTGCAGGCCCTCGGCGCCCAGCACGGTGTTCTCGAGCACCGTGAGGTTGTCGGCCAGCATGAAGTGCTGGTGCACCATGCCGATTCCCCGCTCGATGGCGTCGCCGGGGGTGGCGAACGAGACCTGTTCGCCGTCGACGGCGATGGTGCCCTCGTCCGGCTTCTGCATGCCGTAGAGGATCTTCATCAGGGTCGACTTGCCCGCGCCGTTCTCACCGACGAGGGCGTGCACTGTGCCACGGCGGACGGTGAAGTCGATGTCGTGATTGGCCACGACGCCCGGGAACCGCTTGGTGATGCCGCGCAGTTCGACGGCAGGCCGGGAGGCCGGGCCGTTCTCTGTGCCCGCCGCGTCTGCGGCCGCCGGGGGGCTGCTGCTGGACGTTGAGATGACGCACTCTCCTGAAACGCTGCAGTTCAGTGGAGGGTTCGAGCCCGTACCGGCAGGGGCGGGACGGTCACGGGCGCATCCACAGGCATCCGCTGCCTGTGGATACGCCCGATCCCGGAATCCGTACCGCCTCCCGTTCCGTGCACGGGAGTTGCTGCCGGCCGCCGTTACTCACGGCGGACCGGCAGCAGGGTCACGGGGTGTCCTTGACCTTGATCTTGCCGTCGATGATTTCCTTCTTGGCCTTGTCGATGTCGCTCTGGATGTCATCGATGAAGCCGCCGGAGGTGGCCAGCGAGACGCCGTCCTCCTTCAGGTCGAAGGCGGTGGTGCCCTTCATCGGCTGCTTGTCCTCGACGCTCTTGACCAGGTCGTAGACGGCGACGTCCACGTTCTTGACGGCGGAGGTGAGGATCGCGTCCTTGTACTTCGACAGACCGGGCTGGGTGTACTGGTCGGAGTCCACTCCGATCGCCCAGGCACCCTTCTGCTTGCTGATCTCCTCGATCGAGCCGACACCGGACTGGCCCGCGGCGGAGTAGATCACGTCGTTTCCGGACTCGAGCATGCCCTTGGCCTTGTCCTTGGCGGCCGCCGGGTCGTTGAAGCCCTTGGTGTTCGTCGGGTACAGGTACTGCGAAGTGACCTTGACCTTCGGGTCGGTCTCCTTCACACCCTGCTCGAAGCCCGCCTGGAACTTCTGGATCAGCGCGTTGTTGACGCCGCCGATGAAGCCGACCTCCTTGGTCTTGGTCTTCTTCGCCGCGGCGACACCCGCGAGGTAGGACGCCTCGTGCTCGGCGAAGACCAGACCGGCGACGTTCTTCCCCTCGGAGGGGGAGTCGACGACACCGAAGGTGGTCTTCGGGAACTTCTTGGCGACCTTGTTGATCGACTTGCCGTAGTCGAAGCCGACGCCGATGACCGGGTTGAATCCGGCCTCCGCGAGCGAGGTTATGCGCTGCTCACGGTCCGCCTCGGTCTCGTCGTTGCTGGCTGTCATCTCCTTGAACTTGACGCCCAAGTCCTTCTTGGCCTTGTCGACGCCACGCGCCGCCGCCTGGTTGAAGGAGTGGTCGTCACGCCCGCCGACGTCGAAGGCCAGGCCGACTCCCTTGTCCTTCTTGCCGGCGGAATCTGTAGAACTCTCACCGCACGCGGTGGCGGTCAGGGCGAGGGCCGCGGTAGCGGTGACCGCGGCTGCAAGCTTGGTTACCCGACGCAAGAGGACGTCCCCTTCGGCTCTTGGAAGCGCCTCTTCCGGCGCTGGCTTCCGGCACAGATTAACGCGCGTAGATTTCACGTAAAGACTTGCCGGAATGCTGTTATCGGATCGGTGCCAAGGGGGCTGCGCCCCCGGTCACGACGGTGCGACGCTGGGGTTGGCCGGGGGCGCGGTCGGTGCGTGGGTGGTGGCGGGGACGTGCCGCGGCGCTGAGGTTGGCCGGGGGCGCCATCGGTGCGTCTTGGGTGGCGGGGGCGGGCCGTTCCGGAGCCGCCCCCGGAACGGCCCGCACCCGGCACCCACCACGAACCGACAGCGCACACCCGCACCCCCATGGGAATCACCCCCGGCCCCGCGAGGGACCGGAGGCGAACCAGGTGGCGGCTGCGCCAGGTGGGAGCCGCTTAGGCGGGGGGTGGGGTGTCCAGGAGGGCCGCCGCCGTGAAGAGTTCGACGCCGACCGTGATCGCCGCCTCGTCCACGTCGAAGTCGCCCTGGTGGAGGTCCCGCGGGTGCCGGTCTCCCGGCGGGCGGACGCCGAGGCGGGCCATCGCACCGGGAACATGCTCCAGGTACCAGGAGAAGTCCTCGCCGCCCAGGCTCTGTTCGGTGTCCTCCACCGTGGGCGAGCCGCGCCGCGCCGTCATCGCCGTACGCAACAGCTCAGTCGTGCCTGTCTCGTTGACGACCGGCGGCACACCCCGCACGTACGTGATCTCCGACTTGGCGCGGTGCAGCGTGGCCGTCTCGTCGATGGCGGCGTGCACCAGGTCGGGCGCGTCCCGCCAGGCCGCGAGGTCCAGGCAGCGCAGGGTGCCGGAGAGCTCCGCCCGCTGCGGCACGACGTTGCAGGCGTGGCCGGATTCGATCCGTCCCCATGTGAGGGCCATGCCGGCGCGGGCGTCGACGCGGCGGGCGAGCAGCGCGGGCACCTCGGTGACGAGTTTCGCGGCGGCCGTGACCAGGTCGGTGGTCAGATGCGGCCGCGCGGTGTGACCGCCCGGGCCGCTGAGGCTCACCTCGACGCGGTCGCACGCGGAGGTGATCGGGCCGGGGCGCAGCCCGATACGGCCGGCGTCGACGCGCGGGTCGCAGTGGACGGCGATGATCCGGCCGACGCCGTCGAGCGCGCCGCCGTCGATCGCGTCGGTGGCCCCGCCCGGCAGGACTTCCTCGGCGGGCTGGAACAGGAGCCGTACGGAACGCGTGAGGTGGCCCGCGCGGGCCAGTTCCGCGAGGACGAACCCGGCTCCGAGCACGACCGTGGTGTGCACGTCGTGGCCGCAGGCGTGTGCGCGGTCGGGGACGGTCGACCGGTACGGGACGGCCTTGGTGTCCGGGATCGGGAGCGCGTCGATGTCCGCGCGCAGCGCCAGCATCGGGCGGACGCCGTCCCAGCGCTCGGCGAGGCCGGGGTGGATGTCGCAGATGAGGCCGGTGCCCATGGGCAGGGTCCGGGGCCGCAGCCCGACCTGCTCCAGGCGGGCCTTGATCGCGGCGGTCGTGCGGAACTCCTGGTTGCCGAGTTCCGGGTGCATGTGCAGGTCGCGCCGGAACGCGACGAGTTCCTCGCGAAGCTCGTCGGAAAGTCTGCCGGGCAGCTCGGGCACCACGCCCAGCAGGGCTGCTTCGACTGCTGCTTCGCCGGTCGGGTCCACCTCCGGCTCGGGGGACAGGACTCTGTTCATATCCGCAGGGTAGGCGTTTTCAGGCCACCGCATGCAGCCGATGTCGGAAAGTTCAGCCCCTCAGGGGACAAAAATTTTTGAGGATGGCGATTATGTCCTGATGGAGGTGGGTATACCTGTGCCCTTTTACGCGCTCGCCTGGCCCGCCTCCCTGGACATCGACGTGCGTGGCGGCTGCTGCGGCGGGGTTGCGCTCTCCGCAGGCCCCGTACGGGCGGCTGCGGGTCCGACCACTGTACGGCCCGCTCCCTGGACCTCCGGACCGCCGAGCTTGCGCACCCGGCGTGCACTGTCCGTGACGCCCGAGAGGAAGCCCTCGGCACGGGGTGAGGCGCCCGGCGTGAACCACGTACGGTCCACCTCGCAGACCGCCACCGAGACGGGCGTACCGGCCAGGGCCAGCGGCAGGGTGTGCACGACCGTGGAGGGGAAACTCACAACCGTCCGGCCGATGGGACCGCGTCGGGCGACGAGCTCCAGCGGCAGGTCGGGCCGGACGATCTCGAGTCCCGTCGCCGACTGCACCCGCTGGAGCTTCTCGTTGCTCTCGCGGCGGTGGGCGAAGTAGCGGGTGGCACCGTGCGTACGTGCCAGGTCCGCCACCCCTTCGAGATACCGCTCCAGATCCACGACCCCGGTTTCCACCAGTGAGGTGCCGACGAGGTCCGTGCCCCGGGTCAGCCGTGGCGGACCGAAGCGTGAGCGCGTCCAGGCGAAGTCGTTGGCGGCAACGGTGACGCCGAGCTCCCGCAGCCGCCCGTCGGAGGCGTCCACGGGCATCGAGCTGAAGATCTCCACCCTGCGGACGCGCTCGCTGTCACGGCGGTCCGGCGCTTCCCCTGCCTCCGGCGCCGAGACCCGTGGTGCCTGCGGCGGCGGGCCCCCCGGGGTGAGCCGGGAGCGCGCCCGCCGTGCGAAGGGCGCGAAGAGAACGGCCTGCGCGGCCGCCTGCGGCCCGGCCGGTGCCGAGCCCTTGCGGTGCCATCGCACCAGGCGTTCCCCGCCCGCGAGTTGGGAGACGAACTCCATCGTCGCGGTGCCGTCGTCGACCACGACGACGCTGCGCGCGGAGGTCAGCGTGAGCAGCAGCTGCACGTAGCGCGAGAAGGGGTCGCCGATGACGACCCGGCGCGCACGCCGCAGTTCACGGACGAGCGAACCGATCGTCTTGATCGGCGCGGTGGGACCGCCACGCGCCTCCTCCCAGCGCACCGTCACGCCCTCGTCCCGCGCCAGCTCGGCGACACGGCGCAACTGGCCGCGCGTCATGGGGTCGTGGGGGGAGAGGACGACCACCGTGAGGCCGGGCACCTCCGCGGCGGCTCCCGCCGGGCCGGCTTCCACGGAGCCGGGCGCAGCGGAGATCACCGCCGCGGAGTGCGCCCACTCCAGGACGTTGAGGAGCTGTACGGGGCTCTCGACGAAAGCGAGCGTGCCGCCCGGCCTGCGTCCCCGGGCGCGGGCCCCGTCCCGTGCGCTTCGGCTCACTGCGCGGCTCCGTCGGCCCGTCAGACTGCTGCCGGCTCGCGGTCGGCCCCGTCAGCTCCGGCCTCTTCGGCCTCGGCGACGACGCCCTTGACTCGGCGCAGCTTCTCCATCGGCTTCAGCTCGCTCTCGTAGACCTTCTTCACGCCGTCACCCAGCGAGTCCTCAATGGTGCGGATGTCGCGCACGAGCCGCTGGAGGCCGCCCGGCTCGACGGACGCGGCCTGGTCCGAGCCCCACATGGCGCGGTCGAGGGTGATGTGCCGCTCCACGAAGGAGGCGCCGAGGGCCACCGCGGCGAGGGTGGTCTGCAGACCGGTCTCGTGGCCGCTGTAGCCGATGGGCACGTTCGGGAACTCGCGCTCCAGGGTGTGGATCATCCGCAGGTTCAGCTCGCCCGCCTGCGCGGGGTACGTCGAAGTGGCGTGGCAGAGCACGATGTTGGCGCTGCCGAGCACCTCCACCGCGTGCCGGATCTGCTTCGGCGTGGACATCCCCGTGGAGAGGATCACGGTGCGGCCCGTGGCGCGCATCGCGCGCAGCAGCTCGTCGTCGGTGAGCGACGCGGAGGCCACCTTGTAGCAGGGCACGCCGAACTTCTCGAGGAAGGCGACGGACTCCACGTCCCAGGGGGAGGCGAACCAGTCGATGCCGCGCTTCTTGCAGTGTTCGTCGATGGCGCGGTAGCCGTCCTCGTCGAACTCGACGCGGTGCCGGTAGTCGATGTAGGTCATGCGGCCCCAGGGGGTGTCGCGTTCGACGTCCCACTGGTCGCGCGGGGTGCACACCTCGGGGGTGCGCTTCTGGAACTTGACGGCGTCGCAGCCGGCCTCGGCGGCGGCGTCGATGAGCGCGAATGCGTTCTCGAGCTCGCCGTTGTGGTTGATGCCGATCTCGCCGGTGACGTACACGGGGTGTCCGGGGCCGACGGACTTCTCACCGAGGCTGCGCAGACGGTTGGTGCTCATGAGGACGGTTCTCCTCCATCTCACTTGTTGCTGAGGTCAGTTACAGGGACGGCCCGAGGAGCCATGAGGCGATCTCGCGGATCGCGCCCTCACCCCCCGGCGTCGAGGTGATCGCGCGTGCCGCCTCGCGTACGACCTCGTGCGCGCCCGCGACTGCCACGGGCCAGCCCACGAGGTTGAAGCAGGGCAGGTCGTTGACGTCGTTGCCGACGTAGAGCACGCGCTCGGGGCCGATGCCCTTCTCCTCGCACCACTGCTTGAGTGCGAGGTCCTTGCGGTCGATGCCGTGCAGTACGGGGATCCGCAGCTTGCGGGCCCGTGCGGCCACGACCGGGTTCTCCTCCGTGGACAGGATCAGCAGCTCCAGACCGTCGCGGCGGAGCGCGGCGATACCGAGGCCGTCGCCGCGGTGCACGGCGACCAGTTCCCGTCCCTCGGAGTCGATCAGCACCCTGTCGTCGGTCTGGGTGCCGTCGAAGTCGAGCACGACCGCGTCCACGTCCTCGCGGGCCGGCAGCACGCGGGGGCGCGCCGCGTCGAGCAGCGGCGCGAGCGCGCGGGCGCGGGCGAGGTCGTGCGGGTCGTCGATCTCAAGGACGCGGGCCGGGTCCGTACGGACCGGCTCGGTGCGTCCGAAGAAGCGGTGTCCGGCCTTGCGGAAGCCGGCGGCGTCCATGGCGTACGCGGCGCCGGTCTCCAGCAGGTCCTGCGGGCGGTCCTGGCGGCGCGGCCGGAACGCCTTGTCGTGGTTGACGCCGAAGCCGCCGGTGGCCTCGCCCGAGCTGCCGCCGGAAGCCGTGTCCTCGGCGTCCGCGGCGTCCGGGCCGTCGCGCCAGATGAAGCCGTGGAAGGGGGCGACGGTCAGGGCACTGTCCGCGCCGCCCTCGACGACCGCTCCGGCGACCGCGTCGATGTCGTCGCGGGTGATGAACGGGCTCGTGCACTGCACGAGCAGCACCGCGTCGACGGGGACTCCCGATCGTGACTCGCAGATGTCGACGGCGTGCAGGACCGCGGCCTCGCTGGTCGCGGTGTCTCCCGCGATCTCACCGGGCCGCTCCACGACCTGGGCGCCGGCCGAGCGTGCGGCGTCGGCGATCTCCGAGTCGTCCGTGGACACGGCCACGTCCGTCACCAGGTCCGCGGCGAGGCACGCCCGTACGGCCCTGGCCACCAGGGGTTCGCCGCCCACGGTGGCGAGGTTCTTCGCGGGCACGCCCTTCGACCCGCCGCGGGCGGGGATCACTGCGAGGACGCGGCGGGCGCGAGCCGTGGCGGCGTTCGTCCCCGGTCCTGCGGTGGACAGCTCGGTCATGTCAACACTCCTCGGCGGTCGATGGGGGGTGAGGCGCGGGCGGGCGCGGCGCGGACAGGCGCGCGGCGCCACGGCCCGTCACAGCTCCCCCATGCGGCGGATCACGGGCGCCACGCGCTGCACGCCGTGCCGGTACGCCCCGCGTGCCGCGTCCCGCACGGCACCCCGCACGACGGCCCGCACCCCGGAGGAGGCACCGGCGGCAGCGGCCTTCGCGGCACCGGGCAGCACCGACCCGTCGGCGCCGAAGCCGTAGCGGGCAAGGACGCCCGGCAGATATCCGGGTGCGGTCACGGGCGTGTAGTACGGGGCGATCGCAGGCAGCCGGTCGCGGTCCGCGAGCCGCGCCACCCGCTCGCGCGCACGGTCGAAGGCGCGCTCATACGTGCCGCCGGCCAGCACGCCCTGCTGTGCCGTCCATTCGGCGTCGGCGGACGGCAGGTGCCCGGTGTCGAGTTCGTCCCACGAGGCGAGGCAGCCGGAGCCCAGGAAGTGGTGGTTGCCGAGCGCTTCCCGCACGCCGAGATCGGTGAGGACGGCGGTGGGGATACCCCGGTGCAGCGACTCCAGCGCGGCGGTGGAGCTGACGGTCACGAGGAGGTCGGTGCGGTCCAGAACCTCGCTCATGTGCCCATAGACGAGGCGGCAGTTGGGCGGCAGGCCGCCGCTCAGCCGTTCCGAGAGCCGCTGGTAGGGCTGCTCCTCGATGTGCGTGGTGTGCTCGCCCGGGCGGCTGCGGAGCTTGATGAGCACCTCGCGCCCGGGGTGGCTGCGGGCGTGCTCCGCGGCGCGGCGCAGCAGGTAGGCACGGTCGTCGCGGCCGGCGGGCACGGACGGCTGCGCGGCGAAGACGACGGTGAACGGACGCTGTGCGCCCGGGCCTTCGTAGGGTGCGCCGCCGAGGAACGGGAGTGCGCCCTCGGTGACGGACGAGGCGTCGGCGCCGGCGCCCTCGTAGACCTCGCGGAAACGCTCGGCGTCGTAGCGGGAGTTGGCGAGGACGACGTCGGCGCCGTGGCGCAGCAGCAGCCCGTCGGCGAGCTTCTCGTAGACGACCCCGACGTATCCGGTGACGGTCACCGGACGCCGCACCTCCTGGTGTGCCTCACCGCTGACGGCTCCGGCATCGGGACCGGCTCCGCCGTGCTCCGCGGACGCGGTCAGCGACGCGTGCGCCATTCCGTGCAGCATCGCCTGCACCGCCCCGCCGACACAGGCGAGGACGACGACGTCGTACCTGCTCCGGTCCGCGGTCTCCCCCACGAAGGCCGCGCCGGTCGTCTCCCGCAGCGAGTCCACGTCGACGCCGACCTCGGCGAGCTGCCGGGGCGTCGGTGTGGCACGCCCGCGCAGCAGCAGCCCGTCGACGCGGGCGCCGGGGGCGATGCGGCGGGCGGTGAGTGCTCCCCATTTCCAGCGGGTGTCGGAATCCGCGAGCACCGCAGTACGGAGCGGGGAGGCGGAATCCGCGGAATGGTCGGCGGCCGCGGGAGGAATGTTTGCTGGCACGTCCTCGACGCTAGAAAGCATTTCCGGAGCCCGGCCCAACGGAAATACAACAGCTGGTTAACAGCGCACCGCCGACTGGCCAACTAGCCCACGGGTGAACGGATTCACCGTCCCGCCATGCGCCGTTCACCGGCGCTTGCGGAGCACGCCACAAACAGTGCCGCCGACGGCTCTATGGTCGGCCGGGTGGTCAATCTCTCCGTCATCGTGCCGTTCTACAACGTGCAGTCCTACGCCCCGGAAGCAATCAGAAGCCTACGCGCGAATGCGCGCGAGGACATCGAATTCATTCTCGTCGACGACTGTTCGACGGATGACACCCCGGAGATTCTCGCGGAAGCCGAGCGGGAACTGAACGGGGCCGTCCTCGTGCGGCACGAACGCAACGGCGGTCTCGCGACCGCGCGCAACACGGGCCTCGACGCTTCCCGCGGCAGATATCTCGCCTTCCTCGACGGCGACGACTGGCTCGCACCGGGCTACTACCCCCGGCTGCTCGCTGCCATCGAGGACCTGGGCTGCGACTTCGTACGTACCGACCACGTCAGCTGCACAGCGCGTGCCCGTACGATCGCCCGCGTCCCGCACGGCCGCCGCGGCGTGGTCATGGACCCGCGGGAGGCGATCCTGCCAGCCGACCGAACCACGTCCGTCGACTACGCCTACGCCTGGGCCGGCATCTACCACCGCCGGCTGCTGGACGACGGGCTGCTGCACTTCACGCACGGGCTGCGCACCGCCGAGGACCGCCCGTGGATCTGGCGGCTGCACCGCGAGGCGAAGTCGTTCGCGACGATCGGAATGATGGGCGTCTACTACAGGCGCGGCGTCGCCTCGTCCCTCACGCAGATCGGCGACGTGCGCCAGCTGGACTTCATCCGCGCCTTCGACCAGGTCATCGATGAGACGGCGCGCGACCCCGACGCGGAGCAGCTGCTGCCGAAGGCCGTGCGCACGTACTGCGCGATCATCTCCCACCATCTGACCAGCGGGCGGTTCCAGCCCCGCGTGGAGCGCGAGCTGCGCGCCCGCAGCGCCGCCGCGCTCCGGCGGCTTCCCGCTCGTCTGCTCTCCGAAGCGCTGGACTCCATGGACGTCGAGCGCGCCTCCCGGCTGCGCAGGCTGCGCCGCCGTCCCGCCCTCTTCCGCCACGCGCCGGGAGAGGCGGCGTGAGCGACACAGACCTCTCAGGACGGACCCCCCGCATGCGTACGCAGATCTTCTTCGCCTCGACCCTCTACGGCGCCGCGACGCTGGCCGCCGCCATCGACGCCGGGAAGTTCACCTCCGGCCTGCCGGACGGGGCACGTCGAAGCGACCGCCGGCTGCTGCTGGTCAGCAACAACGCCGCGAACCCGGAGACGACTCCCGCGCTGGACACCATGCCGGGATTCGAGCGGCTGCGGGGCCGCTTCGACCGTGTGCTGTCGTGGAACGAGGCCATCGACCCGTTCCATCCCGGGGGTTGGTCGCCGCGCGCGGACGACGTGCCCATGCTGGAGCGCTATCTGCGGCTGCTGTGGGGGCTCGGCGACGACGACGTGGAGCTCGTCGTGGAGTCCATCCAGGTCGAACCGGCCCTGGCCGTCGCCCGGTTGTTCCCCGACGCGCCCCTCGAGGTCTACGCGGACGGCCTGATGAGCTACGGCCCCACCCGCAACAAGCTCGACCCGCTGGTCGGCTCCCGCGTGCGGCGGCTGCTCCACCTCGACCTGCTGCCGGGCCTGGAGCCCCTGCTGCTCACGGAGTTCGGCGTGCGGAGCGAGGTCGTGCCCACCGACGCCTTCACCTCCGTGCTGGCGCAGCTGGCGCAGGACGTGCCGCCGAGCGTGACGTCCGTGCCGCGGGGCGGCGCCCTGCTGCTGGGGCAGTACATGTCGGCGCTGGAGATCCTCACCCCCGCGGAGGAGGAGCAGCTTCATGTGCGGATGCTGCGCGGCGCCGCCGAACTCGGCCACAGCAGCGTGGTGTTCAAACCGCACCCCGTCGCCCCGGCGCGCTTCTCACGCGCACTGGAGAAGGAGGCGGGCGAACTCGGCGTCGAACTGCGGGTGCTGAACACTCCGGTGCTGGCCGAGGTGCTCTACGAGCAGATGCGGCCCGACCTCGTCGTCGGCTGCTTCTCGACCGCTCTGCTGACGGCCGCCTCCTTCTACGGGCTGCCCGTTGCCCGTACCGGCACGGGTCTGCTGCTGGAGCGCCTGACGCCGTACCAGAACAGCAACCGGGTGCCGGTCACCCTCGTCGACGCGCTGCTCCCGGACGTCGCCGAGGAGAGGAGCGCCGGGGAGGGGCCGGAGACCGGTCCTGGTTCGTGGCGCATCCCGGAGGCTGCGGAGATCAGCCGTCAACTGACGGGCCTGCTGCGGACGGTGGGCTTCTGCATGCAGCCCGAGATCCTGCCCGGGCTGCGCGACGAGGCCGAGCAGTACCTCTCCGCGAATCTCAACTCCCGTACGCTGCGCTACTTCAAGCGGCGCCGCCTCACGGCGCTCGTTCTTCCGGGCGGCTGGTCACGGCAGTTCGCGTTCCTGCGGCGCAGGCCCACGGTGCGCAGGGCGGCCCGGCGCGTACGGGCGCTCAAGCGCGCGGCTCTCGGCTGACGGCGGAGGGCCGGTGGTTCCGCGCATTCGACGCGGACCCACCGGCCCTTGCTGCCTGACGCGGGACGCTAGACCACGAGCCACAGAAGCAGCAGGAAGATCAGTGCGACGACGGAGATCAGCGTCTCCATCACCGACCACGTCTTGATCGTCTGGCCGACGCTCATGCCGAAGTACTCCTTCACCATCCAGAAGCCGGCGTCGTTGACGTGGCTGAAGAACAGGGAGCCGGCGCCGACGGCCAGTACGAGCAGCGCCGACTGCGCGGTGCTCATGTCGGCGGCGAGAGGGGCGACGAGTCCGGCTGCCGAGATGGTCGCCACCGTCGCCGAGCCGGTCGCCAGCCGGATGCAGACGGCGATCAGCCAGCCCAGCAGCAGCGCGGGCACGGACCAGCTCTTCGAGAAGTCCATGATCATCTCGCCGATGCCGACGTCGACCAGCGTCTGCTTGAAACCGCCGCCCGCGGCGACGATCAGCAGGATCCCGGCGATGGGCAGCAGGGACGACTCGACGGTCGAGGTGATCCGTCCCTTGGTGAAGCCCGCGGCCCTGCCCAGCGTGAACATCGCGACGATCACCGCCGCGAGCAGTGCGATCAGCGGCGAGCCGGCCACGTCCATGACCCGCTGCACCGTGTTCTCCGGGTCGCCGATGACGATGTCCGTCAGCGCCTTCGCGAGCATCAGCACGACGGGCAGCAGCACCGTGCCGACGGTGACGGCGAACTTCGGGCGCCGCTCCAGGTCCTCCGACGGACGCTGCGGCACGATCCCCTCGGGCGGCTGCACGTCGACCCACTTCGCCGCGAAGCGCGCGAAGAGGGGACCGGAGACGACCAGGGTCGGGATGCCCACGAGCACGCCGAAGGCGAGGGTCACACCGAGGTCCGCGTGCACCGAGTCGATGGCGGCGAGCGGCCCGGGGTGCGGAGGCACCAGGCCGTGCATCACCGACAGCCCGGCCAGCGCCGGGATTCCGATCCGGATGAGGGAGTAGTTGCCGCGCCGTGCGACGAGCAGCAGCACGGGGATCATCAGCACGAGGCCGACCTCGAAGAAGAGCGGAAGCCCGATGATGCCCGCGATCAGGGCCATCGCCCACGGCATCGAGCGTTCGCCCGTCCTGGCGAGGATCGTGTCGACGATCTCGTCGGCGCCGCCGGAGTCCGCCAGCAGCTTGCCGAGCATGGCGCCCAGCGCGATGAGGACGCCGACCCCGGAGACCGTGTCGCCAAGTCCCGTGGAGAAGCTCTCGATGGTCTTGTCCAGCGGGGCGGCCGCCACGGCACCGAGAGCGAGGGTGCCGAGGGTGAGCGCCAGGAACGCGTGGACCTTGAAGCGGGTGATGAGCAGAACGATGACGGCGATGCCTGCCAGGGCTGCGAGCCCCAGCTGAAGGTTGCCGGCGGAGCTGATCGGATCTATCGGCTCCGGTCCGGCCGCAAGTATCTCGGCACTGAGATGGCGCACGGCTCTTCCTTGTCAACGCGTGAACGGGGTTACGGGGACGGGGGTCGGTTCATGTGACTGCCGGGACCGCACGAGCGGGCGGGCGCGGCAGTGAGGCGACGTCCGGGCCGAAGGGCGACCCGGACGACGTGGGGACGACGCCTACGGGCGGACCGCCGGCGGCCCCTCCGGAACGGCGGACCACTCGCGCACGGCCGCCAGGGCCCGCCGGGTCACGGTGCCGGGATCGGCGCACACGGGGACGGCGGTCCCGGCTTCGTCCCGCTGCAGCGGCTGGAGCGTCGCGAACTGCGAATCCAGCAGCGTGAGGGGCATGAAGTGGTCGCGGCGCTGCTCCATGCGCCGGGCGATGAGCGCGCGGTCGCCGGTGAGGTGGACGAAGAAGACCCCGGGGGCGGCGGCGCGCAGCCGGTCACGGTAGGCGCGCTTGAGCGCCGAGCAGCTGACGACCCCTCCGGATTCCCGACGCTCGCCGGCCCATCGGCCGATGGCGTCGAGCCAGGGCTGCCGGTCGGTGTCGTCCAGGGGTTCGCCGGCGGTCATCTTGGCGACGTTCTCCGGCGGATGGAAGGAATCGGCCTCGGCGTAGGGCACCGCCAGCGCCTCGGCGAGCAGCGCCCCCACGGTGGTCTTGCCGGTGCCGGCAACCCCCATGACGATCACGACGCCGCCCGCGGGGGGCAACGCGGCCGGGCGGGCGTGGTGGCCTTCGCGTCCCTGGTCACGGCCGCCGCCCGCCGGACGCGTCCCGCCCGGTCCCCGGCCTTCGGTGGGCAGACCCCGAGCCATCGGCGGGGAGGCGCCACGCCTTTCGTGAGGAGACCCCATGCGCACCTCGCTGTCGTCTTCGTCTGGGCGCCGCACACTCAACCTCATTACGTAACACTTATTCAATAGGGAGACATAGATTCGTCATACTTAATTGGCGTGACGGCCACCACGTACGCTGAGCCGACGAGGCGGAGAACTCAGGAGACTCATTGACCAGCCAGGCTGCGGACGGCCAGGGGCGGGGGCTGCACGCGCGGCTGCTCGGCCGGCTCGGGCCCGCGATCACCGCGGGCGACTACCCGCCGGGAACCGTCCTGCTCACGGACGAACTGGCCGAGCGGTACGAGGTCTCACGCACGGTCGTGCGCGAGGCGGTGCGGGTGCTGGAGTCCATGCATCTCGTGGAGTCGCGCCGCCGGGTGGGCGTGACCGTGCTGCCGGCCGAGCAGTGGAACGTCTTCGATCCGCAGGTGATCACCTGGCGCCTCGCGGGAGCGGACCGGCCGCGGCAGCTGCGTTCCCTGACGAGGCTGCGCTCGGCGGTCGAACCCATGGCTGCCCGCCTCGCGGCGGAGCTGGCCACCCCGGAGGAGTGCGCCGAGCTGACCGAGCACACCCTGGGCATGGTGCGCACCTCCCGCGGGGAGCAGCTTGCGAACTACCTCGTCCACGACGTCGCGTTCCACCGCGTGATACTGCGGGCGTCGCGGAACGAGATGTTCGCGCGGCTCGGCGATGTCGTCGCCGCCGTCCTCACCGGACGCACCGAGCACGAGGTGATGTTCAGCGATCCCCGCCAGGAGGCCGTCACCATGCACGTCCAGGTCGCGGAGGCCGTGAGGGAAGGCGACGGCGCGGCCGCGGAGCGCCTGATGCGCACCATCACGGAGGACGCCCTGGCCGAACTGGACGTCCTCGCACCGTGAATCGCCGCCCGGCGCCCCCGCCCGAGGGGGCACGGGCAAGGGCACGGGAAGACGAAAGGGCAAGGGCGCGGGTCAGGCTCCTGCCACCCTCCGCACGACGCGCAGCAGGTACTCCTTCCTGTTGAGGGGGTCGTGGTCGGTGCGCGGACGCGACGGGATCTCCCCCACCACCGGCCGGTAGCGGGCGAAGGCGCACTCCAGCACCCCCTCCCCGCTTGTCAGCGTGGGCAGTTGCTGCTCCAGCTCATGCACGCGCGCCGCAGGGATCTCGCCCTCCAGCAGATACGCGTCGCCCTTCGTCACCGGCGCCTGCGGCACCCCGCGCAGGCGTGACAGCGCGGGCAGCACGGCACCGAACGTCTCCGCGGGGATCTCCAGCCGGAACCGGTGCATCGGCTCGTGGACGGTCGTCCCCGCATCCCTGAGCGCCTCCATCACGACAAGGGGTGTCAGCTGGCGGAAGTCGGCCCCGGTGCTGGACATGCTCTTGTCGAAGATCGCGTGGGCGTGGCTCTGGCGCGGTGCGTAGCCGGAGTGCGTCATGGTGACCGTGCAGTCGGGGATCTCCCAGCCGTGGATCCCCTCGCGCAGCGTCTCGCGCACGGTGTCCTCGACGGCCCTCATGAACGCGTAGGGCATGGAGCCGAGCTCGACCTCCAGTCCGTACCGCACACCGCTGCCGGGCGGTGCCGGTTCGATGCGCAGACCGACGGTGGCGAGGAACGGGTTGAGCTCCTTGTTCATGATCTCCGCGGCCGAACCGGGCCCGTCGAGCCGTTCGACGCAGATGGTCGTCGACTCGCGGAAGGCGACGTCGAGCCCGAACTCGTCGGCGAGCGTGGCCTGTACGACCTCCTTCTGGACCTCGCCGTAGAGCGACACGTGGATCTCGCCGCGGAGTTCGTCCTGCCGCAGACCGATCAGCGGGTCCTGCTCCGCGAGTTGGGTGAGCGCCGTGTGCAGTGCGCCCGACTCCTCGGGCCGGCACGGCAGGACGACGGTCTCCAGTGTGGGCGGTGCGAAGTGGTGCTCCTCCCGCGTCAACTTCCTGGCCGATCCCACGGCGTCGCCGATACGGACCCCGGCGAGCCCGCGCAGCTTGCCGATCCGTCCGGCCTCGACGCACGGTCCCGGGGCGTCCGACCCGTTGTCGAACACGTCGATGCCGGTGACCTTGCCCTCGCCCTCGTCACCGTGGAGCAGCCGGTCCCGTACGCGCACAGTTCCCGAGAACATGCGGACGTAGGCCGTCTTCTGCCCTCCCGCCGCGCGTTCGACCTTGAAGACGGTGCCGTGCGCGGGTGCGTCGGGATCGCCCTCCGCGGCGGGCAGCAGCTCCTTGAGCCCCGCGGTCAGCGCTTCGACGCCGGCACCGGTGATGGCCGAGCCGAAGAAGACGGGGTGGACGAGCCCCCGCTTCGACTGGGCCGCCAGCTCCCCGCGCAGCCGCTCCCTGGAGAGGGCCTTCTCGTCCTCGACGTACGCCGCCAGCACAGCGTCGTCGTGTTCGGCGAGGACCTCGGCGAGCCGTGCCGTGAAGCCGTCGTCGGATGCGCCGTGCGGCGTGAACTCCGCGGCGCGGGTGCCGAGTCCGCGCACCCGTCCCATCGCGACGGCCGCCGGCGTCAGCTTCTCCGTGATCCTTCGCAGGACCTGCTCGTACTGCGCCCCGGCGCGGTCGATCTTGTTGACGAAGAGGAGCGTGGGGATGCCCAACCGCTGCAGGGTGCGCATGAGCACCCGGGTCTGCGCCTGCACGCCCTCGACGGCTGAGATCACCAGCACCGCGCCGTCGAGCACGCTGAGGACCCGTTCCACCTCGGCGATGAAGTCCGGGTGGCCGGGGGTGTCGATCAGATTGACGGTGACGTCGTCGACGGCGAAGGAGACGACGGCGGACTTGATGGTGATCCCCCGCTGGCGCTCCAGCGCCAGGGAGTCGGTCAGAGTGCTGCCCTCGTCGACACTGCCCACTTCGTCGATGACACCGGCGGCGTGCAGCAGCCGCTCGGTAAGGCTCGTCTTACCGGCGTCCACATGCGCCAGGATTCCAAGGTTGAGCGTTTTCACAGAGCGTCATGTCCCTTAGGTGGATGAATGTTCCCTTCTGGTTGGACATGAACGTCTGCCTCATTGCCTCTCCTCGGTTGAGCCGGTACTGACGCCGGGAGCACAACAGAGCCGGGCCAAGCAGGGCAACCGTTTTTCGGCTCGCCCCGCTGCCTCCCTCAGCCCGCCGACCCCGGTCCGAGAGTCGCGCCGATCCCGGCGATGACGGCGACAGGCCCCGCGAAGTGGCTCAGCCCTTCTCGGCCGGCGCCTCCGGCGGCCACTGCTCGAACCACCGCCGGTCCGCCTCCAGCTGCGCGGCCAGCTGGACGAGCAGAGGCTCGCTGCTCGCAGGGCCGAGCAGCTGCGCACCCAGCGGCAGCCCGGAAGTGGTGAACCCGGCGGGGACGTTGACGCCGGGCCAGCCCAGCGCGTTCCACGGCCAGGCGTACGGGCAGTGGGCGATCATCGTGCGGTCGGTCTGCAGACCCGAGAGCTCCGCCAGGTCGCCGATCCGCAGCGGCGGCGTCGCCGTCGTCGGGGCGAGCACCACGTCGTACCGGCTGAAGATCCGCCCCACGCGCCGCTGCAACGGCGCCTCCGCCGCACGCGCGGCGCGCAGCACCGATCCGCCCAGCAGCTTCCCCGTGCGGGCGGCGCCGCGGGTCCGCGGGTCCAGCAGCTCGAACTCGGGGACGCGGCCGGTCCATTCGCGGATGCCCGCGGTGGCGCGGGGCACGAACGCCAGCCCGATCGGCCCGTAGTCCGGATCGGCCTCCTCGACCTCGTGACCGAGTGCCGAGAGCCGCTCCGCGAGATCCGTGACCGCGGCACGTACCACCGGATCGAGTGACCTCCGCGTCGCTGTCCACGGGGGGCGCAGCGACAGCGCGATGCGCAGGCGTCCCGGGTCCCGTCCGACCGCGGGCAGAACCTCGACCGGCGAGGGGCGGTGCAGGTCCCCGTCCGTGCTTCCGGAGGCGACGTCGAGCAGCAGCGCCGCGTCCCGCACGGTGCGTGCCAACGGCCCGAAGACCGTGATCCCCTTGAACGCCTCGGGCTCCGGCATCGTCGAGATCCTGCCGCGCTGCGGCTTGATGCCGACCAGATGACTCCAGGCCGCGGGGATACGGATCGAGCCCGCACCGTCCGATCCGAGTGCGGCCGGAACCAGCCCCGCAGCGACCGCGGCTGCCGATCCGCCCGAGGACCCGCCCGGCGTGTGCTCCAGGCTCCACGGGTTGCGGGTGTCGCCGAACGCCTGCCCCTCGGTGAAGGGGAACTGGCCCAGCTCGGGGGAGTTGGTCTTGCCCACGATGACGGCGCCCGCCGCGCGGAGCCGGCGCACGGCCTCGCTGTCCGCTTCCTTGCGGGGGAAGTCGCCGGGGCAGCCGAAGGCGGTGGGCTCGCCCGTCACGTCCACGTCGTCCTTCACCGCGACGGGCACGCCCAGCAGGGGCAGGCGCTCGCCACGCGCCAACTGCCGGTCGGCCGCGTCCGCTTCGACGAGCGCGGCGTCACCCCGCACGCGGCGGAACGCGTTGAGCGTCGGCTGCGTCGCGGCGATGCGGGTCAAGACACGCTCGGTCAGCTCACGTGCCGTCACCTCGCCCGCGGCCAGGGCCGCGGCCTGCTCGGCCAGCCCGCGCGACTCCCGAGGCGCAACTTGCGTACCGACCTCTGCCGTCACCAGTCACTCCCCATACTCGTCGGTAATGTGACCCACATCCTGCTCCCCCGTTGCCCGCTCGGCAACGCCGCGGATGAGCTAGGAAAGTCACATGACCGTCGTCTGCGGCCCCGAAGGCCCCATCCGCGCCCGCCGTTCCCCTGCACCGCCGACCATCCGCGCTGTGCTTTTCGACTTCTCCGGCACGCTCTTCCAGATCGGCACCTACGCCGACCGTGTCCGCGCGCTGCTGCCGGATCCCGTGGGAGAGGCGGAGATGGAGGAGATCCTCACCGACCTGGAGACGGGCCTCCAGGACCCCGGCGTGATCGAGGCCCAGCGCGGCCGTGACGTCTCGTCGAAGGCGCACCGGCACGCCTTCACCACGTGGTACACCTCAGCCCCCGCCCTCGCGCCCTACGCCGATGCGATGTACGAGCAGTTGCAGGCCCCGGAGCACTGGCGTCCGTACGCCGACTCCGAAGCGGTCCTCGCGGGGCTGCTCGCGCGGGGCATCGCGCTGGGGGTGGTCAGTGACGTGGGCTGGGACCTGCGCGCGACGTTCACCCACCACGGGCTCGCGAACCACTTCTCCTCGTGGGTCCACTCGTACGAGCACGACTCGGAGAAGCCCGACCCGCGACTCTTCCAGCACGCGTGCGGGGAGTTGGGCGTCGAGCCCGGCGAAACGCTGATGGTCGGCGACCACCCCTCGAAGGACGGCGGCGCGGCGTCGGCGGGCCTCCGCGCCTACGTCCTCCCGGCGGGGGCGTCCCCGGGGTCGGAACGTGGGCTCGAGGCGGTGCTGCGGTTGGTTGCGGCGACGCGCGCGTGAGGCGCCTGGGGGCGTGCCGCGGCGCTGGGGTTGGCCGTTGGGCGCCGTCGGTGCGTGAGTGGTGGCGGGGGCGTGCCGCCCCCGGAACGGCCCGCACCCGGCACCCACCACGAACCGACGGCGCACACCCGCACCCCCCGAAGGACCCCGCACACACCACGAACCGTAGGCGAACCGGGGCCAGGCAAGGCGCCAGCCGGAACCGTCAGAACGAGTCCGTCGGCACGTACGCGCCCCAGATCTCCCGCAGCGTGTTGCAAACCTCCCCGACCGTGGCCCGCGCCCGCAGCGCCTCCTTCATCGGGTAGAGGACGTTGTCCGTGCCCTCCGCCGCCTTGCGCAGCTCCGCCAGCGCCCCGTCGACGGCCGCCTGATCGCGCTCCGCCCGGAGCCGCGCGAGCCGCTCGCACTGCTGCTGCTCGATCGCCGGGTCGACGCGCAGCGGCTCGTACGGGTCCTCCTCGTCGCGCTGGAAGCGGTTCACGCCGACGACGACCCGCTCACCGCTGTCGGTCTCCCGCGCGATCGCGTACGCGCTGCGCTCGATCTCTTCCTTCTGGAAGCCCTGTTCGATCGCGTTGACCGCGCCGCCCCTGTCCTCGACCTGTTCCATCAGGGCGACGGCCGCCGCCTCCACGTCGTCGGTCATCGACTCCACGACGTACGAGCCGGCGAACGGGTCGACGGTCGCCGTCACGTCCGTCTCGTAGGCGAGGACCTGCTGGGTGCGGAGCGCCAGTCGCGCCGACTTGTCCGTGGGCAGCGCGATGGCCTCGTCGTAGGAGTTGGTGTGCAGCGACTGCGTGCCGCCGAGGACGGCGCCCAGTGCCTGCACCGTCACCCGGGCCAGGTTGACCTCGGGCTGCTGGGCCGTGAGCTGCACACCGGCCGTCTGCGTATGGAAGCGCAGCATCAGCGACTTGGGGTTCTCCGCCCCGAACTCCTCCCGCATCACCCGTGCCCAGATGCGCCGCGCCGCACGGAACTTGGCGACCTCCTCCAGCAGCGTCGTGCGCGCCACGAAGAAGAACGACAGCCGCGGCGCGAAGTCGTCGACGCTCATCCCGGCCGCGACGGCAGTACGGACGTACTCGATGCCGTCAGCGAGCGTGAAGGCGATCTCCTGCGCGGGCGTGGCACCGGCTTCGGCCATGTGGTAGCCGGAGATGGAGATGGTGTTCCACTTGGGGATCTCGGCGCGGCAGTACTTGAAGATGTCCGCGATCAGCCGCAGCGAGGGCTTGGGCGGGAAGATGTACGTGCCGCGCGCGATGTACTCCTTGAGCACGTCGTTCTGGATGGTGCCCGTGAGCTTCGCCGGGTCCGCGCCCTGCTCCTCGGCGACGAGTTGGTAGAGCAACAGCAGAAGCGCGGCAGGCGCGTTGATCGTCATCGAGGTGGAGACTTCCTCCAGCGGAATCCCGCCGAAGAGCACGCGCATGTCGTCGATGGAGTCGATCGCGACGCCCACCTTGCCGACCTCGCCGTGTGCGAGCTGCGCGTCGGAGTCGTGGCCCATCTGGGTCGGGAGGTCGAAGGCGACGGACAGGCCCATCGTGCCGTTCTCGATGAGCTGCTTGTAGCGCGCGTTGGACTCGCTGGCCGTACCGAAGCCCGCGTACTGCCGCATCGTCCAGGGCCGGCCGGTGTACATGCTCGGGTAGACGCCACGCGTGTACGGGTAGGCGCCGGGCTCGCCCAGCTTCTCCGGGGCGTCCCAGTCACGCAGCGCGTCCGGACCGTAGACAGGCTCGATGGGCAGACCGCTCTCGTTGAACCGCTGGTTGCCCGACTGGCGTGCCATGGACTGTGCCTCCGTACGGTCTGGGGTCGCGCCGGTGCTTCTCCGGCCGCAGTCCCGTTGCGGCGCCGCTCGGGTGAGCCTGCTGCCGCTCGGGCTGTCGTCTTCGATTGCCACGGACTGTAGCGATCCGCGTCCGTCCGTTGCAGGCCCGCAAGCTGGGACCTTGCTCACAGCATGACGTCCCGCCCTCACAGGATGCCGCGATGCACCGAGGTTCACACGCGGACCGCGAGGGAAGAGAATGGGCGATCGATGTCGGGAATTCCGTGTTGTCCGATCAGGCACCGGGGGTTTGCATGGCGGGGGCCGGACGGCCGAGAAGGCCGGTAGTTGTAAGGCACAGCAGCGTGTGGGCGGTGACGGCCGCACTCGTGATCGGCGGGGGCGCAGCGGCGGGGTGCAAGGTGCAGACGAATGGGAGTGCGCCGATCCATGTGACGAAGACTTCGGTCGCGCCCGCGCCGACCGAGAGGCCCGCGCGCTCGTCCGTGAGCAACAGCACACAGGACAAGAACCCCGACAAGCCCGCGCAGGCGCGGCCGGCGAAGCGGGCGGCGCCTGCCGACCCCGTGCTCTTCGCGACGGGTGCGGGCGGAGCGCAGGTGCGCGAACTCCAGGCGCGATTGCGCAAGTTGCAGCTCTTCGACCGCAATCCGACGGGCTACTACGGCTCCGTCACCGCGGCTTCGGTCCGCTCCTTCCAGCGGCAGCAGGGCATGAGCGCCGGCGGGGCGGTCACATCGAGCGTGTGGGCCGCGCTGCGCGCCCGCACAACTCCGCCGTCGCACGGCGAGTTGTACCCGCCGACAACGCTTCCGCTGGACACCCCGGATCCGCGCTGCCTCACGGGGCGCGCGCTGTGCGTCAGCAAGAAGAGCCGCACGCTGGCCTGGTACGTGAACGGGCGGATGCTCTCGGCGATGGACGTGCGCTTCGGCTCGGCCTACACGCCCACGCGGGAGGGGAAGTTCAGCGTCGGCTTCAAGAGCCGTGACCACGTCTCGACGATCTACGACACCCCGATGCCCTACGCGCTGTTCTTCAGCGGCGGCCAAGCGATCCATTACTCCTCGGACTTCGCGGCCCGCGGGTACTCGGGCGCGTCGCACGGCTGCGTCAACGTGCGGGACAAGAAGAAGATCGCGGCGCTCTTCGCGCAGGTACGGAAGGGCGACAAGGTCGTCGTCTACAAGTGAGCCCCCGGCCGCCCGCCTGCCACGAGAAGCGCGGACAGAGACGCGACAAGAAGCTTGGGTGAGGGCGAGAAGCAAGAAAGCCGCCCCTGAGGGCGGCTTCGTCGGCTGTGACGCCGGATCCCCGATGAAGATGGGGCGCGGGCGGGACCGGGGGAACGTGTCCCGCCCGCGCCATATGCGCGAGCCCGAAGGTACGGGGGGAACCTCGGACTTGTCGCGCAGCCGATGACCAGTCGGCTCACTAGTTACTGCGCCGTCCACGCCGAAAGTGTCACACCAGCATTCAACTAAATTGTGTGACCTGCGTCACGCCGGTGCTTCCGCGGGTAACACCCCAGCACAGGGCGGTTCGGCGGCAGTTCGCGCGCTCGTTGCCGAGACGGTGGCCTGCCCGCATGCGGTCCCGTCATCGTCGTGCCCGGCGTCCGGCTGCGGCACCCCGGGCACCATGCGACCGCACTCCGGCCGCCGCCCCCGGTCGCCGTCGGCCGCACGACGAAGCCCCCGGCGGAAGCCGGGGGCTTTGCTTGCGCGGAACCGAACGAGGTCCGGCGCACGGGGAGTTCGCGCCCCTGTTACTGGGCCCCGGCCGAGGCGGTCTCTTCCGCACTCGGTGAGGCATCGGCGTCCGGCGAGGACACGCCTTCCGAGTCGCCGGTCTGACCGTCGGGGCCCTCGGAGCCGCCACCGTCGTCGGGCCTGCTGCCGCCGTCACCGCCGCCGTCGGACTCACCGCCGCCCGACTCTCCGCCGTTGTATCCGCCGCCGTCGCCGTCGTGATCGTCGTGGTCGCCGTCGTCCCCTCCCGGGCCGCCCGGACCACCCGGACCGCCGGGTGCGCCTACGCCTCCCGAACTGCCCACGCCGTCGGAGTCGTCACGGCCTCCTTCGTGCCTGTCGCACCACTTCTTCACGCCCTCGGGGCCACCGGCCACCAACTCGAGGCGGAACCTGTCGTGCGTGGAGAGCTTGTCGTCCTCGTACGCGTTGCAGAGCGCACGGGCCATGGCCTTCTTGTCCGACTCCGAGAGGCCCTTGCCGTTGCCGTTCCACCAGTCCTCGTCGTCGGCGGGGCCCTTGGACTTCCCGTCCCGTCCGCGCTCCTTGCCCGCGAGGTCCTCGCCACTGGGCGAGTCGGACGGGTCACCCTCGCGGGTGCCGCGTCTTGGGCCGTCGCCGTCGTACGGGCTGCCGCCGGCGCCCGCCGAGTCCTCGCGTTCATCGGGACTGGCCAGCGGGGACACACTCGCCGCGGGTGAACCGCCGCCGCCGAAGGGCGTGGGCAGCACGCCCGTTCCGGCCGCGACCGCCGCACCGCCGAGCGCGCATCCGGCGACAGCCATGGCGAAGCCGGCACGCAGCGGACGTCCCATCAGGGAGGTGCGCCCGGGACGGCGGTCGCGGGACCGTCGCTTCTGGTTCTCACGCGCGGCGCGCCTGCCGACGACGGTTTCGGCCTCGGTGGGCCCCGCCGAGATGTCGACGGTGCCGCTGTGCCCGGCGTTCGTCACCAGATTCGCCTCGCGGAACGCGTCCACGGCGGCGGCCTCTCCGGGCAGTTCGCCGCCCATTTCGGCCGGGACCCTTCCGGTGCGGGCCAGGCCCAGCGCGTGCAGCGTCGCCGTCTGCTCGGCCACGAGCGAGTCGAGGAAGGAGTCGAGGCTCTCCTCACCGGTGCGCTGCTCCGGCACGGAACCATGGGCGCGTGCCCAGGAGGGACCGGGCGCGGGACGGCCGTAGCCGCTGGTGGGAGCGCCTTCAACGTTGTCGTGATCGGCCGCGTGACGTCCGATGCGCCGGGTGCTACGCGCATTGACCACCTGGCCGCGGAGCAAGCGCTCCGCCGCTTCGTCGTCCAGCCACCTGTACCGGTCGTCGTCCGCCATCACGTTTCCCTCAGCGTTCGTGTGGCCTTATGCGTCACACCGCGTGCCGTACGAGACGCATCAGGAGGGGGTGGCGGTTCTCCCGTATCCGGAAGATCTTCGGTGGATTCGTCCAGGAGCTGCGCGAGCTTGCGCAGGCCACGGTGCGCTGCCGTCCGTACGGCGCCGGCCCGCTTGCCCAGCACGTCGGCGGCGCTCTGGGCGTCGAGTCCGACGACCACGCGCAGCACGACGGCCTCGGCCTGGTCCTGCGGAAGTCTGGATATCAGGGCCATCGTGCGGCCGGTGCCGAGTGCTTCGAGCGCCTCGGCGGCGGTGTCGGCGCCGGCCGGCAGCACGGCCAGGTCGCTCTCGTCGCCGCCGATGACGGGGCGGCGTCCTCTCGTACGCAGATGATCGAGCGCCCGGTTGCGGGCTATTCGCGCGGCCCAGCCGCGGAAGCGGTCCGCGTCGCCGCTGAACCGGCTGATGTCGCGGGCTATCTGCAGCCAGGCCTCGGATGTGACGTCCTCGGCGTCGGCGTCACTGACCAGGGTGCGGACATAGCCGAGCAGCCGCGGGTGCACAGTGCGGTACACAATGCGGAAAGCGACTTCGTCCCCGCCCTGTGCCGCACGCACCGCGGCTGTCAACTCCGCGTCGTCCCCCTGCACGGCCGTCTCTCGCCCCACTCCGCGATGTCCCAACGGATCTGGTCACGCCCCTGGTCGGGCGCGTGTCGTCGTCTCGCTGATACCTGCGTATGCCTCACGCACAGACCAGCATCGATGCGAGAGCACGCTAAGGCCAAGTGTGCGTCATAGTCCACGCAAGTTGACCAGGTAACAGAATGCGGATCGCGAACGCTGAAGAGAGTACGGGCCTGCCCCTGGCGTGGTGCGCCCGTTCTCGAGGGCGATCGGGGTCTCTCCTGTGGGGGGTGGCGACCCCGGTCGCTCTCGCATTTTCCGGCAGGCCCGCCGGGCGGGTTCAGCTCGCGCGCTCACCCAGCCGCTTGAAGTCTTCCCAGCTCATGGCCGGTTTTTCGGGATCCCACAACTTCTGCGCGGTCGCCCGGAGCGGCGGCCTGATTCCCGCGGCGACCTGATTCTGGGTCTGTGCTCCGGAGCGGTCGCACCACACGGCGAAGCGGCCGCCGGGGATGTGCTCGGGACCCGAAAGGGATTTCGGAACCGGTTTGGTTCCACGGAGCACTGCCGGAGTCCATTCGTCGTAGATGCGGCGACCTGTCGGATATGTGAACTTGTTGGGCTGGCCGAGCACGTAATAGAGGAACTCGTCGTTGAGGTTGATCAGCTTCCAGCCCTCCCTCAGATACGACTCGGGGCTGCGCTCGCCGGGCTCCCTGCCCGTCCAGTAGGCGACCTGCCGGTCATGGTGGGCGCGGACCACGCCGCCCGCGTGGATGCCGTCGTTCCACGCCTGCGGGGTCTTGCCCTTTCCCCGTACGACGGCGGCCCGGTCGTTGAGCCAGTCGGTCGCCAGATCCTGGACGCGGGCGCCGCGGCCGAACTCCTTGCGCGCCTTGGCGGCCAGTCCCGGGTACGAGGCCTCAGGGTCCCGCTGGGCCAGGGCGAGGTATTCGTCACCGCCCAGATGCCAGTACTTGCCGGGGAAGAGGTCGGCGTACTCGCGCAGCAGATCGTCGACGATCTTCGCCGCACGCGGATCGGAGATGTCCACGGCGCCCTCGGTCGGCCGTCCGGCGGCGTTCCTCAGCTGGATCTCCGGGTGTGCCTTGATGACGGCGCCGAGGTGCCCGGGCGAGTCGATCTCCGGAATGACGTCGATGTGCCGGGACTCGGCGAGCCGCACGATGCGGCGCATCTGCGCCTTGGTCAGATGCGGATCGGAGACGACCTCGGGGTGCGAACTGCTCTCGACCCGGAAGGCCTGGTCGTCCGAGATGTGCAACTGGAGCTGGTTGAGCTTGAGATCGCCCATCTCCCGGATACGGTCCTCGATCCACCCGGCGCTGAAGTGCTTGCGCGCGATGTCGAGCATGAGGCCCCGCTGCGGGCGGTCCGGCTTGTCGTGGACCACGCCGTCGGCGACTCCACCACGGGCGCGCACGGACTGCAGCAGCGTCCGGGTGCCGTAGAACACGCCCGCGTGGTCGGTGCCGGAGATCTTCACCTGGCCCCCGCGGCTGTCCATCACGTAACCCTCGCGCCCGGTCTTCAGGCCCCGGTCCAGGCTCAGACGGACGTCCCCCGTGCGGGCCGGGCCCTTGGCGAAGGGGACGTCGAGTTCACTCGCGAGCAGCCTGGCCTCGTCGGCGAGCGGCCCCGCCGGATCGGCGACGACCCTCGTGAACTTCGACGGCTTCCACGCCGGGCCTCGCACCGGCTTCCACTCCCTCACCGAGGGAACCGAGGCGGGTGCGGGGCCGGTTCGGGCCGGCTCGGTCGGCTTCGGCACCGCGGGCGAGCGGCCGCCTGCTGCGCTCCCGCTGGCACGCTCGCCCGAGGCTCGGTCGCCGGCGTCCTCGCTCGAGCAGCCGCCGAGAGTGAGAAGACTCACCGCGCCGGCCGCGAGCACGGCCGTCGAAACCGCCAGTTTCTTTGGCCTCTTAGGTCCCATACCGATACGTTATTGCCCCTTTTCGACTCTCACTCGCCAGGTATCCGACCAGGATCGTTCCCGTACGGGTGAAATTCCCATCGTCGTCGAATCGTTCGGCTCTGCGTCGTTACGGTGTCCGAGGCACGCCCCGCACAGCCGTATCCGACGTCACACAGCGGCAGTTGGGCGAGCCGCGGAGCGCGTCCGGCCGTTCACGGCCGGACTCCCTCACCGGTCCGCCGTAACGAGCATTGACCCGTACGCCGGATCGGAATCCGATGTCAGCCGGCCGCCCGAGGAGCCCATGCCGCCGCCCAGCCCGCGAAGCGACGAGAAGGCCCCGGCCGTGCACGTCGTCGGCCCACCCGATGGTGCCTCCGGCCTGAACCTGGGGGAAGGTCCCCCGGGCCCCGGGCCGGCCCAGGACATGCCCGTTGCGGCCGCCCGGCAACCGCAGTGGCGTGACCCGGTGACGGCGCCGCCGCCGATGCCTCTGTCCCGCTTCAACGCCGCGCCCGCCGAGGTGGCCACCGCCATACTGCTGCGCTGCTGCGGCAGCAGCCGGTGGGCGGCCCGCATCGCGGCATGCCGCCCCTATCCGGAACCGGGCTCGCTGCTGGCCGCCCTGGACGAGGCGAGCTACGACATGACGCCCGCAGACATGGCCGAAGCACTCTCCTCGGAGGCGCACCAACTGCCCGCAATGGAGGACGGTGTGACACGGTCCGGGCCCGGCCGCGTACCGCGAGGCCATGACCGGCCCGGCCTCCTCGCGGCGCACACCGCGCTGCGTGCCGCCCATGCCGCGTACGAGAACCGCTTCGGGCACGCCTTCCTCGTGTGCCTCGAGGAGTGGGGTCCGGACGAGTGGCTCGACCAGGCCCTCGCTGCCGTGCGGACCCGCCTCGGGCACGACCCCGAGGACGAGCGTCCGGTGGTGGCGGAGGAACTGCGACGCCTCGCCCGTGCCAGGCTCCGCCGCTTGGTGAGGGTCCTTCCGGAGGCGCGCTGAAGGGTGCCCGCGACGCCGGCCGGCCTCCGTGAGGAGACCCGGCGGTGGGCCCTTCTCCAGCGCCGGACACGCGAGTTGCTCCCGCCTCCGCCCGGGCGCGGCCCCCAGATGTGCCGACCTTGCGACGAAGGTCGGCAAAGCTGTGACCTGCGTCTCTCATGTGCCGCCTGTCACTGCCTGATTGATCACATCCGCCCCTCCCGGGACCGATGTACCGACAAAGCGTCGCTACGATGGCTCAGGCCGGTGGTCCGTACCCGGCCGAGCCCGACCGACACCGCTGCGCTCTCAGCCGAAGATGGCGGCCGGCTCTGACTTCGCTCCGGAGGAGTTTTTTTCCGTGCCGGCTGGAACGCTGTACCGCGGCCGGGAAGGCATGTGGTCCTGGGTGGCTCATCGAGTCACCGGTGTCCTCATCTTCTTCTTCCTGTTCGTGCACGTGCTGGACACCGCGCTCGTCCGCGTCTCGCCCGAGACCTACGACGAGACGGTGGCGATCTACAAGACGCCTCTCGTGAATGTCATGGAGTACGGCCTCGTGGCCGCGGTCCTCTTCCACGCGTTGAACGGCCTGCGGGTCGTGGCCGTCGACTTCTGGTCGAAGGGGCCGAGGTACCAGAAGCAGATGCTCTGGACCGTGATCGGCGTCTGGGGCGTCCTGATGATCGGCGCCTTCTACCCCGTCCTTCAGCACACTCTGCACTCGCTGTTCGGGAGCTGATGAACCATGTCGACCGACACCGCGAATCCGACCTCCGAGGGCCCCGGCGACGGCGGCACCCGCTACAGCGCCGACAATCCGGCCCCGGTGATCTCCCCGCCGCGCGCCCGCACCTCCCGCACCCCGAAGACGACCCGCACCAACTTCGAGCTGTACGGATGGCTGTTCATGCGGCTGTCCGGCATCGTCCTCGTCGTGCTGGTCATCGGCCACCTGCTGATCCAGCTCGTACTGGACGGCGGTGTGAGCAAGATCAGCTTCGCCTTCGTCGCGGGCCGCTGGGCCTCGCCGTTCTGGCAGGTCTGGGACCTGATGATGCTGTGGCTCGCGATGCTGCACGGCGCGAACGGCCTGCGGACCGTCATCAACGACTACGCGGAGCGGGACGGCACCCGCCTGTGGCTGAAGATGCTGCTGTACACGGCCACCGTCTTCACCGTCCTGCTGGGCACGCTGGTGATCTTCACCTTCGACCCGAACATCCGCTGACGCACGTACGGGGCTGAGGTAACCCAATGAAGATCCACAAGTACGACACCGTGATCGTCGGGGCCGGCGGCGCCGGCATGCGCGCGGCCATCGAGTCCACCAAGCGCAGCCGCACCGCCGTGCTGACGAAGCTCTACCCGACCCGCTCCCACACCGGCGCCGCCCAGGGCGGAATGGCCGCGGCCCTCGCCAACGTCGAGGAGGACAACTGGGAGTGGCACACCTTCGACACGATCAAGGGCGGCGACTACCTGGTCGATCAGGACGCCGCCGAGATCCTGGCGAAGGAGGCCATCGACTCGGTTCTCGACCTGGAGAAGATGGGCCTGCCGTTCAACCGCACCCCGAACGGCACCATCGACCAGCGCCGCTTCGGCGGTCACAGCCGCAACCACGGCGAGGCACCGGTGCGCCGGTCCTGCTACGCGGCCGACCGCACGGGCCACATGATCCTTCAGACGCTGTACCAGAACTGCGTGAAGGAGGGCGTGGAGTTCTTCAACGAGTTCTACGTCCTGGACCTGCTGATGGGCGAGGTCGACGGTGTGCGCAAGACCGCCGGCGTCGTCGCCTACGAGCTGGCCACCGGCGAGATCCACGTCTTCCGGGCCAAGGCGGTCGTCTTCGCCTCCGGCGGCAACGGCAAGTTCTTCAAGGTCACTTCGAACGCGCACACCCTCACGGGCGACGGCCAGGCCGCGGCCTTCCGGCGCGGACTGCCGCTGGAGGACATGGAGTTCTTCCAGTTCCACCCGACCGGCATCTGGAAGATGGGCATCCTGCTCACCGAGGGCGCCCGCGGCGAGGGCGGCATCCTGCGCAACCGCGACGGCGAGCGCTTCATGGAGAAGTACGCGCCGGTGATGAAGGACCTCGCCTCCCGTGACGTCGTCTCCCGCGCGATCTACACGGAGATCCGCGAAGGACGCGGCTGCGGCGCCGACAAGGACCACGTCTTCCTCGACCTGACGCACCTGCCGCCCGAGCAACTGGACGCGAAACTCCCGGACATCACCGAGTTCGCCCGTACGTACCTGGGCATCGAGCCGTACACCGACCCGGTGCCGATCCAGCCGACCGCGCACTACGCGATGGGCGGCATGCCGACCAACGTGCAGGGCCAGGTGCTCGCCGACAACAACACGCCGGTGCCCGGCCTGTACGCCGCCGGGGAGGTCGCCTGCGTGTCCGTGCACGGCGCGAACCGGCTCGGCACCAACTCGCTGCTGGACATCAACGTCTTCGGACGGCGGGCCGGCATCGCGGCCGCCGCCTACGCCGCCACCGCCGACTTCACCGAACTGCCGGAGAACCCGGCGGCGTTCGTCGAGGGCGAGGTGGAGAACCTGCGCGACGCGACGGGCAACGAGCGCGTCGTCGAGATCCGCAAGGCGCTTCAGGAGTGCATGGACAAGAACGTCATGGTCTTCCGCAGCGAGCAGACGCTGAAGGAGGCCGTCGAGGAGATCGGCGAACTGCGCAAGCGCTACCGGAACATCAGCGTCCAGGACAAGGGCAGGCGCTTCAACACCGATCTGCTGGAGGCCATCGAGCTGGGCAACCTGCTGGATCTGGCCGAGGTGACGGCCGTCTCCGCGCTTGCCCGCAAGGAGTCCCGCGGCGGTCACTACCGCGAGGACTACCCCAACCGCGACGACGTCAACTTCATGCGGCACACCATGGCGTACCGCGAAGTGGGCGACGACGGGACAGAGTCGATCCGGCTGGACTACAAGCCGGTCGTGCAGACCCGCTACCAGCCGATGGAGCGTAAGTACTGATGAGCACCGCAGTCATGGACAAGTCCGGCCAGTCCGCGCCCGGCGCGGAGCCGAAGGCCTCGCACCTGGTCACGGTCACCTTCCGGATCCGCCGCTTCAACCCGGAGGTCTCGGCGGACGCAAGCTGGGAGGACTTCACCCTCGACATCGATCCCAAGGACCGTGTCCTGGACGCGCTCCACAGGATCAAGTGGGAACTGGACGGGACGCTGACCTTCCGGCGCTCCTGCGCGCACGGCATCTGCGGTTCGGACGCGATGCGCATCAACGGCCGCAACCGGCTGGCGTGCAAGACGCTGATCAAGGACATAGCGGCGATCAAGGACGGCAAGGGCGCCAAGCCGATCCTCGTCGAGGCGATAAAGGGCCTGACCGTCCTCAAGGACCTCGTCGTCGACATGGACCCGTTCTTCCAGGCGTACCGGGACGTCATGCCGTTTCTCGTCACGAGCGGCAACGAGCCGACGCGTGAGCGGCTGCAGTCCGCCGAGGACCGGCAGCGCTTCGACGACACCACGAAGTGCATCCTGTGCGCGGCCTGCACCAGTTCGTGCCCGGTCTTCTGGAACGACGGGCAGTACTTCGGCCCGGCGGCCATCGTCAACGCGCACCGCTTCATCTTCGACAGCCGCGACGAGGCCGGCGAGCAGCGGCTGGAGATCCTCAACGACAAGGACGGCGTGTGGCGTTGCCGCACCACGTTCAACTGCACGGACGCCTGCCCCCGCGGCATCGAGGTGACGAAGGCGATCCAGGAGGTCAAGCGGGCGCTGATCACGCGCCGCTTCTGACCGTCGACGCGAGCGGGCGCACGCCACGCGCTCGCTCGTCCGCGCACACGACAGCGCCCGGAGCACCGCCCCGGGCGCTTTGTCGTGCCAGTGCCACGACTTCCGTTCATCGGGACCGATTTCGGGGCACGCTATCGACGCACCACCGCACCACAGGGATCTCGGATCCCTGCAAACGCACGTCTGTCCGCACCACTCATCTGCCCCATCCCAGCAGAAGGAGTACGCGTGAGACGCACACGACGCATGCGCCGGGGCGCCAGCGCCCTGGTGGCCGTAGGTGCCCTCCTCGGCCTCGCGCTCCAGTCCACCCCCGCGAGCGCCGACTCCGGTGGCAGCACGCCCGCTTCGGCGGTGCCGAAGGCCGCGCAGGAACGTGCCGCCGGGGGGTGGACCGCCGAACGGATGCGTGAGGCGACGCCCGTCGAAGATCTCCTCGACGTCGGCGCCCGCGCCGTCGAGCGGGCCGGCAAGGCCGTGCCCCGCGGCGAGGAGCTGAAGATACCCCCGCTCGACACGGACGCCATCACCAAGGCGCTGCCCGAACCGGGTGGTCCCTGGTCCGGCGGCGGCGATGTGGTGAAGACCACGGGCCGCGTGTTCTTCAAGATGGGCGGCCGTGACGCCTCCTGCTCCGGCGACGCGGTCACCAGCGACAACGGCAGTACGGTCATCACGGCCGGGCACTGCGTGAAGTACCAGGGCGCCTGGCACACCGACTGGGTGTTCGTCCCCGGCTATCACGACGGCGAGGCACCCCACGGCAAGTGGACCGCCTCCACGACGCTGACCACCCCGCAGTGGGAGGCCAGCGAGGACATGAACTTCGACGTCGGCGCCGCCGTGGTGAACCCCCTCGACGGCAAGAAGCTCACGGACGTCGTCGGCGGCCAGGGGCTTTCCTTCAACTCCGCCTACAACACCACCATGTACGCCTTCGGCTTCCCCGCAGCCGATCCGTACGACGGCGAGAAGCTGATCTACTGCAGCGGTACGTCCTTCCAGGACTTCCTGCTCACCAAGGACCACGGCCTCTCGTGCAACATGACGGGCGGCTCCAGCGGCGGCCCGTGGTTCACGGAGTTCGACGAGGCGTCGGGCAAGGGCCTGCAGTCCTCGGTGAACAGCTTCGGCTACACCTTCCTGCCGAACACGATGTTCGGGCCGTACTTCGGGGAGGACGCGAAGAACCTGTACGAGACGGCACAGGCCGGCTGACCTCCGGGGAGAACCCCGCACAGTCAACGCCACCGTCGCTTCGACGGGGCCGGCGTCAACTGCCGGCCCCGTCGCGGCTACCGGTCCTGCGGACCGCCGCGCAGACGCACCTCGCACTCACCGTCGAACGACTGGTACGAGGTGATCGTCTCCGGCACCCGCAGGCCCGGGCCGTCGCGGTACAGGGCGCGCACCTCGTCGAAGTCGGCTGTGACGGTCGCGCGCGCCGCCTCGTCGAGCACCGCCAGCGTCGCCTCTCCGGCCTCGTCCTGGCCGTCCCGTCCGGCGTCGCCGGCGCCCCAGGCGTCCCAGGGCAGCACCTCGGCCCTGTTGAGCGCCGCCAGGTCGCGTACGACGTTGGCGCGCACCATCCACATGCCCATGAGGCCCAGCACGCTGACGCCGAAGGTCTTCGGGTCGGCCTCGCCCGTGCGGCAGCGGCGCCAGCTCTCCCCGGCGACGAGGAAGCGGTCGCGGGGCACGTCGAGCGGGTCGAAGTCCAGCTCGTAGGGGGACTCGATGCGCACGTCCGGCACCATCTGCGGATCGCCGAGCGTCCAGCCGTGCTCGGGGTGGGCGTATTCGGTGACCCAGTGGTCGTCGTGGAAGCCCTCGGCGAAGTAAGTGGCGTAACCGCAGCGGATACGGGCCGGGGTTCCGGTGTGGCGCAGCAGTGCGCAGTGCAGCAGCGCGAAGTCGCGGCAGGTGCCGGCGAACCGGTCGAGGGGACGGCGTGGGGCGGTGAGCGGAGCGTCGTCGAGCTCCAGGACCATGTCCAGGATGTCGGCTATGTAGCGGGTCTCCGCTTCGGTGCGGTAGCGGGATTCCGGCAGGGCACACCCGAAACGGCCGGCCTCCTCGCGGTGGATGAGCAAGTGCCGTACGAGAAGGGCCAGTTCGTCGGGACCACTGGGAAGTCCCGCGAGTCTGTCCGCCGTACCCGGATCACTGTGGACGCTCTGCGTTAAATAGAAGTCACGCTCTGCGGGCAGCATGCGCGAAAGAGTGGCGGATTTCGTCCCGGATTTCCACCCGGGAGGAATGCCAGGTTCCGCGGAGCGGACCGGGGGTGCGTAAGGTGCCCCTGGTGGGACGCATACCGAAGGCACGAGCGGGCTTCGCCGCACTGCTGATGCTGGCCGCGACGGCGGCCTGCTCGGGCGGCGGCGGCGCGGACGACGCGGCCAAGCCGGAAGACGACCACGCGGCGGTCCACGTCGACCGACCCGTGGCACTCGCCGACCAGGACATGAAGGTGCGCATCAGTGGGCTCCATGCACGGGACCGTGTGCGTGTCGCGGTGCACGCCGTCGACCAGCGCGGTCAACCGTGGAGCGCGCACGGCGACTTCAGCGCCGACGCACACGGCCGCATCGATCTGGACGAGCAGGCACCGCGCGGCGGGCGCCCGTACGCGAAGGCGGACAGCACGGGTCTGATCAGCGCGATGCTGCCAACGGCCGGCAGCGGCGTGAAGATGATCGGCAGCGGCGACGCCTTCTCGTACCACCCGCCGTCACCGGCCGAGAAGCGCTCGTACGAGGTGCGCCTGACCGTCAGCAAGAACGGCAAGCGTCTCGCGGACCGTACGGTCACCCGCCAGTGGCTGACGTCCAAGGTGCGCCACCGCAAGCTCACCGTCGCGAGGGACCGCATCGACGGCGAGATGTACACACCGCCGAGGGGCGAGCAGCGCAAAGCCCCCGTCCTGGTCTTCGGCGGTTCGGAGGGCGGCAACTCCGGTGAGTACGCGGCCGCGTTGCTCGCCGCGCGCGGCCATCCCGCGCTGTCGCTGTGCTACTTCCGCTGCGGCAAGGGCTCCGGGCGTCCGGACGCCATCAACATGATCGACACGGCTTACTTCGTCCGCGCCGCCCGCGTGTTGGGCAACGAGCCGGGCGCCGACCCCGAGCGCCTTGCGGTGATGGGCAATTCACGCGGCAGCGAGATCGCGCAGCTGCTCGGCCAGCGCCACCCGCGCGCGTTCCGCGACGTCATCGCCTACGCGCCCTCCGCAAAGATCAACGGCCCCTATCTGGCAGGTGCTTCGGGCCGTGCCGCCTGGGCCGAGGGCGGCAGGCCGATCCCGGTGGGGCCGATCCGGCTGAACAACGTACGCGGCACGGTGCTGGCGATCGCCGGCGGCAACGACAAGATGTGGGGCTCGGCAGGGGCCGCCCGCGTCATCGCCTCGCAGAAGAACGCGTCCGGGGCGAGCCACCGCCAGGTCACGTACCCGAAGGCGGGCCATCACGTGAACTGGTTCCCCTACGGGCAGCCCGGCCAGGAGGGCGGCGCCGACGGCAAGGTCGTCAGCACCTCCGGCTCCGACCAGGCCGCCCGCGAGGACGGCTGGGCGCGGGTGCTGAAGCTGCTGAAGAGGTAGCGCGGGAAACGCGACGGGCGGGGCCGGGAGACAGTGCTCTCCCGGCCCGCCCGGCTGTGCGCGGGCCCTCTCGACGGCGCCCGCGCCCCGCCGGTCAGCCGCCCAGGACGTCGCCGAGCTGCTCCAGACCCCAGTCGAGGTCCTCCTTCGTGATGACCAGCGGGGGCGCGATGCGGATCGTCGAGCCGTGCGTGTCCTTGACCAGGACGCCGCGGCCCATCAGCTTCTCCGACAGCTCCCGTCCGCTGCCGTGCGCCGGGTCGATGTCGACGCCGGCCCACAGGCCGCGCCCGCGCACCTCACGTACGGCTCCGCTGCCGACGAGGACGCCCAGTTCGTGGTGGAGGTGCTCGCCCAGCTCCTTCGCACGCTGCTGGTACTCGCCGGTGCGCAGCATGGCGACCACCTCGAGGCCGACGGCGCACGCGAGCGGGTTGCCGCCGAACGTCGACCCGTGCTCGCCGGGCCTGAAGACGCCCAGCACCTCCCGCGAGGAGACCACCGCGGAGACGGGCACGACGCCTCCGCCGAGCGCCTTGCCGAGCACGTACATGTCGGGGTGCACGCCCTCGTGCTCCAGCGCGAAGGTCGCCCCGGTGCGGCCCAGCCCGGACTGGATCTCGTCCGCGATCATGAGCACGTTCCGGCTTCGCGTCAGCTCGCGCACGCCCGGCAGGTAGCCGGCGGGCGGCACCAGGACGCCCGCCTCACCCTGGATGGGCTCCATGAGCACGGCGACGGTGTCGTCGTCGACGGCTGCCTCCAGGGCGGCGAGGTCGCCGTAGGGGACGATCTCGAATCCAGGTGTGTACGGACCGAAGTCGGCACGTGCCTCAGGGTCGGTGGAGAAGGAGACGATCGTCGTCGTACGCCCGTGGAAGTTGTTGTCAGCGACGATGATCTTCGCCCGGCCGTCGGGCACGCCCTTGACCTGGTAGCCCCACTTGCGGGCGGTCTTCACGGCCGTCTCGACGGCCTCCGCGCCCGTGTTCATCGGCAGGACCATCTCCATGCCGCACAGCTCGGCCAGCTGCTCGCAGAACTCGCCGAAGCGGTCGTGGTGGAAGGCGCGGGAGGTGAGCGTCACCCGGTCCAGCTGGGCCTTGGCAGCGTCGATGAGCCGCTGGTTGCGGTGCCCGAAGTTGAGCGCCGAGTAACCGGCGAGCATGTCGAGGTAGCGCCGCCCGTCGGCGTCGGTCACCCAGGCGCCTTCGGCGGAGGCGACCACGACGGGCAAGGGGTGGTAGTTGTGGGCGCTGCGCGCTTCGGAGGCGGCGATCAGCCTTTCCGAGGTGGACATCCGGGGTCTCCGTTCGTCTCGTATGGTCCCGCGGCGCCTCCCGCTGCGTCTCACGTCTTCCCGTGGCGGCGCGGAGGGCTGCCTCTTTCTATCGTCCACCCGGCCGGCTGAGAAGAAACTTTGCTGCCGGTGCGGGGTTCTCACGGGACGCCCCGGGGAGAGGGCGCCGGGGAGGGGCGGAGCGGTGCGGCGCCGACCGGGTCATGGGCGGGGCGCGGATCCGGCGCACGCGGACGCGGGAACCGCGCTGAGGCGGCGCGCACGGGCGACACGGTGCCTCAGCTCACGGCACAACTGTGCACGCCCGGCATGGCGGACCTGAGACAATGGGCGCATGGCCAATGACCGTCCGCGTGTACTCTCCGGCATCCAGCCCACCTCGGGTTCGTTCCACATCGGCAACTACCTGGGAGCCGTTCGTCAGTGGGTGGCGCTGCAGGAGACACACGACGCCTTCTACATGGTCGTCGACCTGCACGCGCTGACGCTCCCGCAGGATCCGGCGGAGCTGCGGGACAACACCCGCCTCGCCGCCGCGCAGCTGCTGGCCACGGGCCTCGACCCGGAGCGCTGCACGCTTTTCGTGCAGAGCCACGTGCCCGAACACACTCAGCTGAACTGGCTGATGGAGTGCATCACGGGCTTCGGTGAGGCGTCCCGCATGACGCAGTTCAAGGACAAGTCCTCGCGGCAGGGGGCCGACCGGACGTCGGTGGGGCTCTTCACGTACCCGATCCTTCAGGTCGCGGACATCCTGATCTACCAGGCCAACCAGGTCCCGGTCGGCGAGGACCAGCGGCAGCACATCGAGCTCACGCGGAACCTCGCCGAGCGGTTCAACGGCCGCTACGGACAGACGTTCACCGTGCCGGAGCCGTACATCCTGCGCGAGACGGCGAAGATCTTCGACCTCCAGGACCCGTCGATCAAGATGAGCAAGTCGGCGTCGTCGCCCAAGGGCATCATCGACCTCCTGGACGACCCGAAGGCGTCCGCGAAGAAGATCAAGAGCGCGGTGACGGACACGGGCAGCGAGATCCGCTTCGATCCGGAGAACAAGCCCGGCATCAGCAACCTGCTGACGATCCTCGCCACGCTGACGGACTCCACAATCGCGGAAGTGGAGCCGAGGTACGACGGCAAGGGTTACGGTGCGCTCAAGACCGATCTCGCGGAGATCGTGAGTGACTGGGCCGCCCCGTTCCGCGCCCGCACACGCGAGTACCTGGACGACCCGGAGACGCTCGACTCGCTCCTGGCCAAGGGCGCGGAGAAGGCGAGGGCCGTAGCGGCGGAGACGCTCTCGCAGGCCTACGACAAGGTGGGTCTGCTGCCCGGCAAGTACTGAGATCACGCGGCACGTTCCGGCAACGACACCCGACGACCCATACGGCAGATGCAGCTCACAGGACACAGACCCAGACAGCGGGCCGGGGACCGGCCATCGAGCAGGGAGGAGCACGACGTGGGGACCGTCACAATCGGCGTATCGATCGCCGTCCCCGAGCCGCACGGCAGCCTGCTCCAGCAGCGGCGTGCGAGCTTCGGTGACCCGGCCGCCCACGGCATCCCCACCCACATCACGCTGCTCCCGCCGACGGAGGCCGACCCGGCCGACCGTCCGGTGATCGAGGCGCACCTGGCGCGGGTGGCCGCGGCCGGGCGCCCGTTCACGCTGCGCCTGTCGGGCACCGACACCTTCCGTCCGCTCTCCCCCGTCGTCTTCGTGCGGCTCGTCGAGGGCGCGTCGGCGTGCTCCTGGCTCCAGGAGCAGGTGCGCTCCCCGGAGGGCCCGGTGGCGCGTGAGCTGGCCTTCCCGTACCACCCGCACGTCACCGTCGCGCACGGGATCTCTGAGGAGTCGATGGACAGGGCGTACGAGGAGCTGGCCGGCTTCGAGGCGTCCTGGACGACCACGGGCTTCGCGCTGTACGAGCAGGGCTCCGACCTCGTGTGGCGGCTCCAGCGGAAATTCACCTTCGGCTCGGGCGAGGAGACGGCGTTGTCCGTCTCCGGCGTTCCGCGGCAGGTGCCGCAGCCCTTCCCCGTCTGCGGGGACGGCGCGGACTCCTTCGCCCCGCTGCGCTGACGGCACCGGTCCGGGTGCGGCGCTCCCGGCTGGATGAGAGCCTGCTCAGCGGGTAATCGCTGATCATGGACTGGCTGAAGAAGCTGCCGGTGATCGGCCCTGTGGCGGCGTGGTTCTTCCGGACCCGCGTCTGGCGCGTCTACCAGCATCTGGACGAGCACAAGTGGAACCGGCACGCCGCGTCCGTCACGTTCACCAGCTTCATCTCCCTCTTCCCCATGCTCGCGGTCTTCGCGGCCGTCGGGGCATCGCTGCTGGATCCGGAGCGGATGCGGGCCGTGCAGCACACGATCGACCGTCAAGTCCCGGGCATCTCCGGGGAACTGGATCTGCAGTCCCTGGCCGACAACGCGGGCACCATCGGGCTCGTCGCGGGTGCGCTGCTCGTCGTCACGGGCGTCAACTGGGTGGGCACGCTGCGGGAGAGCCTGCGCGCCCTGTGGGACCTGGAGGAGGACCCGGGCAACCCGGTCGTGCTGAAGCTCAAGGACCTCGGGGCGCTGGCCGGGCTCGGCCTCGTCGGGCTCTTCTCACTCGCCGGGTCCGCGTTCGCCGTCTCCGCGGTCGGATGGGCGGCCGGGGAGGTGGGAATCCGCGAGGACGGCGTCGGTACGTTCCTGCTGGGCGCCGCGGGTTACGTGGCGGCCCTGGCCGCGGACTTCGCGCTGCTGTGGTACGCGCTGACGGTGCTGCCCGGAGTCCGCCCGCCCCGCCGTGCGACCGTCCTCGCCTGCACGATGGGCGCGGTCGGTTTCGAGCTGCTGAAGCTGCTGCTGGGCGGCTATCTGCGGGGCGTCGCGACGAAGAGTCTCTACGGGGCGTTCGGTACGCCCATCGCGCTGCTGCTGTGGATCAGCCTCATGGCGAAGCTGATGCTCTTCTGCGCCTCGTGGACGGCGACGGAACGCACCCGCAAGCCCATCGAGGACATCGACGCGCTGGGGAGCGGCGCGCCCGAACCCGTGGAGTCCGAACGCGCGGCTCACGTACGCGACGAGGAGAACCGGCGCGGCGTCAGTCGGGCTTCCGGGCCGACACCGGATCCGAGCCCGACGCGGGGTCCTGACCGGAGGAGTCCGGAGAATCCGCCGCATCGGCGGAGGCTTTTGGGTCTGCGTCGGAGGCGGACTCGGAAGCGGAGTCCGTCCGGGAACCGGAACCCTCCGGAGGGGACGCCTGAACGAACGGAAGGCGGCGCAGCTTCGCCAGATCCGGGATCGGCCAGCGCCGGTGGACCGCGTAGGCGACGGCCGCCACCACCACCAGACAGGCGGCGGTGATGCCCAGGGCGACGCCGGCGCCGCCCGAGTTCTCACCGTCCTCACCGCTGCCCGCGGTGGCCTTCCCGCCGGCCTTGCCGCGGTCCTTGCTGTCACCGGACTTCCCGGAGGAGCCGATGCCGGACGGGGCGACGAGTTCACCGACCGGTTCGACCTTGTCGGCGGCCTTGAATCCCCAGTCGAAGAGCTTGGCGGTCTCCTTGTAGACCTCGAGCCCGCCCTGCTGGTCGTCCGGGTGCATGCAGGTCACCAGCAGCACCCGGTCACCGTGCTGTGCGACGCCGGTGAAGGTCGCCCCGGCGTTCGAGGTCGAGCCGTTCTTCACGCCTGCGATGCCGGGGTACGGGTCCAGGCCGATGTCGCCGGTCAGCAGGCGGTTGGTGTTCTGGATCTCGTACGTCTCCCGCTTCTTCTTCCCCTTCTTCACCTCGCCGGGGAACTGTGCGCGGGCCGTCGAGGCGTATTCGCGGAAGTCGGCCTTCTGCATTCCGTTGCGTGCGAAGAGCGTCAGGTCGTACGCGGAGGAGACCTGGCCCTTCTTGTCGTAGCCGTCCGGGCTGACGACGTTGGTGTCGTCGGCACGCAACTTCTTTGCCTGGTCGTTCATTTCACGGACCGTCTTGTCCTTGCCGCCGTTCATCGCGGCGAGGACGTGGACCGCGTCGTTGCCCGAGCGCAGGAAGACACCGCGCCACAGATCCCGCACGGAGTAGGTCTGATCCTCCTTCACGCCGACGAGGCTGCTGCCCTCGCCCATCCCCTCCACGTCGGACGCCTTGACCTTGTGCGTCTTCGTCTTCGGGAACTTCGGCAGCACGGTGTCGGCGAAGAGCATCTTCAGGGTGCTGGCCGGCGGCAGCTTCCAGTGCGCGTTGTTGGCTGCGAGCACCTTCCCTGATTCGGCGTCGGAGACGATCCAGGAACGTGCGGTGATGCCCTCGGGGAGTTCTGGCGGCTTCTGGCCCTGCTTGGGCTTCATCTGCGTACCGGGCGAGCCGAGCAGCTTCCCGCCGACCTGCGACATGTGGGCCGGCGGCTGCGGATCCTTGTCGTCGTCGGTCACTGCACGGGCAGGCGGAGCCCCGGGTGACGCCGCATGAGCGGTGCCGCTGAGCGATGCGGGGACGAGAAGCGCGAGGGACAGGGCGGCTGCGGCTGTCGCGGGCTTGCGCACGGCGCGAAGTGAGGAAGTCGGCACAGGGCGAAATTACATGCCCCTCGAACACTTGTGGACATCGCAGTCCCCCGTAGGGCCCGTCAGTTGGCCCCTCCCGGGCTACCCGGTTAGGCCGATAGCCATACTTGACCCATGAGTCAGTCTGCGGACGCACGGTCCTCACCGCGTTCTCCTCGTTCTCTCGGTCTCAGCCGTCGCGTGTCCTGGTTCCTGCTCGCCTTCGGGGTCTGGTCCTGGTTCGTCTGGATCACCTTCGCGAAGAACCTCTGGAAGGACAGCAGCGGACTGGCCTTCGACGACGCCGGGGATCCGACCGGTTACTTTTGGGTCCATCTGCTGCTCGCGATCGTGTCGTTCCTGCTGGGCACGGCGATCGGCGTCATCGGTCTCCGGGGGCTGCGGGCTCTGCGGGCAAGACCCGCGGAATGAGGGGGTGACGGGCCGTGGCCGTGGTCTTCGTGGTCATCGCAGTGACGGTGTTCGTGCTGATGGGGTTCGCCCACTGGTACCTGTGGCGGCGGCTCGTACGTGACGTGTCCGCGCCCGGCACCCTGTGGCGTCGCACGGGGACGGTGCTGGCGTTCGTACTGCCCGTGCTGGTGGTCACCACCGTCCTGGTGGGACGCAGCGGCGCGCCCTTCATGCTCCAGCGGGTGCTCGCATGGCCCGGCTACATGTGGCTGGCTCTGCTGCTGTATCTGCTGATGGCCCTCGCCGTCGGAGAGGCCGTGCGGCCGCTGCTCCGTCACGTGCTGGCACGCCGGGCGGCAGCCACCCCCGCTGCCGGCACGGAGTCCGGTCCGGCGCGGGAGACGTCGAAGGGCGCGGCGTCGCAGGCGGCCGCGGAGGACGAGGGTGCGGGCGGCGCGCTGACCGCGACGGCCACCAGGGCTCCGGACGGGAAGGCGCGGAAGGAAGTCGCTACCGCGGAGGACCGGGAATCGAACGGCTCCGGCGGCTCCAGCGGCTCAGAGGACGCCCGGGCAACCTCGCGGAGGCTGTTCGTGGCCCGCACGGTCGCCGCGGGCGCCACCCTGGCCGCGGCCGGAACGGTGGCTGCGGGCGCGTACAACCTGCTCAGTGGGCCGACCCTCAAGCGCATCACCGTGCCGCTCGCCAAGTTGCCGCGCACCGCGCACGGTTACCGCATCGCGGTCGTCAGCGACATCCATCTGGGTACGGTGCTGGGGCGTTCCCACGCCGAGCGGGTCGTCCGCACCATCAACAGCGCCCAGCCCGACCTGGTCGCGATCGTCGGCGACCTCGTCGACGGGACGGTCGAGGACCTCGGCCCGGCGGCCGCGCCGTTGCGTCAACTGCGTTCGCGGAACGGCTCGTTCTTCGTCACCGGCAACCACGAGTACTTCGGCGACGCCGGGGCGTGGGTGGACCACCTGCGCGAACTGGGCGTGCATCCGCTGGAGAACGCGCGTGTGGAGATGCCGGGCTTCGACCTGGCGGGGGTCAACGACGTACGCGGCGAGGACAGCGGCGAGGGCCCGGACTTCGAGAAGGCGCTGGGCGACCGCGACACCGCGCGCGCCTCGGTGCTCCTCGCGCACCAGCCCGTGCAGATCCACGAATCGGCCGAGTACGGCGTGGACCTCCAGTTGTCGGGACACACCCACGGCGGGCAGATCTTCCCCTTCCACCTGGTGGTCGCCCTCGCCAACCCGACGGTCGCGGGGCTGGAGCGCTACGGCGACACGCAGCTGTACGTCACGCGCGGCGCGGGTTCTTGGGGTCCGCCGGTGCGGGTGGGCGCCGACCCGGACGTCACCGTCGTACAGCTCGCCTCGAAGAAGGCGTGAGCGTGCCTGTCGGTGGCGGCTCGTAGAGTCGGCACCATGTCGACGACAACCGACCGCTTCCAGGTGACGACCCGAGCGGTCCCGGCCGGGCTCGTCGCGGAGAGGGGCGAACGATGAGCGCCGGCACGGCCGGGGACACCGGCGTCGCACGACTGCGGTCGCTGCATCAGGGCCGCGCCCCCGGCGATCCCCTCGTGCTGCCCGGCCCGTGGGACGCGGCGAGCGCACGCATCTTCGCGGACGCCGGTTTCGAGGCCCTGGCCACGCCCAGTCACGGGGTCTCGCTCTCTCTCGGATACGCGGACGGGGAGGCCCCGGCCGACGAGATGTTCGCCGCCGTCGCCAGAATCGTGCGAGCGGTGGACGTGCCGGTGACCGCGGACATCGAGAGGGGCTACGGGCTGCCGCCGGACCAGATCGTGGAGCGACTGCTGGAGAGCGGCGCCGTCGGCTGCAATCTGGAGGACTCGGAGGGCGGAGAGCTGGTCGATCCGCGGCGGCAGGCGGACTTCCTCTCGCAGGTGCACGAGGCCGCGGACGGGCTGCTGCTCGTCAACGCCCGCGTCGACACCTATCTGCGCGGTTCGGAAGCTCCCCTGGCCGACGCGCTGGAGCGGGGTCGTCTCTATGTGGAGGCGGGCGCAGAGTGCGTCTATCCGATGAGGGCGCCACTCGGCGACATCGGCGTACTGGCAAGGGAGTTGAAGGTCCCGCTCAACGCGTGGTCCCCGGTGGGCGACAGCCCGTCACCGCGCGCACTCGGCGCGGCGGGCGCCTCCCGCATCACCTTCGGCGGCGGGCTCGCTCACCTTGCGAGAGCGGCGGTGAAGGAACTGGCCGAACGACTGCGCGACGCCTGACGATTGGCCCGCATGGCGCCGCCTCCACGCCGTACGGAGGGCGTCGGCCCGTCGCGGCATGGCGTTGACCCACCCGGCAGGAACGCGACGGGGCCGGGACACCTTGAGCGGTGTCCCGGCCCCGTCGCGAGAGCGTGCCTCAGCGGTGACGCGACGGCGTCACTTCTTCGGCATCCACTTCTCCCACGTGGACTTGTTCGCCTTGATCCACTTCTCGGCCGCGTCCTCCGGCTTCATCTTCTTGCCGGCGATGTTCCCCGCGACCTCGTTCTGGTCCTTGGTGGTCCACTTGAACTTCTTGATGAACTGCGCGGCGTCGCTGTTCTCCTTCGCGAAGTCCGCGTTGAGGAACTTCTCGAGCTGGTTGGTCTCGTAGCCGCACTTCGCCTGTGCAGCCGGCTCCTCACAGCCCGGCGTGTACTTCGGCAGCTCGATCTCGACCATGTCGATCTTGTTGTTCATCCACTGCGGCTCCCACCAGTAGGTGAGGAACGGCTTCTTGGCGTCGTAGAGCCGCTGGATCTCCTTCAGCTGCGCCGCCTCGGCACCGCTGGGGATGTGCTTGTAGTCGAGCTTGAGGTTCTTGATCAGTTCCTTGTCGTGCTGCGAGTACGAGGGGGCGGCACCGATGAAGTGGCCCTTGTCGCCGCTCTCGGACGTACGGAAGTCCTTGGCGTGCTTGTTGAGGTTCTTCCAGTCCTTGATGTCGGGGTTCTTGTCCGCGTAGTACTTCGGCACGAACCAGCCGATGTGCCCGACGACACCGAGGTCACCGCCGGAGACGACGGTCTTCTTCTCGTCGACGTACTTCTTCTCCTTCTTCGGTACGCCGTGCCAGTCCTCGAGGATGGCGGAGGCCTTGCCGCTGTTGAGCGCGTCGAAGGCGACGGGCTCGTCCATCTGCTTGGCCTCGACCTTCACGTCGAGCTCGTCCTCCAGGAGCTTCTTCACGACCGCGGCGTTCGCCTGCGCGCCGACCCAGGACGGTTCAGCGAGGACGACTTTGTCACCGCTGCCTCCGCCGCTGCTGGTGTCGGCCTTGCCGCACCCGGCGGTGAGGGTGAGCGCGCTCAGGAGGCCGATGCCGGCGATGACCGTGTTGCGTATCTGCTTGTTCTTCATGTTGTGACCTGTTTTCTCTTCTCGGGGTAGAAGGTTCCGACGGGGGTGGGGGTGGCGTTTGTGTGGGCGCCTACTCGCGGGGCCGCCCTCCGGCCGGCTGTGAGATCCGGTCGAGCATGATGCCGAGGCAGACGATGGCGATACCCGCGGGCAGACCCAGTGAGAGGTCGCCCTTGGACAGGCCACGCACGACGTCGTAGCCGAGGGCGCCGCCGCCGATGAGGCCGGCGATGACGACCATCGACAGCACCAGCACGACGCCCTGGTTGACACCGACCAGCAGCGACTTGCGGGCCAGTGGCAGCTGTACGCCGAAGAGCTGCTGCTTGCTGGTTGCACCGAGCGAACGGGCCGCCTCCATCGCCGCGGGGTCGACGTAGCGCAAGCCCTGCGCGGTGATGCGGATGACGGCCGGGCACGCGTAGATGACGGCCGCGATGATGCCCGCGCTGCGGCTCAGGCCGACGAGAGCGATCACCGGGATCAGGTACACGAACTGCGGCATCGTCTGCATCGTGTCGAGCACCGGACGCAGCATCCGCTCCACCCGCTCGATCCGCGCGGCGAGGATGCCCAGCACGATGCCGATCGCCACGGTCACCACCAGGCCCGCGATCACCTGCGAGAACGTGTCCATGGACAGCTCCCACAGGCCCATCGCGCCGATCAGGCACAGGCAGATGACAGCGGTCAGCGCGGCCCGCCAGGTGCCGACGATCCAGCCGATGACACCGACCAGCAGCGCCAGCGCCCACCACGGGGTCGTCTCCAGGCCGGAGCGCAGAGGGTTGAGCACGTAGACCGTGAAGCCCTTGGCCCAGACCTCCGTTCCGCCCAGCGCCGGAACTCCGTGGCCGATCGTGGCGGTGAGCCAGTCGACGGCGTCCTGCAGGGGACGGGTGAGGTCCACGGTCCACGCGTCGGGCCACTCACGTTCGGCGATCGCGGAGCCGACCGCCGAGAAGAGGCCGATCAGTACGACGATCAGGCCCCACACGGCCCGCCGTACCCGCGTCATGAGACGCGTCGCGCCGACGGTCACGGTGGCGTCCAGGCGCTCCCCCGCCGCCGCCGTCGTACGGTCCAGCAGCACGGCGATCAGCACGACGGCGACGCCCGCGGTGAGCGCGGTGCCGACGTCGAGGCTGCCGAGCGCCTGGTAGATCTCGTCACCCAGACCCTCCGAGCCGATGAGGGAGGCGAGAACGACCATGGACAGACACATCATGATCGCCTGGTTGAGGCCGAGCATCATCTGCTTGCGCGCCAGCGGCAACCGCGCCGTCCACAGCCGCTGCCACGAACTCGCGCCCAGGGAGGCGGATGCCTCAAGCGCCGCGGGGTCGGCGCTGCGCAGCCCCAGCGAGGTGAGCCGTGCCATCGGCGGAGCCGCGTAGATGACGGTCGCGATCAGAGCGGACGGCACACCGACACCGAACATCAGCAGCAGCGGCAGCAGATATGCGAAGGCCGGCATGACCTGCATGGTGTCGAAGACCGGACGCAGCATCCGCTCGAAGCGGTCCGACAGTCCGGCTCCGAGCCCGAGCAGCAGACCCAGCACGGCGGAGGCGAAGACGGCCACCGTCATCAGGGCCAGCGTCTCCATCGTGGCTGCCCACATGTTCAGCACGCCGCAGGCGATGAAGACGCCCAGCGTGGTGCCGCCGGTGCGCAGCGCGCGGCGGGAGATGTCGGAACCTCCGGCCGCCCAGCCGACCAGTGTGCCGACGAGGGTGACGCCGACCCAGCCCATCGCGTCGAAGAGGCTGACGATGCCGTCCACCGAGGACTCGGCGGCGTTGCTGATGTGCAGCAGGAAGTAGAGGAAGATCGGGCTCTTCTCGCGGTTGTCGACGAGCCAGTTGTCCAGGTCGTTCAACGGCGTCTTGATGTCGACGGTCCAGCCGCTGGGCCAGACACCGGAGCCGCCGGCCGCGGCGCCGACGAGTACGACCAGGACCGCGAAGACGAGTGCCAGCACCCTGGGGTCACGGGCGAGAACCGCCAGCCGGCTCGGGGGTTCCTGCTTCTCGGGCCGGTTGTCGGGCTGCTGCGGCGTGGAGGCGCCGGGTGCCCGCTCGCCCTTCTCGGAGATGGTGGGGGTACTCATGCCTCCCTCACCGTCCCGGTCTCGTTCCCGGAGCAGGCCCGCCGTGCGGCGGGCGCTGTGAAGCGGGTGCTCATACGGCGGCCACCTCCTTGTCCTTGCCCGCGTCGCCTTCGCCGTTCTCGCCGTTGTCGCCGTCGAGGCCCGCGACGACGTTGAGCAGGCAGGCGTGGTCGATGACGCCTATCGTCCGTCCGTCGTCGACGACGCGGAGGTTCTCACCGCTGCGGGCGACCGCCTCGATCGCGTCGGAGACCAGCGTGTCCGGCGAGACGTCCGCACCACGGTCGGCCTCGGCCTTCTCGGCGGGGCGCATGGCGCGGCGCACGGATATGACCTGCTCGCGGGGGACGTCGCGGACGAAGTCGCGGACGTAGTCGTCCGCGGGGTTGGCGACGATCTCCTCGGGAGTGCCGAGCTGCACGATCTCGCCGTCCCGCATCAGCAGAATCCGGTCGCCGAGGCGCAGCGCCTCGGACAGGTCGTGCGTGATGAAGATCATCGTCCGGCCCTCCTCGCGGTGCAGCCGGATGACCTCCTCCTGCATGTCCCGGCGGATCAGCGGGTCGAGGGCGCTGAACGGCTCGTCGAACAGCAGCACTTCGGGGTCGACGGCGAGCGCGCGGGCCAGCCCGACGCGCTGCTGCTGACCACCGGAGAGCTGTACCGGGCGGCGGTCGCCGAGGCCCTGGAGCCCGACCTTCTCGACCATCTCGTTGCCCTTGGCGCGGCGCTCCTGCTTCGACATCCCCTGGATCTCCAGGCCGTAGGCGACGTTGTCGGTCACCGTGCGGTGCGGCAGCAGGCCGAAGTTCTGGAAGACCATGGCGGTGCGGTGGCGGCGCAGCTCACGCAGGCGGTGCTTGTCCATGGCGCGCACGTCCTCGCCGTCCATCTCCAGCACACCGGCGGTCGGCTCGATGAGGCGGGTGAGGCACCGCACGAGCGTGGATTTGCCGGAGCCCGAGAGGCCCATGACGACGAAGACCTCGCCTTTGCGTACGTCGAAGGAGACGTCGCGGACGGCAGCGGTGCAGCCGGTGCGCTTCGTCAGTTCGGCGGCGGAGAGCCCGGCGAGTTCCTTGTCGCCGGGCACCCGATGTGCCTTGGGGCCGAACACCTTCCACAGATTGCGGACGGAGAACACCGGGTTGACCGGGGCGGACTCGTGGGTCTCGGACATCACGCAACACCTCCCGGTGCCGTAGTCGTAGTGGGTCGATCGGATCGGATGAGGTCAGCGGCCTTCTCCCCGACCATCAGCACACCGATCATCGGGTTGACCGCGGGCATGGTGGGGAAGACGGAGGCGTCCGCGACGCGGATGCCCTCCAGGCCGCGGATCCTCAGCTGCGGGTCGACGACGGCGAGTGCGTCGTCGTGGGCACCCATCCGGCAGGTGCCGGCGGGGTGGTAGACGGTGTGGGCCACCTTGCGCGCGTACTCGCTGATGTCCGCGTCGGAGGTGACGCCGGGGCCGGGGCACACCTCGCGCTTGAGCCAGCCGGAGAACGGCTCGGTGTTCGCGACCTGCCGGGCGGCCTTGATGCCGTCGACGAGTGTGCGGCCGTCGTAGTCGTCCTCGTCCGTGAAGTACCGGAAATCCAGGGCCGGTTTGACGGACGGGTCCGCCGAGGTGAGGTAAAGACGCCCGCGGCTGCGCGGCTTGGGGATATTCGGCGTCAACGACACACCGTGCGGGGGCCGTTCGTAGCCCAGCCGCTCGGGATTGTCGGTGAAGGGGATCTGGTAGAAGTGGAACATCAGGTCGGGTCCGGCCGACTCCGGGTCACGGCGCAGGAAGAGCCCGGCGTCGGAGTCCATCGCGGAGTTGTCGGGGATGGGCCCGTCCGTCTCCCAGACGATCACCGACTCGGGGTGGTCCAGCAGGTTCTCCCCGACACCGGGCAGGTCGTGTGCGACGGGGAGGCCGAGCGCCTCCAGATCCGCCTTCGGGCCGATGCCCGAGTGCATCAGCAACCTCGGGGTGTCCACCGCACCCGCGCAGACGAGCACTTCGCCCGCAGCGGAGATCAGCCGCTCCCTGCCGTCCTTGCCGCGGACGTGTACGCCGGTCGCCTTGTTGCCTTCGAGCTGGAGCCGGTACGCCCAGGTCTCCAGGAGAATGTCGAGGTTCGGGCGGTCACCGGCCTCGATGTGGGGGTGGAGGTAGGCGACGGACGCGGAGGAGCGCTTGTTGGTCTCCGGGTGGTACGAGAGGTCGAAGAAGCCGACACCCTCGTGGAACGGCTGCTTGTTGAAACCATCGACCTCCGGAACGTCCAGCGCGTCCTTGGCGGCGGCGATGAAGTCGCGGGCGATCTCGTTGCGGTCCTGCTCACCGACCGGCACGACGTTGTTGCGCAGCTTGGCGAAGTAGGGGTCCATGGCGGCGGAACCCCAGCCCTTGGCGCCGCCGGCCTCCCACTCGTCCCAGTCGGACGGCAGCGGCTTGAAGGAGATCAGGGTGTTGTGCGAAGAACAGCCGCCGAGCACCTTCGCCCGGCTGTGCCGGATGTGCGAGTTGCCGCGGGGCTGTTCGATGGTGGGGTAGTCGTAGTCGAGCTCGCCGCCGAGCAGACCGAGCCAGCGGCGCAGTGTGAGCACCTCGGGCCGGTCGATGTCGGACGGGCCGCCCTCGATGAGGGCGACGGTGACGTCCGGGTCCTCGGTGAGCCGTGAGGCGATCACCGACCCGGCCGTACCGCCGCCGACTATGACGTAGTCGTAGGTGGATATGTCTTCTCTGGACATTTCCGCGTTGTGCTCCTTGGGGTTCACGCGTGGGGACGGAGAGGACGAGGCTGGCATGGTGCGGCTGCTCCGTCAGCCGGAGAACCAGCGGACCGGTTCGGGACGCAGGTTCTCGTACACGTGCTTGGTCTCGCGGTACTCGGCGAGTCCGTGCGGGCCCAGCTCACGGCCCACGCCGGACTTGCCGAATCCACCCCACTCGGCTTGCGGCAGATAGGGGTGGAAGTCATTGATCCACACGGTGCCGTGGCGCAGACGGGCCGCGACGCGGCGGGCTCGCGCGGTGTCCGCGGAGAACACGCCACCTGCGAGGCCGTACTCGGTGTCGTTCGCCAGCGCCACCGCTTCGTCCTCGGTCCGGAAGGTCTCGACGGTGAGGATAGGCCCGAAGGTCTCCTCCCGGATCACCTTCATGCGCCGGTGACAGTTGTCGAGGACCGTCGGCGAGTAGAAGTAGCCGTCGGCCGGCCGCACGTCGGACGGCTCGGGACGCTCGCCGCCGCTGCGCAGCACAGCGCCCTCGTCCAGAGCGGACGCCACGTACGCCTCGGTCTTGGCCAGCTGCTGTGCGGAGACCAGCGGCCCGCACTCGACGCCCTTCTCGGTGCCGCGGCCCAGACGGATGCGCTGGGCGCGGCCGGCCAGCTCCGAGACGAATCGCTCACGCACCGACTCCTCGATGATGAGGCGGGCACCGGCGGAGCAGACCTGGCCGCTGTGGATGAAGGCGGCGTTCAGGGCCTGGTCGACGGCGGTGTCGAAGCCCTCGTCGGTGGCGCAGGCGTCGGCGAAGACGACGTTGGGGTTCTTGCCGCCCAGCTCCAGGGCCACCTTCTTCACGCTGGGGGCGGCGGCCTGGGCGACCTTCGTGCCGGAGACAAGGCCACCGGTGAAGGAGACGAGATCCACGTCGGGGTGCTCGGACAGGCGCGCGCCGACGGGGTCGCCGGGCCCGGTCACCAGGTTCGCGACGCCTGCGGGAAGACCGGCCTCGGCGAGCAGCTTCACCAGGTGGATCGTGGTCATGGGGGTGATCTCGCTGGGCTTGATCACGAAGGTGTTTCCGGCGGCCAGCGCCGGGGCGATCTTCCAACTGGCTTGGAGCAGGGGGTAGTTCCACGGCGTGATCATGGCGCAGACGCCGACGGGCTCGTGCACGACAACGCTGTGCACGTCCGGGTTACCCGCGTCGACCACGCGGCCGCCGGACTCACCGGTGACGAGGTCGGCGAAATAGCGGAAGGCCGCGGTGACGTCGTCGACGTCGATCCGGCCCTCTTCCCATGTCTTGCCGGCGTCCCGCGACTCCGTGAGGCCTATCTCCTCGCGGTCCCGCTGGAGGAGGTCCGCGACCCGGCGGAGCAGCGCGGCCCGCTCGGGGACCGGTGTACGGGGCCAGTCGCCCTCGTCGAAGGCACGGCGGGCGGCGGCGACGGCGGCGTCGGTGTCCGGAGCACCGCCCTCGGCCACGACGGCGAGCGTGGTGGCGTCGGCGGGGTCGAGGATCTCCCGGGTCCCGCCGGCTTGCGCGGAGCGCCAGTCGCCGTCGATATGAATGCTTTCGATTTCGGACACCTTCTGTACTGCCTTCCAAGCTCTAAATGACGCATCGTGTCACGAAAAAATCACATCGCGATCACGGTGAAATAAGGCCATGCGCTGGTCACATGACAAGAGCGAACCCTGCCCCGTCTCCGCGTTTGCATGTCCGTCCGTGGCAGATAAGTGGGGTTCCTCACCAGCCGATGTGCGGCGGTGGAGGGCGAAGGGCCCGGTTGACGCCCTCTGAGAGTGTTTATAACGATTTCGATTGCGAGCCTGGCCGATTCTTTTGCCTTCCGTGGCGGGCGCTATTGACGGCTCCGGCTGCGGTGATCAAGGACTTGTCCGGTTCTGCGCGCATACCGGTGGGCCATGCGGCCGTGGGGCGGATGGGCACGCAACCAATGACCGGCAGGCGTCAGCGAGGAGCGGCCGACGGCAGCGACGAGTTCACGGGAGGGGCCGCCGCCCCATCCGCTGCCCCGTCCGCCGTCACGGACCGGCTGACCCGCCCAGCCCGTCGTCCCCGTCCGTGCCGCAGTCCATACCGGCCGGGCAGAAGAAGGCCAGCGCCGTGTCCAACCGCGCCTTCTCCTCGATCGACGCGTCACCCGTGTCCGGCGCGTAGGCGACGAGCGCGTACAGCTCGCCGTCCTGGGCCTCGAAACGGTGGTCGATCACGCGGCGCGTCCCGCCGTGGTCATCCGAGTCATAGGTGTACTCGAGGCGGGCCGCCGGACCGTCGCCGCCGTCGATGCGGTCGAGGGACTCGCGGTCGTAGTTCTCGTTCTTCTCGGCGTTCGTCTCCGCCAGCTGCAGGGACTCGTACGGGTCCGAGTCCTGCACCCAGAAGACCTGGAGCTGGCTCGAGCGGCCCGGCTCCTCGTAGAAGACGGCCTGCGCGCCGCCTTCCCGGCCCTCGGTGCGGCGCTCCCAGCCCTTCGGGACGGCGAGGCTGAAGCCCTCCGGGTCGTCCGCGATCTCGAAGCCGTCGGGCGGGCTGGACTCGGACGGACCGGTGGGACCGGCTGTGTCGGCCGGCTGCTCGCCGGCGCCCGCCTGCGCGCTGTCCTGTTGCGATGTGCCGGCCGGGTCGGGGACGACCACCTGCGACCGGTTGTCCGGCGGGCCCGGCTCGTCCTTCCAGCCGAGCGCCCACGCGCCGAAGGCGAGCCCGCACACCGCGAGCACCGCCAACACGCCCTTGGCCGAACGTCGTTGCTGCCGCGCGGACTCCGTGTGCTGCCGCGCCCTCAGCGCTTCGGCGTCGCGGTCCACCCAGCGCTGCTGGTCGGCGTCGAAACGGATCACCGGACCTCACCTCTCACGTCTCTCACCCCAGCACCTGCGCGGCGGCCTGCACGACCGCGGTTGCGGACGCGAGCATGCCGACCGCGCTCGCACCCGCCTCCAGCCGGTCGCGGAGCCGGGCGACGCGGCCCGGTCCTGCGCTGCCCGTACGAGTGATCTCGCCCTCGATCTCGCCCAGTTCGCCGTCGACCGCGGCGGTCTCGTCGGTGGCCGTAAGGACCCGCATGTCCGAACGCAGCGCCCGCACCGCCTCCAGGAGCGCCAGCGTCGCCTCGTCCGTCCGGGGCGGCGGAACTGCGTTGCCGTACGAAGTCGCCCGGCCGTGCGCGCCGGTGGCGATGGCTCCGCCCGACATGTTCCCGATGTGCACCGCGCCGCCGCCCCCGGTCCCGCGCTCCTGGGCCGGTTCGGACTCCGGTTCCTGCCGGGCTCCCTGCTCGCCTTCGTCGCCGGGCCGCATCACACCGGACTCCTTTCCACGTACTGCGCCTTGCCGTGCGCGCCCGTGGCCACGGCCCCGCCGCTCATGTCCTCGATGTAGACGCCGCCGTCACGCACATTCACGATCTGCTGCTCGAAGCGGTCGGTACGGAAGCCGCGCTGCTCGAGTGCGTCGCGCACGCCGCTGGCGATCCTGTCCTGGACGGTCTTGATGTACCGGCTGACGTCCATCTCCTGGAACAGCGACAGCTCGTTGGTGCTCGCCAACTCCCGTACGGAGATCAGCGGGGCGTCCGGCGCCGCGTACTCCGGCGAGCTGAGCCAGACGCGGAAGACCGACAGCATCGTGCGGGCGGCGGCGATCCCAGCCGCTACGGTGGCCGCCGGCGCCGTGAGGTACGCCAGCAGACCCTCCCGCACCGAACCGCCCGCGCGGCGGTCGACGATGACGTCGACCTCCCTGAACTCCTCGGCGACCGGCCCCAGTACGTGCGGGACGACCTCCAGCACGAGCATCCCGCCCTGCGTGTGGACGCGCACGAGCAGAGAGACGACGACCTGCTCGTGCCAGGAGCCGACGCGGACGCGGAGAAAGTGCCGACGTGCCTCACCGCCGTCGTCGGAGGCCGCCGCGAGGTGCTGCTGGACGTTGTCGTCCACGTAGACACCGCTGTCGCGGCGCACCCCGGACGGCAGGTAGACGAACTCCTCGATCTCCAGGGCGCGCAGGGCGTCCCTGCTGGTTCGGGCCGTCGCTTCGCGCAGCGCCACGAGCCGGGGAATGATCATGTCGATGACGGTGCGGCTGGAGAGGTGGTTCACCGGTGTCAGGGGCGCCTGAGCGTCCGGGACCGCCCCGTCCTGCCGTTGCGGGTCGAGCGGCTGCCCGGGGTGCGCCGGCTCCACCGCGTACCCCTGCGCCTGAGCCTGCTCCGCGAGGGTCTTGTGCACCCTGTGCTTCCCCGAAGCACCGTGCGCGGCCTGCGGCGGGACGGCCGGTTCGACGGCGGGCGATTCCTTCTTGGGCCGCAGCTCCAGCGCGAACGACCACGGCTTGTGCGGGACACCGGCGCCGACGAACGGACGGTTCGCGTCGTACAGCGTCGCCGATGCGTGCTGTTCGAGGTCGATCGCGTCACCGATGCGCCGGTAGCGCTCGGCGTGGGGCAACTCCGGCTGCTGCGCCGTGGCGAAGGTCTCGCGGCTGAGCTGCTCCCGCAGAACCGACGTCACCCTGATCCGGTGCAGCCAGACCACGGCGACCATCAGCAGCGGAAAGATCACCGGATAGGGGTTGTCAGCGATGCCGGCGACAGCGGTGATCCAGTAGCCCGCGGCGAACGCACGGGCGGCGTAGGTGACGGCCATGCCCAGCCGGCGCCGTATCGCGGACCGGAAGGGCTTGCGCGGCGTCCTCGTCCCCGCGTACAGCAGCGTCTCCCGGCCCGAGATCGCACGGCCCGCCCACAGGGCGAGGACGACACCGGCGTAGAAGAGCACCCAGCTGGTGGGCCGTTCCGCCATCGACGAGAGCTGGTCATCGCCCAGGAACAGGGCCAGGGAAAGGAATTCGTCGAGAGGCAGATCGAAGTTCCCGCCGAACTGGTCGTCCAGGGAGTCCCACGTCAGCAGCACGGAGACGAGGAAGAATCCGATCCACACGGCCAGCAGCGCGAGCGCCGTCTTCACCTCCTGCCGCCGTGCCTGCAAGGCGTGGGCCAGCACAGGACGCATGTCCACACCCAGCGAAGGCGGAACGGGACGCTCGGCATGCCCGACCAACTCGTCGATGACGCGCTCTCGGAATCCGGCGTTCAACCGCGCACCGGCGCACAGCAGACGCGTCGCCTCACTGTGAGCATGCGTGCGCATTGAGTAACTCATGAGTAGCCCCGATTTCCCCAAGGTCTGTTCCAGGGATTGGCCATGAACATACCCGAGGTCCGCCGCCTCGACCACGGCAGCGAAATCCCTGTGGATAACGCTTCGGGAACGCTGGGGAATCGACGGCCCGAAGGCACGGAATGCGAGAACTACCGCTGGGGAGCGGCGAGTTGGAAGGTGCGACTGCCGCCTGCCGGGAGAGATCCGGCAGCCGCGAAGGTGCGGCGCATCCGGGCGCCGTCAGCGACAGGGGCAAGGGAAACGGAACGGGCCCGCGCGGCGCCGGGATGTGTACTCCCTTGCCGCACGGGCCCGTTCGTCCGTGCATTCACGCGGTTCACCCGTGAAGTGCCTTGCTGCTCGGGTCACGGGCCGCGCACCGCGCCGCGCCGGACCGCGCCTCAGAGCAGGCCGAGACCGCGGACCGCTTCGCGCTCCTCCGCCAGTTCCTGGACGGACGCGTCGATACGGGGACGCGAGAAGTCGTTGATGTCCAGGCCCTGGACGATCTCGTACGAGCCGCCCGAGCACGTCACCGGGAAGGAGGAGATCAGGCCCTCCGGGACGCCGTACGACCCGTCGGAGGGGATGCCCATCGACGTCCAGTCGCCGGCCGGTGTGCCGTTGACCCAGGTGTTGACGTGGTCGATCGCCGCGTTCGCGGCAGATGCCGCCGAGGAGGCACCGCGGGCCTCGATGATGGCGGCGCCGCGCTTGGCGACGGTCGGGATGAACTCCTCGGCCAGCCACTTCTCGTCATTCACCGTCTCCGCGGCGTTCTTGCCGCCGACCTCGGCGTTGAAGATGTCCGGGTACTGCGTGGCCGAGTGGTTGCCCCAGATCGTCAGCTTCTTGATGTCGGAGACCTGGGAACCGGTCTTCTTGGCGAGCTGCGTGAGCGCGCGGTTGTGGTCGAGACGCGTCATCGCGGTGAAGCGCTCGGCCGGCACGTCCGGGGCCGCGGCCTGAGCGATGAGGGCGTTGGTGTTCGCGGGGTTGCCGACGACGAGAACCCTCACGTCGTCCGCCGCGTGGTCGTTGATGGCCTTGCCCTGCGGCTTGAAGATGCCCCCGTTGGCCTCGAGCAGGTCGCCGCGCTCCATGCCCTTGGTACGCGGACGCGCGCCGACGAGGAGCCCGACGTTGGTGCCGTTGAATGCGACCTCGGGGTCGTCGGTGATGTCGATGCCCTGCAGCAGGGGGAAGGCGCAGTCGTCGAGCTCCATCGCGGTGCCCTCGGCTGCCTTCAGAGCCGGGGTGATCTCCAGCAGCCGCAGCTTGACGGGCACGTCGGCGCCCAGCAGCTGACCGGAGGCGATACGGAAGAGCAGCGCGTAGCCGATCTGGCCGGCCGCTCCGGTGACGGTGACGTTGACGGGGGTGCGGGTCATGGCGGTCTCCGTAATACCTGGCGGTGGCAGTTTCGAAGGCGGTTCTTCCCGGGGCCCCGAGGGAACGCGCCCTGCCGTGTGCGGAAGTCTCTCAGGATGTCTCTCTACATCAAGAGACCCCGCGCCAGGCTATCCGACGTCACATACGTACCGGCAGCCGCCCGCGGAAGGAGGGACAACGCGGACGGCTGCCGGTACGGCCAGCCCGTGGGGGGGTGCTGAAAGGGCGCTTTCCCGGGATCGGACGAGCCATGCATGCGCATTCATCCGAGCACCAACGAGATTCGGACAGCTTCAACATCGCCTGAACGACACCCAGTTGAGGCGCGAGTTGACGGACGGGCCGACGGGCGGGTCGAGGGATGCGCGGAGCTCCGCGGACCTGCCGAGGGCCCGCGGTGAACCCTCAGCCCCAACGGGTCATCGGATGCACGGTGATCGGTGAGCGGTGACCGGTGAGCAGTCATCGGTGAGTCAGCGCACGGCTTCGCCGGTCCCGGCAGTGGCCTCGGCATTCCCCGTGTCGCCCGACGTGCCCGTGCCCGTGTCGCCCGTCGCCGCGGGGTCGACCGCGTCGGCGGGATCCTCCGGACTCCCCGTTCCCGCCGTCTCCTCGGCACCGGCCTGCCCGGACGCGTCCAGCTTCGTACAACCCGTGCTGCCCGCCACGAGGGTGGCGCAGGCGCGCGCCTCGGTCGCGGAGGTCACGGCGACCATCTCCGTGTAGGCGTCGTTCGTCGTGCCGACCTTGTCGCTCGCGGCCTCGCCGCCCGCACTGATCTTGAGGTTGTCACCCTGCGCCGCACCCGTTATGCGCCCCCACGCGGCCTTGCAGACCTTGCTGTACCGCACCTCGACCATGCTCGGTCCGACGAACGCGGAGTTGCTGCTCTTCACGTTCTGACCGCCGCAGCCCATCTTCTCCGGGTCCTTGCCGTTGCAGCTGTCACCTTGGCACTTCACGCCCGCGGGCAGGTCACGGGCCGAGGCCGTCGGTGAAGGCGTAGGCGCCGCCGAGGAGTTGGGGGACCCGCCGGGCAGGCCGAAAACCAGCACACCGGCGCCCAGGACCGCGAACACGCCCGCCGCGCCCCCGAGAAGCGCCGCGACGCGGCGCCCGCGCGAGGAGGGGCCGCCGTCGGGCCCGTGAGGGCCACCCGATACGTCTGCCCCGTCGGGTTCGGGCGTGGCAACCGCCCCGTGGCCGGGGTAGGCCGGCGGACCCTGGCCCGGACGGGGCGGTTCGGTGAGCCCGGGCCCCGTCTTGCCGCCTTCGCCGCCTCGCACGCCGGAACTGCGGTGCTCACTCGGCGTGCCCCATGACGCGACGTCGACCCGCTGCGACGGCACCCCGCCCGTCACCGCACCGCGGCCGCCGTTACTCCCCAGGCCGTGGCCGCCCTGATCGCCCCGGCCACCGTGACCGCCCTGGCCGCCCTGGCCGGGAAGCGGACGGGGACGCAGCACGGCCGTCTCGTCATCCATGGGTGGACGACTCGTTGCAGGAGCGGCAGGGGCGGCGGGAGCGGCCGCAGAGCTGTTGCGGGCGCGTCGGAGCCTGGAGGTGGACGGCGGAGCGAAGAAGTCCCAGGAGTCCTGCTGCGAACCCTCGACAACAACGACGGAGTTCTCCCCCGTCTTCTCCTTCCACTCCTCTTCCTTGGGAGCGGCCTCGGGGCCGGCACTCTCGGCGTCCCGTCCCTTGCTCCGCTCCTTGTCGCGGTTCTTGTCCTTCTCCCGGGACTTGTCCTTGTTGCGGCCCCACTTGCGGCCCTTGGCGGGTTCGTCGTCCCAGAACTCGCCGAGCGCTTCACGTGCCTGCGCGACGCGGATGGCCTCCATCGTCACGTCGTGCCGCATCTCGTCGCGGCTCCACGCGCGTTCGGCCAGCTCCCACATCGTCTCGAGGTGACGGATGTCGGTGCCCGTGACGTCGCCGAGCGCATGCGTGGCTCCGCGTGGCGGCAGCAGTCGTCCGCCCAAGTACCTCTCCCACGAGGACTTGCTGTAGCCCGTGCGGTCAGCGATGGTCGCGACGCTCATTCCGCTGCGGTCCACCAACCGCCGCAACTGGCTGGTGAACTCCCGGATCTGTGGGTCCAGTTCCTCCGGTAGCGGCCTCCACCGAGGCATTTCCTCCCCCTCGTCCCCCGAATATGCCGAGTTCCTTCACGCGTTCCCCTAGTCTGCCACCCGCCCCGGCGACTGCTACCGCATCGGCGTTCGCTTCCACATCACTTCTCGGACGCGGCGGGTCGGCAGAGCGGCTTTGCGGGTGGCGGCTCGGGGAGCGGCGTGACCCCGCTTCGCGGGACGGGCCATGACACGTTGCCCGTATCTCCTTGATGCCGGACGGGAAGCCCGCTGCCCGCGGAGGCCCGGGGACAGAAACAGGCGGCCCGTCCCTCCCGGTGGAAGGGACGGGCCGCCTCGTCACGCTTCAGCAACCCGCTCGGACGATCTCCCGCGGCAGGGCTCCTACGGCGCGAGGGCCGACGTCACCCGCCGTCCCTGCCGACCACGAAGTGGAGGATCTTCTCCAGCACCGGGACGTCCAGCCACGGCTCGGGCTGCGCCATCATCGCCAGAAAGATTATCGAGAGGCCGAGGGCCCCGTACGTGACGATGTCCGTGTAGCCGGACCGCACGGCCAGCATCCCCACGGACGGCATCACCCATCGCATGACCGCGCCGGCGACCAGCGACAAACCTATGATCAGCGCCCCCGCGCGGAATTCCCCGACCGTCACCAGCAGCCCCGTCAGCACTCCGCAGCAGACCGCCAGCAGCGGCCACTGCCGGTACGGCGCCGCGTGTCCGGCGCCCATCGCGCGTTGTCCGCCCTCCGGCCGCGCCGTGTCACGCGTCACCGCCGGAAAACGGCGCGAGGTTCCTCCCACCCGCATCTTCGTCACTCCCCCGCGGTGCGCTCGGCGGCCTCGACGACGTTGACGAGGAGCTGTGCGCGGGTCATCGGCCCCACACCTCCCGGGTTCGGCGAGATCCAGGCCGCGACCTCGGCGACGCCGGGGTGCACGTCCCCGACGATCTTGCCGTGCTCGTCGCGGCTGACACCCACGTCCAGGACGGCCGCCCCCGGACGTACGTCCTCGGGCTTGATGAGGTGCGGCACGCCGGCCGCGGCCACGATCACGTCGGCCTGCCTCAGCAGCGCGGGCAGGTCGCGCGTGCCGGTGTGGCACTGCGTCACCGTGGCGTTCTCGCTGCGCCGCGTCAGCAGCAGCGGAATGGAACGGCCGACCGTGATGCCGCGGCCGACGACGACCACATGCGCTCCGGCGAGTTCCACGTCGTGCTTGCGCAGCAGCTGGATGATGCCCTGCGGCGTGCAGGGCAGTGGGCCGGGCTCGTTGAGGACGAGGCGGCCGAGGCTGGTGGGGTGCAGCCCGTCCGCGTCCTTGTCGGGGTCCATCAGCGCGAGCACGCGGTTGGTGTCGATGCCCTTGGGCAGCGGCAGCTGGACGATGTAGCCGGTGCAGGCCGGGTCCTCGTTCAGCTCGCGGACGACCGCCTCGATCTCCTCCTGCGTCGCGGTGGCGGGCAGCTCACGCCGGATCGAGCGGACGCCGATCTGTTCGCTGTCGCGGTGCTTGCCGGCGACGTATTTCTGGCTGCCGACATCGTCACCGACGAGCAGGGTGCCCAGACCGGGCGTGATGCCCCGCGCGCGCAGGGCGTCGACGCGCTCCTTCAGTCCGGTCTTGATCGCTGCTGCCGTGGCCTTGCCATCGAGAATCTGGGCCGTCATGCGTCCATTCTCGCGGATGCGGGGGCCGCTGCCGAAATCGGTATCGGTCCGCAGACACACGCGCCGCATCGCAGCACAACGGGGGTGTCCGCGTCGCGTTTCGGATTCGCCACATTCCCGGATCCAGGTGGACAGCACCGCCATTCGGCCACCAACATGAAGCGCTGGCGCCGCGCCCGTCGACGGAAGTCGATGACCCGGCGCCGCAAATCGGGGGAGGCACAACGTGCAAGCCGCACAGCTCACGCAGTCCACTCATGGCATCTGCGGGGGCGGACCGGTCGTTCCTCCGAGAACTTCGACCCATTCCGTCCCCTTTCGACCGCTCGGAGGAAGGCACTCGTGAGCTACCCACCGCCGCCCGGCCAGGACCCGAACAACCCGTACGCCCAGCAGCCGCCGCAGCAGCCGCAGCAGGGTTACGGCTACCCGCAGCAGCAGGGCGGCCAGCCCGGCTACGGCTACCCGCAGCAGCCGCAGTACGGACAGCAGCCGCAGCCCGGCGGAATCCCCGGCCAGCCCGGGTACGGCTACCCGCAGCAGGCGGGAACCGTGCAGGCCAACAACGGCTACATAAACGTCGGTCACCTCGGCCCCGTGCAGCTGGCGACGATGGGCCAGCGCTTCCTCGCCAGGCTCATCGACGGCCTGATCATCGGCACGATCTACACCATCATCATGGTCGCCGGCGTGGGTGGAGCCCTCGGCATCGCCTCCTCCTCGGCCGAGGACTGCGGAACGTACACCGACCCCGGCTACAGCCAGTGCATCCAAGATGCGCAGGAGGAGGCGTCCGGCATCCTCGCCACCATGTTCATGGTGATCCTGGTGCTCGCGGCCCTCATGCTGTTCTACGAGTGGATGATGATCGCCTTCAAGGGCGCGACCCTCGGCAAGATGGCCATGGGCCTGCGGGTCATCAAGGAGTCCGACGGCCAACTGCCGGGTGCCGGCAGCGGGTTCATCCGCTACATCATCCCCGTGGCCGGCTCCATCGTCTGCGGTGTCGGCACGCTTCTGGTCTACCTGTCGCCGTTCTTCGACAACACCGGCAAACTTCAGGGCTGGCACGACCGCGCGGCTGGAACAGTGGTCATCAAGAAGTGAGTTCGGGGGCTTCGCAACCGCGCTGCGATGCCCCACAGTGAGTGTCCGGTGCAGCTCTGCGCGGCATTGCTCTGCAGCACCATCACGAAGGCCGCGCCGGGTGACAAACGACGCGGCCCTTCGTATGTCCGGGCCGTGCGGCACCGGAACGCCGAAGTGAGGGAAACGCGATGAGCTATCCACCAGAGCCACCGCCCGGCTACCCGTACGCCCGGCGGCCGCGGCAGCGGCAGCAGCCGTACGGCCCTCAGGCACCGCAACAGCCCGGCTACGGCTTCCCGCAGGCACCGCAACAACCCGGCTACGGCTCGCCCCAGGCACCTCAGCGGCCCGTCTACGGATCGCCGCAGGCGCCTCAGCGGCCCGTGTACGCATCCCCCCAGGCGCCGCAGGCGCCCCAGCCCCCCGAGCAGCCGGTCTACGAGTTGCCGGAGCAGCCCCCGGGCGGCTGGCATTTGCCGGTGCAGAGTGGCTACCCGCGCCAGCGGGGCTTCAACTACCCGAACGCACCGAGGTCGATGCCGAGCTCGGTGCACGCCGCCCGCTTGATCATGTACGTCTTCGGCGGTTTCGGAGTGCTCGGCGCGATCGGCACCTTCTACCAGGCCGCGCAGGGGGGCGGTGGGAAGGACGGCGCCTCCGGACCGGCCGCCATCGACCCCGGGATCATGGCCGCGGCCGGTGTCGCCTCACTGGTCCTCGCCGCGGCGGCGATCCTCCTGGCCTCACGATTCCACCGCGGTGGCAACGGCGTCCGCATCGGTGCCATCGCCTTCGGGGCGGTGATCGCGATAATCGGGCTGCTCACCGTCATCGTCGTCGTCGGCATCGTGCCGCTCGGCATCGGCCTCCTGATCATCATCTTCATGGTGAAGCAGGAGGGTTCGGACTGGTTCAAGCGGAAGTACTCCTGAGGCCGCGCTCATCGCGCCGAGGACGAGAGCCGTACGGACCCGGGGCACTTCGCGGCGCACAGCGCCCGTACCGTCCGGGTCCGGCGGCTCCGGGGGGCCGCCTGGGCGAGGCTCAGACGCTCACGGAACGGGCGTAGTTGACCTGCTGCATGATGAAGTGCACGGCCATCGGGTCGTACACGGGGATCATGGTCGAGTGGAACTTCCCGCCGCTGTTCACGGTCACCTGCACATGACCTGCCGTGGTCCGCTCCTTCATCAGCAGGAAGAGCAGGCCCAGGAAGCAGATGACCAGGAAGACCACAGCGAGGACGATCGCATGCGTGGGTATCTTCTCCTCCGTGCGGGACATGTCCGTGACCGTCCAGACGGCGCCCTTCAGCGGCATCGTGCCCGCGGGCGTGACGATGCCGTCGGGCGTCACGGTGATGTCCCCGATGACGACCAGGGGCTGCGCGTACGCCCCGGCCTGGCCGTACGGCTCCGCGGCTCCGGCGCCGGACGGATATCCGTAGGCCCCCTGAGGACCGGGGTATCCGTATGCCGCGCCTCCACCCTGAGGTGGCGTGGGCTCCCCCGCGGGTCCGAACCCGCCCTGCTCCGGCGTCGATCCATCTTTCATGACAACCGAGTATGTCGTACGGCCAACCTCACGTCAGTGGCCACCGCTCCCTCGCGGTATCCGGGAGGCACGCGCGCCTGCCACGGTCACCGCGCCACCGCGTCGTCCCGTGTGCGGAACGACCGGCTCTTGCCGCCGCCCCGGCCTTGCACCCCGCTGACGCGAACGTCGGCGGAACTCTCGAGCGGGTGCGGTGACATGGCCGCGAACGCACCGCGAGAGAATCGACGCGACCTCCGTACATCACGGAGCCGCATGCCCGGAATGTACCGAAATGAAGGAAACCAGCGATGAGTTATCCGCCGGAGCCGCCCAACAACCCGTACGCGAACAATCCGTACGCCAACAACCCGTACGGCCAGCAGCCGCAGCAGGGTTACGGCTACCCGCAGCAGCAGGGCGGCCAGCCCGGCTACGGCTACCCGCAGCAGCCGCAGGCAGGCCAACCCGGCTACGGATACCCCCAGGGACCGCCGCCGGGCGGACCGGGGTCGGCTCCGGCCGCTCTGCAGAGCAAGGTGAACGCCGTCCGCGTGATGATGTTCATCGCCGGCGGACTTCAGGCCGCCGTCTCGATATTCGCGCTCATCGGGCTCGGGTTCGCCACGAACAGCCTGAACGAGGTCGAGAGCGTCACGGACGCGCGGATCGGGCTCGGCGTCGCCTACGCGATCTTCGGAATCTTTCTCGCGCACGCCATCATCGGCATCGTGCTGGGCATTTCGACCCCCAAGGGCGGCAGCGGGGTGCGGGTCGGAGGAATCGTCTGGGCCTCCTTCCTCACGCTCTTCGGCCTCCCCGCACTTCCTTTCGGGCTCATCTGGATGGGCATCGGCATCACATGCATCGTGCTGCTGGCGCAGGCGGGTGCCTGGTTCAACAGGCAGCAGTACTGACCGGCGGCCGTTCCGGCCCAGTACCCGGACGCCCGGCGGCCTGCCTCGGGGGCAGGCCGCCGGGACGCCGCGAACGCGCCGCCCCTGAGGGGTCCGGACGGTCCGGCCGACCGACGGTGGACGTCAGTGGAAGAAGTGCCGCGTGCCGGTCAGGTACATCGTGATGCCCACCGCCTTCGCGGCCTCCGTCACGGCCTCGTCGCGCACCGAACCACCCGGCTGCGCCACGGCCTTGACGCCCGCGCGCGTCAGCACCTCGAGCCCGTCCGGGAAGGGGAAGAATGCGTCGGAAGCGGCATAGGAGTCCCGCGCACGCTCCTCGCCCGCGCGCTGAACCGCGAGCTTCGCCGCGTCCACCCGGTTGACCTGGCCCATCCCGACGCCGACCGTGGCGCCGTCCTTGGCGAGCAGGATCGCGTTGGACTTCACGGCACGGCAGGCGCGCCAGGCGAAGGCCAGCTCCTCCAGGTCCGCAGGTGAGAGCGCCTCGCCGGTAGCCAGCGTCCAGTTGGCCGGGTCGTCGCCCGCTGCCTGCAGACGGTCCTTGACCTGGAGCAGCGCGCCACCCTCGATCGGCCTGAACTCGACGGACGCGGAGGGCTCTTCGGCGCAGCGCAGCACCCGGATGTTCTTCTTGCGGGAGAGCACCTCGACGGCGCCCTCCTCGTAGCCGGGCGCCACGACGACCTCGGTGAAGATCTCCGCGACCTGCTCGGCCATCGCGAGCGACACGGGGCGGTTGACGGCGATGACGCCGCCGAACGCGGACAGCGAGTCGCAGGCGTGCGCCTTGCGGTGGGCCTCTGCGACGTCCGCACCGACCGCGATGCCGCACGGGTTGGCGTGCTTGATGATCGCCACGCACGGCCGGTCCCCGTGCTCGTACGCGGCGCGGCGCGCGGCCTCCGTGTCGACGTAGTTGTTGTACGACATCTCCTTGCCGTGCAACTGCTCGGCGCTCGGGAGGCCCGTGCCGCTGCCGTCGGTGTAGAGGGCGGCCGGCTGGTGCGGGTTCTCGCCGTAACGCAGCACGCTGCCGCGGGTCCAGGCCGCACCGGCGAACGCGGGAAGCGGGTTCGCGCCGCCGGAGCCGGTACCTGCCTCGGCCTCACTGCCCGTGTCGTCCGGGGCGTAGCCGTCGGCGAACCAGCTCGCCACGGCCACGTCGTAGGCCGCCGTGTGCTGGAAGGCCTCGCCCGCGAGCCGCTTGCGCTCGGCCAGTTCGAACCCTCCGGTGCCGCCGACCGCCTTCAGCACATCGCCATAGCGCCCCGGGTTGACCACGACGGCGACCGACGGGTGGTTCTTCGCCGCCGCGCGCACCATGGACGGACCGCCGATGTCGATCTGCTCGACGCACTCGTCCGGTGTCGCACCGGAGGCGACGGTCTCCCGGAACGGGTAGAGGTTGACGACGACGAGGTCGAAGGGCTCGATGCCCAGCTCGTCCAGCTGCTCCCGGTGCGAGGCGAGGCGGCGGTCGGCGAGGATGCCCGCGTGCACACGCGGGTGCAGCGTCTTGACCCGTCCGTCCAGGCACTCGGGGAATCCGGTCAGCTCCTCGACCGGCGTCACCGGGACGCCCGCGGCGGCGATCCGCTTCGCGGTCGATCCCGTCGAGACGAGCTGCACGCCCGCCGCGTGGAGGCCCTGCGCCAGCTCTTCCAGGCCTGTCTTGTCGTAGACGCTCACCAGCGCCCTGCGGATCGGGAGCCGCTGCTCGGTGTCCTGACTCCGGCCCTGGCTCATGCCACCCTCACCCATCCTGCAGCCGTACCTTTCGTCCCTCGATGCGATAGCCGGCGCGGGAGAGGCGTCCCACGACGTCGACCAGCAGACGTCGCTCGACCTCCTTGATCCGCTCGTGCAGAGCGGCACCCTCGTCGGCGTGGTCCTCGTCCAGGACCTCCACCACGCCCTGCGCGATGATCGGCCCCGTGTCGACACCGTCGTCGACGAAGTGGACGGTGCACCCGGTCACCTTGGCCCCGTACGCGAGAGCGTCACGGACACCGTGGGTGCCGGGAAAACTGGGAAGGAGCGCCGGATGGGTGTTGACCACCCGGCCTCCGAAGCGGGCGAGGAATTCCTTGCCCACAAGCTTCATGAAGCCCGCGGAGACGACGAGGTCCGGCTCGTACTCGGCGGTCGCGGCCGTCAGGGCCTCGTCCCACTCGTCCCGCGTCGCGTGATCCCTCACCCGGCACACGTACGTGGGGATGTCCGCACGCTCGGCCCGCTCCAGCCCCTCGATCCCGTGGCGGTCGGCGCCGACGGCCACGATCCGGGCGCCGTACGCCTCCGGCCCCTCGGCCTCGATGGCGTCGAGCAGGGCCTGCAGATTCGTACCGGAGCCGGAGACGAGGACGACGAGACGGGCGGGGTGCGTACGGGAGCGGGGGCCGATGCCCTGGCCGCTGCCTGTGTCGGGGCGGCTCGGGCTCTGGTGCGCAGCCACGGCGAAGCTCTCTCTCACGGGATTCGCCCGGCACGAAGGGCGCCGGACAAGGGGAGCAGCGGATTTGTGTGGTCGTACGAACTCATGGAGCGGCGGCTTCCGGGGAACTCTACGAAGCGTTCGACCGTCGGCAACGATACCGGCCCCTCACGCTGCCCCCTCGGGACGGGGGCGGATGTGCCAGGTAGCGTCAGGAGGTACGGGCCGTCACGGAACGGGCGCATCCGGCATCTGCGGGTCGCTGACCGTGAAGGGCCGCACGAGGACGAGCGGGACAGGACGACGGCCGGCATGAGGCACGGCCGGGACGAGACGCATCAGCACGACAGCACGCAGACGAGAACGACAGGACAAGGGGAAGACTCACTCCACATGGCCGACCGACGCCGCCGCCGTGCGGCCCCCTCGGACGACGCTTCGCGCGCGGACAACCCCTTCGCGGCACCACCGGAGGGGCAGGCCGACCAGCCCTGGCAGCCGCGCCGGTCAGCGCGCTCCGAGGGCGAGCCGGGGACCGGCCAGGGACAGGACGGTCCGGACTCCGGGAACAGTTCCGGGAACGGGAACGGCGGGTCCGGTTCCGACTCCGACTCGGGCCGTGACCGCTCCGGGTGGGGCAGCCACTGGAGCAGCAAGCAGCCGGGCCGGCAAAGCGGCGGCTTCGGCGGCCCCGGTGGTGGCGGCCAGGAAGGCGGCAACGGCGACAGCTCGGGCGGCCAGGGCGGCGGCCTCGCCCGCGGTATGCGCTGGGACCCGACGGACCCGACGCAGCGGCATGCGCGCTACTCCCTCCACACCGGCGTCTGGGCGCTGTTCTTCTCCCTCTTCAGCCTTCCTGAGGTGGCGCTGCTCCTCGGGGCGCTGTCCCTCTACTGGGGCATCAGCGCGCTGCGCGGCGGCAAGTCCTCGTCCAGGTCCGGGACTTCGGGCAAGCGCGGCGGCTCCGGAGGCGGGGCGACCGCGGAGGACGTGGCGGGCACGGACCGCACCGCCACGGAGGAAGCACCGAAGCAGGTGCCCCAGGTCCCGGTCGTCGTCAGTCCGGCGCAGGCCGCCAAGTCCCGTACGACGGCGGCCGTCAGCGGTTTGGTCGCCGCGTCGCTCGCGCTCGCGGTCGTCGTGGCGACGTTCACCTTCCAGCAGGTCTACAGCGAGTACTTCACATGCACGGAGGACGCGCTGACGCAGTCCTCCCGTGAGGACTGCAAGGACCTGCTGCCGACCGAACTGCGGCCGCTGCTCGAGAACCGCTCGTCGTCGGCGAGCGGTCTGCAGATGCGCTGAGGCCCGGGGCCCGGCAGGAGTCGCGGGCCGGTCGCGGCCGGGCCCGGTCGCCATCGGCCCTCAGTCCCTCGTCCGCCGAAGGCTGTCAGTCCCGGCGCGGTTCGAAGTCCGGCATCAGTCCGCCCGACGCCGCCTTCAGGTCCCTCCAGCGGGCCAGACGCGCGGCTGCCGCGTCGGGGCCGCCGTCGCCTCCGCGCCCCCGGAGCCGCCACGCCCGCAGCGTGAGCGCCACCGGCACGCCGACCAGCACCGCCCACATGAACGTGGCCACACCCGTCAGCTGCCAGCTCGGCCCGAGAAGCGCCATGGCCTCGGTGCCGAGGGCACCGCCCGAGAACGCCGCGAGGACCGCGACGCCCACCGCGCATTCGCACCCCACGAGGACGACGACGGACGCCGTGGCTCTCCAGCTCACCGGCGCCTCGCACCGGCCCGGGTCGGGTGCGGCGCCGCGCGCCACGTACCACCCGATGGTCGCGCCGGCGGCCAGCGGCAGCATTGCCGCCGCGACGCCGCCGACGAGGCCGTAGCCGCTGTCCACCGCGGGCAGCGCCTCCAGCAGCGGGAACGGCGGCAGCGATGCGCTGCCGGTCTGCGTGAGCGGTCCGACCACGGCACCGGTGCCGAGCGCGAAGCCGGGACCGAGTCCGTACGCGGCCGCCCACACCGCGGCGTTCGGCAGCAGCGCGATCACGAGAAGCAGCACCGCGAACTGCCCCGTCCAGGAGCCGCCGGCGAGGCGCGGAAACGCGGACTGGACATCGTCCACGTGCCACAGCAGCGCGCCGAGCGTGATGACGAGGCCGCCCGCGCACAGCACCGCCATCGCCGTCACGGCGGTGTGCAGCGAGCCCACGCGCCGGGCGAGCGCACGTGCCTCCGACAGCACGGGTGCCGCGAGGTCCCGCTCGCGCGACAGCGGCACGTCGGGCCACTGGGCGCTCTCGCCGGACGGTGAACTGGGAGGCCTGCCGCGCTCGTTGGGTGCCGTGCGTCCCCACCCCGGCCACATCGCCGCCACCGCGATGCACAGGACGAAGAGCGGCAGCCGCCCCGAAGCGCTCAGTGCATCCGCGCGCACGGGCCCGGCGGAAGCGAAGAGAACGGTGACTGCGCCCGTCACCAGATATCCGCCGGCCACGCAGCCGAGGGACGACAGCTCCCCCGGCGACCCGCCTCCGTCCTCGCCGGCCCCAGCCCCTGCGCCCTCGCGCCCCGCGTCCCCGCCCGCGGAGAGCGCCTGCACGCACGCCCGGTACAGCAGCCACACGGGCGGGATCACCAGCAGCAGTGGCGTCAGCGCGACGGGCGCCGGGACACCGGAGAGCGTCTCGGTGCGGACGAGGGCGCTGCCGTGCCCGAGCAGCCACAGATCGGCGGCGAGGTGCAGGGCGGCGCCTGCGCCGCTCTCCGGGTACGGCGAGATGATCCACAGCAGCAGCACGAGGACGGTGAGTGCTCCGAGCCCCAGCCCGGCAGCGAGCACACCTTCGAAGAACCACGAGGCTTTCGACGGCAGCGGTCGTGACGTGCTCCGGCCGTATGGGGACAACGTCGGGCTGCGATGCGTCACTTGGCTCACCTCGACATGCTGTCAACAACACACGTTCTGTCCTGGTAACACGCTTGTTGTCGATGTGTCGCCCAATATGTCCACATACACCTTGTCGGACAAGACGATCGTGCGTGGCCGGGTCTGCCTCCCGCGCCGGAGGATCTGGGGAGCACATGAGCGGACAGCAGCAGGAGCCGGCCGTCGCGGGAGCGGAGAGCGCCGGCGCCCCGGTGCAGCAGGACGCGGTCCTCTCCGAGCGGGACGAAGAACGCCCGGGCCGGGACGGGGCTTCCCCTGCCCAGGCCCAAGCCTCCTCGGTCCAGGACGGAGCTCACCCCGACCGCTCCCCCACCGCTGCGGCGGACGACTTCGACCTGCTCTACGAGGGCAGCGCGCCCGCCCTCGTCCGTCAGGCCTTCCTGCTGTCCGGTGGCCACGACCTCGCCCGCCGCATCGTCGCCCACGCCTTCCGGCTCGCGTGGCACCGCTGGCCGCAGGTCGCCGTCGACCCCGATCCGGCGGGCTGGGTACGGGCTGTCGCACACCGGTCCGCGCTTGCTCCCTGGCGCCAGGTCCGGCCCGTTCAACTCGTCCGCCGCATGCAGGCGATGCGTCATGTCCCGCCCGGCGACCGGACCTTGCTCGACGCATTGCTGCGCCTTCCGCCGTCCTACCGTGCGGCTCTGCTGCTGCACGACGGGCTGGGTCTGAGCCTCGGCGACACCGCCGCGGAAGTGGAGGCGAGCACAGCGGCGACCTCGGGACGGCTGCGCCACGCGCGTGCGGCGCTGACCGAGAGGGTGCCGGTGCTGCGCGACGCCTCGCCGGAGGAGCTGCCGGGCGTGACGGCGCTTCTCGTGCGTCAGCTGGCGGCCCCGCAGCCCGCGACGCTGCCGCCCGCGGAGGCCGTACGCAGGAGCAGCGGGATCCGCGGCTGGTGCGGAACCGCCGCCGCGCTGGGCCTCACCATCGCGGTGGCTGCCGCGGGTTTCGCGCTCGTCGTGTCCGACGACGAACGGAACCCGCCCCGGCTGCCCGTGCCCAAACCGCCGTCCTCGACGCTCGGCCCGGATCTGCAGCCGGGCCGCCTGCTGCCGCTGATCCGCAGATGAGCACGGCACGCGAGGCACGGAGAGACGGACAGGCCCGCTCCCTGCGTGTGCCGCGAGGGAGCGGACCCGTTCGTCGTTTCGAGCTCAAGAGCCCGGGCGTGAGCGGCGTTCACCCGCGTCACGCCCTCACCGGGCCCGGGCCGGGGCGAGACTCAGCCGGCCAGCAGTCCGCGTGCCAGCCGTGCCGTCTCGGACGGTGTCTTGCCGACCTGGACGCCCGCGGCCTCCAGGGCCTCCTTCTTCGCCTGGGCGGTGCCCGACGAACCGGAGACGATGGCGCCCGCGTGCCCCATCGTCTTGCCCTCGGGAGCCGTGAAGCCCGCGACGTAGCCGACGACCGGCTTCGAGACGTTGGCCTTGATGAAGTCCGCGGCACGCTCCTCGGCGTCGCCGCCGATCTCGCCGATCATCACGATCAGGTCGGTGTCGGGGTCGGCCTCGAACGCCTTGAGGGCGTCGATGTGCGTCGTGCCGATGACGGGGTCGCCGCCGATGCCCACGCAGGTCGAGAAGCCGATGTCACGCAGCTCGTACATCATCTGGTACGTCAGCGTGCCGGACTTCGAGACCAGGCCGATGCGGCCCGGCTTGGTGATGTCCGACGGGATGATGCCGGCGTTGGACTGGCCGGGCGTGATCAGCCCGGGGCAGTTGGGGCCGACGATGCGGGTCCTGTTGCCCTTCTGGGAGGCGTAGTCCCAGAAGTAGGCCGTGTCGTGCACCGCGATGCCCTCGGTGATGACGACGGCCAGACCGATCCCGGCGTCGACGGCCTCGACGACCGCGTCCTTGGCGAACTTCGGCGGTACGAAGATGACCGTGGTGTCGGCGCCGGTGGCCTCGATGGCCTCCTTCACGCCGCCGAAGACCGGCACCTGTGAGCCGTCGAAGTCGACGTTCGTGCCCGCCTTGCGGGGGTTGACGCCGCCGACGATGTTCGTGCCGGAGGCCAGCATCCGCTTCGTGTGCTTCTGGCCCTCGGAGCCGGTCATCCCCTGGACGATGACCTTGCTCTCCTTGTTGAGGAAGATAGCCATGGTGTGTCGATGTCCTCGCAGATCTCGGTCTCGTCCGCTTACTTTGCGGCCAGCTCGGCAGCGCGGTCGGCCGCACCGTCCATGGTGTCCACCTGCTGCACGAGCGGGTGGTCCGCATCCGTGAGGATCTTGCGGCCCAGCTCGGCGTTGTTGCCGTCGAGGCGCACGACCAGCGGCTTGGTGACGTCCTCACCCTTGCTCTTGAGCAGTTCGAGTGCCTGGACGATGCCGTTCGCGACGGCGTCGCAAGCGGTGATCCCGCCGAAGACGTTGACGAAGACCGACTTCACGTCCGGGTCGCCCAGAATGATCTCCAGGCCGTTCGCCATCACTTCGGCGGAGGCGCCGCCCCCGATGTCCAGGAAGTTGGCCGGCTTGACGTTCTTGTGCGCCTCGCCCGCGTACGCGACGACGTCGAGGGTCGACATGACCAGGCCCGCGCCGTTGCCGATGATCCCGACCTGGCCGTCGAGCTTGACGTAGTTGAGGTCCTTCGCCTTGGCGGCGGCCTCCAGCGGGTCGGCCGCGGCCTTGTCCTCCAGCGCCGCGTGGTCCGGCTGCCGGAACTCGGCGTTGGCGTCGAGCGAGACCTTGCCGTCCAGGGCGATGACCTTGCCCTCGCCCGTCTTCACGAGCGGGTTGACCTCGACGAGCAGCGCGTCCTCACGGATGAAGACGTCCCACAGCTTCTTGAGGACCTCGGCGACCTGGTCGATCAGCTCGGCCGGGAACTTCGCGGCCTCGGCGATCTCGCGCGCCTTGGTGTCGGTGACGCCCTCGATGGCGTCGACGGGGATCTTCGCGAGAGCCTCGGGCTTCGTCGCGGCGACCTCCTCGATCTCGACACCGCCCTCGACGGAGGCCATGGCGAGGAAGGTCCGGTTGGTGCGGTCCAGCAGGAAGGAGACGTAGTACTCCTCCGCGATGTCCGCGGTCTCGGCCAGCATGACCTTCTGGACCGTGTGGCCCTTGATGTCCATGCCCAGGATGGCCCTGGCCTTCTCGACTGCCTCCGCGGGGTCGGCCGCGAGCTTCACACCGCCGGCCTTGCCACGGCCGCCGGTCTTCACCTGCGCCTTGACGACCGCGCGACCACCGAGTCGCTCGGTCACCTCGCGCGCCGCCTCGGGCGTATCGATGACTTCGCCGGCCAGCACCGGTACGTCATGCTTGGCGAAGAGGTCCCTCGCCTGGTACTCGAACAGGTCCACGCGCGTACGTCCCCTTAATCAGTGGTTCGCGGTTGTCAGCGTGTCAGCGTGATCATGGGCGTGCCGCGAGGCCGCGGCGTCACGACGAGGCGCGGCATGTCCGCCTTGCAGGTTAGCCCCGCACCTGAGCGGTGCCTAAATTCCAGCTCACACCTGTGCGGTGACAACGGTCACAGCGGCACGTACATGTTGTGCGGACGGAATCTACGCGCCGCGCGCCCGCTTCCGCACTCCACGGGCTGGAACGCCAGGGCCGTTCCAGCGCGTTCGTTCGCCACGTGTGGGATGCCCGCGAAAGCCTCACCGCCAAGTGCCGCCCCGGCGAAGACAGTTCACCGGTCGGCCCGGCCTGCGTCACGTGGGAGGGCGCTCGGCCCGCCCGTACCGTCAACTCCGTCCGGCCACCGAACCGGGTTGCGCCACCGTGCTCGTAGCGTCCGAAGCCGTCACGAGGACGCGGACGCAACCCGGTTCATCGGCAGCCGTGCGGTCAGAGGGCCGGGATCGTCGGCGTGACCGGAAGGGCGGGGATCGAGGAGGGGATGATGCCGATGCTCGGGACGCCAGGGATCAACTCGGGTACCTCGATCACCAGGTCCTCCGGCAGCCCCGGCGCGGACGATGGGGCTGCCGGAGCCGGGATGCGGGACAGAGCGCCCAGGTCCTTATTCGAGGGAGCCGACGGCTTCTCGGACACGGCCGCACCGGCCTTCTGCGTGACATCCCTGATCGCCTTCCCTGAACTCCGCCTCGCCGCGTCCCCCGTCTCCTCCTCGTGCTGCGCGATGCGTCCGGTCTTCTCGAGAGTGTGCTGTGCCCCGTGCGTGATGCCCGCGACGGCATCCGTGCCGCCGACGACGGCCGCGCCGGCCGGTGCCTCGTTCGCCGACGCGCTGCCGGCAGCGCCTGCCAACAGCCCGGCGGCGGCTGCCGCGACGACGAATCCGCGGCGAACACTGCTGCTCAAGTGCATGGTTACCTCGATTGCGTGGTCGGTGGTGGTGAAGCGATGAGCGATGGGTGGAGATGCGGGGTGGCCCGACCCCCTTAGCCGGCCACCCCGCATCCCCTTACCGGCGGCTCAGAGGCCGGCCGGCACCTGGGGCGCGACGGGCAGACCCGGGATGTTGGCCGGGTCGGTCAGGTCGCGCTTGGTCGGCGAGGTGACGAGGCTTCCCACGTTCGTGACGGTGTGGGCAGCCAGCTTGTCCACGTTTCCGTGGACACCGGTGCCGGCCAACTCGTGCGCGTACACAGCGGAGTCGGCGGCGACGCCCTGGGCGAAGGTGCCCAGGTCACCGCTCGCGTCCTGCGTGAGGGCCGTGGTGCGGTAGTAGGTGCTCTCCACGAAGGGAGCGGTCGTGGACAGAGCGCAGTCGACGGTCTTGGCCGCGTCCACGGCGAACTGGTAGCCGGTGGCCCGCGCGTGCAGCGCGACGGGACGGACCGCGGGGACGTTGCCGGTGACGTTGTCGATGAGCGGGTGGGCGGTGGCGACGGTGTTGCGGACCGTGCCCACCGTGTCCTCTGCGTGACGGCCCTTGAGCACCGCGGTCAGCTGCTCGGGCCGCAGAGGCGCCGCGGGGAGGGCGCCTGCCAGCTCACCGGCGGACGGGGCGGAGGGCACCGACGGGACGGCCGGAACCGCGGGCACGGACGGGACAGCGGGAGCCGGCAGGCGGCCGGAGACGTCGTCCACGCCCGGAGCGGCGGGAACCGCGGGAACGGCCGGAGCGGTGGGCAAGGCGGGAACGCCGGGTGCGGCCGGGAGAACAGGGGCGGTGGGCACGCCGGGAAGTGCCTGGACCGAGGGAACGCCGGGCGCGACGGGCAGCCCGTCGGTGACCGGACGGACGTCCTTCTGGGCTTCCTTGATGGCCTTGCTGGCGTGCCCGGTCCTGTCGAACACCTGGCCCGCGGCGCCCTTGGCACCCTCGGCCGAGCCGGTGGCGTCCGTGCCGCGAAGCTTCCCGGTCACGCCGTCGGCGGCACCCGCGGGCAGGCCACCGGTGGGCAGGGTGTTGGTGGGCAGGCCGTTCTCGGGGATGCCCTTGCTCGGCAGCTCTTCGCGGACCTCGCCGGTCACGTCCTCGACCGTTCCGGTCGTCTCCTTCACGGTGTCCGTCGCGCGCCGCACCGTGCCGGCCACGGTGCCCTTGCCGTCCTCACCGGCCTTCTCGGTCTTCTCGACGGTGCCGCCGACGGCGCTGCCCGCCCCGGACGGCACGGGCAGCTCGGCCGCGGACGCGCCGGCCGTGCTCAGCGCCCATATGCCGGAAGCGGCGGCAGCGACCATCAGTGAACGTCGGATGTTCTTGCGCATGAGACGGAAGTCCTTCGAATTCAGGGGATCTTGAGCCCCGGATGCCGGACGGCGTGATCCCGATCGGGATCCGTGCCGCTGCTCCGGGGATTCGGGCGGGCAGACCTGTCCACCCCCGCGTGGCAGGTCGCGAGCGCGCGTCACGCGCTGCGCAGACGGGTGGAAGGTCTGCCCTAGCCGGGGAATTCGAGGACGTCGCCGGCGCTGTCGCGCGTCGGCGTACCGTCCGCGGCGCGCACGGCGCCGGACTGAAGCGGCCCGAAGTGCTCGGTGCCGGGCACCACCGCGTCGTGCTGGTGCGGGCCTCCGCGCTGGACCTGGCCGTCGCCGGCGTACTGCGACGCGCTGGGCGCGGGCACGGCGGGCGTGCGGTGGAAGGGAAGCCGGTCGGCGGGGCCTCCGTCGTTCCGGGAGATGCCGTCGTCGGCCGTCGCGGCGGCAATTCCGGGAGATGACGCCGAGGACCCCATGGCCCGACTGCCGTGCGTGCCCTGCCCGTCGGTGCGGTCGCCCGCGCCGTCGGCCGTGGCACCGGACGTGCCGTCCGTACCGATGTCACCGGCGTTGCCGCCGGCGCCGCCCGAGCCCTCGCCGACGCCGAGACCGAGGCGCCCGGGCAGTCCGCCCAGGCCCGACGGGACGGACGCGCTGTCGACGGCCTCGCCGACCGGGCGTGTGACCTCGCCGGTGCGGGAGGCTCCTTCCGCGACCGGGCTCACGACGTCCGAGGCCGTGCGCTCTGTCGCGTCCCGTACCTCGCGCCTGTGCTTCGCCGCGAGTTCGGCCTTGGTGAGAGCGTGCCCGGCCTTTTCCTTGCCGGTCTTGCTCGCCGTGGCTCCCGCGTCCGTGCCGGACGGTGTCTCGGACTTCACCAGTCCTGACGATGTTGCGCCGGCGTCCCGTACGTCGTGACCGGGCCCGGAAGCGGCCTGCGCACTGCCGCCGAAGACGAAGGCGAGAGCGAGGAAGCCCCCGAGGAAGAGGAACGTCAGCAGGGCCCGCCGCGCGGCGGCCGGGCGCGGCAGGCGCACGGCGGCAGGCACAGCTGAAACTGCTGACAAGGCAGGGGCCTTCCAGGCGGAGGGGATGCGGACGCGGGCTACTCAGGGGGCACAACTGCCCGCCGGGAACCCTGCGTTCCGGACAACGGAGATCCTTGCACGGACGCCGGTCCCCAACGCAACTGCCATCACAACTTGTTCACGTCGTGGCCACAGCGCTCCGCAGGGCCCGGCCATGACGTCTCCCGCACCACCGTTCCGCAGCTCCGCGGCTCGCGGGTCATTCGTCCGGGACCGGGAGGGGCCGCTTCTCGATGGCCGCCGCCATCACCTCCGGGAAGTGGTCGGGCGTGCAGGCGAACGCGGGAGCTCCAAGAACGGCGAGGGCGCTCGCGTGGGAGCGGTCGTACGCCGGTGCGCCCTCGTCCGACAGGGCGAGAAGGGCGACGAACTGCACGCCGGCCGCCTTCATCTGTGCCACCCGCTTGAGCATCTCGTCACGTATGCCGCCCTCGTAGAGGTCGCTGATGAGGACCACGACGGTCTCGGCGGGGCGGGTGATGTGCGACTGGCAGTACGCCAGCGCCCTGTTGATGTCCGTGCCGCCGCCGAGTTGTGTGCCGAAGAGCACGTCCACCGGATCGTCGAGCTCCTCCGTGAGGTCGACGACGCTGGTGTCGAAGGCGACGAGCCGCGTGTTCAAGGAGCGCATCGAGGCGAGCACCGCACCGAAGACGGACGCATGGACGACGGACGCCGCCATGGATCCCGACTGGTCGATGCAGAGGACGACGTCCTTCTTCACACCCCGCCACGCCCGCCCGTGACCGATGAGCCGTTCCGGGACGACGGTGCGGTGCTCGGGCAGATAGTTCTTGAGGTTGGCGCGGATGGTGCGGTCCCAGTCGATGTCCTGGTGACGTGGGCGGTGGACCTTGGCGGAGCGGTCGAGCGCGCCGGTGAGGGCGGAGCGCGTACGGGCGCCGAGCTTCTTCTCCAGTTCGGCGACGACCTTGCGCACCACGGCGCGTGCCGTCTCCTTGCTGGTCTCCGGCATGGCCGCCTTCAGCGACAGGAGCGTGCCGACGAGGTGCACGTCCGGCTCCACCGCCTCCAGCATCTCCGGCTCCAGCATCAGCGCGGAGAGGTTGAGCCGCTCGATGGCGTCGCGCTGCATCACCTGCACGACGGAACTGGGGAAGTACGTCCTGATGTCCCCGAGCCAGCGCGCCACTTGGGGCGCCGAGCCGCCGAGGCCGCCGCTGCGCTCGCCACGCCGCACCTGACCGGAGCCGGCACCGGGACCGCCCCCCGGGCCGCTGCCGTAGAGCGCCTGGAGAGTGCGGTCCATGGCCGCGTCCGCGCCGCTCAACTCGCAGCCCGTGCCGTCCGAACCGCCGGAGCCGCCGAGCACCAGGCGCCAGCGGCGCAGCCGTTCGTCGGCGGGGGTGAGCCCGCCTGTGTCAGAGGCCGAGCCGTGGGCGTCGCCGCCGCGTGCGTCGCACGGCGCCGGTGTCGCGGGGGCGGTACCGGCCGGGCCAGGATTGCCGGGCGCGCTGTCCGTGCCGGGGCCGGTCATAGGGGTGCCTCCTCCTGCTCCGTCGTGCGGTCGGCTCGCACCGCCGGTCCGAGCAGCAGGCGGAGAGTCGGCAGAACCGCGTCCGCGCGCGTCTCGTCCAGCCCGTACCCGAAGCCGGGCCGTACCGGGCGGAGCGGCGGCAGCGAACTGCCCGCGCTTCCGGGGCCGTTGACTCCTCCCGCTGCGTCCGCCGCCGTCGAGAGGCCGCCACGCCGCACGAGTTCGCCGACGGTGCGCCGTACGCCGGACTCGAATCCCGCGAACGTCCTGCGCAGCAGCGGCAGGACATCGGTGAAGGCATCACGGGGCACGGACGACAGCCAGCCGTCGATGAGGGCGAGCAATCGCTCGTCGTGCACGAGCAGCATTCCGCCTCCGGCCAGGAATCCCTCGATCCATGCCGCGGCCTCCGGCGGTGCCGTGCCCGGCGAGAGGGCGAGACTCATGAGCCGGCCGGCTTCCGTCTGCGTCAACTGGGCGTCGTCCAGCAGCAGTCGGACGCACCGGCCGCGGACCAGGCCCGGTATCCGGTCACGCGAGGCGAGCTTGCGCACAACTCCACGCCAGCGCGACTGCACTCCCCCCGCTGCGGCCCCTGCAGCCCGCGGGCCCGGCACCGTGGACGTCCCGGTCGGGGCGCCGGAGGGTTCGGCGCACGCCTGCGCCAGGAGCGCCATGGACTGATGGACGGCGTCGATGTGGTCGCGCATCCGGGCCGCGCCGTCCGCGTCCAGCCCCGCGCACGCGGGCGGAAGCCCCACGCACACGCGTTCCGCCAGCCCGAGGGCGACATGCGTGAGGGCCGCCGAGTCGGTGCCGCGCACATTGCCGTACCTCAGTGAACGCACCAGCGCGGGCAGCGCCTCGGCGAGCCTGCCGACGTCGGCGTCCAGCGCGGCACGGTCGGCGAGCGCCCTCATCACGATCCGCAACGCATCGGGCAGCTCCGCCAGCAGACAGCTCTCGGCCAGGGCCGTGACCTCCGCCAGGACGGTGGCCTCGGTCGCGCGGGACACTGCCTTGGCCGTCGCCGCGCCCTCCACCGTCGTGCCCCACACCCCCGCTTCCGCCGTACGCACCGACAACTCCGGTTCCCAGCACAGCCGCCAGCTCTCGCGGAACGTCCCGGTGCCGCCGGTACGGGAGCGCGCCGGCACCGCCCAGTCGATGTCCAGCAGGCGCAGCCGGTGCAGGAGCCGGCTGCGCGCCGAGTCCGTCTCCTTGCGCAGGTCGAGCTCCAACTCTCGCTCGGACGCCTCCGGTTTGAGCCGCAGCGTGCGCTGCTGCCTGGCCAGGTCCCGCTGGAGCGGCACGGCGGGCGCTCCCTGCGGCACCTCCCCCAGGACGTCTCCGACGACGAGCTTGTCCCGCACGAGGGCGAGCGGCACGTCGGAGCCCTCGCACATCACGGCCCTCACGGCGTCGAGGGTTTCGGTCAGGCCCGCCAGGGGTCTGCCGCGCATGGCGGCGAGAGAATCTGCCAGCCGGACGGCCTCGATGACGTGGGCCGAGGAGATTCCGTAGTCCTCGGCGCGCAGCAGCCTGGCCACCTTCGTCATCCACCGCTCGACGACCCGGTCGGGCGAGGCGAAGAGGTGCTCGTACCAGCCGGGAGAGGTGATGCCCGCGCCGTAGCCACTGCGGCGGGCGAGGCGCCGGTGCGTCCATGGCACCCAGGTGATCTCCGCCTTCACCTTCGGCAGGCCCTTGAGGGACTGCCTGTCGTCGGCGACCTTGGTCTTCGCCGCAAGCGCCGGCACGTGCCACGCTCCGCACACGACGGCGACGTCACCCGGCCCGAACTCCCGGACGGCGTCCCGCAGACGCAGCCGCATGTGGGACTCGCGCACCTGGTCGCGGCGGTGGCCCGCGTCGGCCTCCGCGGCCGGGTGGATCCCTTCGCTGCCGTGCTTCTCGCGGATTGCGGCCATGGCCTCACCGAGCACCGCGAAGGGGGCGTACGGATCGGAACCGGCCCGCGCCTCGCGGTGTTCGATCACGTCCTCCCACCACCGCTCGGCGTCGTCGTAGCCCGCGGCCTCGGCCAGAGCGGCGAGCGGATCGACGCGCAGCGATGCCCCGTTGCCCTGCCCGGCCGCGGCCCCCGGATCCTCGCGGCCGGGCTCCCCGTCGTCCTCGCCGGCCGCTGCGTCGTCCCCTTCGTCGGCGAGGGCGAGCGCGTGCGCGGCGGGAAGGTCGATGAAGCGGACCGGGACCCCGCGCCCGAGCGCCCACCTGATCGCGACCCACTCGGGGGAGAACGCGGCGAGCGGCCAGAACGCCGCCCTCCCCGGCTCGTCCAGGGCGTGGGCGAGGAGCGCCACCGGCGGACGCATCGCCTCGTCCCCCGCCAGCGCGACGATGCCGTCCGCCTCCGGCGGTCCCTCGACGAGAAGCACTCGCGGCTGCCGTGCCTCCAGGGCGGCGCGCACGGCGCGTGCCGACCCGGGCCCGTGGTGCCGGATGCCCAACAGCAGGGGCACGCCGCCTTGTTCGCCCACGGGCCCGTCGGTGACGACGTCCGCAGCGGTCACGGGGAGACCTCTCGGCAGGCGCGGTAGAAGTCCTTCCAGCCGTCACGTTCCCGTACGACGGCCTCCAGGTACTCCTGCCACACGACGCGGTCGGAGGACGGGTCGCGCACCACGGCGCCGAGCACGCCGGCGGCCACGTCGCCCGCCCTGAGCACCCCGTCGCCGAAGTGGGCCGCCAGCGCCATCCCGCCGGTGACGACGGAGATCGCCTCCGCCGTGGAGAGCGTCCCGGAGGGGGACTTGATCTTCGTGCGCCCGTCAGCCGTCACGCCCTCCCGCAGCTCACGGAAGACCGTCACCACGCGCCGTATCTCCGCCGTGCCCTCGGCAGCGGCCGGCAAGTCGAGGGAGCGGCCGAGCTGGTCGACGCGGCGGGCGACGATGTCGACCTCCGCCTCGGCCGTCTCGGGCAGCGGAAGGACCACTGTGTTGAACCGGCGGCGCAGGGCGCTGGACAGCTCGTTCACCCCGCGGTCGCGGTCGTTCGCCGTGGCGATGAGGTTGAAACCGCGCACGGCCTGCACCTCACCGCCCAGCTCCGGTATCGGCAGGGTCTTCTCGGACAGCACGGTGATCAGGCTGTCCTGCACGTCGGCCGGGATGCGCGTCAGCTCCTCGACGCGCGCTGTCATGCCCTCCGCCATCGCGCGCATCACGGGGCTGGGCACCAGGGCGTCGCGGCTCGGGCCCTGGGCGAGCAGCTGGGCGTAGTTCCACCCGTACCGGACGGCCTCCTCGGCGGTGCCAGCGGTGCCCTGCACCAGCAGCGTCGAATCACCGCTGACGGCGGCCGCGAGATGTTCCGACACCCAGGTCTTGGCGGTGCCGGGAACACCGAGGAGGAGCAGCGCCCGGTCCGTCGCCAGCGTGCTGACGGCCACCTCGACGAGCCGGCGCGGGCCCACGTACTTCGGCGTGATCACCGTCCCTCCCCCAGACTTCGTCCGGGAGGTGCCCCCAGGCAGCACGCCGCCGAGCAGATACGTGGAGACCGCCCACGGCGAGAGGCGCCAGCGCTCCGGACGCGGCCTGTCGTCCGCCGCGGCGAGCGCCTTCAGCTCGTCGGCGAAGGCGTCCTCGGCGTGCGGCCGCAGCGCGGGCTGCTTCGCGGCGTCCACGGCACTGGAATCGGTCACGAGTCCCCCTCCACACATGGCGGTCGATGTGCCTTCAGCGTGCACCCCGCCACTGACAGTCACCCCTCGCACCTACCCTGACCTGCGATGAAGTCCTGACGGAGCCGCAGCGGCGACGGATTGTCAGTGGCCGGCCGTACGGTCGGGACCATGACTGGACAGGGGGTCCGCTGGAGCGCGGAAGAGGTGCTGGCGCTCGCTCCTGACGACGCGTCACGCAGGGCAGGGAGCAAGCTGTCCTCGCCGGGCCCGTGGTCGGAAGCGGCGTCGGGCGACGGTGCCGTGTGGGGCCTGTGCAAGGGGAGCGGCAGCAGGCCGTACAGAACGGTGGTCGATCTCGGCGGGTACCGGGGCGACGGCGGTACGGACGGTGCGGCAGGCGGGGGCAGCGCCGGCGGGGGTCCGGGCGCGCTGAACGGGCCCGGATACAGCTGCAGTTGTCCCAGCCGGAAGTTCCCCTGCAAGCACGCGCTCGGGCTGCTGCTGCTCTGGGCCGGTGACCAGGCACAGGCCCAGGAGGAGCCTCCGGAGTGGGCCGGCGAGTGGCTCAGCGGCCGCCGCGAACGGGCTGCCCGCAGAGCCGCGGGAGGGGAAGCGGGGCGTGCCGACTCCGGGACCGCTGCCGGTGGCACGGGCAGCGGCGGCGGACGCCAGGCCGACCCGGATGCGGCGCGGCGCCGCGCCGAGCGACGGTTGCGGCGCATCACCACGGGCGCCACGGAGCTCGAGGAACGCCTCGCCGACATGCTGCACGGCGGTCTGGCCGGCGCGGAACAGGGCGGCTACACGCAATGGGAGGAGACGGCTTCCCGCATGGTCGACGCCCAGGCTCCCGGGCTGGCCGCACGCATACGGGAGTTGAGCGCCATCCCCGTCTCCGGCCACACGTCGTCGGAGGCCGAGGGTGCCCACGGGAGCTGGCCGGCCCGCCTGCTGTCGGAGTGTGCTCTTCTCCATCTGCTGAACCGGGCCGTCCTGTCTCTGGACGATCTCCCGGAGCCCCTCGCAGCGACGGTGCGCACCAGGGTGGGGCTCACCGTCGACTCCGCGGAAGTGCTGGCAGGCGAAACCGGCGACCCCGGCCCCGGCGGGTCCAGCGGCAGGATCCGGGACCGATGGCTGGTGCTCGCTCAGAAGGACACGGATGAGGGACGGCTGACGGCGAGGCGCATATGGCTCCACGGCCGGGAGTCGGGGCGTCCCGCGCTGCTGCTCTCGTACGCGGCGGGCGACCGCGCGCCCGAACAGGCCCTGCCCGTCGGCTCGGTGATCGACGCGGAGCTGGCCTACTACCCGGGGGTGCGCCCGCTGCGCGCCGCGCTGGGCGAGAGACACGCGGCTCCGGAAGCCGGCCCCGTACCGGAGGGGGGCACCGTGACCGATGCGCTGGCCTCGTACGGCCAGGCCCTGTGCGACGACCCTTGGCTGGAGGCCTGGCCGACGGTGCTGGGCAGCGTCGTCCCGACACTCGACGACCGCGGCGGGGGCGAGGCACGAGGCAGCGGGGGCGAAAGCCGCAGCGGCGGCGTCCGGCAACTCGCGGATGCGGACGGCCAGTTCGCGCTCCCCATAGCGCCCGGCACTTCGCCCGCGGCCCAGTGGAAGCTCATGGCTGTATCGGGCGGCCGCCCCGTCACGGTCTTCGGCGAATGCGGCCACAAGGGCTTCGCCCCGTACACGGCATGGAGCGAGGGGGAGGCGGTGCCGCTATGAGCGCAGCAACGGGCACTGCCCGGCGGGCGCGTCGCCGTGCCGAGCCGTCCACGGCCCGGCAGAGGGGAGCGCGATGAACGCGGTACCGCTGACCGAAGACGGCCCGGACAGTCCGGACGGCGCATGTGAGACTCCGAACGACGCCTGGGGTGAGCTCGTGACGGCTGCGCTGCTCGGCAGCGAGCGGCGCACGCCACCGGGTGGCAGCCCGGCGACTCTGCTCGACGCGGCTGCGGTGGCGACCGTCCGGCACCGTGCGGGGCTGCTTCCCGCGCCCGCCCGTGCCCGGCCCGAACCGGCGCCCGAGGACCGGCGGCCCGCGCTGCCGACCCCGGCCGCCGACCGGCTGGCGATGCTGCTCGCCGGACGTCCGGGGGCGAGCGGCCCCGGAGGCGGACGGCGGGGCGCGTCCCCCGACCTGACGGAGCTGCTTCCGCAGTGGCTCTCCGCCGCCAACGAGCACGGGTACCGCGCGCCGGACGCACAGCTGCCCGCCTTGCTGGACACTGCCCGCGCCCGTACCGATCTCCGCGCGGAGACGCTGGCGTTCGCGGGTCCGCGCGCGTTGTGGCTGGCACGCCTCAATCCGGACTGGAAGTTCGCGCTGCGCAACAGCGTGCCGCAGCACCGGGCCTCCCCTGGCGCCACGGCCCAGCCCGCGTCTGCCCGGAGCCGGCCGGACACGGAAGCGGCCCGACAGCTCTGGGACGAGGGGCTGTTCGCGGAACGCGTCGCCCTGCTGGACTCGCTTCGCCGCAGCGACCCGGCAGCGGGGCTGGCCCTGCTCGCCGGCACCTGGGCGACGGAGCGCGCCGAGGACCGGCTGATGTTCCTCGACTCGCTCCGCGAGGGTCTCGGCCCCTCCGACGAGTCCTTTCTCGAGCAGGCGCTCAGCGACCGTTCCCGTACGGTGCGCGCCACCGCGGCCGAACTTCTCAGCACACTGCCCGGTTCCGCGCTCGCCGCCCGCATGGCGGTACGGGCCCGCGCGTACGTCACGCAGGACCCTCTCGCCACGGGACCGCGGATAGCGGTCGAGGCTCCGCACGAGTGCGACGCGGACATGCAGCGTGACGGCGTGGTTCCCAAGCCACCCTCGGGCCGTGGTGAACGTGCTTGGTGGCTCGGTCAGTTGGTGGAGGCGGCGCCGCTTTCGGCGTGGAGCGCACAGTTCGGCGGGCGCGGCGCGCGGGAGATCGTGGACCTGCCCGTGGCGGACGAGTGGAAGCAGGATCTGCACGCGGCATGGTGCCGTGCCGCTGCGCGGCAGTGCGACGTCGAGTGGTCGCGAGCACTGATCGGGTCGCCGACGGCACCGCCCTCGGAGGGCCCGGGGGACGCGGCGAGGCTACTGGCGGTGCTTCCCGAGACGGAGCGCGCCGTGTGGGCCGCCGGATTCATCGAGTCTCATGGTCTGTCGGAGGCGTTCCGCATGCTCGGCGTGTGTGCGGTGCCGTGGGCGGAGACGCTGGGACGGGCCGTGGTGGACGCCCTGGAGATCGCACGGGACGCGGGCAGCTATCCCTGGAGCTTCAGCGGCGTGCTGGGGCTGGCCGAACGCTGCCTCTCGCCCGCGGACGCGAGAAGGCTGGAACCGCTGGCCGCGGTGCCGGACGAGCCGGAGGGCGGTTCACCGGGAGCGGGCGCCTACTGGGCGGAGGCATTCCAGCGGCTCGTGGCCACGCTGCGTCTGCGCGCGGCGATGCACGCCGAGCTGCGAGGAGTACAGGAAGGGCAGGGCGGACGCGAGGAACACGGCGAAGAGAAACAAGGCGAAGACGAGCAGGGGCGGCGGCGCGCCGTGGAGACCGACGGGCAGAGGTGAACGGACGGTCATCAGCCAGCGGTCAGCAGTCAGGCAGCGAGCCGTCCGACGTTCGCGCGGATCCACTCGACGACCTCATTGGTCGTCGCGCCCGGGGTGAAGATCTCCGCGACACCGCTCTCCTTCAGCGGGGCGATGTCGTCCTCGGGGATGATGCCGCCGCCGAAGACCTTGATGTCCTCGGCGTCCCGCTCTCGGAGCAGCTCCAGCACCTTCGCGAAGAGCGTGTTGTGGGCCCCGGACAGGATGGACATCCCGATCGCCTCGGCGTCCTCCTGGATCGCGGTGTCCACGATCTGCTCCGGCGTCTGGTGCAGCCCGGTGTAGATGACCTCCATGCCCGCGTCACGCAGCGCGCGTGCGATGACCTTCGCCCCGCGGTCATGACCGTCGAGCCCTGGCTTGGCGACCACCACGCGGATCGGACCCGACACACTCATCACTGCCTCCATCTCGACGGGCCCCCTACGCCCGACGGCGTGGGAGGTGCCCCCACTGAGGGGGTTGGTTCTACGACGGTTCTTCGTCATCTGTCCGCCGCGGGACCGCGGAGGCCGTCCGCGACTGCCCGAGTGAACGAACGTTATCCCCAGCATCCCGCACCCTGGCGCCTCCGGTCGGCAAGCGAGGGGGAAATCACACGACGGCGGCTCCCGGGACGGACGTCCGCTCCGCGCGTCCGCACGCCCGGCGACGGACGCGCGCAGTCACGCGAGCTGTGCGCCGGCCAGGGGATGGCACCTGCCCCGGTATGCCCCTTCGTCACGTTCTCCTGGGCACTTCTCCACCATCTCTCCCCACCCACGCGGCAACCGTCGCCGGCAGCCCACGCCGCTCGCCGCACCCACCCCCCACAGCGGACCCCGCTTCTTTCCCTCCGAACGCTCGGGCCGTACTCCGCTTCGTACGAGATCGACTGCAGCGGAACGGGCCGAACTGCGTGACTGCGCCGAGCTGTTCAGCGTGTTCACCATCGCGTGCGAGAAGGGCCCGAACTCCGAGTAGCGGGGCGCGCGGGAAGCCCCCCACTCCAACACCACCCGCGCGTGGGCCCGTTGCGTCCCACCATGTCCGCACGTGGAGAGTTCTCGGCGGAACTGCCTGCATCACACCGGAGTTGAGTGGCTTCAGCTCGCCCTCGAGACCCCCACCCGAGCAGCGTCCCGGCGTCCGGCAGCCGACCCATTTCGTCGAACATTCATCGAACGCAACGCCAAATACCCGTGCGTAGAGCACCGAAAGGCCACCGAATGCCCGTTTCTCCGGGCCCCAAAACCTGTTGAAGATTGTCGTCGTCACGTACCGCCGGGTACAGTCACCGAACTGCTCCGCCCTTGCTGTCGAGGCGAAAGAGAAGTTGGTGGTGAACGACAGTCACCCGTCGGGAAGCTCATTCCCGGCCGATACCTCTCACGGCTTCTCGTACGCGGCCCCCGGCACAGGCCAGTACGAGCAGACGGCCTTCGGCACCTATGCACAGCAGGGCCACGGCCAGCCGGCTTCGTACGATGCCTACCCTTCGGGCGGCTTCGACAACCACGGCGCCTTCTACGACGAGGATCCGCTCTACGGTTCGATGTCCGGCTCCGGCACGGGCAACGACGGCGGCGCGTGGACGTCGGGCACCTACGACGCCTACTCGGGCCACGACGCCTACTCCGCCCACGGCATGTACGGCACCGGGAGCTACGACACCGGCGCGTACGACGCGAACGGGGCCTGGACGGACGCCGGATTCCCGCAATCCGCCGACGTCCCCGTCCAGCCCGGCGCGGGCCGGATGGACTTCGACTCCGGCTGGAGCAGCGGCCAGTGGGATGCCTCGCAGTGGGACACCTCGCAGTGGAACGGCCAGTGGGAGACGGGCAGCGAGTGGGGGTCCGCCGACACCAACGGCGGCTGGGACGCCTACGGTTACGACCAGGCGGCCGCGCAGAGCCCCGAGGGTGAGACGGGGGAGGCCTTCGAGGCGTACGACTCCTTCGACGCCTACGAGTCCTATGAGTCCTACGACGCGTACGAGCCCGGAACGGCCGAGAGCTACGGCGTCCAGGAGCAGCAGCAACCCTCGTACGACGACGCGGCGTTCGCCCATGACGGGGAGCCCGACGCCACCACTGCCTTCCCCGCCGTCGACGGCGGCTACGAGAACTACGACGGCTACGACGCCTACGGCACGGACTCCCCGGCCCAGTTCGGTGAGCCCGGCGGGCAGTACGACGACGTACACGGCCACGCGGCGGAAGGCCACGGGGACCTCGGTGCCCCCGACATCCGCCCCGAGCGGGACTTGAGGGTCGCGAACCTGCCCGGCAGGCGCCGCTCTCCCAGGCCCAGGCGCTCCGCACTTCTCACCGTCGCCGTCCCGTCCGTCGCTGTGATGGGGGTGGCCGCTGCCGCGGCCGCGTCCGTCGCGGGCAACGCCCCGCAGGACGACACGGCGACGCAGGCTTCCGCCCCCGTCCAGCCGGTGAACAAGAAGCTCGACACGCAGCTCGCCGGACTCTCGGCCGACGCCGACGACTTCGCGGACCGGGCCAGCCGCACCCAGGAGCGCCTGGACCTCCAGGCCCGCCAGGAGGCGGAGCGCAAGCGCAAGGCCAAGGAGGCCGCCCGCAAGGAGGCGCTGCGCCCCAAGTTCGCGCTTCCCGTCAAGGAGCACGGCCTGAGCGCCACCTACGGGCAGGCCGGTCTCAACTGGATGTCCGTGCACTCGGGAATCGACTTCCCGGTCAGCGAGGGCACCCCGGTGATGGCGGCGACCGACGGCACCGTCACCACCAAGTACGACGTGTCCTTCGGCAACATGGCCGTCGTGACGGCGCCCGACGGCACCGAGACCTGGTACTGCCACCTCAGCAGCACCAAGATCCGTGGCGGTCAGGTCAAGGCCGGCGACACCATCGGCTACTCGGGCACCTCGGGCAACTCCACCGGACCGCACCTGCACTTCGAGGTCCACCCCGGCGGCGGCGACGCCATAGACCCGCTCCCGTGGCTGCGCGGCAAGGGCCTGGACCCCCAGTAAGAACCCCGGGCAAGCCTGACGTGGATCCTTCCGGCTTCCGGCCCCTGGGTCGATCCCGCGCGGCTGTCGGGCGGTTCCCGTGCGGACCGCTGCGTCCGCACCGCGCCCTTCCGCGAGCACAGTCGTCCCCGTGCGCGCCCGCGGTCCTCGTGAGGCGCCCACGCTCCCCGTGACAGGGCCGCGCCGCCTACAGCTTCTGCACCGGCGCGTAACGCAGCAGCAGCCGCTTGGGCTTCTCACCGCCGAAGTCGATCGTCGCTTCCGCGTTGTCGCCGCTCCCCTTCACCGCGACGACCCTGCCGAGCCCGAAGGTGTCGTGCGTGACCCTGTCGCCGACCGACAGCGAGACGACGGGACGGTCCGACGTACGCCGCGTCGCGAAGCCGCTGGGCCCGCCACGCCGCTCCCCGCCGCCGACGGTGCCCGCCCGGGCGGCCAGGGACGCCCCGGCGCCCAGCCCCGAGCCGATGCCGCCGCGACCGCTCGCGCCGCCTCCGGCCGCGGCCCCAGTGCGCTTCCAGTCCACGTAGTGGTCCGGGATCTCCTCCAGGAAGCGCGACGGCGGGTTGTACGAGGGCTGCCCCCACACGCTCCGCAGCACCGACCGGGTCAGATAGAGCCGCTTACGCGCACGCGTGATGCCCACGTACGCCAACCGCCGCTCCTCCTCCAGTTCCTTCGTCTGACCCAGGGCCCTCATGTGCGGGAAGACGCCGTCCTCCATGCCCGTGAGGAAGACCACGGGGAACTCCAGCCCCTTGGCCGTGTGCAGCGTCATGAGCGTGATGACGCCGCTCTCCTCCCCCGCCTCCTCGTCCGGGATCTGGTCGGAGTCCGCGACGAGGGCGACCTGTTCCAGGAAGTCGGCGAGCGTGCCGGGCTCCTCCTCGCCCCGCTCCTGCTCGAACTCCAGGGCCACGGCGGCCAGTTCCTGAAGGTTCTCGATGCGCGTCTCGTCCTGCGGGTCGGTGGAGGACTGCAACTCGGCGAGATAGCCGGTCTGCTCCAGCACCGCCTCGAGCACGGTGGCGGGACCCGCTCCGGACTCGACGACCGTGCGCAGCTCCTCCATCAGTACGTTGAAGCGGCGCACGGCGTTGGCCGAACGTGCGGCCATCCCGTACGCCTCGTCCACGCGGGCGAGCGCCTGCGGGAATGTGATCTTCTCGCGGAGCGCCAGCGCTTCGATCATTGCCTCGGCGCGGTCGCCGATGCCGCGCTTGGGCACGTTCAGGATGCGGCGCAGCGGCACGGTGTCCTCCGGGTTGGCCAGGACCCGCAGATAGGCCAGCACGTCCCGGACTTCACGGCGCTCGTAGAAGCGGACACCGCCGACGACCTTGTACGGCAGCCCGACGCGGATGAAGACCTCTTCGAAGACACGCGACTGTGCGTTCGTGCGGTAGAAGACCGCCACGTCGCCGGCCCTGGCCTCGCCCGCGTCGGTGAGCCTGTCGATCTCGTCGGCGACGAACTGCGCTTCGTCGTGCTCGGTGTCCGAGACGTAGCCGGTGATGCGGGCGCCCGCGCCGGACTCCGTCCACAGGTTCTTCGGACGGCGGTTCTCGTTCCGCTCGATCACGGCGTTGGCGGCGCTGAGGATCGTCTGCGTGGAGCGGTAGTTCTGCTCGAGGAGGATCGTCGTGGCGTCCGGATAGTCCTCCTCGAATTGGAGGATGTTGCGGATCGTGGCGCCGCGGAAGGCGTAGATGGACTGGTCGGCGTCGCCGACCACGCACAGTTCGGCCATCGGAGGGGCCGGCCGCTCCTCCTGCTCCTCGCCGACCTCCTCGTCCTCGGCGCGGGGCTGCCGTCCGGCCGGCTCACCGGTGCCGACGAGTTCGCGCACCAGCATGTACTGGGCGTGGTTGGTGTCCTGGTACTCGTCGACGAGGACGTGGCGGAAACGGCGCCGGTAGTGCTCGGCGACGTCCGGGAACGCCTGGAGCAGATGGACCGTCGTCATGATGATGTCGTCGAAGTCCAGCGCGTTGGCCTCGCGCAGCCGCGACTGGTACATCGTGTACGCCTCGGCGAGAGTCTTCTCATAGTTGTCGGACGCCTGCCCGGAGAAGTCCTCGTCGTCGATCAGCTCGTTCTTGAGGTTGGAGATCTTGGCGCTGAACGCCTTCGGCGGATACCGCTTCGGGTCCAGGTCGAGGTCCCGGCACACCAGCGCCATCAGCCGCTTGGAGTCGGCCGCGTCATAGATCGAGAAGGACGAAGTGAAGCCGAGCTTCTTGCTCTCACGGCGCAGGATGCGTACGCACGCGCTGTGGAAGGTGGACACCCACATCGACTGGGCGCGGGGGCCGATGAGTTCCTCGACGCGCTCCTTCATCTCGCCGGCCGCCTTGTTGGTGAAGGTGATGGCGAGAATCTGCCCGGGGTGGACATGGCGTGCCGAGAGGAGATGGGCGATGCGGTGCGTGAGCACACGGGTCTTGCCCGAGCCGGCGCCCGCGACGATCAGCAGCGGCGAACCGGAGTGCACGACGGCCGCACGCTGCGACTCGTTCAGCTCCGCCAGCAGCGCTTCCGGGTCGACGACCGTACGGGGTGAGCCGCCCCGGTGGTACGACGACGAGCCTCCCGTGCCGCCTCCGTAACGGCCACCGGGGCCTTCGCCTGAGCCGTTTCCGGGGCCGCCCGAAGGCCCGTCGGAACTGCTCGGGCCGTCCTGCCCGGGGGAGGCACTGTCCTGCGCGCGCACGGGTGCGAGGTCCGCCAGAAAGCTGTCGTCGAAGAGGCTGCTCATCGTCGGAGAAGTCTAGATTGCCGCGCCGACACCGCACCGCCACCTCCCTCACGGGATAACGAACAGATATCGGACGTATCACCTAACGGCCTTCACAGACGCCCCACATCTCGCTACCGTGCCGTGCCAGGCGGTCCGCACCAATCGCCGGCGAAAGCGTCGGCACGGGCCGCCTCCGCCGAATCCGACGGTCATCCGAAGGGCTCTGCCCACGGAGCCGGGGACCCACCGCGCACGCGCAAGTCCGGCGTACGCACCCGGGGTGAATCGGGAAGTCGCACCGCGGAAGCACCGCGCACGACCCGTAGGGCAGCCTTCCGAGAGCCCGAACCCGTCAGCTAACCCGGTAGGCGGTTCACGGAAGGAGCTGCCGGTCTTGGCGTCACATCGCAAGCCGCGCGCCCGAATACTGAAGACCGCCTCGACGAAGCGCGGAGTGCTCGGGATCACCACCGCCGCGCTCGCCTCCGTCTCCCTGCTCTCCCAGAGCGCTCAGGCCGCACCGGACGACGGCAAGCCGTCGATCTCCGAGGTCAAGAAGAAGGTCGACAAGCTCTACCAGCAGGCCGAGACCTCGACGCAGAAGTACAACGCGGCCAAGGAGAAGGCGGACGCCCAGCGCAAGAAGGCGGACAGATCCCTCGACGAGGCGGCCGAGCGCACCGCGAAGCTCAACGACGCGCGCCGTACCCTCGGCAACTACGCGACGGCGCAGTACCGTTCCGGCGGCATGTCCCAGACGGCGACCCTCCTGCTCACCGAGGACCCGCAGCAGTTCTTCCAGCAGACGCACGTGCTGGACCGGATGAGCGGCCGTCAGAAGGAAGCCGTCGCCGACTTCGAGAAGCGGCAGAAGGCGGCGCAGAGCAAGCGGGAGCACGCCACCGAGGAGCTCGCGTCGCTCAACGCCTCCCAGCAGGCGCTGAAGAAGAACAAGCAGGAAGTGCAGGACAAGCTCTCCGAGGCACGGAAACTGCTGTCGAAGCTGACGGCCGAGGAGAAGGCACGCCTGGCGGCGATCGAGAAGAAGAAGCAAGAAGCGGCCCGCAAGGCCGCGGAGCGCGCCGAGGAGGCGCGCCAGGATGCGGGCAAGGGCGGCGGGGGCTCGCAGTCGGCGCAGACCGAGAAGGTCCTCGCCTACGCCAAGGCGCAGTTGGGCAAGCCGTACGTGTGGGGCGCTACGGGCCCCACCTCCTTCGACTGCTCCGGCCTGACACAGGGGGCGTGGAAGGCGGCCGGCATCTCGCTGCCCCGCACGACGTGGGACCAGGTCAAGGTAGGCACGAAGGTCGCCAAGTCCGAGATGAAGGCCGGCGACCTGGTCTTCTTCTACGACGACATCAGCCACGTCGGCATCTACGTCGGCGGCGGGCAGATGATCCACGCACCGAAGCCGGGTGCGGACGTGACCTACGAGGACGTCAGCTACATGCCGTTCCACTCGGCGGTGCGCCCGGGCTGACCGCGAGCCACCCCGTCCGTGCGCCCGGTCCGCGGCACCGCGGACCGGGCGCAACCCTGGGAGTACCGGGGGACGTACGGGGAGGTGCGGCGGCTCAACCCTCCGCCGATGAAGGCGACTTCAGGGCCTTCGTCGCGTCCGTCAGGTCCAGAGGACGGCGATGAAGATGTTCGCCACAGTCAGCGCGCCGACCGTGCCGAAGAGGGACGAGGGCACTTTCTCCTCGTCCCTCTTCACATACACCAGGCCCAGGATCACCAGGAGCAGCGTGAGCTTGATGCCGATCTTGACGTTGTTCACCGGGTCGTCGCCCGCCTGATTGAGGCCCACGAGGACCATCCCGGTCACCAGCATGGTGAGTGCGCCGTGCAGCATGCCGGGCACGAAGCGGGCCTCGTCCGCACGCATCGCCTTCATCTGGAAAAAGAAGCCGCCCAGCAGGGCCGCGATTCCGATGATGTGGAGGCCGACGAAGAGATGTATGAGTACGTCCATGGCCTGGGAGCCTAGCGACGCTCACACCGTCGCCTCCTGGGCGGGCCCGGCCGGGGTCCTCGTCACCAGCGGACGGGCAGCCGCCGTACTCCCCTCATCAGCATCCCCGGCAGCCACCGCAGGGTCGACTCGTCCGCGTCCGCCGCGATCTCCGGGCAGCGCTCCAGCAGTGAACGGACCGCTATCCGGCCCTCGAGGCGGGCCAGCGGAGCCCCCAGGCAGTAGTGCAGGCCGTGGCCGAAGGCGATGTGGCCGCGGGCGTCGCGTCGGATGTCGAAACAGTGCGGTTCCTCGAAGCGCTCCGGGTCGCGGTCGGCGTCGGCCATGGCGATCAGGACGGTCGAGCCGGCGGGCACGATCGTCCCGTCCAGCTCCACGTCCTCCAGGGCGAGGCGCTGGGTGCACGTCTCGACGGGGCCGTCGTAGCGGAGCATCTCCTCGACGGCGCCCTCCAGAAGCCCGAAGTCCGCACGAAGTTGGGCGAGTTGGTCCGGGTGCGCAAAAAGGGCGCGCATTCCGTTGCCGATGAGGTTGACCGTGGTCTCGTGGCCGGCGACGAGCAACAGCACGCACATGCCGATGAGTTCGTCGCCGGTGAGCCGATCGCCGCCGTCGTCGACCTCCTGGATCATTGCGCTGAGCAGGTCGTCGCCAGGGGTTTCCCGCTTCGTCTCGATCAGCCCGGTGAGATAGGCGGGCATCTCCTCGTACGCGCGGGCCTCCTCCTCCGCGCTGGTGGGCCCGACCATCGCGTTGGACCAGCCACGGAAGGCCTGACGGTCGAGTTCGGGTACGCCGAGCAGTTCGCAGATGACCGTCATCGGCAGCGGAAAGGCGAAAGACGCGATCAGGTCCGCACGCCGCTCCTCCTTCTCCAGCATCGCGTCGAGCAGCTCGTCGGTGATCTGCTGGACGCGCGGTCCGAGCGCGGCGATCCGGCGCGGCGTGAACGAACCCGCCACCAGGCGCCGCAGCCGGGTGTGGTCCGGCGGGTCCGTCGTCAGCATGTGGCCGATCGCCGGCAGGCCGGGGTTGAGGATCTGCCCTATGCCCCCGTGGTTCTGCCAGTCCCGACTGAGCCGGGGGTCGGTGAAGGCCGTGCGGCACGTCTCGTGCCCGACCACGAGCCACAGCTCTCTCCCGTCGGGCACGCGTACGTGGTGCACGGGTGCCTCGGCGCGGAGTGCGGCGTAGACGGGGTAGGGATCGCGTACGAAGTCCGGGCTGAGCTGGGTCAGTTCGACGATGCCGTCGGCCGCCATGAGTCCCCTCTGGTGTCGGGTCCTGGGCACGCTACTCGCCGTGATCGCGGCTCAAGAACCTCACTTTCGGACAATCGTCCACACCTCGCCCGTCTCTCCGAGGCGTTCGGAGTACGGCCCGTCCACCGCCGCGGCCCCGCCTCACACAGCCGGGTGATGAAGCGCGCCCTGCCGACAGCAGCCTGCGATTCGTAGGGCACAATGCGCCTTTCACGAACGGTGTTTGAGAGGCGGGGTTGCGCAGTGGCCGTGGACACGGCACGGGACGGGACAGGCGGCGGCAGCGGCGCGCGCGAAGAGTCCGTCCCGCTTCAGAAGTCCGCCCCGTCGGGCGCCTCTTCGGGGGCCCACTCCACCTCCTGCACCTGCGGCGACTGCCCGCACGGTGCCCGCGAGGGCCACCGGCACGCGCGTGAGGACTTCCGCCGCCGCCGCGACGAACTCGCCGCGGGCAAGGGCCTTCCCGCCGCTCTCGCGCACTCCCCGGGAGCCTCCCGTCAGTGGGTCTCCGACGAGTTGACGCGGTCCGCGCGTACGGTCGCCGAGCGCGCACGCGAAGAGGGTGCGATGCGGCTGGAGTCGCTGTGGCGGCAAACCGTCGTCGCCGTCTGGGCCGCCGTCGGCGTGCTGTTGATCGGGCAGTTGCTCACCGCGCTTTCCGCCGGCTGGACGGCCGGGCGCACCGCATCACTGATCGCCGCGGTGATCGCCGCCGGCGTCGTCTCGCTGGCCGCGTACCTGCACCGGGCGCGCGGCGGAGCGCTGGCCCCGCTCATCGGCGAGGACAACAGGCTGTCCACCTCACGCTCCGTGGCGGCGGCATGGGTGCTCCTCGCCGTGTACACCGTCCTCGTCCTGGCGCTCGAACTGGCGGGCCGCTCCGGGAAGTCCGAGCGTCGCGCCCTCATCGAGGGGCTCGAACTCTCCCGTGGCGCGGGGCTGTTGACAGTGCTCGCGCTGAGCTGCGCCGTCGCGGTCTTCGTGCGCCGCACCGTCTCGGTCCGCGTGCAGCGCCAGCGGCTCCAGAAGGTGCGTGCCGACCGGGCCCGCGCCGGCGACCTTCTCACCGACGATGCAGGCCGCGGCTCCTTCTGCGACGTGCAGTACGTCCTGGTCAGCGGGGTCGCCGTGGTGTTCGCCGGCGTTCGCCTCGCGCGGCAGCCGGACCAACTGCCGGACCTGCCCTGGAGCCTGGCCCTGCTGGTCGTGGTCTCGGCGGCGACGTATCTGACGGGCAAGTACGCCGAGGGCGGCCGTCCCGTGGTGCTTTCCGTCGTACGGGCCCGCGAGGTCGGCGACCTGCACTCGCCCATCCGCACGGGCGACGACATCGAGATCCGCGGCGCGGGCTTCGTCCCGCCGGGCGCGGGTGAACCGGACCGGCTGTCGCGGATGGTGGTCCGTGTCGGGGCGGTGCATGTGCCGGTCCCGCTGATCCCGTCCGGCAACGGATTCTCCAACCCGGCCGACGCGACGCTCACCGTGCCTGTGCCCGTGGAGGTTGAACCGGGCCGGGTCGAGATCCAGGTCGTCACCGCGGCGGGTGTGGAGACCAACCGCTACCCCATCGACGTCGCCGACTGAGCCGGAGCACCGCCAGCGCCCGGTCCGGGCGTCTCCGTGACGCCGGTGCGACCGGCCGCACCGGTGATGACCGGTCATTGTCGTGAGGGAGGGCACCGCGACAGAGCGGTGGCCGCAGGGCGGAACCCCACCCGATGTGGCCCGTTCTGTCGCGAATGCACCCACACCCTCGAAGTCTTCGGCCGTGGTTGCTGACTGAGATCGTTCAGAGAGGGTGTAACGCGGGCCACAGCCGCGTACCGTAGCGACTCGACTTCAGCCCGAGCCGAACACGCATGCGGCACAGGGGCGACTACGGAAGGTGGGACTGTCATGTCTCTGGCGGATCAAACCAGGACTGATGCGCCTGTCAGCGGCTCCCCGGGCAGTGTGCGGGCAAGAGCGTCCAAGTACGCACTGGTCCCGCTCCGTCTCTTCCTCGGAGCCACCTTCATCTTCGCGGGACTGGACAAGCTCGTCATCAACAAGGAGTTCCTCAACGGCAAGGGCGGCGACTCGCTGGCCCAGGTTCTGGAGTCCTCGCACGACGCCGCTGCGATCCCCGCAATGATCGACCTCGCGCAGAACGACCCCAAGGCATTCGGCATCGCCATCGCCGCGGGTGAAATCGCCGCCGGGCTGGGCGCGTTGGTGGGTCTGTGGACCCGCCTGGCCGCCCTCGGCGGCATGCTCATATCGCTCAGCCTGTGGCTGACGGTCAGCTGGCAGAGCGACCCGTACTACTACGGCAACGACCTCCCGTACATGATGGCCTGGGTGCCGCTGATCTTCGCCGGAGCCTCGGTGTGGTCGCTCGACATGGCCTTCTCGCGGCGACGGCGCCGAAAAGGCAGGCACATCTTCGGCTAGGGCCGAGGACCGAGCACGGTTCATGCAAGACGAGGCGGGGGTCCGCTCCGGAGGCGCGGCCTCGGGGGCTCGGCCTCCGCCTCAGTCCGTTCCGGTTCCCCCGCCGCTGCCGCCGGGCCGGGCGCCCCCCTGCCGCTCGTCGCCGTCCTGCCCGTCGTCCTTCTGCCCCTCGTCCTGTTGCCCGTCGTCCTCGTGCCCGGCTTGACGCTGCCCGTCTTCACGCTGAGGCCCGCCGGTGCCCGACGCCCCGTACCCGCCGCGCAGTTCGTCCATCGGCATCCGGCCCGGCACGCCCGGCCCCTGCGTCTTCCTCCGCCGTCCCAGAAGGCGCCGCACGGCGAAGGTCGCCACCGCTGTGAACGCCGCCGCCACCAGCGATGCCGGCACCAGCACCAGGAGCGCCCACACCGGGACCTGCCACTCCCCGAGGGCGTCCATCGCGTAGACCGCCGCGGCGCCCATCAGCATCAGGCCGAGCAGCAGCCGTGCCGGTTCGAAACGGTGCTGGTTCATCGGCGCTCCTCACTCCGCTCGTCCCCGGGCACGCTGCGCGCGGGCAGGTGGTCGGTCCGTTCACCGGAGGGAAGCACCCGCACGATCTCCAGCTGCCCCACCGTGAGGTCCACCGACAGCTTCAGCGTCCCCTCCTCGTCCTTTCCGCTGCCGGAGGGCGACAGCGTCAGCCGCTCGTGCCTGTCGACGCCGCCGATGCTCTCCACCACGAAGTGCTCCCCCTCGCGCTCGGTCCGCGAGGGCAGACGGATCTCCCCCGCGCCGACCTTCGCGTCGAGTTCGACGCGTGTGCCGCTCGGCACGATCACCTTCAGCGCCCCGGCACCGAGCCGGGCATGCGTCCGTACGGTCTTGTGGTCACCGGTGAACCGCACGTCGCCCAGGTCGAGTTCGCCCGCGCCGCCGTCGAGTTCGTAGGCGCCCGCGATGTCCGACGCGGAGGCCGGGGCCCAGGTGACCTCGCGCCAGTCCGTGCCGATGCTCTTCGGGATCAGGGAGACGCCCGCCAGCATCACCGCCGTGACGACCGTCAGGAAGACCGTGCCGAGGCCGACCCGTCCCGCGAACGCGCTGACCGCGAACCCGATTCCGTACACCGCGAGCGCACAGGCCAGTCCGATGGTGAGGCCCGTGCCGAGCGCCCGCGGATCCCAGCCGGCGACGGTCCCCGCGACCGCCGCGGCCGAGGCCAGCATCGCGAGCAGCCCGCCGAACGCCCCCTCACGGCGACGTCCCGGGCGTGGGCCACCGCCACCGCGCCCCCAGGGACGCCCGTGCGGGAAGTGCCCCCGGCCCGCTTGCGCCTCCGCCTCGTCGGGGCCCCACAGATACCCGGGCTCCCCGGCGCCGTCCTTCGTCAGGGGCTCGCGCCACCACGACGGCATCCCCGGCACGGGCGGAGCCTGCGCTTCCGGGGGTGCGTCGGCAACCGCGTGCGCCGTCGTCGGATCTACGGGGGCACCGACGGCCTCCGCGGCCGCGGCCTCCCGCCGGTGTTGCGACCAGTACGCGGCACCGGCGACAGCGCCCGCGAGCAGCACCGAGAAGGGTGTGCTGAGGCTGCCCAGCGACGCGAGGAAGAGCCCGCAGCCGACGAGCGCGACGAGGATGGCGGAGAGCGTGGTCCCCTCGACGCGGCCGGACAGCAGCCACCGCGCCTCGTTCTGCTTCTCGTCCTCCGCGGGGATCAGCAGCCATGCGGCGCCGTAGAAGACGAGGCCGAGCCCGCCGATGACGGAGAGCACGACGAGCGGTACACGGAAGATGACGGGGTCGAGGTCGAAGTACCGGCCGAGGCCCGAGCACACCCCGGCGACCGCCTTGGGACGGCGGCTCCGCGTGAGCCTGCGCCGGGGAGGGCCGGTGCCGTCCTGGCCGTCGCCTGCTCCCCCATCGGCGGCGGCGCCGGCGGCGACCGCGCGGGCGGCGGTGTCCGTACCGGCGTCGTCGCCGCGCACCGGCCCGGCCGCCGGCGGATGCTGCCGCGGCGAGTGCTCGTCGTCCTCCGTCATGCGCCCCATGGTGTCCCCTGCCTCCCGCCGGGCACATCGGGGCCCGTCCCCCACGCGACCCTGATTCCGGCGCCGCGTGCGCCGCCTCTCCGGGAGGCCACGTACGGGTCGGGATCAGGGACCACCCTGATGCCTCACACCGCACAAGCGTGTGACGATCGGTACATGACCCCCGCCTCGTCGACCGCTTCCGGCCCCGGCGACGGCGGAGCGGCCGTGGGGGTCCCCCCTGAAGGCACATCCTGGCGCAGCCAGGAAGTGCCAGGGGGAGGGCCGCCCACCGACGACGTCGCCCCGCCGCCCCCGCTGCGCAAGCTCTACCGCAGCGCCGAAGGCCGCATGCTCGGCGGCGTCGCACGGGGCCTCGCCGGGCACTTGGGGCTGCCGGTCTCCTGGGTCCGCATCGTCTTCATCGCCCTCACGGTGACCCAGGGGCTCGGCGTGCTGCTCTACGCCGCCTTCTGGTTCGTCGTGCCGCTCGGTACGGGAGGCGTCGGCCAGGACCGCAAGGCGACCACCGCCGCACCGGCCGCCGACGCGGGTTCCGTCCCGCGGATCCGTCGGGAGAGCGAGAGCACCTGGTCGCGACTGCACCTGCGCAAGCCCGACAAGGGCCAGCTCTTCGCCGTACTGGCCCTGATGGTCGGCGCCGTCGTGATCGCCGACAACCTGCAGTTCGGACGGGTCGACACCTATCTGTGGCCGGTGCTTCTGATAGGTCTCGGCGTCGTCCTGGTCTGGCGCCAGGCCGACGACGCCCGCCGCGCACACTGGGCCGAGGTCAGCCGACGCCGCGGGCTGGTGCCGCTCGCGCGCAGCGCCGCCGGTGTCGTGCTGGTGGCCGTGGGAGTGAGCGGAATCGTCGTCGTGCAGGGGTCGGCCAGGCATCTCGGCCCGGTCCTGCAGGCCGCCCTCGCCGTCCTCGTCGGAGTCGCGCTGCTCGCCGGTCCGTATCTGGTGCGGATGATGCAGGACCTGTCCGAGGAGCGGCTGATGCGCATCCGCGCACAGGAACGGGCCGAAGTCGCCGCGCACGTCCATGACTCCGTGCTGCACACCCTCACGCTGATCCAGCGCAGCGCCGACGATCCCCGCGAAGTGGCCCGCCTCGCCCGCGCCCAGGAGCGCGAGCTGCGCAACTGGCTGTACAAGCCCCGCGGCAAGGCCAAGGACGAGGACGAGAAGCCGCAGACGCTCTCCGAGTCCGTCAAGGCGACGGCGGCCGAAGTCGAGGACCATCACGGAGTGCCTATCGAGGTCGTCTGCGTCGGCGACTGCCCGCTCGACGAAGGGCTGGACGCACAGATTCAGGCCGCGCGCGAGGCGATGGTGAACGCCGCCAAGTACGGTGGCGATGGCGGCACCCCTCCCGGAGGCCATGGGGCAGGGGCGGTCCAGGTGTTCACGGAGGTGGAGGGACGCACGGTCTTCATCTCCGTACGCGACCGCGGTCCCGGTTTCGACCCGGACGCGGTGCCGGAGGACAGGATGGGCGTGCGCGAGTCCATCATCGGCCGCATGCGACGCCACGGCGGCACGGCACGGCTGCGGTCGGCGCCCGGCGAGGGGACAGAGGTGGAGCTCGAAATGGAGAGGGCGGCCCAGTCGTGACCAACGAGACACCAGGCACCGCGGAAGACGCCGGCTCGGGCACGTCCCGCCAGGTCAGCGTGGTCCTCGTCGACGACCACCGCATGTTCCGCGCGGGCGTGCAGGCGGAGATCGGCCGCACCGACGACACGGGCGTCGACGTCGTCGGGGAGGCGGGCGACGTGGAACAGGCTGTCTCCGTCATCACCGCAACGCGCCCCGACGTCGTACTCCTGGACGTCCATCTCCCCGGCGGAGGCGGCGTCGAAGTCCTGCGCCGCAGCGCCTCGATGATGGGAACCGCCGAGTCCCCGGTGCGTTTCCTCGCCCTTTCCGTGTCCGACGCGGCCGAGGACGTCATCGGCGTCATCCGTGGCGGTGCGCGCGGCTACGTCACTAAGACCATCACCGGCACCGACCTCGTCGACGCGATCTTCCGCGTCGCCGATGGGGACGCCGTCTTCTCACCGCGCCTGGCCGGCTTCGTGCTGGACGCCTTCGCATCCACCGACGCCCCGCCGCTCGACGAGGATCTCGACCGGCTCACCCAGCGCGAACGCGAGGTACTGCGTCTGATCGCGCGTGGCTACGCGTACAAGGAAGTGGCCAAGCAGCTCTTCATCTCTGTGAAGACGGTCGAGTCCCATGTCTCGGCGGTCCTGCGCAAGCTCCAGCTGTCCAACCGCCACGAACTGACCCGCTGGGCGGCCGCGCGCCGCCTGGTCTGACTCCCTCCGGCGCCCGGCACGGCGGCCGTGGCGGGCCTGCGCACGGCAGGCTCCGCGCTCCCCGCAGTCACCTCGCGTCCGGTCCGTGTGCTCATGTACCGCACACATGCTCTGGTTTCGGCTGCGGCCGATCGTCACAATGACGCAGGATGGTCGCGTGGCCCGCTCAATTTGCCGTGTAGCAGCGGCGGGCTCGTAACCGGCCGAGGCCGACCCCGGGGAATCTCGGGCCACCTGGGTGAGCTGGGGGTCTTGGCGGCTGCGGGCACGTGCGCAGAGGTGTTCGCTATGACTCAGCCACCGCAGGACGGTTACGGCGGTCCGCGGTACAGGAGGCAGCGGCCTCCCCCGCCGCCCGTGCCCCGTCAGCCCCCGCCGCAGCAACTTCAGCCGCGCCAGCCTCCGCCGCAGCCACCGACTGCCGGGTTCGGATACTGGGATTCACCGGCTCAGCAACTCCCGCCACAGCCACCGCCGCGGCCGGCGCTGCCTCCGCAGCCGCAGTGGGAGTCGATGCCGCCACCGCCACCACCGCCGTACGACTACGAGTACCTCTTCGACGAGACGTACGAGGAGCCGCCGCCGCCCGACTACGGCTACCCGCCGGCGGGGCCGCGGTGGGCCGCCCATTCGAAGAGGAAGCTCGTGGCTCTCTTCGCGGGCACGATCACCGCGGTGCTGCTCGCGGGCGGCGGCGTGTACTACATGACCGACGGCGGAGGCGGTGGGGACAGCGGCGCCAGCGCGGAGGGCGGCGGGAAGCCCGACCCGGGATCTGCCGGCGAGCGGCCCGACGGCACGAACAAGGGCGGGGCCCAGGACGAGGACGCCGGAGGCGGCGGGAAGAACGCAGGGAAGAGCTTCATCGGCACCTGGCAGTCGCGCGGCGGGGAGACGCTGACCGTGGGACGTGAGGTCCGCTCGGGCAAGTCCGCCGGCAAGAACGCCGTGGCCTACAACCGTCCCGGCCGCCTGTCCACCTGCCCCGGCGTGGGTGAGGCGCGCAAGTCCGGCGCCGCTTTCCGGCTGGCCCTCAAGTGCGTCAACGGCAATGTGAAGAGCGCCCTCACGGGCGACGCCGTCCGGTCCGGTGACAAGCTCACCGTCGAATGGGACGGAGGCAGCAAGGACACCTTCCAGCGGCAGAGCGGGCGCAACAGCGGATAGGGCGGGGCGCGCCGCCACCGGCCGGCCGGCGCTTCCCGCGGACGCGGCAGTCAGGAGCGGCGGGAACGCGGCTCGTCGGGAGCGGCCGGGACGCGGCAGTCAGAAGCGGGCCTGGACGCCGACCCGTCAGAAGCAGCCAGGACTCGGTCAGGAGCCTCCGGCCAGGGCGAGCGCCTGCCGCCCCGAGAGCGCCGAGTCGAAGGCGCGCACCTCGTCGACGGTTCCCCTGAGCCCTTGGAAGGGCGCGCCGTCGAGCAGCCCCCTGCCGACCGTGAAGTCGCCGTCGGCCGGCCAATCCCCGTCGTGCCTGGCCGTGTCCTCGAGCCTGCCGTCGACGTACAGCCGGATCTCGTTGCCCGGGTCGTCGTAGACGCCGGTGAGCTGGGTCCATCTGCCGGCCCTCGGAATCGAGTCGGAGAGGGCCACGTCCGCCACGACGTCCGAGGAGTCGTCACGGCGCAGGGCCATCGACCACCTGTCCTTCGCCGCGTCGTACTGCAGCGAGAACCCGCTCACGTCGTAGCCGTCCTGGCTGACCACGGTCTGGGTGCCGCCTTTGTCCTGCAGCTTCACACGGGCAGTGACGGAGAAGCTGGACTCGGTGTCCAGCACGGCACCTTCCGAGGAGACGTCCTGCGTCCCGTTGAACTGCAGAGCGCCGTTCACCGGCGCCGGCAGCGGGTCCCCGAAGAGTGTGCCGAGGATCCCGTTGGCCGAAGTGTCCGCCGTCGTCGCGCCCTGCACCGTGTCGAAGAGCCACTCCAGCGCCGTGTCGACAGCCGGCAGACCTCCGGCCGGTTCACCGACGCTGCCACCGGCCCGTCCGCCGCCGTTCCCGCGGGGCGGGGCGGTCTCCGTCGCCGTGACGGTCGAGGTGGCGGTGGCCGTCGCGGTCGTCGGGGAGGACCGCGGCGGCTGGGCCGGCACCTGCGAACCGCCCTGGGCGGGAGGCGGCTCGGTGCTCTGCGGGGAGCCCGGACCGAACGCCCCGGTGTAGGCGACGGCGACGACGAGCGAACACAGGCCGACCAGTGCCGCGCTCTGGAGCACGCGCTTCCTCTGGTGCCGTCTCCTGCCGTCGCCGGGACGCGGATCCGCGCCGTTGCGGCCGAGGATTCCTCCCAGGAACCGGCCCCCGGCGAACCCGCGGGACCATCGGGAGACCAAGCCCCGGAGCAATCCCGCCAGTCGGCCCTCGTACGAGCGCTCCCCTCGGCCCGCCCCGGCTCCGGCGGCGGCCCTGTCAGCGGTGTCGTCCTCCGCCCCGTGCGCGGCGCGGACGCCACCCGATGACGAAGGAAGGCTGGAGGCGGCGTACTCATGGCCGCCCCATGGGAGCAGGGCCTCCGCCAGCAGCGCGCCGCAGTGGACGTGCATCAGCCCGAGGTCGTCGACCGCCTGCGAGCAGTGTGCGCACCGCGCCAGGTGCGGCATCAGATCGGCAGCGGTCTCGATCGACTTCTGGTCCGCGTAGGCGAGCACCGTCCGCTGGAGGCGAGCGCACTCGTCCTCACGTATCTCGTCCTGGTGGATGCGCACGTAGGCGTTGTAGAAGTCCCTGCGCGCACGCCTGCCCAGCACCGATACCTCGTCGGTACCGCCGCCGAGGAGCTGGTCGATCCTCGCGACGCCGTCGTACTCGACCGCGTAGTGCCACAGCACCGTCTGGGTGTGGCCGGGAAGCGAGGCGAAGGCGCGGGCCGCCATGGATGTACAGGGGAAGTCGTCCGCCGAGGAGTCCCCGCGGCCCTCGGTGACGTAGCTCTGGATCCAGCTGACCAACTCTTCGTGCAGTTCGCCGCGTTTGGCCGTGCCGGCCCAGTCGGCCGTCGTACGCAGCACCGAGCACAGCGCATACGGACGTACGGCGCCGACGGGTATGTCGGCACGTAACGCCGTTGCGCGGCGCCATGCGTTGTCGGCCAGTTCCTCGGCCGCCGACGAACTGACGGTGCACACCGCTGCGAACGCCCTCACGGCATGGAAGTGGCGCCGCTCCAGCTCACGGAGCGCGTCGCGGGACGACTCGCCCTCCTCCCGCACCAGCGGGAGGAGTTCCGCGTCAGACAGTCGCGCGCATTCCATCCGTGCGTTCAATCCCCATAGTCGACGGCGTCCCGATCACAGGACGAATGCTCAGAGTGCATAGCCGATAACAGTACGAGGATACGACGTACCGGCGACCGAATCGGCTCCATCGCGCGGGTCCGGGGAAGACGCCCGAAAAGGCCACAGGCATAACGGATTTAAGGATCCAACCGAACAGGAGGGGACAAGACGGTGATCGGCGCCCGGAGCGCGCCCGTCAGTCGTCGCTGTCACCGCCCTTCTGGAAGCTGTACGGGTAGGGCAGCCGACGGCTCGCGGCGGCCGTGAGCCGCTTCACCTGCGAAGACTCCAACTCCCAGTCCACGACGGCCAGATGGGAGGCGAACTGCTCCATGGTGCGCGCGCCGACGATCGGGGAGGTGACACCGTCCTGCCGGAGCAGCCAGTTGACCGCGACCTGGGCCGGAGGCCGTCCCGACTCCTCTGCGACGGCGAAGAGTTCGTCGAGTACGCGCCACGTCCGCTCGTCCTCCGCGTAGGCGCTCCACGACTCGCTCCAGCCCTGGCTCTCCGCGGTCCTCACCCGGCTTCCGCTCGGCGGTTCCTGCATGCCGCGCCGGATCGCGCCGCTGAGCCAGCCACCGCGCAGCGGGCTCCACGGGATCACACCGATGCCCTCGTTTCGGCAGACGGGGAGCAGTTCCCACTCGGCTTCGCGGTCGAGCAGGTTGTACAGCGGCTGGAGGGAGGAGAAGGGCTCCCAGCCGCGGGCGCGGGCGATGTCCACGGCCTTCTGAAGCTGCCACCCCGTGAAGTTGCTCGCACCCACCGCCCGGACCTTTCCGGCCCGTACGAGCGAGTCGAGGGTGGAGATCGTCTGCTCCAGCGGCGTGTGCGGATCCCAGGCGTGCACCTGGTACAGGTCGATGTGGTCGGTGCGGAGTCGTCGCAGGCTCGCCTCCACGCCCTGGACGATGTGCTTGCGGCCCAGCCCCTGGTCGTTGGGGCTGTCGCCCATCGGGAACCTGACCTTCGTCGCGATGACGAGATCGTCGCGCTGCTGCCTGCTCAGCCAGCGCCCGAGGATCTCCTCCGATCCGCCCCGGGAGTACACGTCGGCGGTGTCGATGAAGTTGCCGCCCGCCTCGACGAAGGCGTCGAGGATGGCGCCGCTCGTCTCCTCGTCGGTCTCGCGGCCGAAGGTCATGGTCCCCAGGCACAGCTCGCTGACGCGAAGCCCGGAGCCGCCCAGCAACTTGATGCGCATGTGTTTCTCGACCTCCGGCCGGTGATTGGGGCAGGACTGCGTCCCGTCTGCGGTCGGCGCATTCTAGGTGCGGAGTGGGGGAACGGACCCCGCTCCACCCGGGCCGGGGCCGCCGGATCTTTCGCTTCTGTGACGGTGCTCGCCGGCACCCCTCTCACCGGCCCACCGCGCCCCTACCATCACGGACATGTCCGTGACCTCGTGGAAAACCCTCGCCCGCGACATCGTCCTCGTCGTCGCGGCGCCCCTCGTGCTGGCCGGATTCGGGCTGGGGCACCCGGCCGGGCTGCGGCCGCACAACGCCGCGATGTGGGCCGAGATGCACGTCTGGCTGCTGCCTGTCTGGCCTCTGCTGGCGCTGGGCCTGATCGTGCCCTTGTGGGGCAGGCCGCGGCGTGACGTGCCGGGCGTGGCCACCGTCGTCGCATGGGTGGGCGCCTTCGGGTACGCCTGCTTCTACACCGGGCTGGACGCCGTCGCCGGCATCGGGGCCGGCATCGCCGAGGAGCACGGCGGCGAGCAGCGTCGCCGGGTCGTCAACCCGATCTTCCACACCGGTGACGCGCTCGGGCAGGCGGGTGTGTGGTGCCTGACCGTCGCGGTGGTAGCGGCATCGGTCGCGCTGTGCGTCAGGTACGGGGCGCGTGTGCTGCCGGGCGCGGTGCTGCTGCTGGTGTGCTGCGGGTCCTTCTTCGACAGCCACATCTTCCAGCCGCGAGGGGTGGTGACGATGCTGGGCTTCGCGCTCGGCTTCGCCCTGCTCGTGTGGGCGTCGGCAGGACCGGCGAAGGACGGCACCTCCCAGGGGCGACCGCCGGCCTGAGCCACCGGACGCCTAACGGACGCGGCCCCCGAAGAAGACCTGGGTCTCGGTGATGCGCCCGTCGCGGACCGTCGCGACCTCGACGTTGCGGTGGCGCTCGCCCGTCTTCAGTTCGTACTCGTAGAGGATGAAGACGTCGTCGCCCCCGGCCGGCACGACCGACAGGATCTTCTGCGACAGGAGGCGTCCGGCCGTGGGGAAGCAGCGCTCGAAGAACGCGGCCCTGTCGATGTGGTCGTCCTGCGGGCTGGTGAAGCTGTAGTCGTCGGCGATCAGCCGTTCCGCTCGCTCGCGGTCCTGCGCGACGTAGCTCTCCATGCAGGCCCTTACGACCTCGGTCCCGTCGGTGCCGGCCACAGCGGCTCTCCCTCCGTGCGTGATGTCCCTGCCGCAGTGCAGACCGCTGCCGGCACCCGGACTCATCGCAGCGGGCGACGGCCGGTGCCACTTCCTGACGGCGACCGGGACGAACCGGCGGCCCGGCCATGGAAGGCTGGCTCCATGACCAGGACGACATCGGACGGACGACCCGTCCCCGCCCCGCACGCGGACGAACGCACCATGCTGGAGGGCTGGTTGGACTTCCACCGGGCCACCGTGACCCTCAAGTGCGCGGATCTCGACGACAGTCAGGTGCGCGAGCAGTCGGTGGAGCCGTCCTCGATGACTCTGCTCGGGCTGGTGCAGCACTTGGCGGAAGTCGAACGCAACTGGTTCCAGCGGGTGTTCGCCGGTCAGGACGTGCCGAGGCTGTACGAGGAGGGGGAGGACGGGTTCGCGCTCGTTCCCGGACGCGGCATGGACGAGGCGATGGCCGTCTGGCAGCGCGAGGTCGAGCGTGGACGCGAACTGACGGCCACCGCGTCCCTCGACGACTCCGGCAGCCTCCCCGAAGGAGCGGCAGCGATCATGGGCGCCGACAGCGTGTCCCTGCGCTGGATCCTGATCCACATGGTCGAGGAGTACGCGCGGCACAACGGGCACGCGGATCTGCTCCGCGAGCGCATCGACGGCACATCCGGTACGTGAGCCGCGGCGGCCGGGCGGCGACGCCTGGCACCGCCCGAGCACTCGGCGTCCGCGGGCCCGCCTTGCGCTCCGTCAGGCCCGGGGCGGGTCGGCCGAGACCCGTGACGGTACGCGCGGCTTCGTGCAGCCACGGCGGTCGGCCTGCCGCTCGGCGAAGGCGGTCAGGATCGAGCGCATCTCCTCCGCGCTCAGCACCGGCGTCTCCCCGTCCCCGCCCAGTGCGCGGATCCGGAAGACGGCGTCCGTCCCGTCGCACCGCGCGGTCGCCCAGCCCTGCGTCGCGCTGACCCACGGCTTCTTCCTGCCGAGGGCCTTCCACAGGTGGCGGGAGAAGTCGCCGTGGAAGGCCGTGAGATCGAGCGCCTCCTTCCCCAGGGCCGCCTGACCTGACCCGGTGCCGTCGCCGTTGCGTTCCAGCAGGCAGCTGCCGACCGGGGCGCGCTGCGACATCCGCACCTCCACGCTCCAGGCCTTCTTCGGACCGAGAGGTGCGTGGGCGAGCGCAGAGCACGGCGTCCCGTCCGTCCGTCCCAGCGGCACCGGCTCCGGCCGGGGCACCTTCTCGGGGACGGCCAGTGGCTTCGCTCCGCAACGCAGCTTCTCCGAGGCCTTGTTGGCGAAGGAGACGGCGGCGCGCGCACCGGCGTCGTACGCGACTCCGGCAGCGGGCTCGTCCCCCGACTCGCCGTCGCCGAAGTAGCCGGGGATCTGAGCCCTGGTGTGCAGCTGCCGCGGCTTCCCCGAGCCGTCCCTGCCCAACCGGGGGCAGACGACCGTCACGACGAGATCGCCGCGCGGCGTCTCGTAGCCGGGCAACTCCGCCGGGAGCGCCAGCCGGGCCGGCTCATGGCCGGAGAAGTCCTCGGAGAGGTGGCCGTCGATGTCGTCACGGGCGGTGTAGGCCGAGGCACGGAAGCGGTAGCCGCGGCCGGTCTCGCCGTCGTTCACCTCGCAGCGGTATCTGCCGAGGGGAGAGTCGACGGTCTCCTCGTGTCCGTAGAGATGCCTGTCGTCGTCCATCGGCTTCGTGCCCATGTCGTCGAGGACGCCCTCGGGGAGCGCTCCGCTGCAGGCGTCACGGGTGACCCACCAGTCGTTCACGTACGGCTCGACGACCGCGGCGACCACCCCGAGCAGCACCACTCCCGCGGCAGCGGCCCCGACGATCCGCTTCCGCCGGTTCAGTCGGCGGGTCCGGCCCCCGATATCGGTCACCCCGGCAAACTACCGCCGTGGGCGCCGGACATCCGAGATCGCCGGGCCCGGCCGGGCCGGGTGCCCCGGCGGGTCTGCATCAGGGGACTCATCGCGCCGGGTGTTGGCCGCCGCCTACAGGTGGTCGATCTCGGTGAGGTCGATGTCGACCTGGAACGGCACCGAGAGTTTCAGCTGGTCATGGTGGATGCCCGTGACTGCGTAGACCATGGTCGTCGGATCCAGCTCGTAGACGTAGACGACTGGACGTTCGCCGTCGCCGGACATCTCCACGCGCCAGAAGTGCGGGATGCCCGCCCGCGCGTACTTGTGCGGCTTGGTGTCGCGATCCCGCTCCTGGGAGTCGGGCGAGACGACCTCGACAGCAAGGACGAGGTCCTGCGCCTCGTAACGGGTCTGGCGCCCGTCCTTGTCCGCCTCTGTACGGACCACGCAAATGTCCGGTTCCGGTACGGTGCCGGGGCTGAGCACCACCGCCATCTCTCGCCGCACGCGCAAGTTCTCAGGAACCGTGCAGCGCATCCCGCTTTCCAGCAAGTACATCGCCAGCGAATGAAACTTCCGCTGTGGGCTCACGAAGACCAGGCTCCCGTCGATCAATTCGGTGTGCGGCGGGAGGTTTGGCAGATTGAACAGGTCGTCCACGGTGTAGCCGTGCCTCGGCGGCACAGGCCACTGCGGGGCGGCATCCTGGGAATCGCCGCTGGTGGGCACGGGCTCGGCGGTCATGGTTCCTCCCATGGACGGGATTCTCTGCCCCGCACCCACCGTAGCGGGCGGGAGCGCGTCCTTGTCACTCAGAGGCATGAAGCACGAGGCCACGTTGACGGAGGGTGCGCGCGGGCGCTCGCCGGTCGTCCCGGCTCACTCCCACTCGATCGTGCCCGGCGGCTTGCTCGTGATGTCGAGCGCGACACGGTTGACGCCGGAGACCTCGTTCGTGATGCGGGTGGAGACGCGGGCCAGCACGTCGTACGGCAGCCGCGACCAGTCCGCGGTCATCGCGTCCTCGGACGAGACGGGGCGCAGCACCACGGGATGCCCGTACGTGCGGCCGTCGCCCTGCACGCCCACGGAGCGGATGTCGGCCAGCAGCACGACCGGGCACTGCCAGATGTCGCGGTCCAGGCCCGCGGCCGTGAGCTCCTCGCGGGCGATGGCGTCGGCCTCGCGCAGCACGTCGAGGCGCTCGCGCGTGACCTCACCGATGATGCGGATCCCGAGCCCGGGGCCGGGGAACGGCTGCCGCTGGACGATCTCCTCCGGCAGGCCCAGCTCCTGGCCGACCATGCGGACCTCGTCCTTGAACAGCTTCCGCAGCGGCTCGACCAGTTCGAACTCCAGGTCCTCGGGAAGCCCGCCCACGTTGTGGTGCGACTTGATGTTGGCCGCGCCCGTGCCGCCGCCGGACTCGACGACGTCGGGATAGAGGGTGCCCTGCACGAGGAAGGCGACGTCCTCACCGGCGGCACCCGCCTCGGCGACGAGCTCGGCCTGCGCCTGCTCGAAGACCCGGATGAACTCACGTCCGATGATCTTGCGCTTCTGCTCCGGGTCGGAGGCGCCGGCCAGCGCGGCGATGAAGCGGTCGGCGGCGTCGACGACCTTCAGCTGCACGCCGGTGGCCGCGACGAAGTCCTTCTCCACCTGCTCCGTCTCGCCCTTGCGCATCAGCCCGTGGTCGACGTACACGCAGGTCAGCTGCGTACCGACGGCCTTGTGGACGAGGGCTGCGGCCACCGCGGAGTCCACGCCTCCGGACAGTCCGCAGATGGCGCGCTTGCTGCCGATCTGTTCGCGGATCGCCGCGACCTGCTCGTCGACGATGCTCGCGGTCGTCCAGGTCGGGGAGAGCCCGGCGCCGCGGTAGAGGAAGTGCTCCAGCACCTGCTGGCCGTGCGTGGAGTGCATGACCTCGGGGTGGTACTGGACGCCGTAGAGCCTGCGCTCGTCGTTCTCGAACGCCGCGACCGGGACCATGTCGGTGGACGCGGTCACCGTGAAGCCCTCCGGTGCGGCGGAGCAGGCGTCGCCGTGCGACATCCACACTTGCTGGTGCGAGGGCGTGCCCTCGAAGAGGGTGGAGGCGCCCTTCGAGACCGAAAGGTCCGTGCGCCCGTACTCCCTGCTGCCGGTGTTGTCGACGGTGCCGCCGAGGGACCGCGCCATCAGCTGGAAGCCGTAGCACAGGCCGAGCACAGGGATCCCGGCGTCGAAGAGCGAGCCGTCGAGGGACGGAGCGTCGTCGGCGTACACGGAGGAGGGGCCGCCGGAGAGGATCACCGCCTTCGGGTTCCTGGCCAGCATCTCCTCCACCGGCATGGTGGAGGGCACGACCTCGCTGTAGATCCGTGCCTCGCGCACACGGCGCGCGATGAGCTGGGCGTACTGGGCGCCGAAATCGATCACGAGCACGGTCTCCGGAGCGTCCGGAGATGCGGAGGCGGATTCCGGGGAGCCTGAGCCACGAGGGGCGGGCGCTGATGCCACGGAGCGGCTGCCTTTCGGCCTTACGGCGGTGGTACGGGAGCGTGGGACGGCGGGGACGGCGTTGATGCACGCCGTGCCGGAGCTCGGAGCACGTGCTCACTTCGTACGGCCGATTCTAACGGGAGCCGCCCGGGGTGCTGCTTGGCCTCCGCAGGGGGCCCGTGCATACTGTCGAGCATGTTCGAGCAGCCCGTCACAACCAGCTTCTGGTTCGGCTACGGATCCGGCCCTCACGGCCGCCGTGGTCGAGCTGCTTGATCCACTGACGAGCGACTCACCGGGCGCCCCGGGCCGGCAAAGGCCCGGGGCGCTCTTCGTTTCCGCTCCACGGGCCACAAGGTCCAGGGCTCCGCCGTACGCACGGCCTACGAGGACGGAGACATGCACACCATGAGCACAGAAGCCGCAGAGACCACCGGGCGTACCGGCCCGGACGCGACCGGGGCGGGCACGGCGGGCGGGGGCGAGTCCGGAGCCGGGGCCGGATCCCGCATCGACGAGCTGGACGCCCGCATCATCGCGCTCGTGCAGGAACGCAGGAACGTCGCGGCAGGCATCCGGCAGACGCGCACCGAGGCCGGAGACGGACCGGCCGGTGAGAGCTCCCGGCCAGGGGAACAAGTGGGTCTGGCACGGGAGATGGAGATCCTCAACCGCTACCGCAGCGAGCTGGGCCGCCCGGGCACACAGCTCGCGATGACGCTGCTGGCGCTGTGCCGCGCCCAGTCGTGAACCCTGTCGTGAGCCAGTCGTGAGCCCAGTCGTCGATCGACAGAACGCGCAGTGGTGAACCGCCGCACGTGTGCGGCCGGGCGCCCGGTCAGCGCACGGCGGCTGCCGCGAGCCGTTCGCACAACACGGCAAGTCCGCGGCGCGGCGGTCACCCGTAAGGAGCGTGACCGCCGCGTGCGGAGCTTCGTTGGTCCCGGTGACCCCGATGCCCGCCGGACGTCCGGCAGTTCGGGGACGCGCCATCGCAGCGATGAGACGCCCGTTCCTCCTCGTGGGCGGGGACGGAAGTGTCGTGGGACCTCGCTCCGGCGCGAGTGACCGGTCAGCAGGGGACAGCAGCCCGGTCACCAACTCTCCCCGCGCGGGGAGACAGTGGCCGGTGCGGGGGACGCCCTGGACCGGCCGCTCCGCGGAGCGCGCAGACTTTGGGATTCAGGAAGATTCTCGGGAGATTGTCGTCCGACGGTAAGAGTTCCGGTCAGCCGGTACCAATGCCGTGACCAAGGGGGTCCGACGCCTTGCGCGTCCGATGCGCATCCAGCACCATGCACACGAACTCCCTTTCAAGACCCGGCCGTTGACCGGCTGTGCAGCATGCTGCCGCAGCTCGGACGGCCAGGCGGCACTACCCCCCGGTGCCGTTCCTTCAGGCGGGCGCTGCCCTGACGCCCGTGCTGGACGCCAAGGGCCCCGTGGCGCCGTCCACCAACCGGCCGGCGCCACGGGGCCCTTCGCGTGTGCGAGAACCGTTCCCGTTCCCGCCCGGCCGAACTGCCCGGGCGGGAACGCGAATTCGGGAACTACTCCACGTCGGCGCTCTCCCGCGCCGCCTCCGGCCTCTCCCCCTGGCTTCGCCGGGAGGGACCCCTGGCCGGCACCTCCGGCACGGGCAGCACCGTCAGCCGCAGCGCCCCGAACGCGTCGTCCGGCACGACCGGTTCGCGCGGCGCCACGGGCGCCATCCGTACGTACTGCGATCCCTGCTCGGGTCGCGCGTCCTCCTCGCCCTTGTTCGGCCACAGCGACATGGCGCGCTCGGCCTGAGCGGTGATGGTGAGTGCGGGGTTGACACCGAGGTTCGCGGAGACGGCGGAGCCGTCCACCACCGTGATGCCGGGGTGCCCGTACAACCGGTGGTACGGGTCGATGACGCCGCTGTCCGCGTCCGCACCGATCGGGCAGCCGCCGAGGAAGTGCGCCGTGAGCGGCATGCCCATCAGCTCACCGAGGTTGGTCCCGGCGAAGCCGTTGATGTCGTCGGCGAGATGCCGTGCGACCTCCGCGCCCTCGGGAATGTAGGCCGGGTTGGGCGCGCCGTGACCCTGACGGGCGGTGAGCAGTCCCTTCCCGAGTCCCTTCGTCTTCCGGTACGTGGTCAGGGAGTTGTCGTGCGTCTGCATCACCAGGCCGATGATGATCCGCTCGGACCACTTGCGGCCGGAGAGCGACCTGAGGAACAGGTTGGGATGCCGCAGACAGGTGAGCAGATGGCCCAGCACCTTGGGCAGCTTCGTGTCGTGGTTGACCTGGAGAGTGGTCAGCGCGCTCATCGCGTTGGAGCCCCTGCCGTAGCGGACGGGCTCGATGTGCGTGTGCTCGTTCGGGTGGACGGAGGAGGTGATGGCCACGCCCCGCGTGAAGTCGAGCTTCCGGCCGTCCTTCCACTTCTTGCGGTAGCGCCGCTCGATGGTCTGCGCGCCCACCAGCGCCTCGGAGTTGGTGCGGGTCAGCTCGCCGAGCCGTTCGGAGAGCCCGGGCAGTGTGCCGGTGTCGCGCATGCGGTGCAGCAGCGTCTGCGTCCCGTACGTACCGGCCGCCACGACGACCTTGCGGGCGCGCAGCACCGTTGCCGGCCCCTTGCGCTTGTCCGTCGCCACGCAGGTGACGGCGAAGCCCCGGCCGTCCGGGAGTTCCTCGACCTCGCGCACCGTCGTCATCGGGTGCACGACGGCGCCCGCCTTCTCGGCGAGATAGAGGTAGTTCTCGTTGAGGGTGTTCTTCGCGCCGTGACGGCAGCCCGTCATGCACTCGCCGCACTCCGAGCAGGCCCTGCGGGACGGGCCGGCTCCGCCGAAGTACGGGTCGGCGACCTCGCCGCCCGGCTTGGTCCTCGCCTTGCCGTCCGCGTCCTCGCCGTCGCCGAAGAACACGCCCACCGGCGCCATGTGGAAGCTGTCGCCGACGCCCATCCGCTCGGCAGCCGTCTTCAGATGCTCGTCGGAGGGCGTCATCGTCGGGTTGAGGCGCACGCCCAGCATCCGCTGCGCCTGGTCATAGAAGGGCTTCAACTCCTCCTGCCAGTCGGTGATGTGGCCCCACTGGCGGTCCTGGAAGAAGGCCTTCGGCGGCACGTAGAGGGTGTTGGCGTAGTTCAGCGAACCGCCTCCCACACCCGCGCCTGCCAGGATCATGACATTGCTGAGCACATGGATGCGCTGGATGCCGTAGAGACCGAGTGCCGGCGCCCAGATGTAGTTCTTCGTGTCCCAGGAGTTCTTGGGCAGAGTCTCGCGCGTGTAGCGGCGTCCCGCCTCCAGCACTCCGACGCTGTACCCCTTCTCCGTAAGACGGAGTGCGGAGACGGAACCGCCAAAGCCGGAGCCGATGACAATCACGTCGTAGTTGTACGAACCGCCCTCGTTCGGGGCGGAGTTCTCCTCGGACACGATGGGCCTCCGGTGCGAGTGGTTCGGCTCTGGATCGGTTGTACGGGTCGTCGGGGCTGGGGGTCGGCGCGGTGGGCGGCTGCCCGGCGTCAGCGGAAGCGGAGCGCCTTGAGCACCTTGAGGGCGAGGCTCATGAACGCGGAGTACTTCGCGTCGTCCATGCCGAAGGACGGCGCCATCGGCAGTACCCGCTGGTGCGCCACGGTCTGCGACTCGGTGTACTTGAGGATGCCCTCGCTGCCGTGCCGCCTGCCGAGGCCGGAGTCGCCCATGCCGCCCATCGGGGACTGCACGCTGCCGTACGCCGCCGCGTAACCCTCGTTGACGTTGACGGTCCCGCTGCGCAGCCGTGCCGCGACCGCCCGCGCATGGCTGCCGTTGCGGCCCCAGACGCTCGAATTCAGGCCGTACGCCGTGGAGTTGGCGAGCTCGACGGCCTCGTCCTCGTCCGAGTAGCGGTAGACGGACACGACGGGCCCGAAGGTCTCCTCCGTGCACACGGCCATCGGCGACTCGACGCCGTCGAGGATCGTCGGCTCGTGGAAGAGCGGCCCCACGTCGGGGCGTGCGCGCCCGCCCGCGAGCACCTTGGCGCCCTTGGCGACCGCTTCCTCGATGTGACGGCTGACGTTGTCGAGCTGCTTCTGCGAGACGAGGGAACCCATGTCGGCGCCGTAGGCGAGCGACGAGCCGAGCCGCATCCGCTTCGTACGGGCGACGAAGCGTTCCACGAACGCGTCCGCCACCGACTCGTGCACGTACAGCCGCTCGATCGAGATGCACAGCTGGCCGGCGGACGAGAACGCACCTCGCACCGCACCCGCCGCGGCCTTGTCCAGGTCGGCGTCGGGCAGCACGATCATGGCGTTCTTGCCGCCGAGTTCGAGGGACGCGCCCACGAGCCGCTCCGCGGCCTTCTGCGCCACGCCGCGTCCGGTTCTGGTGGAGCCGGTGAACGAGACGTAGTCACCGCGCTCGACGACGGCGGGGCCGATCACATGGCCCTCGCCTATGACGACCTGCCACACGTTCTTCGGCAGCCCGGCCTCGATGAGCAGCTTGCGCGCCCACAGGGCTGTCAGAGCCGTCTCGGTGTCGGGCTTCATCACGACGGCGTTGCCCGCGACGAACGCGGGAAGGGCATCGCCGACGGAGAGTTCGAAGGGGTAGTTCCACGGCGCGATCTGCCCGACGACGCCGCGTGGATGACGGTTCTCGGTCACCTTGGTCAGGACGGGGAACGCGCCGGTGTGCCGCTTGGGACGCAGATATGCGGGGGCACGCCGCCCGTAGTGGCGTGCGGCGACGGCGACGGCCTGCACCTCCTCGTGCGCGTGCAGCCGTGCCTTGCCGGTCTCCAGCTGGATCAGGTCCAGCACCTCGCTCTGCCGCTTCAGCACCAGGTCGTGGAAGCGGAGCAGGACGGCGGCCCTCTCCCGTACGGGTGTGGCGGCCCATTCACGCTGCGCCTCGCGCGCACGGTGGAAGGCGAAGGCGACGTCCTCGGGCGTCGACTCCGGCAGCTCGGCGAGCTTCTTCCCCGTGAACGGCGTGTGGCTGGACGTACGGCCGCTGCCGATCACTCCCTCGGTGAGAGCTTCGACGAGCCCGGCGGTGACGACGTCGGCCGCCGTGCGCACCCCTGCGGGAGCGGGGGCCACCGGGTTGCCACCGGCGGCTCCGTCCGGTGTGGCGGTGCCGCCGGTGCCGCGGTCTTCGCCCTGGTCCTGGGAGCGGGTGTCCTGCGTGTCCGTCATGCGAGAGAGCGTACGACCCCGGAAACACGCTGCATACCCGGCGGTAACCACTTTCACGGAATCTGCCAGCGAACGCTGGCACGACCAGCCGGCGGTCGGTGCGGCTCAGATCGCTGACCTCCGGTGATGCCGACGCCCGGTCCGGGAGGCCGGCACGCGTCCGATGAGGCCTGCGGAGATCAGCGGCCCGTCGACCGGTAGGTGTCGGCCACGGCCTCGAAGTGCCGGTCGATCTCCTGCTTCTTGCCCTTCGAGCCCATCACCATCAGCACGTGGTAGCGCCCGTCGAGGATCATCGCGCGGTTGCGTGCGTAGATGTCACGGCCGCCGTCCTTCCAGCTGAACGTGCCCTCGGCCATGGCGGTTTCGCCGACGTCGATGCGCCGCAGCCCGGAGGTCGACGCCCAGTCCGAGGCGCGGTAGGCCTTCAACTCCGGTTCGTCGTCGCTCTGGTAGGCCATCGGATCCTTGCCGTACTTCCCCACCGCGTCACGGCCGTTGACGATGACCATCTCGATCTCGCCGCCGTTGTAGCGGACCTGGCCGCGACCGGTCGTCGAGCGGCGGTTCCACTCGTCGGGCACGGCGACACGGAAGCCGGCGGGGTCCTGGCTGAGCTTGTAGCCCTTCGGCGCCTTGCCCGCGGGGGCGGGCGGCCGATGCTTCTCGGCGTTGCCGCCGCCGTCACCGCCGCCGTTGCCACTGCCGTCGCCCGTCCCCGGGGACCGGCTCTCGCCTCCGACGGAACCGCGCTGCTGGTTCGAGGCGCCGTCGGTGTCGCCCTCGGGCATGAACCACACCGCGTACATCAGTGCGGCGGCAAGCCCCGCGAGCACGAGGCCGACCAGTACGCCGCCGAGCTTGCGGGGGCCCGAGCCCTGCCGTGGCTTCTTCTCCCGCGCGGGCCGGCTCCGCCTGTGCGCGGCGCGTTCACGCCTCGGTTCCGGCGCCTGCTCGGGCATCGGCGGAACGGGTCCCGGCTGCTGGGGCTGCTGGGGCTGCTGGGGCTGCTGGGGCTGCTGGGGCTGCTGCGCCTCATATCGCGCAGTCCGATCGTGCGGGGCCTGATCGTGCGGGCCCTGAGGATGGAGCGCGTGCGGGGTGCCCTGGAGTGGGGCGGGCCGCGGCCGTTGCTGCTTCTGCCGGCGCTGCTCCCGCTGCTGATGCCGGTGCTGCTGTCTCTGCTCGGCGCGGGCCGCGCGTCTCGCCGCCCGCCGTCTGCGTACGAGTTCGCCGCGGCGGCGCAGTATCGGCAGCCGTCTCGGGTCCGACGTACCACCCGGGTCCAGCGACGGCGCGTACACCGTGTGCCAGCCGACTTCGGGCTCCGGCGCGGAGCGCACCAGGGACCGCAGCCAGCCCCTCAGCTCCTCGAAGTCCGGGCGCTCCGTGGGGTCCTGGCGCAGCAGCGATTCGACGACGGGACGCAGCGGACCGCACTCCTCTGCGAACGCGGGCGGCTCACCGCACACCATCTGCACCAGTTCGGCGACGTCGTCCTCGGGGTAGGGCGCATGGCCCTGCACGGCACGGAAGAGCAGGACACCCAGCGCCCACAGGTCCGCCGAGGGGCCGACCGGCGGGGCGAGCCGCCAGTTCTGATGGACCGGCCCGGCCTGCTCGGGCGCCCACCGCTCGCTGACCGCGCCGACGACCGTCATGCGCGCCTGCCGCGCACGTTCGGCGGCCAGGGCGGTGGCGGGACCGCGGAAGCCCTCGGGTGCGCCGTTCTCCTCGGCGCCCTCGCCGCCCCAGGGACGGCTCTCGGACTCGTCGGCGTACTGGTCCTCGCTGCGGGCACCGCCGCCGTACATCTCCTCGGCATACGGGACGTCGGAGTACCTGGAGCCCGCGGGTCGGCCTTCGCGTTCCTGCTCCGGCCTTGGCTCCGGCTCGGCGGGACGCCAAGTGGCCTTCACAGGAAGGCTGTTGGGCGGACGTGAGCCCGGCAGGTCGCTCGGGGTGACCTCGTCCTCCCCGGCCGGGAACCAGCGCACGTAGTCGTCGGGCGTCGCGTGACGGGCGTCCGCCGGGGGTGCCGACGCGGGGCGGTTCCACCAGTCCTCCCGAGCGCCCGCCTGGTCCCCCTGCCCGCCCTCGTGCCGTCGCTCCAGCTCCGGTTCGTCGCGCTGCGTGCCGTGCACACGGGCGGCGGCGCCGCGCTTGGCACCCGCCTGGTAGGCCGCGATGGCACCGCTGCGCGGGCCGCGCCCGCCGGTCTCGTATCCATGACGTACGGGCCCGCCGCCCTGCCCGGTCGGCGGGCCGTCGTTCCCGAGGACCTCGAGGCCCTCCAGGCCGAAGATGCCGCGCGGGGATCCGCCGGCCCTCGGAGGGTCCTGGCCCGGCTCGTTTCCCGAGCCCGGTACGGGACCGCGTCCGTACGGGTCGTCGGCCTGGTCCTCCTGCCGCACGTCGAAGCCCTCGGGGAGCGTGATGCCCTTCCACGACCCCGATTCGGGTGTGGGTTCGTGCCCCGCCTGCGACTGCTCGCCGGCGGCCTCCGCCTCGCCGCCACCACCGCCCCGCCGTGGCTCGCCGGGGATGTTGCCGCTGGGCGGCAGTGCCACCCGCTCGGAGTCCGGGAGCGGGTTGTACCCGCACAGCGCCTCCTGGGCCGCGCCGACCGCGAGCCCCGTCAGCAGCGCCCGCCCGTCGTCACAGATCAGGACCGTACGCGCGGTGACGTTCCGGTGGGTCCAGCCGTGCGCGTGCACCACGCGCAGCGCGGTGAGCAGATCGGCGGCGATCTCCGCGGCCCTGTGAGCGGTCAGCGTCTGGTGCGAAAGCAGCGTCGCGAGCGGCGTGGCCGGCAGCAGCTCGCTGACGATCCACAGACCGTCACCCTCGACGAAGACGTCGAAGACCTGGTCGAGCCTGGGGTGGTCGGGCAGACGGGCGGCTGCGACCGCCGCCTCGACGGCACGCCGGACGGCCGGGTCCGCGGGGCTGCGCGTCGCGCGCCCTATCGAGCCGCGGAACGCGGCGCCGTGTGCGGCACCGGCACCGACGGAACCGCCGTCCTCGAGCACCTCGGCCTCGACGATCTCGGGCAACGGCACCTGGCGTACGAGCACTTCCTGCCCACTGGCCGTGTCGTAGGCCACCGACTCCGTCAACTGGTGGGAATCGGCGGTGGTCCGGGGCAGGCGATAGCGGTCGGCCAGCAGCCGTCCCGCCTTGTCCGCGTAGTCGTCCACGACGCCTCCCCACAGCGCGCGAGACCGTCGATTGCACAACTCATCCGTATCTTTACGGACGGATACCGGTCCGCGGCCATTCACGATACGTGCCCGAGCTGTCCGGCGCGGGCGGACTCGGTGACTCTCCGGCCGCGCTCACACCGCAGCGGGCCTCACTCACCTAAAACGCTTGCCCGATTCGGCCTCAACCCGAACGTCCCCCGGAACGCGGGCAGGGAACCCCTCTCAGGTGAGCGGCTTGAAAGTGCTGAACGCCGTCTTGCGCAGCGTCTTGCACTCCGAGTCGTCCCACTTGTCCGCGCGGCAGGTGATCATTATCGCGTAGCCGTGTGAATCGTCCACGCGGAAACCGCGGTTGAGGACCCGCACCTTGTGGCCGTCCTCGTCGCGCTCGAACAGCCAGTCGCCGACGGTCGGATAGCCCCGCCACTTCACGCTCTTGATGCTGATCTGCCGGTACCCGCTGCTGTTGTTCTTCACGGAGGGCTCCAGGGCGCGCCATCCGGCGGCGGCGTCCTTCAGCGGCTCGGGGCTGAAGTCCACCTGGATCTTGGGCAGTCCGCCGTCGGAGTACTTGGCCCCGGAGTTGGCGCCGGCGACTCCCGAGCGCTCGAAGTCCTCCGGCATCCCCATGCTGAAGTGGAAGCGCTTGTCGTCGACCTGCTCGTAGTCCTCGGGCAGGGAGGGCTCCGCGCCGGGCTCCTCCTCGCCCTCACCGCCGGAGGAGGCGCTCGGGTCCGGAGAGGAGCTCTCCTTCTCCTTGCCGCCATCCTTGTCGTCCTTCTTGGTGCCGCGGCCTTCGCCCTTGTCGCGTTCGGCACCTCCGGCGCCCGAACTCGTGTCGTTCTTCGGGGACTTGTCGTCGCCGCCACCGCCACCGCCGTTGAGGGCGAGGACCGCGATCAGCGTCAGCACGGCGACTGCCGCCACCGCCACGATGGCCAGCGAGCGGCGCGAGAAGCCGCTCGCGAACTGCGAGAGCCCCGTCGTCGCTCCTCCGGAGCCGTCCCCCGACCCCGACGGGCTGTGCGCTACCGCCTTTTCATCGTTGCGGGCGAGTGCACCGGAGCCGACGGGCGCCGAAGTCCCCTCACCTTCGGGGGCCTTGGCGTCGTCGGCCACGGCCCCGGAACCATCGGCGCCCGCGGCGCCCGCACCCACGGCTGCCGCGCCCGAAGCGCCTTCCGATGCCGCGTTCTTCGAAGTCCCCTTGGCCGGGGCCGGCTTCGCGGTCGCCGCCTTGCCACGCTGACGGCGCTGCTTGCCGCCGCCCGGCGACGCCGGCGAGCCGTCGTTCTTCGTCCCGCCCTCGGCGGGCTCGGCGTCCTGCCCCTTGCCGCCGTCCTCGGCGCCTGCGTCTCCGGCCTCCCCGGCCTCGGATGCGTCGCCCTCGGTCCCGTCCGGCTTCGGCGGCAGCACGGCCGTCGTACCGCCGTCCTGCACCGGAGCTGCGGCGGCCGCACCGGCCGCCGTGCCCGCACCGTGCCTCCCGGAGGCCACCGGCTCCAGCAGCGCCCGTGCGCCCGCCACGTCGAGCCGCTTGTCCGGATCCTTCATCAGCAGCCCGAAGATGACCTCTTCGAGCTCACCGGCCTGCTCCGGCGGCGGCACGTCCTCCGTCATCACCGCCGTCAGAGTCGATATGGCCGAGCCCTTGTCGTACGGGGGGTGGCCCTCGACCGACGCGTACAGCAGGGCGCCGAGCGACCACAGGTCTGCGGGCGGCCCCGGCGGCTTCCCGCGGGCCCGCTCGGGAGAGATGTACGAGGGTGCGCCCACGAGCATGCCGGTCGACGTCACCGACGGGTCGCCCTCGACCTTCGCGATGCCGAAGTCGGTGAGGACCACGCGCCCCGTGACGTCCTCCAACAGCACGTTGGACGGCTTCACATCGCGGTGTAGGACGCCTTCACGGTGCGCGGCGCGCAGCACATCGAGCACGGCGAGCCCGACCTCCGCGGCGCGCTGCGGGGTGAGCGGGCCTTCCTTGCGGATGTGGTCGGCGAGCGAACCGCCCTCGACGAGCTCCATCACGATCCACGGACGGTCGTCCTCGTCGACCACGTCGAAGACCGTCACGGCGCTGCCGCTGCGGATGCGCGCGATCGCCTTCGCCTCGCGCAGAGTACGGGTGATGAGCCGCTGCTTCTCGTCCTCCTCGACGCTGGAGGGGAACCGGAGCTCCTTCACGGCGACCGAACGGCCCAGGACCTCGTCCTCGCCCCGCCACACGGTGCCCATGCCACCACGGCCGAGGACTTCCCCGAGCCGATACCGACCTCCTACCAGCCGACCCTCGTGCTCGCTCATGAATCCCCTTGTGTCCCCTCAGCGATGGCCCACCCCAGCCCGGTTCTCATTGTGAACCATCGCGCCGTCACATCGCGTACGGGGGCGCCGCAGCCGGGCACCGCGACGCCGCCCTCGCACACGGCGCCTCACCCATCGTCACGGAACGCGCCGGGCGGACGCACCACGCACGCGCACCGGCGCTCGTGAACCGGGCATCCCACCCGAACCGACCCCTCCCTGCCCGTAATTCGGACTTCACCTCTCCGTCGGGTACCTCACACGGGGTGCCTCACACTGCGTGTCACACGGGCGCGATGTCCGGCGCGCCCAACCGCGCCGCGTCCGCCGTCAGATCGTCCGGCTGGAGCTGCGACTCGCGCTCGGCCTCGACGCGCTTCTCGTAGTACTCCACCTCGCGGTCGATCTGGTCGGCGTCCCAGCCCAGGACCGTGGCCATCAGATCCGCGACCTCGCGCGCGCTGCGCACACCGCGGTCGAACGTCTCGATCGAGATCCGGGTGCGGCGCGTGAGGACGTCGCCGATGTGCCGTGCGCTCTCGTGCGTGCACGCGTAGACGATCTCCGCCTTGAGGTAGTCGTCAGCAGCGGGCAGCGGCTCGCCCAGCTTCGGGTCCTCGGCGACGAGTTCGAGCAACTCCTCCGTCAACGTGCCGTAGCGGTTGAGGAGATGCTCCACCCGCGCCACGTGCAGGCCGGTACGGGCGGCCAGTTGGGCCCGGCTGTTCCACAGCGCGTGGTAGCCCTCGGCGCCGACGAGCGGCACCTCCTCGGTGACGCAGTCCGCGACCCGTCGGTCCAGGCCGTGCACCGCCTCGTCCACCGCGTCCTTCGCCATCACGCGGTATGTCGTGTACTTGCCGCCCGCGACGACGACCATCCCCGGCACCGGATGCGCGACGGTGTGCTCACGCGACAGCTTGCTCGTCGCCTCCGACTCGCCGGCCAGCAGCGGACGCAACCCCGCGTACACGCCCTCCACGTCGTTGCGCGTGAGCGGCACCGCGAGCACCGAGTTGACGTGGTCCAGCAGATAGTCGATGTCGGCGCTCGACGCGGCCGGATGCCGCTTGTCCAGATCCCAGCTGGTGTCGGTCGTGCCGATGATCCAGTGCCGGCCCCACGGGATGACGAACAGCACGCTCTTCTCGGTGCGCAGGATCAGCCCGGTCGTCGAGTTGATCCGGTCCTTCGGCACGACCAGGTGGATGCCCTTCGAGGCCTTCACGTGGAACTGCCCGCGCTCAGCGATCAGCCCCTGTGTGTCGTCCGTCCACACGCCGGTGGAGTTGACGACCTGCCGGGCGCGCACCTCGTACTCGCCGCCCAGCTCCAGGTCCTTCACTCGCGCCCCGACGACGCGCTCGCCCTCACGGAGGAAGCCCACGACCCGCGCCCGGTTCGCGGCGTGCGCCCCGTAGGCGGCGGCGGTGCGGACCACGGTGGCCACATAGCGCGCGTCGTCCATCTGCGCGTCGTAGTACTGCAGCGCGCCGACCAGCGCGTCCTTCCTCAACGCGGGTGCCACGCGCAGGGCGTGACGCCGGGTGAGATGCCGGTGCCTGGGAAGGCCGCGCCCGTGCCCTGACGAGATCGACATGATGTCGTACATGGCCACGCCCGAACCGGCGTAGAGCCGCTCCCACGCCTTGTGCTGCAGTGGGTAGAGGAACGGCACCGGCTTCACCAGGTGCGGCGCGATCCGCTGGAGCAGCAGCCCGCGCTCCTTGAGCGCCTCTCTCACGAGGGCGAAGTCCAGCATCTCCAGATAGCGCAGCCCACCGTGGATCAGCTTGCTGGAGCGGCTGGAGGTGCCGGACGCCCAGTCGTTCGCCTCGACGATTCCGGTGGACAGGCCGCGCGTCGCGGCGTCCAGCGCGGTACCGGCGCCGACGATGCCACCACCGACGACCAGCACGTCGAGTTCGTGCTCGGACATCTGCGCCAGCGCCCTGACACGCTGCTCCGGTCCCAGTGTCGCCGTCCTCACCGCTGCCTCCCGTGGGTCGTGCGTCCGTCGGTGGTGCTTGTGGTGTTCGAAAGAACGTAGGCAGTGTTCCCCTGCCGATGGTCCTCCAATTCCCTGACTTCGTCCGCGTTGCGGGCGCCGCAGAGCGGGTAATCCCAGATATCCGTCATATTGCCGATTAACTTGCTATAGCGCCGCGCAGCACGGGACCGGGCAGTTCGACGCGATCTTCCGGGGCCCTCCCCCGGAACGGCACGCACGGGGCCTCGCCACCCCAGCGAGGGAAGCAAGGGGAAGGATGTCCGCAGCAATGTCCGCAGATCTCGCCGTTCTCGGACTCGGCCATTCGGGTCTTCCGGTCGCACAGGCCGCCGTCGCCGCGGGGATCGAGACCATCGGCTACGACGCGGACGAGGAGACCGTCGCCGGCCTCAACGCGGGCAGGCCGCCCGCCGACGGAACCATCACCGCGGCCGGCCTCCGCCGCATGATCTCCCGCGGCTTCCGCGCCACCACCGATCCCGAGGTACTGAGCCACGTCCGTACGGCCCTGATCTGCGCTCCGACCTCGCTGGGGCCCGACCGCGCACTCAACCTGGACGCGGTGCGCGCCACCGCTCACACTCTCGCCTCTCAGCTGCGCCCCCGCACGACCGTCGTGCTCGAGTCCGCGGTGTACCCGGGCGGTACGGAAGAAATCCTCAAGCCGCTGCTCGAGGAGGGCTCCGGCCTGCGCGCCGGCCGTGACTTCCATCTCGCCTACTCCCCCGCCCGCCTCGACCCGGGCAGCCGGCGCTACGGATACGCCAACACCCCCAAGGTCATCGGCGGTCTGACCCCGGCCTGCACGGAGCGGGCCGCCGCCTTCTACGGGCAGCTGGCCGCCAAGGTCGTACGGGCACGCGGGCCGCGCGAGGCGGAGACGGTGAAGCTGCTGGAGACCAACTTCCGCCAGGTCAACATCGCCCTCGTGAACGAGATGGCGGTCTTCTGCCACGACATCGGCGTCGACCTTTGGGACGTCATCCGCTGCGCCGAGACCAAGCCGTTCGGCTTCCAGGCCTTCCGGCCGGGGCCCGGCGTCGGCGGCCACAGCGTCTCCATCGACCCCAACTACCTTGCGTACCGCAGCCGTTCGCTGGGCTATCCGCTGCGCATGGTGGAACTCGCGCAGGAGGTCAACGGGCGCATGCCGCGGTACGTGTGCCAGCGGGCCGCCGAACTCCTCAACGAGCACGGCAAGTCGGCCCGCGGGGCCCGCGTACTGCTGCTCGGCGTCACCTACAAGCCCGATCTGCCCGACCAGGAGGGCGCCCCCGCACGGGAAGTGGCGCTCAAGCTCAAGCAACTCGGTGCGCAGCTGAGCTTCCACGACCCGTACGTCATGGAGTGGCAGGTCGCGGACCAGCCGGTGCCGCGTGCCGACTCCCTCTACGAGGCCGCCGCCGACGCCGACCTCACAGTGCTGCTCCAGCACCACCGCAGATACGACCTGCAGGGGCTGGCCGCGAAGGCCCAACTGCTCTTCGACACAAGGGGAGCCAGCCCCACGGGCGCCGCCCACCGCCTGTGACGACCGGCGGCCTCCGCCGCCGCACGCGCCGAACCGCCCAACGCGTCAGTGCCCACGGGAGAACGTGAGTCTCACCAGTAGACGCCGACGAGCCGGCGGCATCGCGAGGGAAGGGCGAAGGGGCACGAAAGCCGTGGACGCGAGACGGGCGGGAGGGGCGGGACGCGCAGGGAGCCATGTCCGGACACTCATCGGGGTCTCCCCGGCGAAACGAGGGGAAGTGACTTGTGGCCGACACGGAGCGCACGAACCCGTTCCGTGAAGTCGGCCGCAAATCATGCCGTCCGGACTGACCCCGGAGCGGCACGCCCCCGCCACGACCCACGCACCCGAGGCGAACCCCGTCGGCTGCGCCCCGCGAGGTCTAGCAGGTGACCGTGACCTCGACGCGCTGGAACTCCTTCAGCTCCGAGTAGCCGGTCGTCGCCATCGCACGGCGCAGCGCCCCGAAGAAGTTCATCGAGCCGTCCGGGGTGTGCGAGGGGCCGAGCAGGATCTCCTCCGTCGTACCGACCGCACCCAGGTCCATGCGCTTGCCGCGCGGCACGTCCTCGTGCACGGCTTCCATGCCCCAGTGGTGGCCGCGGCCGGGCGCGTCCGTGGCCCGGGCCAGCGGCGAGCCCACCATGACGGCGTCCGAGCCGCAGGCGACGGCCTTGGGCAGGTCGCCGGACCAGCCGACGCCCCCGTCCGCGATGACGTGGACGTACCGGCCGCCCGACTCGTCGAGGTAGTCGCGGCGCGCGGCGGCGACATCGGCCACGGCGGTCGCCATCGGCACCTGGATGCCCAGCACGTTCCGCGTGGTGTGCGCGGCGCCGCCGCCGAAGCCGACCAGCACACCGGCCGCGCCCGTACGCATCAGATGCAGCGCCGCCGTGTACGTGGCACAACCGCCCACGATGACGGGCACGTCCAACTCGTAGATGAACTGCTTGAGGTTGAGCGGCTCGGCAGCGCCGGAGACGTGCTCCGCGGAGACGGTGGTGCCGCGGATGACGAACAGGTCGACGCCCGCGTCCACAACTGCCTTCGAGAACTGCGCCGTACGCTGCGGCGAGAGCGCGGCGGCCGTCACCACGCCCGCGTCGCGCACCTCCTTGATCCGCTCACCGATCAGGTCCTCCTTGACCGGCTCCGAGTAGATCTCCTGCATGCGGCGGTTCGCCGTGCGCTCGTCCAGCTCCGCGATCTCGGCGAGCAGCGGCTCGGGGTCCTCGTAACGCGTCCAGAGCCCTTCGAGGTTGAGCACACCGAGCCCGCCCAGCTCACCGATGCGGATCGCGGTGGCCGGCGAGACGACGGAGTCCATCGGCGCGGCCATGAAAGGCAGTTCGAAGCGGTAGGCGTCGATCTGCCAGGCGATCGACACTTCTTTGGGGTCGCGCGTGCGGCGACTGGGCACCACAGCGATGTCGTCGAAGGCGTACGCCCGGCGTCCGCGCTTGCCGCGTCCGATCTCGATCTCAGTCACCTGTGGAGCCCTTCTCGCCGTGCTGTGCTGTGCCGCTCCAGTATCACCGACACGCCGCGCCCGGAAGCCCGGTGGGTGGCGGGCGCTCAGCGGCGTGAATAGTTGGGTGCCTCGGTCGTCATCTGCACATCGTGCGGGTGGCTCTCCTTGAGCCCCGCCGAGGTGATGCGCACGAACCGGCCGCGCTCCTTCATCTCCGGAACGCTGCGCCCGCCGACGTAGAACATCGACTGCTTGAGCCCACCGACCAGTTGGTGCACCACGGCGCCCAACGGACCCCGGTAGGGCACCTGTCCCTCGACGCCCTCCGGGATGAGCTTGTCGTCGCCGCCGACGTCCTCCTGGAAGTACCGGTCCTTCGAATACGACTTCTGCTCGCCGCGCGACTGCATCGCGCCCAGCGAGCCCATACCCCGGTAGGACTTGAACTGCTTGCCGTTGATGAACAGCAGCTCACCCGGCGACTCCTCGCAGCCCGCGAGAAGCGAGCCGAGCATCACCGTGTCGGCACCCGCGACCAGGGCCTTGGCGATGTCGCCGCTGTACTGCAGGCCGCCGTCGCCGATGACGGGAACTCCCGCCTCCTGCGCGGCGAGCGACGCCTCGTGGATCGCGGTGACCTGCGGGACCCCGATGCCCGCTACGACGCGCGTCGTACAGATGGAGCCCGGCCCGACACCGACCTTGATGCCGTCGGCGCCGGCGTCGATGAGCGTCTGCGCACCGTCGCGCGTGGCGACGTTGCCGCCGACCACGTCGACCGGCGAATTCGACTTGATCTTGGCGACCATGTCGCCGACGAGCCGCGAGTGACCGTGCGCCGTGTCCACAACGACGAAGTCCACGCCCGCCTCGATGAGGGCCTGCGACCGCTCGTACGCGTCTCCCGCGACGCCCACGGCCGCACCCACGACGAGCCGGCCCTCGGGGTCCTTCGCGGCCAGCGGGTACTGCTCCGCCTTCACGAAGTCCTTGACGGTGATGAGCCCCTTGATCACGCCCGCGTCGTCGACCAGCGGCAGCTTCTCGATCTTGTGACGGCGCAGCAGCTCCATCGCGTCGTTCCGCGAGATCCCGACCTTGCCGGTGACCAGCGGCATCGGCGTCATCAGCTCACGCACGGGCCGGTCACGGTCGGACTCGAAGGCCATGTCGCGGTTGGTGACGATGCCGAGCAGCTTGCCCGCGTCGTCGGTGACGGGCACGCCGCTGATGCGGAAGCGGCCGCACAGCACGTCGGCGTCGCCGAGCGTTGCGTCGGGGCGGATCGTGATCGGGTCGGTGACCATGCCCGACTCGGAGCGCTTGACCCTGTCGACCTGGGCGGCCTGGTCCTCGATCGAGAGATTGCGGTGGAGCACGCCGACGCCGCCCTGACGGGCCATGGCGATGGCCATCCGGGACTCGGTGACCTTGTCCATCGCGGCCGACAGCAGCGGTACGTTCACGCGCACGTTGCGGGAGATCCGCGAGCCGGTGTCGATGTCTCCGGGAGCCATGTCCGACTCTCCGGGCAGCAGCAGCACGTCGTCGAACGTCAGGCCGAGCATGGCGAATTTCGCGGGCACTCCGGCCTCGGTTCCGACTCCGTCGTTCGCTGTCATGACACCTTCCAATGCTTGCCCAGGGTGAAAGTCCATGCTAAACGGCTCGGACCTACTGCTCGGCCAGTGCCCTCAGCCGGCTCAGCGCCCTGTGCTGTGCGACACGCACCGCGCCCGGTGACATCCCGAGCATCTCCCCGGTCTCCTCGGCGGTGAGCCCGACCGCGACGCGCAGCAGCACGAGTTCGCGCAGATGCTGCGGCAGATTCGCGAGCAGCTTCTTGGCCCACGCGGCGTCGCTGCTGAGCAGCGCGCGCTCCTCCGGGCCGAGCGAGTCGTCGGGCTGCTCGGGCATCTCGTCGGAGGGCACCGCCGTCTGACCGGGGCCGCGCATGGCGGCCCGCTGCAGATCGGCGACCTTGTGCTGGGCGATGGCCACGACGAAGGCTTCGAAGGGCTTCCCGGTGTCGCGGTAACGCGGCAGCGCGCAGAGCACCGCGATGCAGACCTCCTGTGCGAGGTCGTCCACGAAGTGCCGTGCGTCGCCCGGCAGTCGGGACAGCCGCCTACGGCAGTACCGCAGGGCCAGGGGATGCACGTGGGCGAGGAGATCGTGCGTCGCCTGCTTGTCGCCTTCCCTGGCGCGTCGTACGAGTGCGCTCACGACCGCGTTGTCGTCAGACCCCTCGTTGCGCATCGGTCCATGGTGCACCTGAGCGCCACGATCCGTCGCACCGCGTCCATGGTTGTGCACCGAAGCGTTATGAGCAGGGGTGCTGACCTTCATCTCCCACGCCCTCCCCTCACGCCTGACCGACCGGTCCCCGAGGAACTCCATACAACAAGCATGCGGCACGCGCGGGATTCCTGGGCCTCATACGCCGCCCCGCCCTTCCCCCCGGGCCGGCCCCGCGCATCGCGCGTGGCGCAACTTCGCAGGCGGGGACGGGCGGGCAATGGGCGAACGTGAGCTATCTATCGGACGAGACCCCAGCGGAATCCGAGGGCGACGGCGTGCGCCCGGTCCGAAGCACCGAGCTTCTTGAACAGACGTCGTGCGTGGGTCTTCACCGTGTCCTCGGAGAGGAACAGTTCGCGGCCGATCTCGGCGTTCGACCTGCCGTGGCTCATGCCCTCCAGCACCTGGATCTCGCGGGCAGTGAGGGTCGGAGCGGCACCCATCTCGGCCGAACGCAGCCTGCGCGGCGCGAGCCTCCACGTCGGGTCCGCGAGCGCCTGCGTGACCGTGGCGCGCAGCTCGGCGCGCGAGGCATCCTTGTGCAGATAGCCGCGAGCGCCGGCGGCCACGGCAAGCGCCACGCCGTCGAGGTCCTCGGCCACCGTCAGCATGATGATGCGGGCGCCGGGGTCGGCCGACAGAAGCCGCCGCACGGTCTCAACACCACCGAGGCCGGGCATGCGGACATCCATGAGGATGAGGTCGGACCGGTCGGCACCCCAGCGGCGGAGGACTTCCTCGCCGTTGGCTGCCGTCGTCACGCGCTCGACGCCGGGCACGGTCGCGACCGCGCGGCGGAGCGCCTCTCGGGCGAGCGGGGAATCGTCACAGACGAGGACGGATGTCATGACCGCCCTCCGCAGCTGATGCGCGTCACCTTGAGCCTCCAGGCTGTTACGAATCGTCACCTGTGCGGTTGACGCCCCTCGGACAACAGTGCCCAAGATCGTTCCGCCAACCGCCTCCGCACACTCAACGACGGTCACCCAAAAGAGTTACGGGTTTCGGCCACCGCCATCAGCACTCTACGTGATCGCGTGTACACAGTTCAGCCGCGTCGCGCTGAAGGGTTTCCCCGAGTGGCGTCTTTTGCCTTTTGCCCTATTTAGCAGACTCAGTTCTACTTATCGCTTTCTTTCGGCTAGGTTCGCAATGAGTCATATTTGTCTATAAATGGATGGAGCGAGAGCGAGCCCCACGTACGCCGACGAGAGGACACGCAATGGCCGACTTCTCCCGCCTGCCGGGCCCCAACGCCGATCTGTGGGACTGGCAGCTGCTCGCCGCCTGCCGCGGGGTCGACAGCTCTCTCTTCTTCCATCCCGAGGGCGAGCGCGGCGCCGCCCGCAGTGCACGTGAGGCGTCCGCCAAGGAGGTCTGCATGCGCTGCCCCGTCCGCTCGGAGTGCGCGGCTCATGCACTGGCCGTACGTGAGCCGTACGGGGTGTGGGGCGGCCTGACCGAGGACGAGCGCGAGGAGTTGATGGGCCGTGCCCGCAGCAGGCTCGTCGCCGTGCCGGACGCCCAGAATTGAGAAGAAACGTTTCTACTTGAGCCCGCACTCCGGGCCTCGGACCTTCCTCGCAGTGGCCACCGTCCCCTCCCGTTCCTCGCCCCGCCGCACAAGTTCACGGCCGGCACGGAAACCGCTCGTCCGCGGAGATTCACCCGCTTAGCCTGACGCTCATGAACTTGCTGTCCGTCAATCTCGCCAGGCCGCTGCACGCTCCCTCGTACACCGACGCACCGGGGAATCTGACGGGCATCGACAAGCGCCCCGTCTCCGGCCCCGTCGAAGTGGCCGCGCCCGGCCCGAAGGGCACCGGCGGCAGCGGCCTCGCGCAGGACACCATCGGCGACATGCGCCACCACGGCGGCGACGATCAGGCCGTGTACGCCTTCGCGCGCGAAGACCTCGACGACTGGGCCCACGAACTCGGCCGGGACCTCGACAACGGGTCGTTCGGCGAGAATCTGACCACCCTGGGGCTGGATGTGAACGGTGCCCGCATAGGCGAGCGCTGGCTCGTCGGGAGCCGGGTCGTGCTGGAGGTCAGCTCGGTGCGCATCCCCTGCCGTACGTTCGCGAGCTGGCTCGACGAACGCGGCTGGGTCAAGCGCTTCACGGACAGGGCGTTGCCCGGTGCCTATCTGCGGGTGGTCGAGCCGGGGCCGGTGAGCGGCGGGGACGGGATCCAGATCGTTCACCGTCCCGACCACGAGGTGACCGTGAGCTTCCTCTTCCGCGCGCTGACGCGGGAGCCGGACCTCCTGCCGCGCGTTCTGTCCGCGGGCGACGCGCTCCACCCGGAGGCCCGCCGCAAAGCCCTGCGGCGCAGGGCCGGTTGACACGCGGATAACGTGCCCCCATGACGACTGCGCTGATCACGGGAGCGACCTCCGGCCTCGGAGCTGCCTTCGCCCGACGGCTCGCACGGGACGGGCACCACCTCGTACTGGTCGCCCGCAACAAGGAACGTCTGTCGCAGGAGGCGACGCACCTCCACGACCTGCACGGCGTCGAAGCGTCCGTCCTCGCCGCGGACCTCTCCACCGACGAGGGGATCTCGGCCGTCGAGGACCGGCTGCGGGACCGGGACCACCCCGTGGATCTGCTGATCAACAACGCGGGCTTCGGCAACAAGGGCACGTTCCTGAACGTCCCCCTCGAGGACGAGCTCACGATGCTCAAGGTCCACTGCGAGGCGGTGCTGCGGCTCACCTCGGCGGGGGTGGAGCGCATGCGGGAACGGGGGCGCGGAGGCGTGGTCAACGTCGCGTCGGTCGCCGCGTTCGTGCCGCGCGGGACGTACGGGGCGAGCAAGGCGTGGGTCGTGCAGTTCTCCCAGGGCGCGGCGAAGGACCTGGCGGGCTCGGGTGTGCGGCTGATGGCGCTGTGCCCGGGGTTCGTGCGGACGGAGTTCCACGAGCGGGCCGGCATGGACGCCGGGAGCGTGCCGGGCTGGATGTGGCTGGAGGCTGATGCCGTGGTCGACGCGGCGATGAAGGACCTGGCCCGCGGCAGGAGCCTCTCCATCCCCGACGTCCGCTACAAGGCGCTCATGGGCGCGGCCCGGCTCCTGCCCAGGGAGCTGCTGTCGAAGGCGTCGACGACGACGGGCCGCAAGTTCGGGCCCCGCTGACTCGCGCGGGCAGGACGGCAGGACGCACGAAGGCCCGGCACCCCGCGACGGGGTACCGGGCTTCTGCGTGTGACCGGGTCAGTGGGCGTGGCCGTGACCGTGGCCCGCCGCTGCCGGCTCTTCCTCTTCCGGCTTCTCGACGACCAGCGTCTCGGTCGTGAGCATCAGCGACGCGATCGACGCCGCGTTCTCCAGCGCGGAGCGCGTGACCTTGACCGGGTCGATGACGCCGGCCTTGATCAGGTCGCCGTAGTCGCCGGTGGCCGCGTTGAAGCCCTGGTTGCGGTCGAGCTCGGAGACCTTCGAGGTGATGACGTAGCCCTCGAGGCCCGCGTTCTCGGCGATCCAGCGCAGCGGCTCCACCACGGCGCGGCGCACGACGGCGACACCGGTGGCCTCGTCGTCCGTCTTGCCGAGCGAGCCCTCCAGGACCTTCGCGGAGTGGACGAGGCTGGCGCCGCCGCCAGCGACGATGCCTTCCTCGACCGCCGCACGGGTCGCGGAGATCGCGTCCTCCAGGCGGTGCTTCTTCTCCTTGAGCTCGACCTCGGTCGCGGCACCGACGCGGATGACGCAGACGCCGCCGGCCAGCTTGGCCAGACGCTCCTGCAGCTTCTCGCGGTCCCAGTCGGAGTCCGTGGCCTCGATCTCGGCCTTGATCTGGCCGACGCGGGCCTGCACGTCCTCGCTCTTGCCGGCACCGTCGACGATCGTCGTGTCGTCCTTGGTGACGGTGACGCGGCGGGCGCTGCCCAGGACGTCCAGCCCGGCCTGGTCGAGCTTGAGGCCGACCTCCTCGGCGATGACGGTGGCGCCGGTGAGCGTCGCCATGTCGCCGAGCATCGCCTTGCGGCGGTCACCGAAGCCGGGCGCCTTGACGGCGACGGCGTTGAAGGTGCCGCGGATCTTGTTCACGACGAGGGTGGAGAGGGCCTCGCCCTCGACGTCCTCGGCGATGATCAGCAGCGGGCGGGAGCCGCCGGCCTGCATGATCTTCTCAAGCAGCGGCAGCAGGTCCTGGATGGACGCGATCTTGCCCTGGTGGATCAGGATGTACGGGTCGTCGAGGACGGCTTCCATACGCTCCTGGTCGGTGACCATGTACGGCGAGAGGTAGCCCTTGTCGAAGGCCATGCCCTCGGTGAAGTCGAGCTCCAGGCCGAAGGTCTGGGACTCCTCGACGGTGATGACGCCGTCCTTGCCGACCTTGTCCATCGCCTCGGCGATCAGCTCACCGACCTGCTTGTCCTGGGCGGACAGACCGGCGACGGAGGCGATGTCCTCCTTGGAGTCGATCGGGCGTGCGTTGGCGATCAGGTCGTCGGAGACGGCCTTGACCGCGGCGTCGATGCCCTTCTTCAGGGCGGCGGGCGAGGCGCCGGCGGCCACGTTGCGCAGGCCCTCGCGGACCAGGGCCTGCGCGAGCACGGTGGCGGTGGTGGTGCCGTCACCAGCGATGTCGTTGGTCTTGGTCGCCACCTCCTTCACCAGCTGGGCGCCGAGGTTCTCGTACGGGTCCTCGACCTCGACCTCACGGGCGATGGTGACGCCGTCGTTGGTGATGGTGGGCGCGCCGAACTTCTTGTCGATGACGACGTTGCGGCCCTTGGGGCCGATGGTCACCTTCACGGTGTCGGCCAGCTTGTCGACGCCGCGCTCGAGGGCGCGGCGCGCGTCCTCGTCGAACTTCAGGATCTTGGCCATGGGAGCTGTTGAGTCCTCTCAGACGAACCGCGCCCCGGCCCCGGTACATCTCGTATGCGATGCGGGAGGGACCGGGGCGCGGATCAGAAATGTCTTCCGGCTGCGGTGACTTACTTCTCGACGATCGCGAGAACGTCGCGAGCCGAGAGGACGAGGTACTCCTCGCCGCTGTACTTCACCTCGGTGCCGCCGTACTTGCTGTACAGAACGATGTCGCCGACGCTCACGTCGAGCGGCAGGCGGTTGCCGTCCTCGAAGCGTCCCGGGCCGACGGCCAGGACAGTGCCCTCCTGGGGCTTCTCCTTGGCGGTGTCCGGAATGACCAGGCCCGAGGCCGTGGTCTCTTCAGCGTCGAGCGGCTGGACCACGATGCGGTCCTCGAGCGGCTTGATGGCAACCTTGCTGGCGGTCGTCACGATCCGACCTCCCCCTTCGGAGATCTCATAACGGGGTCTTATGTCTGGGGTGGCGACCTGGCAGATCCGTCGTCGCGGGTGCCGGATCTTCCTGTCGCTGTGTCTGGCACTCGCCTTGGGAGAGTGCCAGGGCCGACATTATGCTGCGGTTAGCACTCCGTCAACCAGAGTGCCAGTCGCGCCGGTGCCGAACGCCCGCCCCCGGGGCGGACCCGTCACGGCCGAACGGGAGAATGCCGTGGTGGACCGTGAGGCGTTCGCCGCGTTGCTCGGCGATGAAGGACAGGCGCTGCTCGGCTCGTTGGAGCTCTACGAGCCCGACCGCGAGCTGAGCGTGGCGACGCGGCTGCGGCGCACGTACGCGCCGGAACTGGTGTCCGCGGCCCTCGGCCAGGCGCGGCTGCGGCAGCGGGCGGCGGCGAAGTTCGGCGCCGAGGACGCCGCACGCATGTACTTCACGCCCAACGGCCTGGAGCAGTCGACGCGGGCGAACGTCGCCACGCACCGGGCGGAGCGCTTCCTGCGGTCGGGCGTCGAGCGTCCGGCGGATCTGTGCTGCGGGATCGGCGGTGACGCGATCGCCCTGGCGCGCGCCGGTATGCACGTACTGGCCGTGGACCGCGACCCGTTGACGTGCGACGTCGTACGGGCGAACGCCGCGGCGCTCGGGCTCGGCGACCGCATCGAGGTCCGCTGCCAGGACGTCGCGGACGCCGACCTCTCGGGCCGCGACGCCGTGTTCGTGGATCCCGCGCGCCGGGGCGGAAAGGGCCGGATCTTCGACCCCGAGGCGTACTCCCCACCGCTGTCGTGGGCCGTCGAAGTGGCCCGGCGCTTCCGGCACTCGGCGCTGAAGGTGGCGCCGGGCATTCCGCACGAGATGGTTCCCGACGAAGCCGAGGCGGAGTGGATCTCGGACTCCGGGGACGTGAAGGAGGCCGTGCTCTGGTTCGGCATCTCGGACCCGGCGGAAAGTTCCCCCGTACGGGCGACGCTGCTGCCCGGCGGGCATTCACTCTCGTCGCGCGGTCTGCCCGATCCGCCGGTCGGCACCGTGGGCCGCTTCCTGTACGAGCCGGACGGCGCGGTCGTACGCGCGCATCTGGTGGCCGAAGTGGCGGCGGATCTCGGCGGGAGGCTCATCGACCCGACGATCGCCTATGTGACGTGCGACGAGGCACGCGCCACCCCGTACGCGACCGGCTACGGGATCACCGACGTGCTGCCCTTCCAGCTGAAGCGGCTGCGGGCGCTGCTGCGCGAGCGCGGGATCGGGGTGGCCACGATCAAGAAACGCGGCTCGGCCGTGGAACCGGCGGAGCTGCGCAAGAAGCTCAAGCTCGCAGGACCACGCGAATGCACGGTGTTCCTCACCCGGGTCGCGGGCGCACCGACGGTTCTGCTCGGGCAGCCACTCGGATCACCGGCCGCGGCATAGTCCCCGCGGCCGGGTCGCGAGAAGTCGTCGCGGCCCATGGGCCGTTGGCGGACGGCACCTCGAAGTGCGGGATGTCCAGGTGCTCTTGGGCTCGGTGCGCACCTTCAGGTGACCCGGCGGGTGACCGGTTCCGGAGGGCCGTGGGGCCGGCCGTCAGACCTGTTCGAACCGCCAGCGGTGCACGGGACGGGCCGTCAACTGCTCGGGAGGGTCCGGGAGTTCGGGGAGCTTCGCGGACAACTCGGCGGACCACCAGGTGATGACCAGGACGCGGTCCCCGGGTGCCCGGAAGGTCTCCCGGCGCTGCGGGGAGGCGTCCAGCTCCTGGGCACGGGCCCAGGAAAGCAGTTCACCGCCGCGGCCCTCGGGCGCCTTCGCCTCCCACATCAGGGCGACGGTCATGAGTAGAGGTTCTCCCGGCTCAACTCGTGCACGTGGTCGTGGGCGTGCGTGTGTCCCTGGCCCGGCACGTGCGGTTCGGTGACGGGCAGCGAGGAGTCCGCGGGAAGGTCCCAGTCGGAGGCGGCACGGCGGCGCGCGACCATCTCGGCGCCGAGAGCGGCGACCATGGCCCCGTTGTCCGTGCACAGCTTGGGACGGGGCACGCGCAGCTCGATGCCCGCGTCGGCGCAGCGCTCCTCGGCCATGGCGCGCAGCCGCGAGTTGGCCGCGACGCCGCCGCCGATCATCAGATGGGAGACGCCCTCGTCCTTGCAGGCACGGATGGCCTTTCGCGTCAGGACATCGGTGACCGCCTCCTGGAACGACGCGCTCACATCGCGTACGGGGACTTCCTCACCCGCGTTGCGCTTGGCCTCGATCCACCGGGCGACGGCCGTCTTGAGTCCCGAGAAGGAGAAGTCGTAGGGGGCGTCGCGGGGACCCGTCAGACCGCGCGGGAAGGCGATCGCCTCGGGGTTCCCCTCACGGGCGTACCGGTCGATGACAGGGCCGCCCGGGAAGCCGAGGTTGAGCACCCGCGCCACCTTGTCGAAGGCCTCTCCCGCCGCGTCGTCGATGGTCGAGCCGAGGGGGCGCACGTCTGCCGTGATGTCTGGGGCGAGCAGCAGCGAGGAGTGACCGCCGGAGACGAGCAGGGCCATGGTCGGCTCGGGAAGCGCGCCGTGTTCGAGCTGGTCGACGCAGATGTGGGACGCGAGGTGGTTGACCCCGTAGAGCGGCTTGCCCAGCGCGTACGCGTAGGCCTTCGCGGCGCTGACACCGACGAGGAGCGCGCCCGCGAGCCCAGGGCCGGCGGTGACCGCGACGGCGTCGAGGTCGGAGGCCGCGACGCCCGCGTCGCGCAGGGCGCGTTCGATGGTGGGGACCATCGCCTCCAGATGGGCGCGGCTGGCGACCTCGGGCACGACGCCGCCGAAGCGTGCGTGCTCGTCGACGCTGGAGGCGATGGCGTCGGCGAGCAGCGTGTGGCCGCGGACGATGCCGACGCCGGTCTCGTCGCAGGAGGTCTCGATGCCGAGGACGAGGGGTTCGTCAGCCATGAGTCTTCGTTCCTTGGGAGTTCGTCGAGGGGGCGGGGGTCTCCAGGCGCATGACGAGGGCGTCCACGTTGCCGGGCTGGTAGTAGCCGCGACGGAGCCCGATCCGGGTGAAGCCGAAGCGCTCGTAGAGACGTTGTGCGGGTGCGTTGTCCACGCGGACCTCCAGCAGCACCTCGTGGCAGGAGAACCCGGCGGCCGCGGCGAGGAGTTCGCCCAGCAGGCGGGCACCGAGGCCGGTGCCGCGGTGGGAGGGGAGCACTCCGATCGTCTGGATGTCGCCGGTGCCGCCGACGGCGGCGAGGCCGCCGTAGCCGACGAGCGTGCGGCCGGTGCCGATACCCAGGTCGCCCGCGCCCGGGGCACCGGTCGCCGCATGCCCGGCGTCCTGTTCCTCGGCCACGAGATAGCGGCGGGTGGCTGCGGAGCCGCGGGCGTGCGCGAGCTCCGACCAGAACAGGCCGGCCGACCATGCGTCTTCGGGAAAGAGGATCCGTTCGAGTTCCAGCACGCGATCGATGTCCCACCAGCGCATCTCGCGGAGGACCACATCGGCGCTGCCCCCGCTGCGGTGCTCGGCGGCGGTCCGGGTCACTTCGGCGTGACCACCTTGTAGTTGGCGGGAACGCGGGCGTCGGGGCGGCGCAGGTACAGCGGCCGCGGCGGCGGGAACTCCTCGCCCTTGGAGAGCTTCTCAGCAGCGAGGCAGGCGATTGCCGCCGCCGACTGGTCGAGGGGAAGGTCCGTGCGCAGACCTGTGAAGATCTCCTCGTAGAGCCGCGCCCCGGCACCGACGGCGGGCATCGCGGTGACCTCGGAGGGCAGCTCGCCCGGACGGTCCACGGCCGGGTCGCCGATGCGGGTGCGGGCATCGGAGTACCGCGCCCAGTAGACCTCCTTGCGGCGGGCGTCCGTCGCCACGACGAAGGGGACCTCCAGCCCGGAGGCGTACGCGATGCCGTCGAGAGTGCACATTCCGAGCACCGGAACGCCGAGTGCGGCGCCGAAGGACTCGGCAGTCGCCAGCCCGACCCGCAGCCCGGTGTACGGGCCAGGACCCGTACCGACGACGACGCGGTCGACGTCCTGCAGTGGGCGGCCGGCCTCGCGCAGCACCCGGTCGACCGAGGGCAGCAGCAGCTCGCCGTGGCGGCGGGCGTCGGTCTGGTCGGAAGCCGCGAGGAGGCGGTCACCGTCGGTGTCGTACAGCGCGACAGTGACGGCCGGCGTGGCGGTGTCAAGAGCTAGCAGCAGCACGGTAGCCAGCCTACGGCGAACGGGGAGCGGCCGGTCCCGGGGTCCCGTACGGGACGCTTTCGGGTGACTCACCACACGCGAGGCGCCCCGACGGATGTCTCAGCGTTGCCCGCCGGGACCCTGACGCGCCTTCTCCACTCCGCCGAAGGGCATGTCCGAGCCCGTCAGCTGCGCGCGTATCCCGTCCTTCTCCACGGAGATCCCGCGCAGCCGCACATCGCCCGGCACCTCCGGCAGCCGCACCGACAGCGACAGCTTCTCCGCGAGCTTCGGCTCCTCGATCTTCCTCAGGCTCCCGACGAGGCCCGGGTCGATGCCGATCCGCTGCAGGAGGGAGGGGTGCTCGACGAGGACGTCCAGCATGTTGACCTTCATCAGCCTGTCGACGAAGCGCGGAGCACCGGTCGTGCGGCGCAGCTCCGTCTCGCTCTGCCGTACCTGTGCCGCGCGCTGCGGGGTCAGCCCGAACCGTTCGGCGACCGAGCCCACACGGAAGAGTGCCTTCGCCTCCGCCGCGTTTCGCTTGATGCGCTCGGCGACGGGACGGGCGAGCCGCAGGCCGCCGTCCTTGCCCGGCGTGTACGAGAACAGTCCGGGGACCTTCAGCCGCATGCGGTCGACGGTCGTGCCCACCCCGTGGTCACCGGTGCGCCGCAGATGGGCGCGGGCCCCCACCTCGACCCGTTTGCCCGCCACCGGCAGCTCGCCGTGCGCGAGTACGGTGTCGCGGGAGCCGGCGGTGAAGTCCACCTGGGAGGTGCCCAGTTCGCGGTCCAGGTCGTCGAAGTCGAGCAGTACGTCGCCCTTCATCCGGCCCAGCACGGCGCCCTTGATGGAGGACGGGGCGCCGCCCACGATCCGTACGTCGTCGACGGAACCCTTCACCTGCGCGACGGATATCCGCCCGGCGGGCATGTCCGGGACGGCGATGTCGACGTGGTCGAGCCGCTCCTCGGAGAGCTGCGTCAGGAAGGGGAAGCCGCGGATGTGCACCTCCGGTTCCGCATGCAGCTTGAGCGCGCTCTGCACCTTCGCGGCGGCCTGGTTCTCGGCGTAGAGCGCCGCCCAGCGGTCGCCGACGACGAGGAAGGCGAGCAGGACGACGACGGCGACGGTCGTCCTGACCGCCCTGCCCATGAGCGAGCGGCGGCGTCTGCGCACCGCCCGCAGATAGGGCATCCGGTCCTCGGGGCCCTCGTACCCGGAGCGCAGCGAGAATCCGCCGAGGATGCCCTGAGGCTCCGAGAACTGCCGGCCGGGCCTCTCCTCGTACGCGTCACCCACGTCGCCGCGGAAGTCGTCGTACGGGCTGCCGTAGAGGCCGGAGCCGGCCGGGGCCTGTCCGTCGGGACCCGGAGCGGGATCTGCCGCAAGCGCGTCGTACGGGCTGGGTCCGTACGGAGCCCCGGGAGGCGCGTCAGGCGACGCCAGCTGCTCGTAAGGATTCGGTGCCGTCCTTGTCCACGGCGTGGAACTTGTCGGGGATCCGTGCGCGCTCATCGGATCATGCGACCACAGGGCCTTCGCGATCTCCAACTCGCCCCCGTGGAAGCAGATACGGCTCCCGTGCGCCCGGCGCCCAGGTCGGGGGCGTGCCCTCTGCTGCTACCGTCGTCGCTGCGAATGCGGACTGAGAGGTGGCGGCACACGGTGGCACGTGGCAGCAGCGCGGGAGCGGTCGTGGCCGCGCTTACGGCGGCGGCCCTCGCCGTCATCGGCTTCTTCACATATCAGGCGAGCGCCGCTCAGGACCGCGACAAGGCCGGCTCCTCCGACTCCCGCGGCGGTTCCGGGGGCCTGTCGGAGCGCGAGCAGAAGGAGCGGGAGACCAACCTTCCCGCCTTCTCCGGCGCGGGCGAGCGGGTCGTGTACGACCTGGACCGCAACCGGGTCTGGCTGATGGGCCGGAACCAGGAGGTGAAGCGCACCTTCCGCGTGGCGCCCAGCTCAGTCGACCCGAAGCCGGGAACGTACAAGGTCGAATCCCGCGCCCCGCACGTGACCGGCTCGGACGGAGTGCCGGTGGAGAACGTGGTGCGCTTCGCGACCAGCCAGGGCACGACCATAGGGTTCAGCGCGGCGCTCGACGGGTCGCTGCCGGACGCCGACCCTGTGGAGCCGACCGGAGGGATCCGGGAGCGCCGGGCGGACGGTGAGGCCATGTGGCTGTTCGCCACCATCGGCACGAAGGTCGTGGTGGTCCGCTAGCCAGGCGCTCTCACGGGAGCGTCACCGGCGGGGCGCGCGAGCCCTGACCGGACGGACGGCCGCACTGTCTTTGGAGCCTGTGCCGGCTGTCAGGCGGCGTCCTGGCCGGGGTGCGACCTGGGGGACCTGGGGCTCCCCGCCACCGCGGCGGATCCCTCGTCGCCGTCCGACGTCGGCCGCTTCCCGCGCTCCGCCTGCTCGTCCGCGTCCGACGGGGGTGTCGAGACCGCGTCCGCGGCCGCGCAGGACGCGAGCAGCGCACTCATCGAAACGCCTGTCTCCTCCGGAGCCGACGGCAGCGCGCCGGGCTTCCGCGCTCGGTCTTCGGCGGGCATGGGGTCCTCCCGTGGCTCCTGGGCGGGCGGGTCAAGTGAGGCAGACCTAACCCCGCTCTCCCGACCATCTGACCATGCCCGACACCGCGGGTGCAACATCTTGCCGACAACCTGTCGGCACATGCACCCGCACGGTCTGCCTGCCGGAACGTCACCCGAGAACGGACAGATCCACCCCTCGCCAGCGCTCGCCGACACCGGTGACGGTCACGGTCCGCTCGTCGTCCGCCGCGTTCTCGGCGACGGACTCCTCCGCGCCGCTGTTGGCCGTGGCGTCCGTGTGTGCGCCGGTCCTGCGCCCGATCAGCACGTGCAGCCGATCCTCGGAGAGCTCCTCGACCCGTCCCTCGCCCCACTCCACGATCACGACCGATTCGGGCAGCGAGACATCCAGGTCGAGGTCGTCCATCCCCTCCAGGCCGTGCCCGCCCAGCCGGTACGCGTCCACGTGCACGAGCGGCGGCCCGTCGCCGAGCGGAGGATGCACGCGCGCGATGACGAAGGTGGGCGACGTGACGGAGCCTCGCACTCCGAGCGCGGCACCGAGACCGCGCGCGAGCGTCGTCTTGCCCGCGCCCAGCTCGCCCGTGAGCAGTACGAGGTCACCGGGGCCGAGCAGCCCTGCGATGCGCCGCCCCACCTCCTGCATCCGCTCGGGCGTCGGTACGAGGGCGGTGTGCTGGACGGCGAGCGGCTCGGCCGCCGCCGGGGACTGTGGTGCTTCCATGCGTCCGGATGGTACGCGCGGCGGGCGGTGCCCTGTGCCGCGCTTCCTCCGGGATCCCGTGCGCGACGCCGCGCTCAGCTGCCGGTCACGGCGCGGGTGATCAGCTGTGCCAGGGCCTCGTTGACCTCGTGCGGGCGCTCCAGCATCGACAGATGGCCGGTCTTCTCGAGGATCTGCAGCCGGGCCGAGGGCAGCGCCGCCGCGATGGCTTCGCTGTGCGCGTACGGCGTGAGGAGGTCACGCTCCCCCGCGAGGACGAGCGCGGAACACCCGTCGAACGCCGCGAGCGCCTCCGTCTTCTCGTGCGCCTCGAACGCCGGGTAGAACTCCGCGACGACATCGATCGGCACCGACTCGATCAGGCGCTCCGCGAAGCGTGCCACCCCCGGGTCGACGTTCCGCACGTCCCCGAACGAGTAGCGCTTGACCAGCCCCGCGAAGAGGTCCGCGGTCGCCCGCCGGCCGCGCTCGACCAGCGCGCTCTGCGCGACCATCGCCTTGAGCACTCCCGGCACCACCCGCCGGACCGCCTTCACGCCCACGGTCGGGAGCGGTAGTCCGTACGTCACCTCGCCGAGGCCGCCCGCGCTGGTGTCGATCAGGGCGACGCCGGTGACGCGCTCGGCGACGAACTCCGGGTACTGGTCGGCGAGCGCCATCACCGTCATGCCGCCCATCGAGTGGCCGACGAGGACGATCGGCCCCTCCGGGACGGCCTCGTCGAGCACCGCTTTGAGGTCGCGGCCCAGCTTGTCGATCGTCACGGGCTCGCCGGCGGGTGCACGGCCGGAACGGCCGTGGCTGCGCTGGTCCCAGTAGACGGTGCGCACGGCGCCGCGCAGGGCGGCCCGCTGGAAGTGCCAGACGTCCTGGCTGAGGCAGTAGCCATGGGTGAAGACGACGGTCGGCGGTGCGGGCGGAGTCTTCCGTGACGGCCCACCTGCCGCGTCCGCCGGCTCCGAGCGCCGTCTGAGCATTCGCATCAGGCGGCTCCGGTGAGGGGTCGGCGGGCCCCCGGGGCGCACGTCGCCGTTGCCTGCCCCCGCCTCGATGCGCACCGGGTCCACCGTCGGGCCACCGACACCGTCGCCGGCGGCCGCGGCAGCAGCGGTACGGGCGGCCGCGGGCTCCGGGGCGGCCGCCGCGCGCCGGCTGTCCGTACGGGCTCCACGGGAACCGCGACCGGAGCCCGCGTCGAGCTCCGGATCGGAGGCGTCCTCGTACAACTCGGGCTCGTCGGTCTCGAAGTACAGCTCCGTGCCGTCTTCCGCGCGGGCCGTGCCCGGGGTGCCGCGCAGCGAGCCGTACGGACCTGCCGCGTCCAGCGCGAGGCGGGCCGTGCGCCGCACCCCGCGGTTGACCGTCAGGCGCTCCACGGCGACACCCGCCGCCACCAGCCCCAGCGTCGCCCCGGCGAACCCGGCCCGCCGGCCCCACGCCCCCCGGCCGCCGCGCGGGACCGCTTGGGCGCCGCGGCCCGCGGCGTCCGCGATCCCCTCGGCCTCCAACACGGTCGTCATCCCGTTCAACCCCCCGTATTCGCCCGTTCGTTCGTATGGATCCGTGATACCCGGGCACTGATACGCGTAACGATCTCGTAGGAGATGGTGCCCGCGGCCCGCGCCCAGTCCTCCGCGGTCGGTTCCCCGTGGTCCCCGGGGCCGAAGAGCACGACGTCGTCGCCCGCGGAGGCCGCGTCGCCGCCGAGGTCGACGACGAACTGGTCCATCGCCACGCGCCCCGCCACCGTCCGCCACTTGCCCGCGGCCAGCACCGGCGCCGTACCGGAGGCGTGCCGAGGCACCCCGTCCGCGTAGCCCAGCGGCACCAGACCGAGGGTGGTCGGACCGGCGGTGCGGTAGGCGTGCCCGTAGCTGACGCCGTGCCCGGCGGGCACGTCCTTGACCAGCGCGAGCGAGGCGCTCAGCGTCATGGCCGGACGCAGCCCCAGCTCCGCCGCCACTCCGACCTCGGGCGACGGCGAGAGCCCGTAGACCGAGACGCCCGGCCGCACGAGGTCGAAGTGGGACTCCGGAAGGGTCAGCGTCGCGGGCGAGTTGGCGTGGTGCCGCACCTCAGGGTCGAGACCCGCGCGTTCTGCCACCGTCAGCGCCGCGCGGAAGGCGTCGAGCTGTGCGGCGTTGGCCGGGTGCCCCGGCTCGTCCGCACAGGCGAAGTGGGACCAGATGCCGGTGACCTTGACGGCGCCCTCGGCCTCGGCGGCACGTACGGCCGCAACGAGGCCCGGCCAATCGGCGGGCTGGCAGCCGCCGCGCCCCAGGCCGGTGTCGGCCTTGAGCTGGACCCGCGCGGTGCGGCCGCTCCTGCGGGCCGCCGCCACGATCTCCTCCAGCGCCCACAGCGCGCTCGCCGAGACGTCGATGTCCGCCTCGATGGCCTCCTGCCACGGCCCGCCCGGCGTCCACAGCCAGCTCATCAGCCGTCCGGTGTCTCCGGCGGCGCGCAGGGCCAGCGCCTCCTGCGGCGTGGCGGTCCCCAGCCAGGACGCGCCCGCCTCGCGCGCCGCGCGGGCGCACGGCACGGCTCCGTGCCCGTACCCGTCCGCCTTCACCACGGCCATCAGTTCCGCGCGCGGTGCGCAGGCGCGCAGCGTACGGACGTTCGCGCGCACGGCGTCGAGGTCGATCTCGGCGCGGGCGCGGCCGAATCCCGCTGCGGGCGGCGCGGGGAAAGTGGTGAGGCTGGAGCGGTCGTTCACGGTGTCAGTGTCTCAGGTGAACGGGTACGGCCTTTCTCCGTACCGTCCGGGTTCCGCACCGCGCCGCCGTACATGCGCGGGAAAACCGCTTGCGGCTGGCGCACAGGTGCGGCGCGAGAGCTGACCGCGCACGTCTGTCTAGCCGGCCGTCGGCCGGCCGTCCCGCAGCAGGTCGCGCCAGGCGGCCGTCAGCGCATCCGCGACGTCGGACGCACCCGCCGGCCGCGGTGCGAACCGGCCCGCCAGCCCGTGCACATACGCCCCGGCGGAGGCCGCGTCCAGTGCGTCCAGGCCCCCGGCCAGCAGCGAACCGATCAGCCCCGAGAGCACATCGCCCGTGCCCGCGGTCGCCAGCCAGCCGCTGCCCGTCGGGTTGACGCGCACGCCGCCGGGGCCGGCGACGACCGTCGTCGACCCCTTCAGCAGCACCGTCGCGCCAGTGCGCTCCGTCAGCTCCCGTACGGCCGCGAGGCGGCGCGCCTCGACCTCGCCGCGCTCCCAGCCGAGCAGCGCGGCGGCCTCACCGGCGTGCGGTGTCAGTACGGTCGGCGCCGTGCGGGCGCGCAGCGCCGACTCGTCCGCGAGCCGCAGCCCGTCGGCGTCGATGAGCACCGGCACCTCGGCGGACAGCACGTCCTCGAGCCGCTCCCGGTCCTCCCCCAGACCCGATCCGACCGCCCACGCCTGCACGCGGCCCGCCTTGCTCGGCGGGCCCGCGGACACCAGCGTCTCCGGGTGCCGTGCGATCACGGCGTCCCCTGCGGGCCCGACGTAGCGCACGGCTCCCGCGCCGCCGCGCAGCGCCCCCGACACGGCCAGCACGGCCGCCCCCGGGTATCGCGCCGACCCGGCGACGATGCCGACCACACCGCGCCGGTACTTGTCGCTCTGGGCCCCGGGGCGGGGCAGCAGCCCGTTCACGTCCGCGTGCTGCAGGGCCTCCGCCGTCGGCCGCCCCTCGAGGAGCGGCCCGAGCCCGATGTCGACCAGTCGCAGCGCCCCCGCGTACTCCCGCGCGGGATCGAGCAGCAGCCCCGGCTTGTACGCGCCGAAGGTCACCGTCGCGTCGGCCCGTACGGCCACGCCCGTCACCTCGCCCGTGTCAGCGTCGACGCCGCTGGGCAGGTCCACGCTCACGACCGGCGAGCGCACCAGTTCCATCAGCTCGACGGCCGCGGGACGCAGCCCGCCCTTGCCTCCGATCCCGACGATGCCGTCCACGACGAGGTCCGCACGTGCGATGACCGGTTCCACCGGCACGGCGGCGCCCTCGACGACGGCTCCCGGGGCGACCTGCACACGCCCGCCGGCCGCGCGCAAGGCCGCGAGGCCGCCCTCGTGCACCCGCTCCGGCGACAGCAGGACGGCGCTCACCCCGGCTCCGCGCCGGGCGAGCCGCGCTCCGGCGAACAGCGCGTCGCCGCCGTTGTCCCCGCTGCCGACGAGGAGCACCACACGGCTGCCGTACGTCCGTCCCAGCATTCCCGTGCACGCCGCCGCGAGCCCGGCCGCGGCGCGCTGCATCAGCACGCCGTCGGGGAGGCGCTCCATCAGCTCCCGCTCGGCCGCCCGTACGGTCTCCACGCTGTAAGCAGTCCTCATGCCACCAGTCTGACGGCGCACCAGCGGTGCGGACCACACGGGATGACGGGCGCGAACCGGGTTCACTGCCGGGGGCGGTCACGCCGCGGAGGTCACCCCTCGGCGATCACCACGGCGGACGCGATGCCCGCGTCGTGCGACAGCGACAGGTGCCATCCCCGCACGCCCAGCGCCTCGGCGCGTGCCGCCACGGTCCCCCGTACCCTCAGCGACGGCTGGCCGGAGTCGGCCTGGACGACCTCGGCGTCGGTCCAGCTCAGACCGCCCGGCGCACCCAGCGCCTTGGCCAGTGCCTCCTTCGCGGCGAAACGGGCGGCGAGTGACGCCACGCCTCGCCTGCCGCCGCCGGGAAGCCACAACTCCGCGTCCACGAAGAGCCGTTCGGCCAGGGTCGGAGTACGTTCCAGAGCCTCGCCGAACCGGTCGACGGCAGCCACGTCGATGCCGACCCCGACGATCACCTGGTACCCCCGACGGTCTCGTCCTCGTCCAGCTGGCCGCGCACGTCCGGCTCGCCTGCGGCAGCCGTGCGCACGTCGTACGGGAGCGGATCCACGGGCACCCCGTCCAGGTCGGTGATCCACGCGCCGTCGGGCCGCACCGTCACCACCCGGCCGTCCCCGACGTCGACCGCTTCCCCTGTGTGCGGCGCGAACGCCGCGGCGTGGGAGGCCAGGAACGTCTCCCCGTCGCCGATGCCCACCGTGAGCGGCAGCCCGCGGCACCCGCCCGTGATCACCTCGGGCTCGTCGGCGTGGACGGCGACCAGCGCGAAGGTTCCGGTGAGCTGCCGGCAGACCTGGCGCATGGCCTCGGCCGGGTCGCCGCTGGAGGAGTAGTACTCGGCGAGGAGGTGGGCCACGGCCTCGGTGTCCGTCTCCGAGACCAACTCGTGGCCGCGGGCGGCGAGTTCGGCCCGCAGCTGCTCGTGACCCGCGATGTCCCCGTTCTGGACGACGGCGACGCGCCCCGAATCGTCCATGTGCGGGTGCGCGTTGACGTCGGTGGGCGGCCCGAGCGTTGCGCGGCGGATGTGCCCGACCCCCGTCGTGGCGGCGGGCAGCGGACGCACCCTCAGCTCTTCGCGCACGTCGCCGAACGTCCCCGCCTTCTTCGCCGCGGCCAGTCCGCCGTCGACGAGCAGAGCGACCCCGGCCGAGTCGTAGTCGGGACGCTCGAGCCGGCGCAGCCCTTCGAGGAGGACGGCAAGGGCGGAACGCCCTCCGGTGTACGCAACGATTCCGCACATGCGAGCACCCTAGAGCGTGGACGCGGCCGGGCGCCGACGGGCGCTCAGTGGCCCCGTGCGATGCGCTCTATGGCGTCCTCGACCAGCTCCAGGTACTCCGCTTCCTCGCACCGCGGCTTGCTGCCGAGGACGTACATGTCGAGGCTCTCGGTCAGATCCTCGGCCAGGTCCTCGTCCGGCAGGTAGTCCAGTGCCAGATCGCCCTGTATGCGGGCCGCGAAGTCCCGGTCCGGATGCGCCTGGGCCAGGGCTGGTCTTCTTCGTATGCGGTGCTTCAGGCTCATGTGGCCGATGCGGAGGGACATGACGGGAAACGTAGCGGCATAAACCCCCGGACGTACACCGTCTGCACATCCTATTTTCACGGAGGGTTCGTGCCGACCCCTCCGACGTCTCCGCTCCGCCCCCCAATCGCTCCCAGGGGGCAGATCCGCCGGGCAGTACACCGGTTTCCGGCCATGAATACGGCGCAGAATGGTCCCCGTGCCGACGAAGCCCTACGTGGATCTCTCACGTACCGAATGGAGCGCGCTGCGCGAACGGACGCCGCTCCCCCTGAACGCCGACGAGGTGGAGGAGCTGCGCGGCCTCGGTGACGTCGTGGACCTCGACGAGGTGCGCGAGGTCTTCCTGCCGCTCTCCCGGCTGCTCAACCTGTACGTGGCCGCCACGCACGGCCTCCGCTCCGCGGTGAACACCTTCCTCGGCGACGCGGACGCGCACCGCGGCACGCCCTTCGTGATCGGCGTCGCGGGCAGCGTCGCCGTCGGCAAGTCCACGGTCTCCCGGCTGCTGCGCGCGCTGCTCGCCCGGTGGCCCGAGCACCCGCATGTCGAACTCGTCACCACCGACGGATTCCTGCTGCCCACCGCCGAGTTGGAGGAGCGCGGCCTGATGTCGCGCAAGGGCTTCCCCGAGTCCTACGACCGCCGGGCACTCACCCGCTTCGTCGCCGACGTCAAGGCCGGCAAGTCCGAGGTGTCGGCGCCCGTCTACTCGCACCTCATCTACGACCGGGTCCCCGGGGAGCGGCTGACCGTACGGAGGCCCGACATACTCATCGTCGAGGGACTGAACGTGCTGCAGCCCCCGCTGCCCGACCGTGACGGCCGCCCCCGGCTCGCCCTCTCCGACCACTTCGACTTCTCGGTCTACGTCGACGCCCGCACGAGCGACATCGAGGAGTGGTACCTGACCCGCTTCCGCGCGCTGCGGGAGACCGCCTTCCAGAACCCCCGCTCCTACTTCCACCGCTACACGCAGGTGACGGAGGAGGAGGCGCTGGCATACGCGCGCGGGACCTGGCGCACCATCAACGAGGTCAATCTGCGGCAGAACATCGCACCCACGCGCGGGCGGGCGACGCTGCAACTCCACAAGGGCGCGGACCACAAGGTCGAGCGGCTCTCACTGCGGAAGCTCTGAGCGGGCCGGCACCGGGGCGGACCTGACCGACCGCCCCCGGGCGCCGTGCCGTATGAGCCGTATGCGCCCTCGCGGTTACCGTCCACGGAGGAAAGGGCAGCCGGCCGCTCAGGCGCCCTGACGTCTAGCCGAGCGAGCTCTTCACGACGTCGGCCAGGCGGCCCGCGACGGACTCGGCCTGCTCGCTGTCGGCGGCCTCCACCATCACCCGGACGAGCGGTTCGGTGCCGGACGAACGCAGCAGCACCCTGCCGGTCGCGCCCAGCTCGCGCTCGGCGTCCGTGACGGCGGCGGCCAGCTCGCCGGAGGTCTTGACCCGGCTCCTGTCCACGTCACGCACGTTGATCAGCACCTGCGGCAGGCGCTCCATGACGCTCGCCAGCTCGGCGATGGACTTGCCCGTCGCGGCGACGCGTGCGGCGAGCATCAGCCCCGTCAGCGTGCCGTCGCCGGTGGTGGCGTGGTCGAGCGCGATCACGTGCCCTGACTGCTCGCCGCCCAGTGCGTATCCGCCGCGCTTCATCTCCTCCAGCACGTAGCGGTCGCCGACCGCTGTCTGCAGCACCTCGATCCCCTCACGGCCCATCGCGAGCCTGAAGCCGAGGTTGGACATGACCGTGGCCACCACGGTGTCCTTGCGCAGGTGCCCGGAGTCCCGCAGGGCCACGGCGAGCACGGCGAGGATCTGGTCGCCGTCGATCACCTCGCCCTCCGCGTCGACGGCAAGGCAGCGGTCCGCGTCGCCGTCGTGTGCGACGCCCAGGTCGGCGCCGTGCTCCACTACGGCCGCGCGCAGCCCGTCCAGATGGGTCGAGCCGCAGTTCTCGTTGATGTTGAGCCCGTCGGGGTCGGTGCCGATGGTGACCACCTCGGCACCGGCGCGCGCGAACGCCTCCGGGGAGACGCGGGATGCCGCGCCGTTCGCCCCGTCGATGACCACCTTCAGCCCGTCGAGCCGGTTCGGCAGCACGCCGACGAGGTGGGCCACGTAGTTGTCGAAACCCTCGTCGTAGTCGCGGACGCGTCCGACCGCGGCGCCCGTCGGCCGGTCCCAGGGCTGGCCCGTGCCGTGCTCGTGGTACAGGGCCTCGATGCGGTCCTCCAGCTCGTCCGCGAGCTTGTGGCCGCCCTGCGCGAAGAACTTGATGCCGTTGTCGGGCATGGGGTTGTGGCTCGCGGAGAGCATCACGCCGAGGTCCGCGCCGAGGGAACCGGTCAGATAGGCGACGGCCGGGGTGGGCAGCACACCCACGCGCAGCACGTCGACCCCCGCACCCGCGAGGCCCGCGACGACGGCGGCCTCCAGGAACTCCCCGGACGCTCGTGGGTCCCGTCCGACCACGGCCACCGGCCGGTGGCCCTCGAACGAGCCCACTTCAGCGAGCACATGTGCCGCCGAGACCGACAGGCCGAGCGCCAGCTCGGCGGTCAGCCCCTCGTTGGCGACACCGCGCACACCGTCCGTTCCGAAGAGTCGTCCCACTTGTGGTTCCTCCGAGTCGAGTCGAGTCGTACCGGGCCGAGGGCGGCTCCCGACCGGATACGAGCTGTATACGAGCCGCCTATGAGGCGAACACGAACCGGACACCACCCGGTCCGTACGCGAGATCCGAGCCCGGCCCCATCCGTGCAAGGTATCCGCCGCGCCCCGGTCTGCCGCGCTCCCCCGCGTCCGGCACGCTCACGCGCCGCCCGCACTCACCAAAGGTGTCCGTCGCCACGCGTTGTATACCGAGTGCACGCGGGAGCGGGAGGCATGCCGTCCCGGCCGGCACCTGTGCACCGGCCGCGTGACTCGCCCCGCGTCCGTCCTCCTCATAGACGAACGCCCCGGGGGCACGGTTTCGTACCCCCGGGGCGGTTCGCATCGCTGCTGTGAACAGCGCAGCCAGTGCGGCGCGTCAGCGCTTGCTGTACTGCGTGCCCTTACGGGCCTTCTTCAGACCGGCCTTCTTGCGCTCGACGGCACGAGCGTCACGCGTGAGGAAGCCGGCCTTCTTCAGCGGACCGCGGTTGTTGTCCGTGTCCGCCTCGTTCAGCGCACGGGCCACACCGAGGCGCAGCGCGCCTGCCTGGCCCGAGATGCCGCCGCCGTTGATGCGGGCGACGACGTCGTAGCGGTCGTCAAGCTCGAGCACCTTGAAGGGCTCGTTGACTTCCTGCTGGTGCACCTTGTTGGGGAAGTAGCCCTCAAGGGTGCGACCGTTGATCTTCCACTTGCCGCTGCCCGGGATGATACGGACGCGGGCGACGGCGTTCTTGCGGCGCCCGGTGCCGGCGGCCGGCTGCGGGTCGCCGAAGCGGGACGCGAGCGACTCGGAGGTGAACTCCTCCGGCGCCTCGGGGGTCTCGGTCGTGTACTCCTCGACGCCCTCTACGGGGGTCTCAGCAGTGGTCTCGGCCACGGTTCTCCTCAACTTCTCTCTGTATCGGGTTGGTGGCCGGACTTACTGCGCGACCTGGCTGATCTCGAACGGCACGGGCTGCTGGGCGCCGTGCGGGTGCTGGTCACCCGCGTACACCTTCAGCTTCGAGAGCATCTGGCGGCCCAGAGTGTTCTTCGGGAGCATGCCCTTGACGGCCTTCTCCACGGCCTTCTCGGGGTTCTTCTCCAGCAGCTCGTCGTAGCGGACGGACCGCAGACCACCCGGGTAACCGGAGTGGCGGTAGGCCATCTTTTGAGTCCGCTTGTTGCCGGACAGGTGCACCTTGTCGGCGTTGATGATGACGACGAAGTCACCGGTGTCGACGTGAGGCGCGTACACCGGCTTGTGCTTGCCCCGGAGAAGGGTGGCGGCCTGGGTGGCCAGACGGCCCAGGACAACGTCCTGCGCGTCGATGACGTGCCACTGGCGCTTTACATCGCCGGGCTTGGGGCTGTACGTACGCACTGTCGTAGCCTTCGCTTCTTCTAGGTGGGGTATCCCCGGGCCCGCAGGGCCAGGGGACGGCCTCCCAATGCCCCGGAGGGCCACGGGAAGAGTCCTGACAAGGCCACCTGGCAGATCACGACAGCCTTGACCGCACTGCGGTGACGCGAGCCGCCTGTGCTGATCGCTGGTCATCGGCCGGTGGGCCGGGTGTAAGGCCCTCCCACGTGAGAATGAGCAAGCCAATACACACAACGAACCGGCAGCTTACCGGGGCGCACCCGTACGGGTCAAAGCGGGCCGTACACGCGCTGTGATCGGCCCCGACTCCCTTTCTCGGGCTCCGCCAGCCACCTCGCCGCGCTTCCCGTTCCGGCCCAGTGTCGCCGCCCCGCCGGTGCGCCCCACGGCCGCTCAGCGGGCGCGCTCCACCCTCCCCTCGTCCCACACCGCCTCCGGCGTCTCACGTACGACACCGTCCGCGCCGAAGACCAGGAACCGGTCGAAGGACCGCGTGAACCAGCGGTCGTGCGTCACCGCCAGCACCGTGCCCTCGTATGCCTCCAGTCCGGCCTGCAGCGCCTCCGCGGACTCCAGGTCGAGGTTGTCGGTCGGCTCGTCCAGCAGCAGCGCCGTCGTACCCTCCAGTTCCAGCAGCAGGATCTGGAAGCGTGCCTGCTGGCCGCCCGACAGCCGGTCGAAGGTCTGCTCGGCCTGCCCGGTCATCTCGTAGCGGCGCAGCGCGGACATTGCCGCGCCCCTGTCCTTGGCGTGCTCCGTCCACAGGACGTCCAGCAGCGTGCGCCCGACGAGTTCGGGGTGCGCGTGCGTCTGGGCGAAGTGCCCGGGCACGACTCGGGCGCCCAGCTTCCACCTGCCCGTGTGCGCCACCGATTCGCCGTCCGGTCCCCCAGCAAGCAGCCGCAGGAAGTGGGACTTGCCCGACCCGTTCGAGCCCAGCACCGCGACCCTGTCCCCGTAGAAGACCTCCAGGCTGAAGGGCTTCATCAGCCCGGTCAGCTCCAGCTGCTCGCACGTCACTGCGCGCACGCCGGTACGGCTGCCGCGCAGCCGCATCGCGATGCGCTGCTCGCGCGGTGGCTCGGGCGGCGGTCCGGCCTCTTCGAACTTCCGCAGCCGCGTCTTCGCCGCCTGGTAACGGGAGGCCATCTCGCTGCTGCGCGCCGCGTACTGCTGGAGGTCCAGCACCAGCCTCTTCAACTGGGCGCGTTTCTCGTCCCATCGGCGGCGCAGCTCCTCGAAGCGGGCGAACCGCTCCCGGCGTGCCTCGTGGTAGCTGCCGAACCCCCCGCCGTGCACCCATACTTCGGAACCCGCCGGACTCGGTTCCACGCTGACGATCTTCTGCGCGGCACGGGCGAGCAGTTCACGGTCGTGGGAGATGAACACCACAGTCTTGCGTGTCTCCTTGAGGCGCTGCTCCAGCCAGCGCTTGCCGGGGACGTCGAGGTAGTTGTCGGGCTCGTCCAGGAGCAGCACCTCGTCGTTGCCGCGCAGCAGTGCCTCCAGCACCAGGCGCTTCTGCTCGCCGCCGGAGAGAGTGCTCAGCGTGCGCCACCGCGCCTTCTCGTAGGGCGTACCGAGCGCGGCAGTTGTGCACTTGTCCCACAGCGTCTCGGCCTCGTAGCCCTGCACCTCGGCCCAGTCGGCGAGGGCCTGCGCGTACCGCAGTTGCGTGTCCTCGTCGTCCGAGTGCGCCTCCATGACGGCCAGCTCGGCGGCGTCCACCTCGTCGGCGGCGCGGCGGACCGTGGGCGGGGACACGGACACCAGCAGGTCCCGCACGGTCCGTTCACCGTTCGTCCCCGTGTCCGCGCCGATGAACTGCGGCATGATGCCCAGTCCGCCGCTGGACGTCACCGTGCCGCCGTCCGCCCGCAGTTCGCCCGAGATCAGGCGCAGCAGCGTCGTCTTCCCGGCCCCGTTCGGACCCACAAGCGCAACGGCGGCACCGTCTCCGACCCGGAACGAGACATCGGACAGCAACGCCCGCCCGTCGGGGAGGAAGTAGTCGAGATGCGCGACTTCGAGATGGCCCATGGGCTCATACTCGCCCTGGCAATCACCCGCAACCAACCGAATATGATGCGCCCATGAGCTTTGGGCAGGGTGGACCCGGCGAGGGTCCGGGCGGTTCTTCCACTCCCGACTGGGCGGCGCTCGCGGACGAGACGGAACGGGACCGCACGCGCAGGCGCCGCTGGATGATCGCCGGTGCGGGTGCGCTCGCCACGGTCGTCGTGGCCGGCATAGTCGCTGTCGCGGTCATGAACGAGGGGGGTGGCGGCGGCAGTGCTTCCGACAAGCCGTCGGAGACCCTCCCGACCCCCGAGGATCTGCCGTCGAGCACCGCGGGCCAGCCGGACCCGACGTTCAAGGACGAGCCGCCACCGCCGCCCCCGCCCCGGGACTTCATCTCCGACGCCAAGCGCGACAAGGCCGCGCTCACCGTCGGCACGCTCTTCCCGTCCAAGCGCGTGAGCATCAACGGCCGTCCGTACAAGCGTGCTTCGACCGATGAGAGCAAGGGCTGCACCGACGCGGCTCACGCAGGTCTCGGCTCGGTGCTCAGCAAGAACGACTGCGAGAGCCTCTTCCGGGCCACCTACACCCGCGGCGGGCTCGGCGTCACGGTCGGGATCGCGGTCTTCGACGACGCCAGGACCGCGGCCAAGGTGAAGAAGCAGTACAAGCCGAACCTCGTCGCCCTGAAGGGCGGCGGCGTCCCCGACTTCTGCCGCACTGTCACCTGCCGTACGACAGCCAACTCCTTCGGCCGGTACGCCTACTTCACGATCTCGGGACGCACCAACGGCAAGCCCTCCACCGCGGCCGACACCAAGGCGGAAGAGGCGGGCCGCGACGGTTCCACGTACGCCTACGCCCGCATCCTCAAGCGCGGCAAGGAGCAGGCGGCGGCCGCCGTCGGTGCCTCGCCCGAGCAGTAACTGACGGCCGAAGTGGCAGCCCGCGGGCGGCCGTTCAGCAGCAGTCCGCAGCGGCGGCCGCGCCTCCCCCGGCAGCCGCTGGGGGGGTGCCCGGCAGTGAACGCCTGTTGCGGGCCGCGAGGTTGCGCGCCGCCAGCTCCTCGTCCGGTGGATAGCCGACCTCTTCCAGGGTCAGCCCGTGCGGCCGCACGACGTGGACCGCGGAGTCCCGTACCTGCGCGGCCAGCACATCCCCCGGCCACTTCGGGGGCCTGTGCCCGTCACCGACGAAGAGCATCGCGCCCACCAGCGAGCGCACCATGTTGTGGCAGAAGGCGTCTGCCTTGACCGTCGCCTCCAGCACGCCGTCGTCGTGCCGCTCCCAGTGCAGCTGCTGCAGCGTACGGATGGTGGTCGCACCGTCGCGCCGCTTGCAGTACGCGGCGAAGTCGTGTTCGCCGAGCAGATGTCCGGCCGCGGCATTCATGGCGTCGACGTCCAGCGGCCAGTTGTGCCAGAGGATGTGCGAGCGCAGCAGCGGGTCGACGCCGCCGGGATGGTCGCTCACCCGGTACGAGTAGCGCCGCCAGATCGCCGAGAAACGGGCGTTGAAGTGCGGGGGCGCCGCTGCGACCCGCCACACGCGCACATCCATCGGCAGGCGCCCGGCGAGGCGGCGCAGCAACTGCCCGCTGTGCTCGGCCCATACCTCCTCCGGCAGGTCGACGTGTGCGACCTGACCCCGCGCGTGCACACCGGCGTCCGTACGGCCGGCGACGGTCAGATCCACCGGCGTGGCCTCGTCCTGCTGCCCGAGGCGCAGCACCACGCGGATCGCGTCCTCCAGCTCCTGCTGCACGGTCCGCCGGCTCCGCTGACGGGCCCAGCCGGAGAAGTCCTTGCCGTCGTAGCTCAGGTCGAGCCGCACCCTCACCCTGCCGGGCTCCACCGCGTCCGTCCCGTACGTGCCGTCCGTCACGCAGCCGACCCTCCCGTTCCTCTCCCGGTGAAGAACGAACAGGCCCGCTCCCCGGAGGGAACGGGCCTGCTCAGAGCTCCACGAGTGTCAGGCGTCCTTCGACTCCCCGGCCGCGGACTCGCCGCCGTCGGCCTCGGACTTGGCATCGGTCTTGGCCGTTGCCTCGGACCCCTTCTTCGCGGTGGCCTTCTTGGCGGCGGTCTTCTTGGCAGGTGCCTTCTTGGCCGGAGCCTTCTTGGCGGTTGCCTTCTTCTCGCCGTCAGCGGCCTCGTCGTCCTCGGCCTTCTTGGCAGGCGCCTTCTTGGCCGTGGCCTTCTTCTCGCCGTCAGCCGAGTCGTCGCCCTCGGCCTTCTTCGCCGGAGCCTTCTTGGCCGTCCGCTTGGTCGCGGCCTCGGCCTCGCCGACAGCCTGCTGCTGCACGGTGAGGGCCTCCACCAGCTCGATCACTGCCATGGGCGCGTTGTCGCCACGGCGGTTACCGATCTTGGTGATGCGGGTGTAGCCACCCGGCCGGTTCTCGTAGCGGGGACCGATCTCCGTGAAGAGAGTGTGGACCACGCTCTTGTCCGCCACCGTGCGCATGACCTGGCGACGGTTGTGCAGGTCGCCCTTCTTCGCCTTGGTGATCAGACGCTCCGCGACGGGACGCAGCCGACGCGCCCGCGCCTCGGTGGTGGTGATGCGCCCGTACTCGAAAAGGTTCGTGGCGAGGTTCGCCAGCATCGCCTTCTGGTGCGCGGCGCTGCCGCCCATGCGGGCACCCTTGGTGGGCTTCGGCATCGTGCTTCTCCTTCTGTGTTCCTGCACCGGCCGTATCAGGTACCGGTGACAGTTCCGGCCGTATGAGGTACCGGGATGTGGTTCCCCCAGGCCCGCCAGGGCCGAGGGGGAGCCCGGCCGGGCGGATTCCCGGCCGGGGCAACGGGGCCGCAGTGGGACCCCGTGGATCAGAACCGCTCGGCGAGGCTCAGTACTGCTCGGTCTCGACGAAGCCGGCGTCCGTGTCGTCCTCCGCGCCGAAGGCGTCGGCGGCGGCCGTCGGGTCGAATCCGGGCGGGCTGTCCTTCAGGGCGAGGCCCATTCCGGCAAGCTTCGCCTTCACCTCGTCGATCGACTTCGCGCCGAAGTTACGGATGTCGAGCAGGTCCGCCTCGGAACGCGCCACGAGCTCACCCACGGAGTGGATGCCCTCGCGCTTGAGGCAGTTGTAGGAGCGGACCGTGAGCTCCAGCTCCTCGATCGGCAGCGCCAGATCGGCGGCGAGCGCGGCGTCCGTCGGGGACGGACCCATGTCGATGCCCTCGGCGTCGACGTTCAGCTCGCGGGCCAGGCCGAAGAGCTCGACCAGGGTCTTGCCGGCCGATGCCATGGCGTCGCGCGGCCGCATGGCCTGCTTGGTCTCGACGTCGACGATCAGCTTGTCGAAGTCGGTGCGCTGCTCGACACGGGTCGCCTCGACCTTGTACGTGACCTTGAGCACCGGCGAGTAGATGGAGTCGACCGGGATGCGCCCGATCTCCTGGCCCATCTGCTTGTTCTGCACGGCGGAGACGTAGCCGCGGCCGCGCTCGACCGTCAGCTCCATCTCCAGCTTGCCCTTGCCGTTGAGCGTGGCCAGGACCAGGTCGGGGTTGTGCACCTCGACTCCGGCCGGCGGCGCGATGTCCGCCGCGGTGACCAGGCCGGGGCCCTGCTTGCGCAGGTACATCACGACCGGCTCGTCGTGCTCCGAGGAGACGACCAGGGACTTGATGTTGAGGATGAGGTCGGTGACGTCCTCCTTGACGCCCGGCACGGTCGTGAACTCGTGCAGGACACCGTCGATCCGGATGCTGGTGACAGCAGCGCCGGGGATCGAGGAGAGGAGCGTGCGACGCAGGGAGTTACCGAGGGTGTATCCGAAACCCGGCTCCAGCGGCTCGATCACGAACCGTGAGCGGAATTCGTCGACGACCTCTTCGGTCAGGGACGGGCGCTGAGCGATCAGCATGTGGTGATGCCTCCAGTCTTCGGCAACCGCTATTTGATGCCGTACTGACAGGGTACGGGCGGCACGGCACATCCGAGTGCCGTACCACCCACCCCACTTGAACCGCTGCCCCGAACGGAGTTCGGGATCAGCAGCCGGACCGCACTCGAATCACTTGGAGTACAGCTCGACGATCAACTGCTCCTGCACCTGGGTGTCGATCACCTGGCGCTCGGGCAGCGAGTGGACGAGGATCCGCATCTTCGACGGGATGGACTCCAGCCAGGCCGGAACCGTCTTCTCGCCGGCCTCCGCAGCCGCCACCTGGAAAGGCGTCAGGTTACGGGAGGGCTCGCGGACCTCGACGATGTCACTCACGGACACGCGGGCCGACGGGATGTCGGTCTTGCGCCCGTTGACATTGATGTGCCCGTGCCGGACCAGCTGACGGGCGTGGTCGCGGGACTTGGCGAAGCCTGCCCGGTAGACCACGTTGTCCAGACGGGTCTCGAGGATCCGCAGCAGGTTGTCGCCAGTCTTGCCCTGCAGGCGGTTGGCCTCGTTGTAGTACCCGCGGAACTGCTTCTCCAGGACGCCGTAGATACGCGCTGCCTTCTGCTTCTCGCGCTTCTGCAGCAGGTACTCGGAGTCCTTGGTGCGCCCGCGACCGTGCTCACCCGGGGGGTAAGGACGGATCTCGATCGGGCACTTCGCGCTCTCGCACTTAGCTCCCTTGAGGAAGAGCTTCTGCTTCTCCCGACGGCAACGCTTGCAGTCGGCCCCGGTGTAACGCGCCATGTCTCAGTTCTCCTGTTTCAGCTGGTCAGACTCGGCGACGCTTCGGCGGGCGGCAGCCGTTGTGCGGGGTCGGGGTGACGTCCTGGATGGAGCCGACCTCGAGGCCCGTGGCCTGGAGGGAACGGATCGCGGTCTCACGACCGGAGCCGGGGCCCTTCACGAAGACGTCGACCTTGCGCATGCCGTGCTCCTGAGCGCGGCGGGCCGCGTTCTCGGCGGCCATCTGGGCGGCGAACGGCGTCGACTTCCGGGAGCCCTTGAAGCCGACGTGGCCGGCGGAGGCCCAGGAGATCACGTTGCCGGTCGGGTCGGTGATCGAAACGATGGTGTTGTTGAACGTGCTCTTGATGTGCGCGTGCCCGGCGGGGACGTTCTTCTTGTCCTTGCGGCGCACCTTCTTGGCGCCGGCCGTACGGCCCTTCGGAGGCATATGGATTTACTCCTGTGGAGGTCGTCGGTCCTGCAACACGGACCGCTTGCAGCGTGTCCGGTGCGGACTACTTCTTGCCCGGCTTCTTCTTGCCGGCGATCGCGCGACGCGGGCCCTTGCGGGTGCGGGCGTTGGTCTTGGTGCGCTGGCCGTGGACGGGGAGGCCGCGGCGGTGCCGCAGTCCCTCGTAGCAGCCGATCTCGACCTTGCGGCGGATGTCGGCCTGGATCTCACGGCGGAGGTCACCCTCGACCTGGAGGTTGTTGTCCACGTATTCGCGGATCTTGACGAGGTCCTCCTCGGCCAGATCCCGCACGCGGGTGTCGGGGTTGATGCCGGTCTCACCCAGCGTCCGCTGGGCAAGGGTTCGACCGATGCCGAAGACGTAGGTGAGGGCGACCTCGACGCGCTTCTCGCGCGGGAGGTCGACGCCTGCGAGGCGTGCCATTCCTTGGGCTCCTGATTGCTTTGCGGAGGTCTGCCACAGCGCCGTCCCCTGCTGTGTGCCGTACGGATCGTGCCGTACACGCACCTATGAGCAGGGTCCCCGGCCTCCGACCGAGGGTGTCGTCCCCACCGACAAGAATCTCCAGGCGGGGGGTCGGGCGTCTGCGTATGTACTTTTCACTTGCGTCGCGCGAAGAATGCGATCTGTGCGAAGGTTCGCGGTCCTGTTTGCGTCAGCCCTGGCGCTGCTTGTGGCGCAGGTTGTCGCAGATGACCATGACCCGTCCGTGACGGCGGATCACCTTGCACTTGTCGCAGATCTTCTTGACGCTCGGCTTGACCTTCATGGATGAGGTTCTCCGGGTCAGGCCGCCGCCCCACTGACATGGGACAACGGCTCGATCTGTCGAGCTACTTGTAGCGGTAGACGATCCGCCCGCGGGTCAGGTCGTACGGAGAAAGCTCCACCACGACCCGGTCGTCGGGAAGGATACGGATGTAGTGCATCCGCATCTTGCCGCTGATGTGCGCGAGAACCTGGTGCCCGTTCTGAAGCTCCACCTTGAACATCGCATTCGGCAGAGATTCGACGACCGTGCCCTCGATCTCGATGGCCCCTTGTTTTTTGGCCATGCTCTAGCGCTTCACCTTCCGGGATCGGCTACCTGGGGTGACCCCGGGCATAGGAATACCCCGGGACCGACGAGCCAGTCTACGGTACGCGTCCCGCAAAGACGAATTCGGGTAGCCTCCCCGGCTATCAAGATCGTTATGCTCGCGCGGGCCAAGTCGGCGCGAGCACGCCGCCCGCGGGCGGGCGAACACCGGGACCGGGCGCAGTGGACGCGTCAGGCGAGCGGATCGGGAGCGGCGGTGATTCCCAGCTCCGCGAGCTTCGCCTTGCCGCCGTCCGGCGCGGTCAGCACGAGCGGACCCTCCTCGGTGAGGGCCACCGAGTGCTCCCAGTGGCTCGACCAGGTGCCGTCGTTCGTCTTGACCGTCCAGTCGTCCGAGAGCACGTGCGTCTTGGGCGTACCCATCGTCACCATCGGCTCGATGGCCAGGCACAGCCCCGGCACCAGCTTCGGCCCGCGGCCGCGCCGGCGGTCGACGTAGTTCAGCAGGTGGGGATCCATGTGCATCTGGGAGCCGATGCCGTGCCCGCCGTAGTCCTCGACGATGCCGTACGAACCCGAGGCGGGACGCGGCTGGCGCCGGATGTAGCCCTCGATCGACCGGGAGACGTCCACGAGCCGGTTGCCCTTGCGCACGGCGGCGATGCCCGCCCACATGGACTCCTCGGTGACGCGGCTCAGCTCGTGCAGCTCGGCCGAGTGCCCTTCGCCCACGAAGACGGTGATCGCGGCGTCGCCGTGCCAGCCGTCGATGATCGCGCCGGCGTCGATCGAGAGGAGATCGCCGTCCTTCAGGACGGTCTCCCTGTCGGGGATGCCGTGCACGACGATCTCGTTCACGGACGTGCAGATGTTGCCGGGGAAGCCGCCGTATCCCAGGAAATTGGGCTTGGCGCCATGGTCGGCGAGGACCTTCGCGGCGACCTCGTCCAGGTCCTTCGTGCTGGCGCCCGGCAGCGCGGCCGCGCTGCAGGCCGCGTGCATCGCCGCAACGACCAGGCCCGCCTCGCGCATCTTCGCGATCTGCTCCGGGGTCTTGATCTCCACCATGCGGCGGTGCCTTCCTCGACGGGTGCTCAAAGGGATGATCACGGCCGGCACGCACCGGGCCGTGGGTCCTGCGCGGGAGGCTCGGCACCCCCGCTTCACTCAGTGTGCCGTACAGGCCTGCGGCCGCGGACCCTTACCGGGTGCCGCGACCGCATACGAAGCCCGTTCCGAACCGCTCTACGTCAGTCGGCGACCGAGTCCCTCGCGGTCTCGAGAGCCCGCATGGAACGCTCGGTGACCTCGCTGACCTCGCCCAGTGCCGAGATCGTGGTGACGAGGTCCTGACGCTTGTAGTGGTCGATGATCGGCTCGGTCTCGCTGTGATAGACCGCCAGCCGCTTGCGGACGGTCTCCTCACGGTCGTCGTCACGCTGGTACAGCTCGCCGCCGCACACGTCGCACACACCGTCCCGCTTCGGCGGGCTGTACTCCGCGTGGAAGACGTGACTGCTGTCGCTCCGGCAGATGCGGCGGCCCGCGATCCGCTTGACGACTTCCTCCTCGGGGACCTCCAGGTCCAGTACAGCGTCGAGCCGCTGGCCCCTCTCCTCCAGGATCCTGTCCAACGCCTCGGCCTGCGCGATGTTGCGGGGGAAGCCGTCGAGCAGGAAGCCGTTCGCGGCGTCCGGCTCGTCCATCCTGTCCTTCGCCATGCCGATCGTGACCTCGTCGGGCACCAGCTGACCCGCCCGCATGTACTCCTGCGCCTGCTGCCCGAGCGGAGTGCCCTGGCTGATGTTCGCGCGGAAGATGTCACCCGTGGAGATGTGCGGAATCGACAGGTTCTTGGACAGGAGCGCGGCCTGCGTTCCCTTACCCGCGCCCGGCGGTCCGACGAGGACGATACGCATCAGCGGAGGAACCCTTCGTAATTGCGCTGCTGAAGCTGGCTCTCGATCTGCTTCACGGTCTCGAGCCCGACGCCCACGATGATCAGAATGCTCGTCCCGCCGAACGGGAAGTTCTGCTGGGCGCCGAACGCGATCAGCGCGACGGTCGGCACCAGAGCGATCAGCCCCAGGTACATCGCACCCGGCCATGTGATGCGGTTCAGCACATAGCTCAGGTACTCCGCAGTGGGCCGACCTGCCCGGATGCCCGGGATGAAGCCACCATACTTCTTCATGTTGTCGGCGACTTCTTCGGGGTTGAAGGAGATCGCCACGTAGAAGAACGCGAAGAAGACGATCAACACGAAGTACGTGACGATGTAAATCGGGTGGTCACCCTTCACGAAGTGCGCCTGGATCCACTGCGCCCAGCCGGCCTGAGAGCCGCTGAACTGAACGATGAGCGCAGGAATGTAGAGCAGCGAAGACGCGAAGATGACGGGAATCACACCGGCCTGATTGACCTTCAGCGGAATGTAGGTCGAAGTACCGCCGTAACTGCGGCGCCCGATCATCCGCTTCGCGTACTGCACAGGAACGCGGCGCTGCGCCTGCTCCACCAGGACCACCAGCGCCACCATGGCGAGGCCGCTGATGATCACCGCACCGAACTCGATCCAGCCGTCGGCGAGCTTGCCCTGCTTCTTGATGGCCCACAGCGCGCCGGGGAAGCCGGCGGCGATCGAGATGAACATCAGGATCGACATGCCGTTGCCGATGCCGCGGTCGGTGATGAGCTCACCGAGCCACATGATCAGCGCGCTGCCGGCAGTCATGCAGATCACCATCGTGACGGTGGTGAAGATCGACTGGTCCGGGATGATCTGGTCACGGACCTGGCACTGCGGGAAGAGGGTGCCACTGCGGGCGGTGGCCACGAGGCCCGTCGCCTGCAGGATAGAGAGCGCGACCGTGAGATAACGCGTGTACTGCGTGATCTTGGCCTGCCCGGCCTGGCCCTCCTTCTTCAGAGCCTCGAGCCGTGGAATGACCACGACCAGCAGCTGAAGAATGATGCTCGCTGTGATGTACGGCATGATGCCGAGCGCCAAAACGGTCAACTGCAGCAGTGCGCCACCGCTGAACATATTGACCAGCCCGAAGAGGCCCTGACTCCCCTTGGCCTCGTTCATGCACTGGTTGACATTCTCAAAGCTGACACCCGGCACCGGAACGTGCTGCCCCAACCGGAAGAGCACCACGATGCCGAGCGTGAACAACAGCTTCTTTCGCAGGTCGGGCGTCTGGAACGCCCGGGCGAACGCGGTGAGCACGGTGCCTCCTGCGCCCCCCGCGTCTCGCGCGAGAGGTGACGGTCTTGGGGTCGACAGATACGAACAGTGCCCGCCACCTTACCGGCGACGGTGCCCGCCGTGGAACGACGGACCGGGGACGCCCCGTTGGGACGTCCCCGGCCGGTCAGTCAACGAACTCAGCCGAGCTCGGTGACGGTGCCGCCAGCAGCGGTGATCTTCTCCTTGGCGGAGCCGGAGACCTTGTTGACGGTCACCGTCAGAGCCACGGAGATCTCGCCGGTGCCGAGCACCTTGACGAGCTCGTTCTTGCGCACGGCGCCCTTGGCGACCAGATCGGCCACCGTGACCTCGCCCCCCTTGGGGTACAGCTCGGCCAGCTTGTCCAGGTTCACGACCTGGAACTGCTTGTGGGCAGGGTTACGGAAGCCCCTGAGCTTGGGCAGCCGCATGTGCAGCGGCATCTGCCCGCCCTCGAAGCTCTCCGGAACCTGGTAACGGGCCTTAGTGCCCTTGGTGCCACGTCCGGCGGTCTTGCCCTTGGACCCCTCACCACGACCCACGCGGGTCTTGGCGGTCTTGGCGCCCGGGGCCGGCCGGAGGTTGTGGACCTTCAGCGGGTTGCTTTCCGCCATCTCAGTCGACCTCCTCGACCGTGATGAGGTGCCGCACGGTGTGCAGCATGCCGCGCACCTCAGGACGGTCCTCGCGTACGGACACGTCGCGGACCCTCTTCAGACCGAGCGTCCGCAGGGTGTCCCGGTGGTTCTGCTTCGTACCGATGACAGAACGCGTCTGCGTGATCTTCAGGCGAGCCATTACGCACTCACCCCGGCACGTGCCCGCAGCAGAGCGGCGGGCGCCACGTCCTCGAGCGGCAGGCCACGGCGGGCGGCGATCTCCTCGGGGCGCTGAAGGCCCTGCAGAGCCGCACGCGTGGCGTGCACGATGTTGATCGGGTTGGCGGAGCCGAGCGACTTGCTGAGCACGTCGTGGATGCCCGCGCACTCCAGCACGGCACGCACCGGGCCACCGGCGATCACACCGGTACCGGGCGAAGCCGGCTTGAGCAGCACGACACCCGCGGCTTCCTCACCCTGGATCGGGTGGGGGATGGTGCCCTGGATGCGGGGGACCTTGAAGAAGTGCTTCTTGGCCTCCTCCACACCCTTGGCGATGGCGGCCGGCACTTCCTTGGCCTTGCCGTATCCGACACCCACGGTGCCGTCACCGTCGCCCACCACGACGAGCGCGGTGAAGCTGAAGCGACGTCCACCCTTGACTACCTTGGCCACGCGGTTGATCGCGACAACGCGCTCAACGTACGCGGTCTTCTCGGCGGCGGCGCCGCCATCCCGGCCCTTGCGGTCCCGACGCTCGCCGCCACCGGCGCCGCCACCGCGGCGCTGGGGTCCAGCCATTGGAATTACCTCTCTCGTTTACGTCCGCTGCGCAGGAACCGCACTCAGAACTTGAGCCCGGCCTCACGGGCGGCGTCAGCCAGAGCGGCAATCCGCCCTGCGTACTTGTTGCCGCCGCGGTCGAACACGACGGTCTCCACACCCGCGGCCTTCGCACGCTCCGCGACGAGTGCGCCCACCTGCTTGGCCTGAGCGCTCTTGTCGCCGTCACCACTGCGGATCGACGCGTCCAGCGACGACGCCGAGGCCACCGTGTGGCCCGCCAGGTCGTCCACGACCTGGGCGACCATGTGGCGGTTCGAGCGCGTCACCACAAGACGGGGACGGGCGGGGGTGCCCGAGACCTTCTTGCGGATGCGGATGTGACGGCGCTTGGCGGCGGCGCGCTTGTAGGCGTCGCCCTTAGCGATCTTCACGCCGTATGCCATGGCTTACTTACCAGCCTTTCCGACCTTGCGGCGGATGGTCTCGCCCGCGTACTTCACGCCCTTGGCCTTGTACGGGTCCGGGCGGCGGAGCTTGCGGATGTTGGCGGCGACCTCGCCGACCTTCTGCTTGTCGATGCCCTCGACCGAGAACTTGGTCGGCGACTCGACCTTGAACGAGATGCCGTCCGGCGCCTCGACCAGGATCGGGTGGCTGTAGCCCAGCGAGAACTCCAGGTTGGAGCCCTTCGCCTGGACGCGGTAACCCACGCCGCTGATCTCGAGGTCCTTGCTGAATCCGTTGGTCACGCCAGTGATCATGTTCGCCACCAGCGTGCGGGACAGACCGTGCAGGGCCCTGTTCCGGCTCTCGTCGTTGGGACGCGAGACGACCAGCGCGCCGTCCTCGCCCTTCACGATCTCGATGGGCGCGGCAACGGTGTGCGAAAGGGAACCCTTGGGGCCCTTCACGGCGACCGCCTGGCCATCGATGGTGACGTCCACACCGGCGGGAACCTGGATGGGGAGCTTGCCGATACGCGACATTGCTTTTCCTCCGTTCCCTTCCGTTACCAGACGTAGGCGAGGACTTCCCCGCCCACGCCCTTCTTCTGTGCCTGCTGACCGGTGAGCAGCCCGTGGGAGGTGGAGATGATCGCCACTCCCAGGCCACCGAGCACCTTGGGCAGGCCCGTGGACTTCGCGTAGACCCGCAGGCCCGGCTTCGAGATCCGCTTGATGCCGGCGATCGAGCGCTCGCGGTTGGGGCCGAACTTCAGCTCGAGCACGAGGCTCTTGCCGACCTGGGCCTCCTCGGTCTTCCAGCCGGTGATGTAGCCCTCCTGCTGGAGGATCTCCGCGATGTGCGACTTGATCTTGCTGTGCGGCATCGCGACGGAGTCGTGGTACGCCGAGTTCGCGTTACGCAGACGCGTCAGCATGTCCGCGATCGGATCGGTCATTGTCATGTGATGGCCTTCGGCCTCTCTCGCCGGGGTTTCCTGTATGCGCCCTCCTTCTCCCTGTACAGGGACAGGACAGGTGGGGCGCGGGGACCTACGGCGTAGTAAGACGGTCACGGACGGCGGGCGGCCGGCCGCACACCTCGGCGGTGTGCGGTGGACACCCGTCCGGCCTTGATGCTCTTACCGAGAGTCCTGGCTGGCCCGTATTCGCTCGCCCTCCTCGCGAAGGGCGGGCGACGGGTTACCAGGAGCTCTTGGTCACGCCCGGCAGCTCGCCACGGTGCGCCATCTGGCGAAGGCACACGCGGCACAGGCCGAACTTGCGGTAGACGGAGTGCGGCCGGCCGCAGCGCTGGCAGCGCGTGTACGCGCGGACAGCGAACTTCGGCTTACGGCTCGCCTTGGAGATCAGAGCCTTCTTAGCCATGGTCAGTTCTCCTTGAACGGGAAGCCGAGGTGACGGAGAAGGGCGCGCCCTTCGTCGTCGTTGGTCGCCGTGGTGACCACGGTGATGTCCATGCCCCGGACCCGGTCGATCTTGTCCTGGTCGATCTCGTGGAACATGACCTGCTCCGTGAGACCGAAGGTGTAGTTGCCCCGCCCGTCGAACTGCTTCTGCGACAGGCCGCGGAAGTCGCGGATGCGCGGCAGTGCGAGGGACAGCAGGCGGTCCAGGAACTCCCACATCCGGTCGCCGCGCAGCGTCACGTGCGCGCCGATCGGCATGCCCTCACGCAGCTTGAACTGCGCGATGGACTTGCGGGCCTTGGTCACCGCCGGCTTCTGGCCGGTGATCGTGGTGAGGTCCCGGATGGCACCGTCCATCAACTTGGAGTCGCGGGCGGCGTCGCCCACACCCATGTTGACCACGATCTTGGTGAGACCGGGCACCTGCATGACGTTTTCGTACTTGAACTCGTCGTGCAGCTTGGCCTTGATCTCGGAGCGGTAGCGCTGCTTGAGGCGCGGTGCTTCAGTGGTGGCAGTCATCAGATGTCCTCACCGGTCCGCTTGGCAACGCGGATCTTGTTGCCGTCGTCATCGAAGCGGTATCCGACACGGGTGACGACCTTCTTGCCGTCCTTCTCCACCACGAGCTGCACGTTGCTCACGTGGACCGGAGCCTCGGTCGTCACGATCCCGCCCGTCTTCGAACCACGAGCGGTCTGGCCGGCCTTGGTGTGCTTCTTGACCCGGTTGACACCCTCGACCAGGACGCGGTCCTCGCGGGGGTAGGCCACGATGACCTTGCCCTGCTTGCCCTTGTCCTTGCCGGTGATGACCTGGACCAGGTCACCCTTCTTGATCTTCATCGTCACAGCACCTCCGGCGCGAGCGAGATGATCTTCATGAACTTCTTCTCGCGCAGTTCCCGGCCCACGGGGCCGAAGATGCGGGTGCCGCGGGGGTCGCCGTCGTTCTTGAGGATGACCGCGGCGTTCTCGTCGAAGCGGATGTACGAGCCGTCGGGCCGGCGGCGCTCCTTGACGGTGCGCACGATGACGGCCTTGACGATGTCGCCCTTCTTCACGTTCCCGCCCGGGATCGCGTCCTTGACGGTAGCGACGATGACGTCACCGACGCCCGCGTAGCGCCGACCCGAGCCGCCGAGCACACGGATGGTGAGAATTTCCTTCGCACCCGTGTTGTCGGCGACGCGCAGCCGGGACTCCTGCTGGATCACGTCTATCTCCTGATCGTCTGCCGGTTCCCGGCAGGGTCACACCCGCGCGGGGCGTGCCCTGCCGAGCCTGGCGGAACTGTCCTGGGGGTCCCCAGGCTGATTGCCAAGCCAATTCCGTTCCGGAACTGCTTACTTCGCCTTCTCAAGGACCTCGACGACGCGCCAGCGCTTGGTCGCGGACAGCGGCCGCGTCTCCATGAGGAGTACGCGGTCGCCGACCCCGGCGGCGTTCTGCTCGTCGTGCGCCTTGAGCTTGTTGGTACGGCGGATGACCTTGCCGTACAGCGCGTGCTTGACGCGGTCCTCGACGGCGACGACGACGGTCTTGTCCATCTTGTCGCTGACGACCAGACCTTCACGGGTCTTACGGAAACCGCGCTCCTGCTTCGTCTCAGTCACATTCGTCTCGCTCATCAGGCGCTCTCCACCGTCTCGATGCCCAGCTCACGCTCACGCATCAGGGTGTAGATCCGGGCGATGTCCTTGCGGACGGCCTTCAGCCGACCGTGGTTCTCCAACTGCCCGGTCGCCGCCTGGAAGCGGAGGTTGAACAGCTCTTCCTTGGACTCGCGAAGCTTTCCGAGAAGCTCCTCGTCGCCCAGCTCACGCAGCTCGGAGGCCTTCGTCCCGGCCGCCATCACGACTCACCTGCCTCGCGCCGAACGATCCGGCACTTCATCGGAAGCTTGTGGGCGGCGCGGGTGAGCGCCTCCTTGGCAATCTTCTCGTTCGGGTAGGACAGCTCGAACATCACGCGCCCCGGCTTGACGTTCGCGACCCACCACTCCGGAGAACCCTTACCGGAACCCATGCGGGTCTCGGCGGGCTTCTTCGTCAGCGGGCGGTCCGGGTAGATGTTGATCCAGACCTTGCCGCCACGCTTGATGTGACGCGTCATGGAGATACGAGCTGCCTCGATCTGCCTGTTCGTCACGTACGCCGCGGTGACGGCCTGGATGCCGTACTCACCGAACGAGACTTCGGTGCCACCCTTGGCCATGCCCGTGCGCTTCGGGTGGTGCTGCTTACGGTGCTTGACCCTGCGCGGGATAAGCATGGCGTCAGCCCTCCTTCCCGGCAGCGCCGGGCTCTGCTGCCGCAGCGGCGGGAGTCACGCTCTCGGCCTTGGGAGCCTCGGCGGAACCGCTCTGCTGCTGCGGCTTGCGGCCGCGGCCTCCGCGCTCGCCACCACGACGGGGGCGGTCGCTGCCACCACCACCGCGCGACGGGCGGTTGCCCGCACGGGCGGCGGCGTTCTCGGCGCGGACCTCGGCGATGTTCTTGACGTCACCCTTGTAGATCCAGACCTTCACGCCGATGCGGCCGAAGGTGGTCCTGGCCTCGAAGAAGCCGTAGTCGACGTTCGCGCGGAGCGTGTGCAGGGGCACGCGGCCCTCGCGGTAGAACTCCGAGCGGGACATCTCGGCGCCGCCGAGGCGGCCACCGCACTGGATCTTGATGCCCTTCGCGCCGGCCTTCATCGTCGTCTGCATGCTCTTGCGCATCGCACGACGGAAGGAGACGCGGGAGGACAGCTGCTCGGCGACGGCCTGGGCCACCAGCTGCGCATCCGTCTCGGGGTTCTTGACCTCGAGGATGTTGAACTGGATCTGCTTGCCGGTCAGCTTCTCCAGGTTGCCCCGGAGCCTGTCGGCCTCGGCGCCGCGGCGGCCGATGACGATGCCGGGACGTGCGGTGTGCACGTCGACACGTACGCGGTCACGGGTGCGCTCGATCTCCACCTTGGAGATGCCGGCCCGCTCCATGCCCTGCGTGAGCATCTTGCGGATCGCGACATCTTCCTTGATGTAGTCCTTGTAGAGCTTGTCGGCGTACCAGCGCGACTTGAAGTCGGTGGTGATGCCGAGGCGGAACCCGTGCGGGTTTACCTTCTGGCCCATTACCGGGTTCCTTCCTTGCTGCTCACGACCACGGTGATGTGGCTCGTCCGCTTGCGGATCCGGTAGGCGCGGCCCTGGGCGCGCGGACGGAAACGCTTCAGGGTCGGGCCCTCGTCGACGTACGCCTCGGAGATGACGAGGCTGTCGGCGTCGGTGTGGTCATAGTTGTGTGCGGCGTTGGCGATGGCGCTGTCGAGCACCTTACCCACCGGCACGCTCGCGGCCTGCGGTGCGAAGCGCAGGACCGCCTGAGCCTCCGTGGCAGGCAAGCCACGGACAAGGTCCACCACCCGGCGGGCCTTCATGGGCGTGACGCGCACGTAGCGCGCTGAGGCCCTGGCTTCCATGGTTGTCCCTTCGGTGTCAGTCATAGGTCTTCACACCCCGCCATCAGCGACGACGCGACTTGCGGTCGTCTTTGACGTGGCCGCGGAAGGTGCGGGTCGGCGCGAACTCGCCGAGCTTGTGGCCGACCATCGACTCGGTGACGAACACCGGGACGTGCTTGCGGCCGTCGTGCACCGCGATCGTGTGGCCGAGCATGGCCGGGACGATCATCGAGCGGCGGGACCAGGTCTTGATGACGTTCTTGGAGCCTGCCTCGTTCTGTGCGTCCACCTTCTTGGTCAGGTGGTCGTCGACGAAGGGCCCCTTCTTGAGACTGCGCGGCATCTGATCCGCCTCCTAGCGCTTCTTGTTCGTCTTGCGGCGGCGGACGATGTACTTGTTGCTGGCCTTCTTCGGCGAGCGCGTACGCCCCTCCTTCTGGCCCCACGGCGAAACCGGGTGGCGGCCACCGGAGGTACGACCCTCACCACCACCGTGCGGGTGGTCGATCGGGTTCATGACCACACCGCGGACGGTCGGGCGGACGCCCTTCCAGCGCATACGGCCGGCCTTGCCCCAGTTGATGTTCGACTGCTCGGCGTTGCCGACCTCGCCGACGGTGGCGCGGCAGCGGACGTCGACCAGGCGGATCTCGCCGGACGGCATGCGCAGGTGGGCCATGCGGCCCTCCTTCGCCAGCAGCTGCACGGACGCACCGGCGGACCGGGCGAACTTCGCGCCGCCGCCGGGCCGCAGCTCGATGGCGTGGATCGTCGTACCGACCGGGATGTTGCGCAGCGCCAGGTTGTTGCCCGGCTTGATGTCGGCCCCGGGACCGTTCTCCACGCGGCTGCCCTGCGACAGGCCGGCCGGGGCGAGGATGTAGCGCTTCTCGCCGTCGGCGTAGTGCAGCAGCGCGATGCGCGCGGTGCGGTTCGGGTCGTACTCGATGTGCGCGACCTTGGCGGGCACGCCGTCCTTGTCGTGACGACGGAAGTCGATCACTCGGTAGGCGCGCTTGTGGCCACCGCCCTGGTGGCGAGCGGTCACACGACCGGCGTTGTTACGGCCGCCCTTGCTGTGCAGGGGGCGGACCAGTGACTTCTCCGGCGTGGACCGCGTGACCTCGACGAAGTCGGCGACACTGGCGCCACGACGGCCCGGAGTCGTCGGCTTGTACTTGCGGATACCCATTTCTCAGTCCTCGTCCGATATCGGACGGTCCTGTCTCCGTCAGGAGACCGGGCCGCCGAAGATGTCGATGCGGTCGCCCTCGACCAGGGTCACGATGGCGCGCTTGGTGTCGGCGCGCCGGCCGTAACCGGTGCGGGTGCGCTTGCGCTTGCCCTGCCGGTTGAGCGTGTTGACCCCGCTGACCTTGACCGAGAAGACCGTCTCGACGGCCTGCTTGATCTGGGTCTTGTTGGCGCGCGGGTCGACGATGAAGGTGTACTTGTTCTCGTCCAGCAGCGCGTAGCTCTTCTCCGAGACCACGGGCTTGATCAAGATGTCACGGGGGTCCGTGAACGTCTTGCTGGTGGCGGCTGTTGCCTCACTCATCAGGCCTTGCTCCCTTCGGCCTCGGTCGCGTCGGCCTTCTGCGGGCCGGCCACGAAGGTCTCGAAGGCGGCCTTGGTGAAGACCACGTCGTCGGAGACCAGCACGTCGTACGTGTTCAGCTGACCCGGCTCCAGAAGGTGCACCTGGGGCAGGTTGCGAGCCGACAGCCAGGCGTGCTCGTCGCTGCGCTCGGCGATCAGGAGCACGTGCTTGCGCTCGCTGACCTTGCCCAGCAGCGTCTTCGCGGCCTTCGTCGAGACCTCGTTCTCGACGACGCCGGAAACGACGTGCACACGGCCGTGGCGGGCGCGGTCCGAGAGGGCACCGCGCAGAGCGGCGGCCTTCATCTTCTTCGGCGTCCGCTGCGAGTAGTCACGCGGCACGGGACCGTGCACGACGCCACCGCCCGCGAACTGCGGAGCGCGGGTCGAGCCCTGGCGGGCGCGGCCGGTGCCCTTCTGGCGGTACGGCTTCTTGCCACCGCCGCGGACCTCGCCGCGCGTCTTGGTCTTGTGCGTGCCCTGTCGGGCAGCGGCCAGCTGGGCGACGACGACCTGGTGGATCAGCGGAACGCTGACCTTCGCGTCGAAGATCTCCGAGGGGAGCTCGACGGTGCCGTCCTTCTTGCCAGCCGGCGAAAGGATGTCAACGGTAGTCATGGTTTAACCTCAGGCCCCCTTGGCCGCGGTGCGGACCAGGACGAGGCCGCCGTTCGGACCCGGGACCGCGCCCTTGATGAGCAGCAGGCCCTTCTCCGCGTCAACGGCATGGACGGTCAGGTTCTGGGTGGTGACCCGCTCGTTGCCCATGCGGCCGGGCATGCGCGTGCCCTTGAAGACACGGCCGGGCGTGGCGCAGCCGCCGATGGCACCGGGCTTGCGGTGGATGCGGTGCGCACCGTGCGAGGCCTTGCCGCCGCGGAAGCCGTGGCGCTTCATGCCGCCGGCGAAGCCCTTGCCCTTGGACTTGCCCGTCACGTCCACCTTGCCGCCGGCCTCGAAGGTGTCGGCGTTGAGCTCCTGGCCGGGCGTGTACTCACCGGCGTCGGAGGTACGCAGCTCGACGAGGTGACGACGGGGAGTGACGTCCGCCTTGGCGAAGTGGCCCTTGAGGGGCTTGTTCACCTTGCGCGGGTCGATCTCGCCGAAGGCGATCTGAACGGCTTCGTAGCCGTCCTTGTCTGCTGTGCGGACCTGGGTCACGACATTGGGCCCGGCCTTGACGACGGTCACGGGAACGACGCGGTTCTTGTCGTCCCAGACCTGGGTCATGCCGAGCTTCTCGCCCAGGACACCCTTGATCTGCTTAGCCATCTTCCCGCACCCCTCAGAGCTTGATCTCGATGTCGACGCCGGCCGGAAGGTCCAGGCGCATCAGCGAGTCAACGGTCTTGGGCGTCGGGTCGAGGATGTCGATCAGCCGCTTGTGGGTGCGCATCTCGAAGTGCTCCCGCGCGTCCTTGTACTTGTGCGGCGACTTGATGACGCAGTACACGTTCTTCTCTGTGGGCAGCGGCACCGGGCCTGCGACCGACGCTCCAGTGCGGGTCACCGTCTCGACGATCTTCTTCGCCGAGTTGTCGATGACCTCGTGGTCGTAGGCCTTGAGCCGGATGCGGATCTTCTGTCCCGCCATGGCTACTTCGTAGTCCTGTCTCTCGTAAACGCTCTGGAACCCATGGGTGCCGTCCTCCTCGACTTTCCGACCCACGCGGTCGGGCGTGTCGCATCCCTTCCCGCAATGAACCGCGGAGGTTTCTCTCGAGAGAAAGGATTGGGGGTACGGACCCACCGGGCGCCTGGCTGGAAGCCCCTCCTGCACTTCCCGGAAGATTCCCGTACTTCCGCCTCTGACGAGAGGCGACGAATACTCTGGGACTCGCTTCCAGTCCTCCCGGCGGGAGGCGCACAGCATCGGCACTCAACCGAGCAACCTGGACAGTGTGCCATATGGCGTTTGGCGCACGCCAATCGGGATGATTGCCTGCCGCTTCGGGCTCGGGGCGCTCATCTGCCCGGCAGGCTGCCCGCCCGGGGACATCCTCAATCGTGCGCTGAATTCAGCACTTCGAGTGCCCGGTCGATGTGCTCGCACGTGTTGAAGAGGTGGGGCGAGAACCGGATGTTGCCCTCACGCACCGCGACGTGCACATTCGCGGCCGTCAGCGCCGCGGCAGCACCCTCCGCCGAGCCCCGGCTCCTGGCGAGCACCACGAGGTTGGACCGCTCCCCCGGCGCGTGCGGGCCGACGACCTCGTAGAGATCGCGGTCCACGCCGTCCAGAAGCCGCTGCACCAGTCGCTGCCCTTGGGCGTGGATGCCCTGCACGCCGAGCCCGCCGAGCAGCTCGACGGAGCTCGTCCAGGCCGCGGTGTCGAGGAAGTCGGCCGGGCAGAAGACGTCCAGGGCGCGGACGCCCACGTCCTCGATCGTGTACGTACGCATGTGCTCCAGCCCGCGTCCGCGCTGCTGGGCGAGCCAGTACACCCTGCGGGGGTCGAGCAGCTCGGTCAGGGCGGGATCGAGCCACGCGAAGCCGGTGCCGTACGGGCCGCACATCCACTTGTAGCCGCACGAGACGAGCGCGTCGACGGGGGTGCCTGCGACGTCGATCGGCCGGGCACCGACCGCCTGCGAACCGTTCACCACGAGCAGCGTTCCCGCCGCGTGGCAGATCTCGCCCAGCGCACGCAGATCGGCGGCGGCACCGGTGAAGGAGTCGACCCAGGTGACCGCCATGACGCGGGTCCGCGCCGTGAGGGCCTGCCGCGCCTGCTCGGGATCGAGCCTCCCGTTCGGGCCGCGTCGTACGAACCGGACGCTCACTCCGCGCTGCCGCTGCGCCAGCCAGGGCAGCACGGTGGCCGGATAGTCCCCCTCGACGCAGAGCACCTCGTCCCCGTCCCGCCACGGGAGTCCGTACGCGACGAGGTTCAGCCCGTGGGACGTGCTGTCACCCAGAACGATCTCGTCGGGACGTCCTCCGACGAACTCCGCGAGCAGCGCCCGCAGCTTCTCCGGGCGCTCGGTGAACGCTGCGTCGGGGATGAGATGCGGGGTCGCCTTCTCCCGTGCCGCCTCGGCTGCCGCGTGCACGGCGGCTTCCGGCATCGGACCCTGGTGCGCGGTGTTGAGCCAGACATGACCGCCCTGGTCGCTGAAGTGCCGTGCGTAGTCGGGCTGTTGAGCGGCCAGGCCGGTCTCGTCGGGTGCAACTGCCGTAGCCGGGTCGTCCACCACCACGCCCTCCTCAACCGTCGGCGGCGACGGAGACGACGCAGTCCTCGCCCCGGCACACGGCGTGCTCGCAGAGCCGGCAGATCCGGCGGGCCGATGTCCGGTCGCCGGGAAGGTGCGGGAGGACGGCCCGAAGAGCGCGCTCCAGGCTTCTGGTCTCCTCCGGCGAGAGCCGTCCGACGATGCCCTCCAGCGCTTCCCGTCGCGCCCGCAGCATCCGGCGGCCCAAGTCCTCGCCGGCCTCGGTCAGCCGGAGCCCGCGGGTACGGCCGTCGGGGCCCGGCCCGCGCAGCAGCAGCCCCGAGTCGACGAGGCGTCCCACGACCCGCACGCAGCCCGAGTGCGTCATGGCGAGGGTCGCGGCCAGGTCCGAGACGGACTGGCCGGGCCGTGCCCGCACGGTCAGCACCGCGGCCACGGCCGCCGGGTCGAGCCCGGATTCCTCCCGGAGCGAGTGGTCCAGCAGGTCTCCGAGGCCGACGGCCAGGGCGCCGAGCCAGTTAGCCGTCAGTTCCTTCGTCGGTGCCATCGAAGAAGTGTGACACAGACACATGTTTCCCGCATACGTGTGCGCACGGCCGGGGTCGGACCAGGACGGGGGCGGTCGCGGAGCGCCCCGGCGTCGTCTAGACGGGATCGGCGGTCCGGAAGGTGCGCCTGTACGCGAGCGGCGAGACTCCGATGGCCGCCTGCAGGTGCTGCCGGAGCGAGGCCGCCGTCGCGAAGCCCACCCGGGAGGCCACCTGGTCCACGGACAGTTCGCTGCTCTCCAGCAGATGGCGCGCCCTGACCACGCGCTGCTGGATGATCCAACGGCCGGGGCTCATCCCCACCTCGCCGCGGAACCGGCGGGCGAAGGTGCGGCCACTCATCCTCGCGTGCCCCGCCAGGTCGGTCACCGTCAGCGGCAGATGCAGTCGCTCAAGTGCCCACTGCCTGGTCGCGGACGTGCCCGCGGCGGGGGCGTCCGGAACGGGATGCTCGATGTACTGCGCCTGGCCTCCGTCCCTCCAGGGCGGGACCACGCAGCAGCGCGCCACGCTGTTCGCCAGTTCGGCGCCGTGGTCCTTGCGCACGACGTGCAGGCACACGTCCATGCCGGAGGCGGCACCGGCCGAGGTCAGCACGTCGCCGTCGTCGATGAACAGCACATCCGCGTCCAGCGCCACGGCTGGGAAGAGACGCCGGAAGTCATCGGCCAGCGCCCAGTGCGTGGCTGCCGGACGGCCGTCGAGCCGGCCGGCCGCGGCCAGCACGAAGGCCCCGGTGCAGATGGACACGGTACGGGCGCCCGGCGGGATGAGATCGAGCGCTCGAGCGACCGGCTCCGACAGCGGAGCCGTGGCCTGCGACATGTCGAAGGGAGGGATCACCACCGTGTCGGCCGTCCTCAGCACCTCCGGGCCGTGTCCGACGACGATGCCGAAGTCGGAGTCGCTGCGCACCGGGCGCCCGTCGACGCTGCAGGTGATCACCGCGTAGTGACCGCCCGCGGAGCCGAACACCCGGTTGGGGATACCGAGTTCGAAGGGATAGACGCCGTCCAGGGCCAGAACCACGACGCGATGCATGGCATGATCCTATCGGATGCTGGCAATCCTGCCATTGCCGGTGGCAGCCGAAGACGACAGCCTTTAGGCATGAGACAAACCGAAACATCCGGCACCATGCGTGCGATCAGCCAGGACGAGCTGGGCGATCCCGGGGTGCTGAAGGAAGTCGAGCTGGAGCGGCCTGAGCCGGGGCCGGGCCAGGTCCTCGTCAGAGTCCGCGCCGCCGGGCTCAACCCGACGGACTGGAAGCACCGGCGGCTGCGCCTCTTCCTCGGCGATCCCCCGTACGTCCTGGGCTGGGACGTCTCCGGCGTGGTGGAGGCCACCGGGCTCGGCGTCACCTTGCACGAACCCGGCGACGAGGTCTTCGGGATGCTGCCGTATCCGCACGGGGCGGGCTCCCACGCCGAGTACGTCACCACACCGGCGCGGGCCGTCTTCCGCAAGCCCGCCGGGCTGTCACACGTGCAGGCCGGCGCCCTGCCTCTCGCGGCACTGACAGCCTGGCAGGCGCTGGTCGACACTGCGGGGCTCCGCTCGGGCCAGCGCGTGCTGATCCATGCCGCGGCCGGCGGCGTCGGCCACCTGGCCGTGCAGATCGCCAAGGCCAAAGGCGCCCACGTGACGGGCACAGCCAGCTCGGGCAAGCACGAGATGCTCCGCGAACTCGGCGCGGACGAGCTGATCGACTACCGGGAGACGGACTTCGCGGAGGCGGCTCGCGACATGGACGTCGTCCTCGACACCATCGGCAGCGACGACTACCGCAACCGCTCCCTGCGGACCCTCCGCCCGGGCGGCACCCTCGTCTCGATCATCCTGCGGGAACAAGAGGCGTTGGCCGAGGAGGCGAGGAAGCTCGGCGTCCACGGCACGGTCATGCTCGTCGAGGCCGACCAGGCCGGCATGGGCGCCGTGGCGGCACTTGCCGCGGAGGGCAAGCTGAAGGCGGTCATCGCCGGAACGTTCCCGCTCGCGGACGCGGCCAAGGCCCACGAGCTGGGTGAGACCGGACGCACCACCGGAAAGCTGGTGCTGGAGGTCGACTGAGCCGACGGCTGCGGCACCGGCGCGGTCCGGCGCCGCGGCCGTCGCAATCCGGTCCGCGCCCTCGCCGGCACCCGGGTCAACTGGCCATCGACGTGGCGGACGCGTGCGGACCGCGGACGGTCTCGCCACCGGGCACGGGCTCGCCGGCGTCGGTACCCGTACCGACGATGCGGTTGTCCGCGTCCACATGGACGACGGCGGGCCGCAGCCGCCGGGCCTCAGCGTCGTCGACCTGCGCATAGCTGATCAGGATGACCAGGTCACCGGGGTGGACGAGGTGGGCGGCGGCTCCGTTGATACCGATGACGCCCGAGCCGCGCTCGCCCTCGATGACGTACGTCTCCAGACGCGACCCGTTGGTGATGTCGACGATGTGGACCAGCTCGCCCGGCAGCAGATCGGCGGCTTTCATCAGTTCGGCGTCGACCGTGACGGACCCCACGTAGTGCAGATCGGCCTCGGTCACGGTGGCACGGTGGATCTTCGACTTGAACATGGTGCGCAGCATGCGTCGCTCCTGAGGGAAGAAGGTCGCGCCCTCGCGAAGAGGTGCGCGCCGACCCGGCCATCGTAGGCGACCGCACGAGGAGACCCGCAGGACGGGCACAGGCAGCGCGGTCCCACGGAGCGGCCCACGTCGTGGCCTCGTGGCTCACGACGCGGGCCGCCGCACGCTTGCGGTCGATCAGCCCTGCTTGACGGCCGAGATCTCGAACTCGAGCGTCACCTTGTCGCTCACGAGGAATCCGCCCGTCTCCAGGGCGGCGTTCCAACTCACGCCGAAGTCCTGGCGGTTGATCGTGGTGCTGCCCTCGAGACCGATCCGGCTGTTGCCGAACGGGTCGGTGGCCTGGCCCTCGTACGTGAACGGGACGGTCACCGGACGGGTCACGCCCTTGATGGTGAGGTCGCCGGTGACCTCGAACGTGTCGTCGCCGTTCTGCCGGACCCCCGTGGACCGGAAGGTGATCTCCGGGTGCTCGTCCATCTTCAGGAAGTCGTTGCTCCGCAGATGGGCGTCGCGGTCCGCGTTGCGGGTGTCGATGCTCTCGGCCTTGATGACCAGCTCCACCGACGACTGCTCGGGCTTCTCACCGTCGACACGGGCGGTGCCGGTGAAGTCGTTGAAGGCTCCCCGGACCTTGGTCACCATCGCATGACGTGCGACGAAACCGATGCGGGTGTGGGTCGGGTCGAGGGCGTACTCCCCGGTCAGCGTGGCGTAGTCGTTGGCAGTGGTCATTGCGTTCCTCCAAGGGTCACGATGCTTACGCCAGCACCAACCTTGTTGAAGGATTAACTATTCCTGCCGGAGCTCTGCCTCCACTCCCCGATGCCGGACCTCCCCGTCACAGCACGGAGGGCCCGCACGACCGGAGTCGTACGGGCCCTCCCCCGACTTCAGCAGCCGGGTAACGCTCAAGGCGTCGAGGTCACTTGACGATCTTCGTGACCTGACCGGCGCCCACGGTACGGCCACCCTCACGGATGGCGAACTTGAGGCCCTCTTCCATGGCGACGGGCTGGATGAGCGAAACGCTCATCTCGGTGTTGTCGCCCGGCATGACCATCTCGGTGCCCTCGGGGAGGGTCACGACGCCGGTCACGTCGGTGGTGCGGAAGTAGAACTGCGGACGGTAGTTGTTGAAGAACGGGGTGTGCCGACCGCCCTCGTCCTTCGACAGGATGTAGGCCTGACCCTCGAACTCCGTGTGCGGGGTGACCGAGCCCGGCTTGATGATGACCTGGCCGCGCTCGACGTCCTCGCGCTTGATGCCGCGGAGGAGCAGACCGACGTTCTCACCGGCCTGGCCCTCGTCGAGGAGCTTGCGGAACATCTCGATGCCGGTGACGGTCGTCGAGGTCTTGGTCTCCTTGATGCCGATGATGTCGACATTCTCGTTGACCTTGAGCACACCGCGCTCGATACGGCCGGTGACGACCGTGCCGCGGCCGGTGATCGTGAAGACGTCCTCGATCGGCATCAGGAACGGCTTCTCGACGTCACGCTCCGGCTGCGGGATCGCACCGTCGACGGCGTCCATGAGCTTGGCGACCGAGTCGGCCCACTCCGCGTCGCCCTCGAGGGCCTTGAGCGCGGAGACCTTGACGACCGGTACGTCGTCACCCGGGAACTCGTACTCCGAGAGAAGCTCACGGACCTCGAGCTCGACGAGCTCCATGATCTCCTCGTCGTCCACCATGTCCGCCTTGTTGAGGGCGACCACGATGTACGGAACGCCGACCTGGCGGGCCAGGAGCACGTGCTCCTTGGTCTGCGGCATCGGGCCGTCGGTGGCGGCGACCACGAGGATGGCGCCGTCCATCTGCGCCGCACCGGTGATCATGTTCTTGATGTAGTCCGCGTGCCCGGGGCAGTCCACGTGAGCGTAGTGACGGTTCTCCGTCTGGTACTCGACGTGCGCAATGGAGATCGTGATTCCGCGCTGGCGCTCTTCGGGCGCCTTGTCGATGTTCTCGAACGCGGAAGCCTCGTTCAGGTCCGGGTACTTGTCGTGCAGCACCTTGGTGATCGCCGCGGTAAGAGTCGTCTTACCGTGGTCGATGTGACCGATGGTGCCGATATTGACGTGCGGCTTAGTCCGCTCGAACTTCGCCTTCGCCACTGGGGTCCTCCTGTGGACTGGTGCTGTACACCCTCCACATTCTGCGGAGGGGTTCAGATGGTCGTTATGAACCGGTCAGGACCCCGAGGGGGATGCCCTTGACCAGTTCGCTTGGGGGGCTGGCGGACGGGGACCCCGGCACAGCCGACGGACGAGCCGAACGGTCTGTACCGAAGTGCCCCGAATGCCTTTGCTCCAGCCTAAGGGGTGAGGAACGGTGAGTTACTCGCCCTTGGCCTTCGCGATGATCTCCTCGGCGACGCTCCGCGGAACCTCGGCGTAGGAGTCGAACTGCATGGAGTAGTTGGCACGGCCGGAGGTCTTGCTGCGCAAGTCCCCGACGTAGCCGAACATCTCCGACAGCGGGACCAGGCCGGTGATGAGCTTGGCGCCACTCCTGTCGTCCATGGACTGAACCTGGCCACGACGGGAGTTGATGTCGCCGATCACATCGCCCATGTACTCCTCGGGCGTGGTGACTTCGACCTTCATCATCGGCTCCAGCAGTGCCGGGCTCGCCTTCCGCGCGGCCTCCTTGAACGCCATGGAACCGGCGATCTTGAAGGCCATCTCCGAGGAGTCGACGTCGTGGAAGGCACCGTCGAGCAGCGTCACGCGGACGCCGGTCAGCGGGTAACCCGCCAGCACACCGAACTCCATGGCCTCCTGGCAGCCGGCGTCCACGGACGGGATGTACTCCCGCGGGATGCGGCCACCGGTGACCTGGTTGACGAACTCGTAGCCGTCACCCTCGAGCGGCTCGACAGCGATCTGCACCTTCGCGAACTGACCGGAACCACCGGTCTGCTTCTTGTGGGTGTAGTCCACCTTGTCGACCGTCTTGCGGAGCGACTCGCGGTACGCAACCTGCGGCTTACCGACGTTGGCCTCGACCTTGAACTCGCGCTTCATGCGGTCGACCAGCACATCAAGGTGCAGCTCGCCCATGCCCGCGATGATCGTCTGGCCGGTTTCCTCGTCGGTCTTGACCTGGAAGGACGGGTCCTCCTCGGCCAGACGCTGGATCGCGACGCCCAACTTCTCCTGGTCGCCCTTGGACTTCGGCTCGATCGCGACCTCGATCACGGGAGCCGGGAACTCCATCGACTCCAGGATCACCGGGTTGCTCGCGTCGCAGAGGGTCTCACCGGTGGTGGTCTGCTTGAGACCCATGACGGCGACGATGTCGCCGGCACCCACCGACTCGATCTCCTCACGCTTGTTCGCGTGCATCCGGTAGATCTTGCCGATGCGCTCCTTCTTGCCCTTCACCGAGTTCATCACCTGCGAGCCGGTTTCCAGCTTGCCGGAGTAGACCCGGATGAAGGTGAGCTTGCCCAGGTGCGGGTCGCTCGCGATCTTGAATGCGAGCGCCGACATGGGCTCCTGCTCCGACGGCTTCCGCGTCAGGACCTCTTCGGGGTTCTTGACGGAGTGGCCCTCGATCGCCTCGACGTCCAGGGGGGACGGGAGGTAGCGGGCGATGGCGTCGAGCAGGGGCTGAACGCCCTTGTTCTTGAACGCCGTTCCGCAGAAGACGGGGGTCACGGTCGTGGTGCCCTCGGCGCCGGTGGAGGCGAGGGTGATGCGGCGGATCGCCGCGTAGAGCTGGTCCTCGGTGGGCTCCTGGCCCTCGAGGTACAGCTCCATCATCTCCTCGTCGTTCTCCGCGACGGCCTCGAGCAGATTGCCGCGCCACTCGTCGGCGGCCTCGGCGTGCGTGGCCGGGATGTCGACGGTGTCGTACATCTCGCCCATCTTCGCCTCGGGCGACCAGACCAGCGCCTTCATGGTGACGAGGTCGACGACGCCCTTGAAGTCCGCCTCGGTGCCGATCGGGATCTGCATGACCAGCGGTACCGCGCCGAGGCGGTCCACGATCATGTCGACGCAGCGGTGGAACTCCGCGCCGGTGCGGTCCAGCTTGTTGACGAAGCAGATGCGCGGCACGCCGTAGCGGTCCGCCTGACGCCAGACAGTCTCGGACTGCGGCTCGACGCCGGCCACACCGTCGAACACCGTCACGGCACCGTCGAGCACACGCAGCGCACGCTCCACCTCGACGGTGAAGTCGACGTGGCCGGGAGTGTCGATGATGTTGATGGTGTAGTCGACGTCGTTGAGCGGCCAATGAGTGGTGGTCGCGGCAGACGTGATCGTGATGCCGCGCTCCTGCTCCTGGGCCATCCAGTCCATCGTGGCAGCGCCGTCGTGGACCTCACCGATCTTGTAGCTGCGACCGGTGTAGAACAGGATCCGCTCGGTGGTCGTCGTCTTGCCCGCGTCGATATGGGCCATGATCCCGATGTTCCGGACCTTGGCCAGGTCAAGTGAAGTGGTAGCCATAAGGCTTCAGTCTTCTCTCGGTCTCGATGGGGTCTGCGACTACCAGCGGTAGTGCGCGAAGGCCTTGTTGGACTCGGCCATCTTGTGGGTGTCCTCACGCTTCTTCACGGCGGCGCCGAGCCCGTTGGAGGCATCGAGCAGCTCGTTCAGCAGACGCTCGGTCATGGTCTTCTCGCGGCGGGCGCGGGAGTAACCCACGATCCAGCGCAGCGCGAGAGTGGAGGAGCGGCCGGGGCGGACCTCGACCGGAACCTGGTACGTGGCGCCACCGACGCGCCGCGAGCGGACCTCGAGGGTCGGCTTGACGTTCTCCAGCGCGCGCTTGAGGGTGATGACCGGGTCGTTGCCGGTCTTCTCCCGCAGACCCTCCATGGCGCCGTAGACGATGCGCTCCGCAGTGGAGCGCTTGCCGTTCAGCAGCACCTTGTTGATGAGGGAGGTCACCAGAGGAGAACCGTAGACCGGGTCGATGATGACCGGGCGCTTCGGGGCGGGGCCCTTACGAGGCATGCTTACTTCTCCTTCTTGGCGCCGTAGCGGCTGCGAGCCTGCTTGCGGTTCTTGACGCCCTGCGTGTCGAGGGAGCCGCGGATGATCTTGTAGCGAACACCCGGCAGGTCCTTCACACGGCCGCCGCGCACGAGCACGATGGAGTGCTCCTGCAGGTTGTGGCCCTCACCCGGAATGTAGGCCGTGACCTCGATCCCGCTGGTCAGACGCACACGCGCGACCTTACGCAGGGCCGAGTTCGGCTTCTTCGGGGTGGTGGTGAAGACACGCGTGCAGACGCCGCGACGCTGAGGGGAACCCTCGAGTGCGGGCGTCTTGTTCTTCTCGACCTTGTCCTGCCGGCCTTTACGGACCAGCTGCTGGATCGTAGGCACAATTTCTCCGGTTTCTGTGTGCCGTCTCGGTAAAGCTAACCTGGGCCACTCTCCCGACCCACGAGGTCGGGCGTGTCGAAGACTGCAGAGTCCCGCGCGAAGGCGAAGGGCCCCTCAGGTGAGAAGCATGCAGATCCGGTGCCACCGTCCGCACGTCCCGAGCGTCTGATCGCTTACGAGAGCGCAGGGGGCACCCCAGGCACAAGGTCAGAGCGTACCTATCGCGTCGTCCCCGGTCAAAACAAGCCTCCACGCGGCACACGGGCCCCCGTAGCCCCAGGTCGGCGGCCCGTCAGAACAACGTGACAGGAAGGCCGCTCAGCTCGACGCCGTGGCGACGAGCGCCGTCAGACCGCTGAGCACAAGGAAGATCCAACTGAGAATCAGTCCGGTCGTCGCCGAGCCCTCGCCGCGCTCTCCCGTACGGCGGATCTCGTTGCGCGCCTTGTGCCCCAGGATCACACCGGGAGCCGCTCCGATCCAGAACAGATATGGGGCGTGGAGCCCCCACAGCAGCGGTGCGGTGATGAGGGAGAGGACAGGGGCCGCGATGCCGCAGACGAGCGCCGCAGCCGCCGTGCTGTTGTGCCGGCGGGGAACCGCGTACGGCACGATGTGCTGCGGCTGGAAGGGCATCAACTGGCCATGTGCGACGGAGCGTTGAAAGGTCGGAGGGACGGCGCTGGGCCCGTTGGGCACATCGCTCGTCAGCTGCTGGAGCTCCTCCACCGTTCGGGCCGCGAGAGCCCGCCCCACTCGGTAGTCGTACTCGTCCTTGGTCAGCCGGCCCTCCGCGTAGGCGGCCTTCAGTACGTCTCCCGCCCGGTCCCGGTCGGCGTTGCCAGCGAGCATCCGCACCACCCCCTTTGATTCATCATGCACAGAGGGCGACCGTCCCGGTAGGGACGGCCGCCCTCTGTAGCAGAGCTATGACCTCGGGTCAGGCGTTGTACGGACCGTAGTCGTAGTCCTCCAGCGGGACCGCCTGGCCGGAGCCGGTGCCGAACGGCGAGTAGTCGATGTCGTCGTAACCGACGGCCGAGTACATCGCGGCCTTGGCCTCCTCGGTGGGCTCCACCCGGATGTTGCGGTAGCGGGACAGGCCCGTACCGGCCGGGATGAGCTTACCGATGATGACGTTCTCCTTGAGGCCGATCAGGGAGTCGGACTTGGCGTTGATCGCCGCGTCCGTGAGGACCCTGGTCGTCTCCTGGAAGGACGCCGCCGACAGCCACGACTCGGTCGCCAGCGAAGCCTTGGTGATACCCATCAGCTGCGGACGGCCGGAGGCCGGGTGGCCGCCTTCCGCCACGACGCGACGGTTCTCACCCTCGAACTTCGTACGCTCCACGAGCTCGCCCGGCAGCAGCTCCGCGTCACCGGACTCGATGATCGTCACACGGCGCAGCATCTGCCGGATGATGATCTCGATGTGCTTGTCGTGGATCGACACACCCTGCGAGTTGTAGACCTTCTGGACCTCGCCGACCAGGTGCACCTGGACCGCACGCTGGCCGAGAATGCGCAGCACGTCGTGCGGGTTGGTGGCACCCACGGTCACCGCCTGGCCGACGGTGACATGGTCGCCCTCGCCCACCAGCAGCCTGGCGCGCTTCGAGACGGGGTACGAGGTCTCGTCCGAGCCGTCGTCCGGGGTGACGACGACCTTCTTGGTCTTCTCCGTCTCCTCGATACGGACCCGGCCGGCCGACTCGGAGATCGGCGCGACGCCCTTGGGCGTACGGGCCTCGAACAGCTCGACCACACGCGGCAGACCCTGCGTGATGTCGTCACCAGCCACACCACCGGTGTGGAAGGTACGCATCGTCAGCTGGGTGCCGGGCTCACCGATCGACTGGGCCGCGATGATGCCGACGGCCTCGCCGATGTCGACCAGCTTGCCGGTGGCCAGCGAACGCCCGTAGCACATGGCGCAGGTGCCGACCGCCGACTCACAGGTGAGGACGGAGCGGGTCTTGACCGTCTCGACGCCGTACCGCACCAGCTCGTCGATGAGCACGTCGCCCAGGTCGGTGCCGGCCGGGGCCAGCACCTTGCCGTCGACGACGATGTCCTCGGCGAGGCAGCGCGCGTACACGCTCGTCTCGACGTCCGCCGCCTTGCGCAGCACCTCGTCCGCACCCTTGGCCGCGATCTCCAGCTTGAGGCCGCGGTCGGTGCCGCAGTCCTCCTCGCGGATGATCACGTCCTGCGAGACGTCGACGAGACGACGCGTCAGGTAGCCGGAGTCGGCGGTACGCAGAGCGGTGTCCGCGAGACCCTTACGGGCACCGTGCGTGGAGATGAAGTACTCCAGCACGGAGAGACCCTCACGGAACGACGCCTTGATCGGCCGCGGGATGGTCTCGTTCTTGGCGTTGGACACCAGACCGCGCATACCGGCGATCTGACGCATCTGCATCATGTTCCCTCGGGCACCCGAGTCGACCATCATGAAGATCGGGTTCGTCTTCGGGAAGTTGTCGCTCATCGCCTCGGAGACCTCGTTGGTCGCCTTGGTCCAGATCGCGATGAGCTCCTGCGTGCGCTCGTCCTTGGTGATCAGGCCGCGCTCGTACTGCTTCTGGACCTTCTCGTCCTGAGCCTCGTAACCGGCGATGATCTCCGGCTTGGCGTCGGGCACGACGACGTCCGAGATGGCGATGGTGACGCCGGAACGGGTCGCCCAGAAGTAACCGGCCGACTTCAGGTTGTCCAGCGCCGCCGCCACGGTGACCTTCGGGTAGCGCTCGGCCAGGTCGTTGACGATCTGGGAGAGCTCCTTCTTGCCGACCGAGTACTCGACGTACGGGTACTCCTCGGGCAGCAGCTCGTTGAAGAGCGCACGGCCCAGCGTCGTACGCAGCCGGAAGCCGTCGCCGGGCTGCCACTCGGGCTCACCCTGCTCGGGCAGCGGCGGCGTCCAGTCCGCCGGCGGTACGGAACCGATCGGGAAGCGGACGTCGATCTCCGCCTGGAGCGAGAGCTCCCCGGCGTCGAAGGCCATGATCGCTTCGGCGGTCGAGTTGAACGACCTGCCGTCGCCGATGGTCTCGCGCTGCTCCTCGGTGGTGGTGAGGAAGAACAGCCCGAGCACCATGTCCTGCGTCGGCATGGTCACCGGCCGGCCGTCGGCCGGCTTGAGGATGTTGTTCGAGGACAGCATCAGGATGCGGGCCTCGGCCTGCGCCTCCGCGGACAGCGGCAGGTGCACGGCCATCTGGTCACCGTCGAAGTCCGCGTTGAACGCGGTGCACACGAGCGGGTGGATCTGAATGGCCTTGCCCTCGACCAGCTGCGGCTCGAAGGCCTGGATGCCGAGGCGGTGCAGCGTCGGCGCACGGTTCAGCAGAACCGGGTGCTCGGCGATGACCTCTTCCAGCACGTCGTAGACGACCGTGCGGCCGCGCTCGACCATGCGCTTCGCCGACTTGATGTTCTGCGCGTGGTTCAGGTCCACCAGGCGCTTCATCACGAACGGCTTGAACAGCTCCAGCGCCATCGCCTTCGGCAGACCGCACTGGTGCAGCTTGAGCTGCGGGCCGACGACGATCACGGAACGGGCCGAGTAGTCGACGCGCTTGCCGAGCAGGTTCTGGCGGAACCGGCCCTGCTTGCCCTTGAGCATGTCGGACAGCGACTTCAGCGGACGGTTGCCGGGACCCGTGACGGGGCGGCCGCGGCGGCCGTTGTCGAAGAGCGCGTCGACGGCCTCCTGCAGCATCCGCTTCTCGTTGTTCACGATGATCTCGGGGGCACCGAGGTCCAGAAGCCGCTTGAGGCGGTTGTTGCGGTTGATGACGCGGCGGTAGAGGTCGTTCAGGTCGGAGGTCGCGAAGCGGCCACCGTCCAGCTGCACCATCGGACGCAGGTCCGGCGGGATCACCGGCACGCAGTCCAGCACCATGCCCTTGGGGCTGTTGCTGGTCTGCAGGAACGCGGAGACGACCTTGAGGCGCTTGAGCGCACGGGTCTTCTTCTGGCCCTTGCCGGTACGGATGATCTCGCGGAGCCGCTCCGCCTCCTCGTCCAGGTCGAAGGTCTCCAGGCGCTTCTGCAGGGCAGCAGCACCCATGGAGCCGTCGAAGTAGGTCCCGAAGCGGTCGCGCAGCTCGCGGTAGAGCAGCTCGTCGCCCTCCAGGTCCTGGACCTTGAGGTTCTTGAAGCGGGACCACACCTCGTCGAGACGGTCGATCTCACGCTGCGCGCGGTCGCGGAGCTGCTTCATCTCGCGCTCTGCGCCCTCGCGCACCTTGCGCCGGACGTCCGCCTTGGCACCCTCGGCCTCGAGTTCGGCCAGGTCGGACTCCTGCTTCTTGGCGCGTGCCTCCAGGTCGGCGTCGCGGCGCTGCTCGATCTGCTGGCGCTCGACACCGACGTGCGCCTCCAGGGACGGCAGGTCGCGCGTGCGGCGCTCCTCGTCGACGTACGTGATCATGTACGCCGCGAAGTAGATGACCTTCTCCAGGTCCTTCGGAGCGAGGTCCAGCAGGTAGCCCAGGCGCGACGGAACGCCCTTGAAGTACCAGATGTGGGTGACGGGTGCGGCCAGTTCGATGTGGCCCATCCGCTCACGGCGCACCTTGGCGCGGGTCACCTCGACGCCGCAGCGCTCACAGATGATGCCCTTGAAGCGGACGCGCTTGTACTTGCCGCAGTAGCACTCCCAGTCCCGCGTCGGACCGAAGATCTTCTCGCAGAAGAGTCCGTCCTTCTCGGGCTTGAGGGTGCGGTAGTTGATGGTCTCGGGCTTCTTGACCTCACCGTGCGACCACTGACGGATGTCGTCAGCGGTGGCGAGGCCGATCCGCAGTTCGTCGAAGAAGTTGACGTCGAGCACTCTCGTCAATCCCTCTCAGGGTTGTGTCGATGAATGGTCTGAGCGGGGTTTGGAGGGGTCGCCTCCAGGCCCCCAGGGCCGAAGGGGGAGGCCGGAACGCCTGGCGAACGCGTTCCGGCCGGACCCGTCAGACCTCTTCGACGCTGCTCGGCTCACGCCGGGACAGGTCGATACCGAGCTCTTCCGCCGCGCGGAAGACGTCCTCGTCCGTGTCACGCATCTCGATGGACATGCCGTCCGAGGACAGCACCTCCACGTTGAGGCAGAGCGACTGCATCTCCTTGATGAGCACCTTGAACGACTCAGGGATGCCCGGCTCGGGGATGTTCTCGCCCTTGACGATGGCTTCGTAGACCTTCACGCGGCCGGTGACATCGTCCGACTTGATGGTGAGGAGCTCCTGCAGCGCGTACGCGGCGCCGTACGCCTCCAGGGCCCACACCTCCATCTCACCGAAGCGCTGGCCACCGAACTGTGCCTTACCGCCCAGCGGCTGCTGGGTGATCATGCTGTACGGACCGGTCGAGCGGGCGTGCAGCTTGTCGTCGACCAGGTGGTGCAGCTTGAGGATGTACATGTAGCCGATCGAGATCGGGTCCGGGAACGGCTCACCGGAGCGGCCGTCGAACAGGTGGGCCTTGCCGGAGGGCAGAACCATCCGGTCGCCGTCCCTGTTGGGGACCGTGGCCTGGAAGAGGCCGGTGATCTCGTCCTCGCGCGCACCGTCGAAGACCGGGGTGGCCACGTTGGTGCCCGACGAGACCTCGTCGGCGCCGATCTGCTTCAGGCGCCGTGCCCACTCCTCGTCGATGCCGGCCACGTTCCAGCCCTGGCTGGCGAGCCAGCCCAGGTGGATCTCCAGCACCTGTCCCGGGTTCATGCGGGACGGGACGCCGAGCGGGTTGAGGATGACGTCGACGGGCGTGCCGTCCTCGAGGAACGGCATGTCCTCGACCGGGAGGATCTTGGAGATGACGCCCTTGTTGCCGTGCCGGCCGGCGAGCTTGTCACCGTCGGTGATCTTCCGCTTCTGCGCCACGTACACGCGCACCAGCTGGTTCACACCGGGGGGCAGCTCGTCCCCTTCCTCGCGGTCGAAGACGCGTACGCCGATGACCTTGCCGGTCTCGCCGTGCGGCACCTTCAGCGAGGTGTCACGGACCTCGCGGGCCTTCTCACCGAAGATCGCGCGCAGCAGCCGCTCCTCCGGCGTCAGCTCCGTCTCACCCTTCGGGGTCACCTTGCCGACGAGGATGTCGCCCGCCTCGACCTCGGCGCCGATGCGGATGATGCCGCGCTCGTCGAGGTCGGCGAGGACCTCCTCGGAGACGTTCGGGATGTCCCGGGTGATCTCCTCGGGGCCGAGCTTGGTGTCGCGCGCGTCGACCTCGTGCTCCTCGATGTGGATCGAGGAGAGGACGTCGTCCTGCACCAGGCGCTGGCTGAGGATGATCGCGTCCTCGTAGTTGTAGCCCTCCCAGGGCATGAAGGCGACCAGCAGGTTCTTGCCGAGCGCCATCTCACCCTCGTCGGTGGACGGGCCGTCGGCGAGGACCTGGCCGTCGATCACGCGGGAGCCCTCGTCCACGAGCACCTTCTGGTTGAAGGAGGTGCCCTGGTTGGAGCGGGTGAACTTCGCGACGCGGTACGTGGTGTACGTGCCGTCGTCGTTGGCCACCGTGACGTAGTCGGCGGAGACCTCCTGGACGACACCGTCCTTCTCGGCCTTGATGACGTCGCCGGCGTCGACCGCGCAGCGGTACTCCATACCGGTGCCGACCAGCGGCGACTCGGCCTTGATGAGCGGCACGGCCTGCCGCATCATGTTCGACCCCATGAGCGCGCGGTTGGCGTCGTCGTGCTCGAGGAAGGGGATCATGGCCGTCGCGACCGACACCATCTGGCGCGGCGAGACGTCCATGTAGTCCACGTCGTCGCCCGGGATCAGGTCGACCTCGCCGCCACGGCGGCGGATGAGCACCCGGTCCTCGGCGAAGCGCATCTCCTCGGTGAGCGGCGCGTTCGCCTGTGCGATGACGAAGCGGTCCTCTTCGTCAGCCGTCAGGTAGTGCACCTCGTCGCCGACGACACCGTCGACCACCTTGCGGTACGGCGTCTCGACGAAGCCGAAGGCGTTCACCCGCCCGTACGAGGCGAGCGAACCGATCAGACCGATGTTCGGGCCTTCCGGCGTCTCGATCGGGCACATGCGGCCGTAGTGCGAGGGGTGCACGTCACGGACCTCGAAGCCCGCGCGCTCACGGCTCAGACCACCCGGGCCCAGCGCCGAGAGGCGGCGCTTGTGGGTGAGACCCGAGATCGGGTTCGTCTGGTCCATGAACTGCGACAGCTGGCTGGTGCCGAAGAACTCCTTGATGGAGGCGACGACCGGCCGGATGTTGATCAGCGTCTGCGGCGTGATCGCCTCGACGTCCTGGGTCGTCATCCGCTCACGGACGACACGCTCCATACGGGCGAGACCCGTGCGGACCTGGTTCTGGATCAGCTCGCCGACGTTGCGCAGACGGCGGTTGCCGAAGTGGTCGATGTCGTCGGTCTCGATGACGATCTGGTCGCCCTCGGCCGAGGTCGACTCGGTCTCCCCGGCGTGCAGCTTGACCAGGTACTTGATCGTGGCGATGACGTCGGCCGACGTGAGCACGCCCGAGTCGAGCGGCTCGTCTCCGCCCAGCTTCTTGTTGATCTTGTACCGGCCGACCTTGGCCAGGTCGTACCGCTTCGGGTTGAAGTAGAGGTTCTCGAGCAGCGTCTGCGCGGCCTCACGCGTCGGAGGCTCACCCGGACGCAGCTTGCGGTAGATGTCGAGCAGCGCGTCGTCCTGCCCCTGGGTGTGGTCCTTCTCCAGGGTGGCGCGCATCGACTCGTACTGGCCGAACTCCTCGAGGATCTGCTCGTTCGTCCAGCCGAGCGCCTTGAGGAGGACGGTCACCGACTGCTTGCGCTTGCGGTCGATGCGCACACCGACCATGTCGCGCTTGTCGACCTCCATCTCCAGCCAGGCGCCCCGGGACGGGATGATCTTGGCGGAGTAGATGTCCTTGTCGGAGGTCTTGTCGATGGAGCTGTCGAAGTAGACACCGGGCGAGCGGACGAGCTGCGAGACGACGACACGCTCTGTGCCGTTGATCACGAACGTGCCCTTGTCCGTCATGAGCGGGAAGTCGCCCATGAAGACGGTCTGGGACTTGATCTCGCCGGTCTCGTTGTTGGTGAATTCAGCGGTGACGAAGAGCGGAGCCGCGTACGTGAAGTCGCGCTCCTTGCATTCGTCGATCGAGTTCTTGGGGGGCTCGAAACGGTGATCGCGGAAGGTCAGCGACATCGACCCGGAGAAGTCCTCGATCGGGGAGATCTCCTCGAAGATCTCTTCCAGACCGGACTTCGTCGGGACGTCGTTTCCGCTCTCCAGCGCCGCCTCGACCCGGGACTTCCAGGCCTCGTTGCCGAGCAGCCAGTCGAAACTCTCGGTCTGGAGGGCAAGGAGGTTGGGAACCTCAAGAGGTTCCTTGATCTTCGCGAAAGAGATACGCAGCGGGGCGGTGCTGGCGCCGTTGTTCGAATTGGCAGTCGAGGCAGTGCGCGAGGCGGCCAAGAGGGGGTCCTTCCGAGGGCTCGGACTCTCTGCGCGCATACCGGTGCCCCTGGCGACGGGCAGGGAGCAGCTAACAGGCAGCGCAAAGGGTCAGTGTAGCCTCAAGGCCCACTGATGTCCAGAGCAGATTTCGGGACCGGGCTCGGTCCCGGTCTCCGCCTCCAGCCGGTGGCAATCTCTCCTCCGGGAGGACCCTGTCCTTTGTTCCCTCCGGGAGGGCCCCCTAGTTGTTCATCTCCGCCGCGGCCCGTCCCGACGGCCTCGGTACGTCGGGACGGAACGTGCTTGCCGCAACACTTCCCGCTTCGTGCTCGATCCATGCCTCGGAACCCGGATCGATGCGAACGGCGCGTCCAGAGAATTACGTGCCGAGTGGAGTTCGTCAAGGGCCCCACGGCGGCGGAGATCACGATACCCGCCGGTTCCGGGCACCCATGGGACCGCTTCGGAGACGCCGAAGGGCGACCACCCGGCTGGGTGATCGCCCCTGGCTGAGGGGGTCGTACGACCCCGTTGATCACTTGACCTCGACGGAGGCGCCGGCGCCCTCGAGGGACTCCTTCGCCTTCTCCGCGGCGTCCTTCGCGACCTTCTCGAGGACGGGCTTCGGGGTGCTGTCCACGAGCTCCTTGGCCTCCTTGAGACCCAGGGAGGTCAGCTCACGCACGACCTTGATGACCTGGATCTTCTTGTCGCCGGCGCCGGTGAGGACGACGTCGAACTCGTCCTGCTCCTCGACCTCCTCGGCGGCACCGCCACCCTGGCCGGGGGCGGCGACGGCGACGGCGGCCGGAGCGGCGGCCTCGACGTCGAACTTCTCCTCGAACTTCTTCACGAAGTCGGAGAGCTCGATGAGGGTCATCTCACTGAACTGCTCGAGCAGCTCGTCCTGGCTGAGCTTCGCCATGGTGGCGGTCCTTCCACTAGTCCGGCTGGTGCCGTGTGTACGTATCGACGGGTTCGTCAGACTTCGAGCCCGCTGCGACCGGGTGCGTGTGCTTGCCCGGCCTCGACGGGAGCCGAATTACTCGGCACCGCCCTGCTCGACCTTGCTGCGCAGCGCGTCCGCGGTACGGGCGAACTTCGACAGCGGGGCCTGGAAGGTCGCCGCGGCCTTCGCCATGGACGCCTTCATGCCGCCGGCCAGCTTGGCGAGCAGCACCTCGCGGGATTCGAGCGCCGCGAGCTTGTTCAGGTCGGCGGCGCTGTAGAGCGCGCCGTCGACGATGCCGCCCTTGATTTCCAGGGCGGGGTTGTCCTTGGCGAAGTCACGAAGACCCTTCGCCGCCGCGACCGGGTCACCGGTGACGAAGGCGACGGCCGACGAGCCCGTGAAGAACTCGTCGAGCTCGTTGAACCCGGCCTCTTTGGCCGCGATCTTGGTCAGAGTGTTCTTCACCACGCGGTACTGGGCGTCCCCACCGAGCGAGCGGCGCAGCTCCCTGAGCTGGGCAACCGAAAGCCCTGTGTACGCGGTGACCACTGCGGCGTTGGAGTCACGGAACTTGTTCGTGATCTCCTCAACGGCGGCGATCTTGTCGGGCGCGACCTGCTCCCTCGCCATGAGCCTCGGCCTCCTTCCGGGTGATGAGACCGCTCGGAAGGGGCTGGAACGACGAAACGCCCCAGCGCAGGCGCATGGGGCGTGGCTCGACCGGGACGACGTACGTCTCCCCCGGGAGCTTTCCTCATCACCTACGCGGGTCGCCCGCAGCTAGCGGATCCTTCGGCCGCCGTGCCTCTTGGATGAGCACGACGACGACCAGCGGTCTTTGGCTTCGTACGAGATTACGCGAAGGCCCCCTCCGGCACCAAATCCGATGTCTGAGGGGGCCTTCCGAAATGCCTGCCGGACGGCGCTCAGCTGCGGCCGGGCAGCGCGTCCTCGAAGGCCAGGGTGTCGGACGCGGCGGGCGCCTCGACGGAGACGTCGGTGCCGTAGTCCGAGTAGTAGACCGTCGAGTCCAGGTTGCCGTTCTTGCCCTTGGCACGCTCCTGCTTCTTCACGATCAGGTCGTCGCCGTCGATCCAGAGGTCGACCTTCTCGGTGTCGAAGCCCTGCTGCTCGAGCTGGTCGGAGAGCTGGTCCAGTTCCTTCTCGGACAGGTTCTTGGACTGCATGCGCGCCAGCTCGGCGACCTCGACGGTGCCGCTGTAGTGGTCGGTCTTCTTGCCCCTGACGGTCTCCGAGCCGACCTTCTTCACCTTGCCGCTGGCCAGGAGCAGATCGACCGAGCGGGCCGGGTTGTTGTTCTGCATCTGGTCCTTGATCAGTGCGCCCGACGGGCCGGCCTGCTTCGCCAGCCTGTCGTAGTCGTACTTCATCCAGTGCTTGCCCTTGCCGGCCGTGGAGGCGAACTGGTCACCGAGGTTCACGTACATGGCGTCCTCGGTGTAGCGGGCCGGCATGGGCTTGCCGCTCGTCGGGAGGGCGCTCGCGCCGGCGCCCTGCTGCGTGACGGTCATCTCGGCGGTGGTGCCGCCGCCGGACCAGTCGATCGAGCCCTCGGTCTTCGTGGAGATCTCGCCCTGCGGGGTGCCCTGCTTCTGGTCGCCCTCGACCTTCGCGGACTTCTTCTCCTCGGTGCTCTTCGACGCCTGCTCCAGCTCGCTGACGGCCACCTGGGCCGGTGAGAGGCCCTCCTTGTCCTTGGAGCCGCCGCCGGAGTCCGTACCGCCGGAGCCGCCGCAAGCCGTGAGACCGGCCGCCATCACAACTCCGGCCGCCATCATGGCAATTCGGGCCTGGCGCATCTGATTCCCCCTGTTTTTCCACTTGTTGAGCAGTACGCACAGGACCTTATCCCGGCCGGAGCCGGCTCGTGTGCAACACAGCACCGGGCCCCGCCCTCCGGGGAGGACGAGGCCCGGTGTTCAGTGCGGCCCGCGCGGGCCCGAGCGTGGCGCTCAGACGGCGGCGGGGTCCTCCTCGGCGAGGAGGTTGCGGATGCGGTTGGGGTCGACAGGGATGCCGGGGCCCATCGTGGTGGTGATGGACGTCTTCTTCACGTACCGGCCCTTGGCGGCCGAGGGCTTCAGCCGCTGAACCTCGTCGATCGCCGCGGCGTAGTTCTCGACGAGCTGTGTCTCGTCGAAGGACGCCTTGCCGATGATGAAGTGGAGGTTGGCGTGCTTGTCGACACGGAACTCGATCTTGCCGCCCTTGATGTCGTTGACGGCCTTGGTCACGTCGGGCGTGACCGTGCCGGTCTTCGGGTTCGGCATCAGACCACGCGGACCGAGCACGCGGCCGAGGCGGCCGACCTTGCCCATCAGGTCCGGGGTGGCGACGACGGCGTCGAAGTCCAGACGGCCGCCGGCGACCTCCTCGATCAGCTCGTCGCCGCCGACGATGTCGGCTCCCGCGGCCTCCGCGGCTGCTGCACGGTCACCGGTCGCGAAGACCAGGACCCGGGCGGTCTTGCCGGTGCCGTGCGGCAGGTTCACGGTGCCGCGCACCATCTGGTCGGCCTTGCGCGGGTCGACGCCCAGACGCAGGGCGACCTCGACGGTCGCGTCGAACTTCTTGGTGGAGGTCTCCTTGGCGAGACGCACGGCCTCGAGCGGGGCGTAGAGGCGCTCCCGGTCGATCTTGGCGTCCGCCTCGCGGAAGTACTTGCTGCGCTTCACTTCTGCTCCTGAGTGTGTCGTCGTGCGGCTGTGACCACACGGCGGTTACGGAGTCGTGGTGCGGGCCTGCGCGGGCCCTTCCACGGGAGGGACGGGCCGGTCAGCCCTCGACGGTCACGCCCATCGAACGGGCGGTGCCGGCGATGATCTTCTCGGCCTGGTCCAGGTCGTTGGCGTTCAGGTCGGGCATCTTCGTCGTGGCGATCTCGCGGACCTGGTCGCGCGTGATCTTCGCGACCTTGGTCGTGTGCGGAGTGCCGGAGCCCTTGTCCACGCCCGCGGCCTTCAGGATCATCTTCGACGCCGGCGGCGTCTTGGTGATGAAGGTGAAGGAGCGGTCCTCGTAGACCGTGATCTCCACGGGGATGACCCAGCCGCGCTGCGACTCGGTCGCCGCGTTGTAGGCCTTGCAGAACTCCATGATGTTGACGCCGTGCTGGCCGAGTGCCGGACCGACCGGCGGTGCCGGGTTGGCGGCGCCGGCCTGGATCTGGAGCTTGATCAGCCCCGCGACCTTCTTCTTCTTGGGAGGCATGCTCTCTCCGGGTCTTTAGTGAGAGGTGATTCGTCCTCCACCCTGTGAACGGATGGAGGCATACCGCACCACGATAGCCCGTACCGTGGTCGGCCCTGAAATTGGCTGCTCAGTAACGCCGCGCGGGCGCCGTCGAACTGCCGGACAAATCCGGTTGATCGGCCCGTCGGCTTCCGGTCGCAATGCCGGATGCTACGTGGCGACAAGGCCGGGCTGCGTGCACGGCAACGAGGCTGACGTACGGGCGCTCCACGTCCTCCACGACGACGTGGTGACCCGTTCGCGCGAGGACACCCGGCCCTGGCAACCGATACCTCCGGGATCGGCGCGCTCGCCCTTCGCCGTGGCCGAGCCGTCGGACGACACAGCCCGCTGCTCCGTGGTCGAACTCGAGACTCAGGCACTGGCCGGTGCGGCCCTTCTGTGGGCCATCGACATGCACAACAGGAAGGCGCACCTGGGGATTTCACTCCTCCTCGACTTCCGCGGCCGTGGCCTCGGCTCGGACGTCGTCCGCGTGCTGTGCGAGTACGGATTCGCGGTACGCGGCATGCAGCGCCTGCAGGTGGAGACCCTCGTGGACAACGACAGGATGATCCCGGCGGCCAAGAACGCGGGATTCACGGTCGAAGGCACGCTGCGGCGCTCGGCCTAGGTCTACGGGTCCTTCGCCGACACGGTCGTCCTCGGTCTGCTCGCCGACGAATGGGCTTCCTGAGCACGGGCCGCCGCCCGAACTCATCGTGTACGCAAGGGGGGCCCGCCGCGTACGGCCCACAGGGCACGAAAGAGCCCCTGCTCAACGCCCAGGCGCTGGTCAGGGGCTTTCGTTTGCTTTGTCGCTCAGTTCTTCTGGATCTGGTCGAAGCTCAGCTCGACCGGGGTCTCGCGGCCGAAGATCTCGACGAGGCCCTTGACCTTCTTGGAGTCGGGGTTGATCTCGTTGATCGTCGCCTGGAGCGTGGCGAACGGGCCGTCCGTGACGGTGACGGAGTCGCCGACCTCGAAGTCCAGCACCTGGACCTCGACCTTGCGCCCCGGGCCGCCCGCGGGCTTGCCCTCCTCGTCGGCGACCGCGGCCTTGGCGGCCTTCTCCTCGGCCTCCGGCGCGAGCATCTTGACGATCTCGTCGAGGGTCAGCGGGTACGGGTCGTAGGCGTTGCCGACGAAGCCCGTCACACCCGGGGTGTTGCGGACGACGCCCCAGGACTCGTTGGTGAGGTCCATGCGCACGAGGACGTAGCCCGGGAGCTTGTTCTGCCGGACCGTGCGGCGGTCGCCGTTCTTGATCTGGACGACCTCTTCCTGCGGCACCTCGGCCTGGAAGATGAAGTCCTCGACGTTGAGGGAGACGGCGCGCTGCTCGAGGTTCGTCTTCACGCGGTTCTCGTAGCCCGCGTAGGTGTGGATCACATACCACTCGCCGGGGAGGAGACGAAGCTCGTCGCGGAGCACGGCGACAGGGTCCTCGGCCTCCGGCTCCAGCTCGTCGGCCTCCTGCGCGGCGGCGTCCTCGGCGGTCTCCGCGATCTGATCCGACTCGACGTGGAGAGCGGCTTCCTCCGCCGGCTCACCGGCGGCGGCCTCGGCTGCTTCTGCCTGGTCCGCGTCGTCCGCACCCTCGACGATGTCGCGTGCGGTGTCGTCGCCCTCGCCGGGCTCGACGGCATCGTTCAGGTTGGGATCAGACACGGTGACTGCTTCTTCCTGACTTCATGGGTTCGAACATACGCAGAGCACCGCGCGGCAGTGCCTTCGCGGGCTCAGCCGAAAACGTACTTGACGGCCTCGGTGAACCCGTAGTCAATCACGGTCACAAGACCAATCATGATGACAACGAAGACAATCACCACGGAGGTGTACGTCGACAGCTGATGCCGGGTGGGCCAGACGACCTTGCGGAGTTCGGCGATGATCTGGCGGTAGAACAACCCCAGACGACCGAAGGGGCCCTTCTTGCCTCGCTTGCCCCCACGACGGGGCTTGTTGCCCTCCGACGATCCGCCGGGCTCTGGGACCTGGGTGGTATCCGTGATCTCCGTCACTCGTCCTCACCTGATCCGGGTCGATGCCGCGCGGCATCCGGCCCGGCCGCACAGCGGTGCATTTCAGTACGTACGCAAGCACTCACACGCCGCTCGGGCGGTGTGTGGAGCAGGGCCGGAGGGACTCGAACCCCCAACCGCTGGTTTTGGAGACCAGTGCTCTTCCAATTGAGCTACGACCCTTTGTGATTCCCCAACTTACCCCATCGGAACGACTGCTCGTTGATTGCAGCGGGCGACGAGCCGGGAACCGACGACGTGTGAGTGTACGTGGTCGCCGCCCGGGCGTCGAACACGTAAGGCAACCCCCGCGCAATCCCCGGTGCCGGGGTCCGGGGCCGTCTGGGACCATGCCTCTATGAGCGCTGCAACGCCACCTGCACAGTCACCCACCGAACGACGTGTATCGGCCCGTGTCGGGTCGATCTCCGAGTCCGCGACGCTCGCCGTCGACGCCAAGGCGAAGGCCCTGAAGGCCGCCGGGCGTCCGGTGATCGGCTTCGGCGCGGGCGAACCGGACTTCCCGACGCCCGACTACATCGTCGACGCGGCGGCAGAAGCATGCCGCGACACGAGGAATCACCGGTACACACCGGCCGGTGGCCTCCCCGAGCTGAAGACCGCGATCGTCGAGAAGACGCTGCGCGACTCCGGCTACGAGATCGACCCCGCGCAGGTGCTGGTCACCAACGGCGGCAAGCAGGCGATCTACGAGTCGTTCGCCGCCGTCCTCGACCCGGGCGACGAGGTCATCGTCCCGGCGCCGTACTGGACGACCTACCCCGAGTCGATCAGGCTCGCGGGCGGCGTGCCCGTGCCCGTCGTCGCGGACGAGACGACCAACTACCTCGTCAGCATCGAGCAGTTGGAGGCGGCGCGCACGGAGCGTACGAAGATGATCGTCTTCGTCTCCCCCTCCAACCCCACCGGCGCCGTCTACTCACGCGCGCAGGTCGAGGCCGTCGGTAAGTGGGCCGTGGAGCACGGTCTGTGGGTCATGACGGACGAGATCTACGAGCATCTCGTCTACGGCGACGCCACCTTCACCTCCCTCCCCGCGGTCGTTCCCGAGCTGCGTGACAAGTGCGTGGTCGTCAACGGCGTCGCCAAGACGTACGCGATGACCGGCTGGCGCGTGGGCTGGATCATCGGCCCGAAGGACGTCGTGAAGGCCGCGACGAACCTGCAGTCGCACGCCACGTCGAACGTCAGCAACGTGGCGCAGGTCGCCGCCGTCGCGGCGGTCTCGGGCGACCTCGACGCGGTCGCGGAGATGCGCACGGCCTTCGACCGCCGGCGTCGCACGATCGTGCGGATGCTGAACGAGATCCAGGGCGTCGTCTGCCCCGAACCGGAGGGCGCCTTCTACGCCTACCCTTCCGTGAAGGGCCTGCTCGGCAAGGAGATCCGCGGCAAACGCCCGGCCACGAGCGTCGAGCTGTCGGAACTGATCCTGGAGGAGGCGGAGGTCGCGGTCGTTCCGGGCGAGGCCTTCGGCACCCCCGGCTACCTGCGGCTCTCCTACGCGCTCGGGGACGAGGACCTGGCCGAGGGCGTCTCGCGCATGCAGAAGCTGCTGGGCGAGGCCCGCGACTGAGCAGTCAGGTCGAGGGCTCCGCGTAGTCCCTCTCCCCTTTCCTTGTTCGTCAGGACGGTCCTCCGGTGTACGCACCGGGGGACCGTCCTGACGTTCGGCCGAGCGCTCGTTCAGGGATGGGCGGCTACCGGCATCCGGGAGGTTTGCGGCAGGATCTGTGGATGGCTGTCCGAGATCTGCGCACCTTGCCCAAGGCCCATCTGCATCTGCACTTCACGGGTTCGATGCGTCCGTCCACGCTGCTGGAGCTCGCCGACAAATACGGCGTGCACCTGCCGGCCGCGCTGAGCGGCGGCGAGCCCCCCAGCCTGAGGGCGACGGACGAGCGGGGCTGGTTCCGCTTCCAGCGGCTCTACGACATCGCCCGCTCCTGTCTGCGGGAGCCGGAGGACATCAGGCGGTTGGTGCGCGAGGCCGCCGAGGAGGACGTCCGGGACGGCTCTCAGTGGCTGGAGATCCAGGTGGATCCGACCTCGTACGCGCCCCGTCTGGGCGGCCTCATCCCGGCGCTGGAGATCATTCTGGACGCCGTGGAGAGCGCGGCCCGTGACACCGGCCTCGGGATGCGGCTCGTGGTGGCGGCTAACCGGATGAAGCATCCCCTCGACGCCCGTACGCTCGCGCGGCTGGCCGTCCGCTTCCGGGACCGGGGCATCGTCGGCTTCGGGCTCTCCAACGACGAACGCCGCGGATTCGCCCGCGACTTCGACCGTGCCTTCGCGATCGCGCGCAACGGCGGGCTCCTGGCCGCACCGCACGGCGGCGAGCTGACAGGGCCGAGCAGCGTGCGCGACTGCCTGGACGACCTGCACGCCTCCCGGGTGGGGCACGGCGTACGGGCGGCCGAGGACCCGGCGCTGATGGCCCGGCTCGCGGAGCGGAACGTCACCTGCGAGGTCTGTCCCGCCTCGAACGTCGCCCTGGGTGTCTACGACAAGCCGGAGGACGTGCCGCTGCGCACGCTCTGGGACGCGGGGGTGCCCATGGCTCTTGGCGCCGACGACCCGCTGCTGTTCGGGTCCCGGCTGGCGGCCCAGTACGTCATCGCACGGGAGGCGCACGAATTCACGGACCACGAACTGGCCGAACTGGCACGGCAGTCGGTGCGTGCGGCGTCGATGCCGGCGGAGGTGCGCGAGGAGATGCTCATCGGTATCGACGAGTGGCTCGCCTAGGCTCCGGACGTTCCTCGCTCCTGGCCCTCGTCCGAGCCTGCTACGTGGCCTCGTCCGGGCCGATGCCGGCGAGCAGCGTACGCACGACGCCCGCTGCGAAGTCCTCCAGCGGCTGCGCCGCCTCCGCACCGCCCCCGATGCTCAGCAGAATCGCGCGCTGGTTGCATGCGCCCAGCAGGAGCGCGGCCGCGGCCTCCGGGTCGGCGCCGGGGCGGATGCGTCCAGCCTCGCGCTCGGAACGCAGATAGCCCGCGAGCGCCTCGACCGGCTTGTGCGGCCCCGTGCCGAGGCTGCGCATGGCCGCGTCGTGGCGGTGCAGCAGCTTCGGCTCTGCGAAGAGGGACGCCGCGATGGGGAAGCTCTGCTCGTAGAAGCGGGCCGCGCTCACGGCGATGTCGACGAGGTTCTGCTCGACACTGCGGCGGCCCCCGTGCCCGTCCCCCGCTGCGGACTCTCCGTTGAGCTCGTGCAGCAGCGGATTGAGCGGCGGCAGCCGCTCCTTCAGCACGTGCACGAAGATCTCCTCCTTGCCGGCGAAGTGCTTGTAGAGGGCGGCCTCCGAGCAGTTCGCGGCGCGGGCGATCTCCTTCGTCGTGGCCCGGACGAGGCCGATGGTGCGCATCCGTTCCTCGGCGGCGTCCAGGATGCGTTCCCGGGTGGAACGGGCGGGATCCGTTGGGCGAGTGGGCATTCACTCACCTTAGTGACAGAGTGGTGAGTGAACACTTACCCACCACGTCCCGTCCGGGTGACACGGTCCGCCGAACGACACCGCCTCGGGACCGACGGAAGGACGGGACCGATGCGCTTCACGGTCTTCGGGGCAACCGGCGGCACCGGCCGCCAGCTCGTGCGGCAGGCGCTGGACGCCAGGCACGAAGTCACCGCGGTGGTACGGGATCCCGCCCGGCTGCCCGTGCCGGAAGGAGGTTCCGCACGGTTGGAGGTCGTCATCGCCGACGTCACAGCCCCGGAAGCTCTGGCGCCCGCGCTGGCGGGCCGCGACGCGGTGTTGTCGGCGCTCGGCGCACCGAGCAACAAGGCCGCAGGCATCGCCTCACGCGGGACGCGGGCGATTCTTGCCGCCATGGAGACCAGCGGAGTGCGCCGCTACATAGGGGTGAGCGCCGCTCCGGTGGCGCCGTTCGGCGAGGACGAGAGCCTGCTCTTCCGCACCGTTGCGGTGCCGCTCGTGCGCCGGGCGCTGCGCCGGGTGTACGCGGACCTGGCAGTGATGGAGGACGCGGTACGGGCGAGCGGCCTGGAGTGGACGCTGGTGCGGCCGCCCAGGCTGACCGACCAACCCGCGAACGGCACGTACCGGCGGACGATCGGAGCCAATGTGCCGCGCGGCCGCACCGTCCCGCGTGCCGATCTGGCGGCGGCGATCCTGGCGATGGTGGAGGATCCGGCGACCGTGAGGCAGGGCGTCGGGATCGCGTCCTGAACCGCCCCCGGGCGCGGGCATGCAGGCGTCTGCGTGCCGGACGTGATGCGGCCGGCAATCCGAACTGGCCCAGGGAGCCGGGCAGTTGCTACAACGAGCAGCCGACGGTCACAGGCTCGTTGACCAGGGTGACGCCGAAGGCCTCGCGCACTCCGTCACGCACCTCACGGGCCAGCGCGAGCAGGTCGGCCGTCGAGGCGTCTCCCCGGTTGGTGAGCGCCAGGGTGTGCTTGGTGGAGATGCGGGCCGGGCCCGTCCCGTAGCCCTTCGTGAATCCGGCGCGGTCGATGAGCCAGGCCGCCGAGGTCTTCGTACGGCCGTCCTCAGCCGGGAAGGCCGGCGCCGCGACATCGCTGCCGAGGCGCTCGGCGACGCGGGCGGTGAAGGCGGCGAACTCCTCGTCGCCCAGGATGGGGTTGGTGAAGAAGGACCCCGCCGACCAGGTGTCGTGGTCCTCCGGGTCGAGCACCATTCCCTTGCCCGCGCGCAGCTTGAGGACGGTCTCACGCGCGGTCTGCGCCGACACCCGGTCGCCCGGCTCGACGCCGAGGACGCGTGCCGTCTCCGCGTACTTCAGCGGCGCCGACAGGCCGCCGGCGTCCTCCAGTTCGAAGCGGACACGGAGGACGCCGTAGCGGGACGGGTCGGCCTTGAACCGGCTGTGGCGGTAGGAGAAGCCGCACTCCGAGTTCGGGATGGTGACCGTCTCGTCCGTGCGGCGGTCGTACGCGACGACGTCGGTGATGGTCGCGGAGACCTCCTGCCCGTACGCGCCCACGTTCTGGATCGGCGTCGCGCCGGCGGAGCCGGGGATGCCGGCCAGGCACTCGATGCCGGCGAGGCCCGCCTCGACGGTGCGGGCAACGGCGTCCGACCAGTTCTCACCCGCGGCCAACTCCAGGCGTGTGCCGGAGAGTTCGAAGCCGGCGGTGGCGATGCGCAGGGCGGTGCCCTGGAAGCCCTCGTCCGCGATCACGAGGTTGCTGCCGCCGCCGACGATCAAAAGGGGGGTGCCCGCGGCGTCGGCCTCACGCACGGCGGCGACGACCTCTTCGTCGGTCGTGGCCGTGCGGAGGCGGGCTGCGGGACCGCCCAGGCGGAAGGTGGTCAGCGGGGCGAGGGGCGCGTCATGGAGTTCCTGCACGCGCTCAAGCGTACGAGAGCGGGCGGGCCGGTCGCCCCTGGCGGCGCCCGTACCAGTGAGCCTCTGACGCACGTCGCCGCTCAGGCCAGACGGACGACGGCCCGGGACAGGCCCAGAACCTTCTGGCCCGCGCTCATCACCGTCAGGTCCACCCGCACGGTGCGCGCCTCGTCGTCGAGCTTCGCCGCCACCTTGCCGCTGACCTCGATCGCGGCGCCCTTGTCGTCGTCCGGCACGACGACGGGCCTGGTGAAGCGCACCCCGTACTCGACGACGGCCGCGGGATCGCCCGTCCAGTCGGTGACGACCCGGATCGCCTCGGCCATGGTGAACATGCCGTGGGCAATGACGTCGGGCAGGCCGACCTCCTTGGCAAAACGCTCGTTCCAGTGAATGGGGTTGAAGTCACCGGAGGCACCCGCGTAGCGCACGAGGCGTTCGCGGTCGACGGGGAACGTGCTCGCGGGCAGTTCCGTCCCGACCTCGACGTCGGCGTATGCGATCTTCGCTGCCATCACGCTCCCCCTGTCCCCTGCGCGGACGGCTCCTCCTCGGGGCCGCGGGCGACCAGCTTGGTGTGGGCGGTCACCACGTGCTCGCCCGATTCGTCATGCACCTCGCCGCGTACGTCGAGGATGTCGTTGCCGGCCATCGACTTGATCGCCTCGATGGTCGAGGAGACCGTGAGCCTGTCCCCCGCCCGTACGGGACGGGTGTAGGCGAACTTCTGGTCGCCGTGCACAACTCGGCTGTAGTCGAGGCCCAGTTGAGGGTCCTCGGTGACCTGGCGGGCCGCGCGGAATGTGATGGCGAAGACGAACGTGGGCGGCGCGATCACATCGGGGTGCCCGAGGGCCTCGGCCGCCGCAGGATCCGTATAGGCCGGGTTGGTGTCGCCGATGGCCTCGGCGAACTCGCGGATCTTCTCGCGTCCCACCTCGTACGGGGTGGTGGGCGGATAGTTCCGCCCGACGAAGGACTGGTCTAGCGCCATGGGCGCGTCACCTCCTGAACGGTGATGATGCAGCGGCCGTCGGCCTACGGGCCCCGGAAGCGGCCGCGAGCCGCGGCGGGCAACGACACGAGGCCGCCCCCGGTGCGGGGACGGCCTCGTGACAGGGCCTGGTTCAGCGCGTCTCGCGGTGCGCCGTGTGTGTGTTGCAGCGTGGGCAGTGCTTCTTCATCTCAAGACGGTCCGGGTTGTTGCGCCGGTTCTTCTTGGTGATGTAGTTCCGCTCCTTGCACTCCACGCAGGCCAGCGTGATCTTCGGGCGGACGTCTGTGGCAGCCACGTGAGTGCTCCTTGACGGACAGATGGGCCAGAACGCAGGAAGAGTAGCCGATCGAAGGACCGAACCCACAATCGGCTACATTCGGTGAAGTAGCGGTGACCGGACTTGAACCGGTGACACAGCGATTATGAGCCGCTTGCTCTACCGACTGAGCTACACCGCCACGATGCGCGGACTCCCATCTCCCGACGGGAGATCTCACACATCAGAGCCCCAAAACGGAATCGAACCGTTGACCTTCTCCTTACCATGGAGACGCTCTGCCGACTGAGCTATTGGGGCGAGCGGTGAAGACATTACACGCCTGACAGCCAAACGTGAAATCCGTATCGCACCCGTCCAGCGCCGTTCGGGGGCCGTGCTTCCAGGGTCTCATCCTGCCTCCCCGAAGGCGCCAACGTCCCCACGCACCACGTCAGTACGACTATTGGCCTCCTCCTCGCCGGTGCCCCGCACGCGCCCTACTCTCTACTCACGCTGCGTGATCATGATCATCCGCCGATGTGGGGAGTGCAATGGCCGACAGCCAGTCAGATGGGCCGGGCGACGGCGAAGGTCCGCGCGACGAATCTGACGCGACCCGGGGCCGGGACGGCGCCGGGAACGGCCGGACGAACGGCGACCCGGCCGGTGATGCCGCCGAATCCCGGAACGACGCCCCCCGCGAGTCCGAATCCGCAGGGACCGACGGCCCCAAGGCGGATGCCTCTCCGGCGCGTGACTCGCACGGCGCGTCCGCCCGCGAGTCCGCCACCCCCCGCGACGTCACCGGTGACAGCACTTCCCCGCGCCCGCTCATGCTGTGCGGCGCGCGTCTCGCCGACGGCCGCACCGTCGACGTCCGCCTGGGCGGCGGCCGCATCGAAGCGGTCGGAACGGCCGGCAGCCTTGCGCAGGGTCCGCAGCCGGGCGGCGCCTCGCGCGTCGACCTCGCCGGATATCTGCTGCTCCCGGCGCCCGCGGAGGCACACGCGCACTACGACACGGCGCTGACAGCCGTGTCCCCCACCTCGGCCGGGCCGCCTCGCAGCGCGCCCGAGGACGTCCAACGCCGCACGACGGAGGCGGCCCTTCAGCAACTCGGACTGGGCGCGACCGCGACGCGGACCCATGTGCACATCGGCGACGTCGCGGGCCTGCGCTCGCTGGAGGCGGTGCTTCAGGCACGCCGGGCGCTACGCGGGCTCGTGGAGCTGAGCACCGTGGCGGTGCCCCGGCTGCTGACCGGGATCGCGGGTGCGGACGGTCTGTCGATGCTGCGGGACGCTGTGAAGATGGGTGCTTCCGTCATCGGCGGCTGCCCGGACCTCGACCCCGACCCGGCCGGCTACGTGGATGCCGTGCTGGAGGTCGCGGCGGAGCACGGCTGCCCCGTCGACCTGCACACGGACGGCGCCGATCCGGCGCGGCTGTCCAGGCTGGCCGCCGCGGCGGGCGGGCTGCGGCCCGGAGTCGCGATCGGGCCGTGCGCGGGTCTGGCCAGGCTCCCGCACAAGCCCGCGGTGCGCACCGCCGAACGACTTGCAGCCGCAGGGGTCACCGTCGTCTGCCTCCCGCAGGGAAACTGCGGTGTGCTGGAGCGTCCTTCGCAGACGGCGCCTTCGCGCGTGGCGCCCGTACGGCTGCTCAGGGCGGCGGGCGTCACCGTAGCCGCGGGGAGCGGGGCGCTGCGGGACGCCGCGAACACGGTCGGCAGGGGCGATCCGCTGGAGGCCGCCTTTCTGCTGGCGTCGCACGGCGAGGCCGGCCCGGAGGACGCCTACGACACGGTCTGCGCACGGGCACGCACGACGATGGGCCTGCCCGAGGTGCGGGTGGAGGCCGGCTTCCCCGCGGAGCTTCTGGCCGTGCGCGGTACGGAATTGGCAGGGGCGCTGTCGCTCGCGTACAGCCGGGTGGTCGTGCACCGGGGGCGTGTTGTCGCACGCACCAGCGCGGCGCGTGAGTTCTGCGACTTCACCGGCACGTCCGAGTTCGATCTGCCGCGGCAGTCGCAGGGCTGAGCGTCCGCCGGGCTGACGGTGCCTCATCATCGTCCGCTCGGCGGTGACGTACGGTCGGAGGCATGCGCACAGTCATCGCCGGTGGACACGGTCAAATCGCACTGCGGCTGGAGCGTCTGCTCGCTTCGCGAGGGGACGAGGCCGCCGGCATCATCCGCAGGCCGGAGCAGGCGGACGACCTGAGGGCGGCGGGTGCGGAGCCGATCGTCTGCGACCTGGAGTCGTCCACCGTCGAGGAGGTCGCCGGCCATCTGCGCGGCGCCGACGCCGTGGTCTTCGCCGCAGGAGCGGGCCCCGGCAGCGGCGCGGCGCGCAAGGAGACGGTCGACCGTGCGGCTGCCGTGCTGTTCGCCGACGCGGCGGAACAGGCAGGCGTACGGCGCTACATCATCGTCTCGTCCATGAACGCGGACTCCGGGCTCACCGAGCCACCGCCCGGCATGGACCCCGTGTTCGCCACGTATCTGCGGGCCAAGGGCGCGGCGGACGACGACGTGCGGGCGCGCGGCGGCCTCGACTGGACGGTGCTGCGGCCGGGGCGCCTCACCGACGGCCCCGGTACGGGCAGGGTGCGGCTCGACGAGCGCACGGGACGCTCTGAGGTGCCGCGCGACGACGTCGCGGCGGTGATCGGGGCGCTGCTGCACGCGCCCGGCACGGCTGGTCTGACGCTCGAACTGGTCAGCGGTGACACACCTGTCGACGAGGCGGTGGCGCAGATCGCACTGCGCTGACGCGTGGCGATCGGCGGGGCTGGTGCCTTCGGGCCGGACCGGCCTGGATCAACCGTCCGCGCTGCGGCGCAACTTGGCGAGTTCGGCGTTGAACTGCGCGCCGACGAGCAGCGCGAGGTTGGACATCCACAGCCAGACCAGGAAGACGACGATCCCGGCGAGCGACCCGTACAGCCGGTGGTAGGTGCCGAAGTGCGAGGCGTAGAGCGCGAAGCCGAGTGACGCGACGAGCCACAGCAGCACCGCGAGCGCGCCGCCCGGAGCGCGCCTTCGTACACCTCGTGTCCCGGCGGGCCCGGTGCGGAAGACCACCAGCACGAGCACCGCGACCAGACCCACCAGCAGCGGCCACTTCATGGTGTTCCAGGCGCCGGCTGCGAAGCCGCCCATGCCGAGGAGCCCGCCCGCGGTACGCGCGACCTCACCGCTCAGCATGAGCACGAACACACTGGAGACGAGCAGCGTGAGCAGCACCAGCGCCGTCAACACGATCCGGGGAACGGTCCGCCAGACCGGACGGTGGTCCTCGACGCCGTGCATCGCGTGCAGCGCGCGCCGGAAGACGCTGAGATAACTGGACGCGGACCAGAGCGACCCCGCTGTGCCGAAGACCGCGAGCAGCCAGGCCGCCGTGCTCTGCGCGGCCATGTCCTTCAGCACGCCCGCCATGAGCTCGCCCGACTCGGCGGGCAGGACGGTCGTGACGCGGGCGATGAGCTCCCGCGTGGCGTCCGTACCGGCGAGTCCGACGGCCGAGACGGTGACGAGCAGGGCGGGAAATATCGCGAGCACCGCGTAGTAGGTGAGGGCGGCGGCCCAGTCGGTCACGTCGTCGTTCCAGACGGAGACGGGCGTGCGGCGCAGCGCGACGCGGCAGTCCGCAGCGCTGGGCAGGAGGCCCGCGGTGCACGAATCGCCGAGGACGCCTCCCCTGGCCGCCGGAGCCGGTGTTCCGGGAGCCGGCGCGGACCCGCTCCCGCCGTCCGCTCCCCCGGCATCTCCCCCGGTCACGCGTGTCCTCACTCGTATCCCTCCGCCTTGCTGCTGTCCGCTCGGGTGCGGCTTGTACGCGTCTGGCCGTCTTCGCCGCGCGGAAACATCGAGCGTATGCGCACGGCGCCGGCGGGTCGCAGGCCGGCCGTGCCCGTCAGCTGCCGCCGAGGATGATCAGGATGAAGATCACGCAGCAGAAGATGCTGACCAACCAGCTGTGCGACTCGAGCCAGTCCCTCACCCGCGGCATCGCCGCCTCCGTCCAGTGACGGAAGAGCGTGAAGACGATCACAGGCAGGGCGGCGAGGAACACGACCGCACCCAGGAACGGCAGCACCCCCGCATAGCCCGAGGCGTCGCCGCGCAAGGAGATGCCCACGGTCAGCATGACGATGATGTCGGACGGCATCAGCAGGATCAGCAGCAGCCCCGTCCTGAACGCCTGGGCGGGGCTCGCGGAGAGCAGCCCGGTCAGCCACTTCGGCGGCTGTGACGTCCGGCGACCCAGATACGTCTTGACCGCGAGCGCCACCAGCAGCGCGACGAGGACGTACTGGACGATGCGGCCCGCGGAGCTGCGGCCCGCCGAGTGGCCGGTGCCACTTCCAAGATGCAGCAGGTCCGCCAGTCCGAACGCCGCCGCGGTGCCCGCGGCGGTGGACACCAGGATCCCGGCGATGAACGCGCCGGAGAGCCGGTACGGGCGGGGAGTCGTCGTCAGGATGACGGCCGAGATGATCTGGGGCCCGGCCAGCATGGTGATCGACAGCGGCAGTACGTCGAGCGTCACGGCACCAGCTTCCGCCTCACGGCGCCCGCCGGCCGGGTGGCGAGCCGCGGGGCGCCCGCCGGTGGCGGCCGGCTGTGGCTTGGACATGGAGCTCTGCAGCCCCTCCGAGCTGGGAAAACGTCTCCGGTCGCGGGCTGTGGCGATTCTGCCAAACTAGGACATAAGCACCTGAACAGGTGAAGGTAGACCTTGCAAGAGGGAGGGTCTCGACATGGCAACTCACGCTGCCGGCGGCGCGCATGCGGGCACCGCCGTTCGCGGTACCGGCAAGCCGGCGATGTTCACCGGCTGGACGAAGCTGGCCGGTGCGCTGATGTTCTTCGGTGGGCTGCTCGCCGTTTCGTCCGGTGTCGCAGCCCTGCGCCAGGACGCCGTCTTCGCGTCGACGCAGAGCTACGCCTTCGATTACAGCCTCACGGGCTGGGGATGGGTGCATCTGTTCCTGGGCGCAGCAATAGCGGTCGCCGGCATCGCTGTGATGCTGACGGGTGCTACATGGGCCCGATGGATCGGCATAGCCCTTGCCGGCCTGGGCATGATCGCCAGCTTCATGTGGCTGCCCTACTTCCCGCTCTGGGCAGTGATCACGCTGGCGGTGGACGTGTTCATCATCTGGGCGCTGTGCGCGGGCATGGGCACACGATCCCAGGCGACCACGTAACACCGCGAGGCGATGGCCCCGGACCAAATGTTCGGTCCGGGGCCATCGTTGTGCCCGCGTCCGGTCTCCCCCATGGGGCGGGGAAATCCGGGGGCGGCGCCGCGCGTCCCGGCCGTACGGTCCCCTTGGCCGCAGACCCCGCCGTCCAGCGGGACTGGCTGCGTTTCCATCAGGCAGCAGTACGGGCCGGAATCGAGCCACTGCACGCCCGGCGAACAGCCGTCGGCAGCGGTCAGCCGCATACGGCGGGGAGTTCGGTGGCGTCCAAGCGGTCGATGTCGACGAGACCAACGTGGGCCACGCCTGAGTGAAAGCGGTGTTCCCGCTCGGGGCGGCCGGAAGTGCACGGGTACGGATGCGCTCGCCAGACAGATCACGACCCGCATCTGCAAGAGAGAGGGGAGTGCACGAATGGTGGGCAAGAGAAAGATCGCCGCAGCGCTCGGTGCCACCGCCGTCATCACACTCATGGGAGCCGGTGGAGCACAGGCTCAGGATCAGACCGGTGGGGAGCGGCCCAAGGGCTGCACCGACAGCGGCTCCGCGGGCAACGAAGCCGCTCGCGCGAAGTACGTCGCCCTGGTCTGCAAGGGCAAGGTGTTCGCCCTGACCGTCGACGAGCGGACAGCGCCCGGGACGCCCATCGGTGGCTGGGTCAACGTGGGAGCCCCCCGCCACGTCACCGATGTATCGGTGGCATCCAACACCCGGGACGTTGCCGGCGGTCCGGTGTTCATCACCGTGCTGACCAAGAAGGGACAGGCGTGGGAGGGCTCGTGCGCTGCCGCCGTCGGCCAGCCGCTCGGGCCGTGCACCTTCACGCAGCTGCCCAGGCCGCCCCACTGATCAGGACACACACCCGACCGATGCCCGTCGGCGGTCCACTCCTCGCGTGATCCACTTCCGGCGGCGCTGTGACTTCTCGCCGTCGAACCCCGGTGCCGTACGAAGGCACCGGGGTTCGACGTCTGCGGACGGCCTGGGCCCCGACGGGCCAGGGCTCCCCTTGCCCAGGAGTACGGCGACGAAGAGAGACCTCGCGGGTCCGGTCGACCGCCTCGAAGTCGAAGGGCTCGGCCGACGACGACAGCAGAGGAAGACCGTCCCGCCCCTGGCGCCGGCCGCCGCGGGCCCGTCAGAAGTGGGCGTTCTGCACCCATCCCCAGCGCTATTGCTGGTCACTGGCCTCTTCTTGCCTGTCGCGGCGCTAGGATTCGAAACGCCACCCCTCAAGTGCGTCCCGTTGCACCGCAGTTACGGACCGCATGGAATCTTCGGTTTGGTCGACTCACCGAACCAACGACGAACCTTCAGGTCACTGGTCCCGGGGGTGGCTGAGCCAGATGTCCTGGCCCTCTCTGTCCGTGCCTGCCACGGCGACGGCCTCTGCGACCGGTGGGTAGCTGCTGGCGACGAGGGTGTACTCGCCGTCCATCAGGTCGGCGAAGTCGTACTCCCCGTCGGAGCCCGTGGTCGCGGCGCAGACCATGTTGCCCGCGGCGTCCAGCAGCGTGACCCTGGCGTCGACGAGCGGGCGGCCATCCTTGACCCTCACGGTGCCGCTGATCCTTGCGCGGGGCTGTAGTTCGACGTCACGCCGGGTCTGACCGCCGGCGACCTTGACCGACTCGGCGGTGGGACGGTACGCGGAAGCGCTGAACGCGAGGGTGTAGGGCCCGGCGGTGAGTCCCGTGAAGGCGTACTGGCCTTCCGCGTCGGTCTTGGCGCTGCCGATCACCTTGCCGCGGATATCGGTGGCCACGATCACGGCCTCGCCGACCGGGAGGCCGTCGGTGCCGCGCACGGAGCCGGTCAGTCCGCAGGAGCCGGCGAGCACCAGGTCGAAGTCGACCGGGCTGTCGGCGACCACCAGGCTGGCGGCCTGCGGGTCGCGTTGATCCGCGGCGGCGATCAGCACGTAGCTTCCGCTCCCCGGCGTCGGCAGCGTGTACCGTCCGTCGGCCTCGGTGGTTGTCCGGACAAGCTGGTACCCGCTGGGGTCGATCAGGGTCAGCGTCGCGGATGCCACCGGGCCGCCGTCAGCACTCTTGACGAGGCCGCGGACCTCGCTGACGCCTGGGTGGTTGACGGCGAGAGGCAGGCTTGGTGCCTTCTCGTCGAGTGGTGTCCAGGGCTCTGCCGGAGGCGGCGCGTGCCCGTCCGGGTCTCCGTCCTCGGGCGCCGCCCCGCGCAGCTTCTCGCCCTCGACGTCGACGTTCGGCAGAGCGCGGCCGAGCCACTTGGGCAGCCACCAGGCCGCCCTTCCGAGCAGTGCCAGGACCGCCGGGACGATGGCCATGCGCACGATGAACGCGTCGAAGAAGACGGCGACGGCGAGCCCGAAGCCGATCATCTTCACCATCGACTCGCTGGACCCGATGAAGCCCGAGAACACCGCGATCATGATGACGGCTGCGGCGGTGACCACCCGGGCTCCGTGCCGGAATCCGGTGACGACCGCCTGACGGGGCGGTTCCCCGTGGATGTACGCCTCGCGCATCCGCGTCACGAGGAAAACCTCGTAGTCCATCGCAAGGCCGAAGACGACACCCACCATGAAGATGGGCATCATCGACATGACAGGGCCGGTCTCCTCCACAGCCATGACGTCGGCGAGCCAGCCCCACTGGAAGACGGCCACGACGGCGCCGAACGCGGCGAGTACGGAGAGCAGGAAGCCGAGCGCGGCCTTGAGCGGCACCAGGATCGAGCGGAAGACGACGATCAGGAGCAGAAAGGCGAGGCCGACGACAAGCGCCAGGTAGGGGAGCAGCGCGTCGTTGAGTTTCTGCGAGACGTCGATGTTCATCGCCGTGCTGCCGGTGACCAGCACCTCCGCCCCTGTGTCGGCCCGGATGTCGTCGCCCGCGTCCCGGACCGCCTGTGCCAGGTCCTCCGTCTCCGTGGATGAGGGCTTGGAGTCGGGCACCACCGTGATCATCGCGGTGTCGCCGGTCTTGTTGTACGTCGCCGGGGTCACGGTGACCACGTCGTCGAGGCTCCCGACGGACCGGGTCACCTCTCCGACAGCGGTCTTCGGGTTGTCGGCGGACTTCGCGTCGACGACGACCATCAGCGGACCGTTGAAGCCGGGCCCGAATCCTTCGGAGAGCAGGTCGTACGCCTTGCGCTGCGTGGTGGACGTCGGCTGCGATCCGTCGTCGGGAAGGCCCAGCTCCAGCGAGGCGGCCGGGACCGCGGCCGCCCCTAGGCTCACGACGCCGAGCAGCAGCAGGGCGACGGGGTGGCGCACGACGAAGCGGGCCCAACGTGTCCCCATGTTCGGCTTCCCAGTGGCACTCGCGGCCTTCTTGCGGCCGCCACCCAGCAGCCTGCTCTTCTTGCCTGCCGGACGCACCTTCCGGCCCGCGAGACCGAGCAATGCCGGGATCATGGTGAGTGCGATGAGGACGGCGATGACGACTGTCCCCGCTGCCGCGACGCCCATCTTGGTAAGCATCGGGATGTTGACGACGGCCAGGCCCACCAGCGCGATGACGACGGTGAGACCGGCGAAGACCACGGCAGAACCGGCGGTGCCGACGGCCCGGCCGGCGGCGTCCTCGCGTTCCCGGCCCTCGGCGAGCTCGGCGCGGTAGCGGGAGGCGATGAACAGGGCATAGTCGATGCCGACCGCGAGGCCGATCATCATCGCCAGCGTCGAGGTGGTGGAGCCCAGGTCGAGCCTGCTGGCCAGCACGGTGATCGTGGAGATGCCTATGCCCACCCCGATCAGCGCGGTGAGGAGCGGGAGCCCGGCCGCGATCAGTGAACCGAAGGTGATGACGAGGACGACTGCGGCGACGGAGACGCCGATGACCTCGGTGGAGCCGGTCTTGGGCACCGCCTGGAGCGCGTCCCCCCCGACCTCCACCGTCAGCCCGGAGTCCCGCGCGTCCTCCGCGATCTCCTTGAGGGCGTCCCTGGAGGAATCCTCCAGCTCCATGCCCGAGACCTTGTACGACACCTGCGCGTAGGCGACCGACCCGTCCCGGCTCACGGCCTTGCTCCGGAACGGGTCGCTGACGGCGGCCACTTGGGAGTCGTCGCCGAGTTCCTTGACGGTGTCCCCGACGACATCCTTGTGGGCCGGGTCCGTCATCTTCTCGCCGTCGGGTGCCTTGAAGACGACGCGCGCGGTCGCCCCGTCGGCACTGGAACCGGGGAACCGCTCGTCCAGCAGATCGAAGGCCTTCTGCGCCTCGGTGCCGGGGATGGAGAAGGACGTGGTACCGGCCGCGGGCGCCTGTGCTGCGCCCACGCCCGCCAGCGCCAGCAGCGCCACCCAGAACAGGGCGACGAAGTGCCGTCGCCGGAAGGCGAATCGGCCGAGTTTGTAGAGGAATGTGGCCACGAGGACGTACTCCCGGTCCAGCTCGTTGGGTCTGTCGGGCAGGGGGCATCGGACCGACGGCGTGAGCGGCCGCGCGTCAGGTGAATCGGGCAGGGGCGGGGAGTCCCGGGTTCAGGCGCCGAGGGCGGGGAGGACCACGGCGTCGATGTAGGAGGTCAGAAAGGCTTGCGTGGGCGGCTGGGCATCGATCATGGTTCGGGCCGCGAACGCGCCGACCATCATGTGCAGGACATAGTCCAGGGCGGGGTTGTCGGCACGGACCTCGCCCCGGTCGACCGCCCGTTGCAGCACCGGGCGGAGCTCTTCCAGTTCCGGCTCGATCAGCAACTCCCGGAAGGCCTGCAACAGGTCGGGATTCGCGTGCACCGCCATGGCCAGCCCCCGCATCAGCGCGGAGTCCGCCTCCATCTGGCAGTCGTCCTGACACAGAGCCAGCGCATGCAGGTCGCCGCGCAGGGACCCGGTGTCGATGTCGGCGAGATGCAGTGGCTTCTGGTGCCGCAACGCCCTGACGACCAGCTTGGCCTTGCCACCCCACTGGCGGTAGAGGGTGGCCTTGCTGGACCGGGTACGGGCAGCCACGGCGTCCATGGTCAGGGCGTCGTATCCGACCTCCCGGAGCAGGTCGAGCACGGCCAAGTACAGCTCGCTCTCGCGCTCTGGCGTGATCCGGCTGCGACGCACCGTTGCGGCTTCAGCCATGATCGACACTCCTTCTCGGAACGAAACTGTCTCGTACACCAGAGACTGTAACGCAGGCTTCGCGCGAAACGAAACCGTCTCGTACCGTGGGGCCCGGGTGCACGTAAGAAACGCACAGGATGGAGAAGACTTCTGGCGTCTGCTCAGGATCGGTCGCAGCGGCAACATCCTCGGCCGGTCGACGACAAAAGATCAGGTCAACGCCATGAAATGGCCCAGTCCCAGCCGCGGGTCTCATAACCGCGGTCCCGTTGCGAAACACGATGGGCGGTCCGTGCCCTCGTTATCCCGGGCATGGACCTCCAACCCATTCGGCCTGCTCCGTTGACTGCTGTTCCCCGGCCCGGGCCGCGGCAGGACAGCTCGCGGGGGCGGACCGATGGCGGACACAGGCCCCGTCGTACGAGAATGCGGCGGGGCTTTGCGACGGCCGATCGGAGCACAACACATGGGGGTTGAAGGTGAGTCAGTTACCACGCACTGCGGGAGTCATCGACGGGCGCAAGAGGTCGTGGTTGCGAGTCGCCACACGCACCCCAGGCTGGCCCCGCCGATTCCTGTGGTTGAGCGTGCTGTTGGCTCTCCTCACCGTCCCGTTCGTCGCCAGCCTCACCACGCAGTCAGCCGGGTGCCCGCCAGACAAGATCTGTAGTTGCGATCCCAAGGACCCCGACTGCCCTGATGAACAGGCAGGCGAGACAGCCGAAATGATCTCGGCAGTGGGAACAGCGGCGAGCGGACTCGGTGCCCTCGTAGCCGTGGGCTTGTCCTGGTACACGACGCAACGCCGTTCATCGACACCGCCGATGCCGCAGACACCACCGATGCCGCCGAAGCCGCCTGGACCCCCGGAGAGCGAGGGCTACCTGTAGGCCCCGGCGGTCGCGTCACGACCCGCCGGGCTCGTCTTCCTCGGTGGCTTCTCGAAGTTCGCCATGCTCGTCCAGGCGCCAGCGCACCTCGTTGGCATCGGTGAACAACATTACGGGCCGTTCTGATTCGAGCGCTGCGGGGCTCAGGACGGGAGTGACGAAGACGCCCCGCCGACCACCTCCGAGGACAGGAATCCGCTCACGATAGGTCGCACCGGTGCGGTCTTGACCATCCCATAACACTGCTGCCTCACGCGGCAATTGGGCTCGGCCGAATATCACCGCAACATCGCGGATAGGTTCACGGCTGCCATTGAGTACATTCGCCGTACTCCGGCCTCGGAGGCTGGGAGGCAGCCAGGATCTCTTGCACGAATGGCGCCTTGTGCTTCGTGTACGCCTCTCGGTCGTCGCGGAAGCGCACGGCAAGCTCACGCTTGAGAACGGCGTAGCGCTCCGCTAGCGCCGTGTCTGCCCGAAGCGCGTCACGGAACGCTAGCTCGTCCAAGTAGCGAGGCGATCCAGTGGGAACCAGATGAAGGTGGTGCGTCCGCCGCGCCGGGTGGGGCTTGCAGAACCAATGCATGACCTCGCTCCGGTAGGGCCAATACGAGTAGCCCAGCGCAGCAGCCTTCTCGATGCAGGGGCGAGAGTGCTCAAGGCTCTCCACGCCAACAAGGATGTCGATGATCGGCTTGGCAGGGAGCCCCGGGACTGACGTGCTTCCCACGTGGTGAATCCCACTGGGGATCCAGGGAGCAAGATGCTCTTGCAAGATGGCAGCCTCAGCATCGAACTTCGAGGCCCAAGCTGCGTCGTAGTCGACGACGAGGACAGGTTCGTTCTCCTGATCTCCTTCTTCGGTCATCGCTTCACTGTAGGGCGATGTCCTGTGCCGCCAGGACCACTCATTGAGACCGTGCCCGCTGCGTGGCCAATGGGGCGGGCAACACGGCCTGACGTGCCTACCCGGCTGATGTGACGTGCGCTGCGGCTGGACGTGGATGACCATGAGGGAGATGCGGTCGACCACGATCGGGAGGCGCCTCATGCTGCGAAACGTGCGGGCCGGGGCCCCGGCGGCCGCCCTACTGCTCGCCTTCGCTATGGCCGGCTGCGGCGGCGAGCCCTCAGAGCCAGCCCCCACCTCACCCACCGAAGAAGAGTCCCCGACTGACCAACCCGAAACTGACACGCCCACCCTGAAGGTAGGCGGCACCGCCGAGTTCTCCAGTCAGTTCACCGGGGAGCAAGGCACGACCCTGCGGGTCAAGGTCAACAGCGTCGACTACCGGACGAAAACGACGGAGGAAGGGGCATCGAGCACCCCCGACCGTAAGTACTTCGCGCTCGTGTCACTGACCGTCAAGAACACCGGAGACACGCCAGGCTCCTTCGAGGGTGCAAACTTCGTGTGGGTGTCACCAGACAAGGAGCGCATCCAGGACGCCGGCGTTGCCGGGGTGCTCGGCGTCCCCAACGCTGAAGCAGCCAGTACGACGTTCCAGCCCGGCCAGAGCGCCACGGGTACCGAAGTGTTCGACCTGCCGCAGAAAGGCGGGCAACTCGACTACGAGATCGACCAAGGCGCCGCACCACTACTGACGATCAACCTACCGGCGGAGTGAACCACCCTGGGCCCGTCCATGGACCGCCCGTAACCGCAGGTGGGCCCACAGAATCCCGTCCACGCCTCGTCCAGAGAGCCTGGTAGAGAGCGTGACGGGACGGCACACAGCGAGACAGTCCGGCACCCTCGATACGCCGCACAGAAGAAGACCCCCGCCTGCTCTCATGCAGGTCAGGGGCCTTTTCTTCGGCTGTGGCGGCGCTAGGATTCGAACCTAGGAAGGCTGAGCCGGCAGATTTACAGTCTGCTCCCTTTGGCCGCTCGGGCACACCGCCTGGGTTTTGCTGCCCGGCCCGCCCTTGGGCGGTGCTCCGCGGCAACGGTGTAAACCATACCCGATGACCGGGGGTGCTTCGCCACCCGGTTGATCAGGGGTGCGAGCGCTGCTCAGTGGCTAGGCTGACCGCGCGGTGCGCGTCGCGGACCGCTTCTCTGACGGATCAATCACGAGGAGCCAACTCACCATGGCGGACTCCAGTTTCGACATCGTCTCGAAGGTCGAGCGGCAGGAGGTTGACAACGCCATCAACCAGGCCTCCAAGGAGATCTCGCAGCGTTACGACTTCCGCGGCGTGGACGCCTCGATCGCGTGGTCGGGCGAGCGGATCGAGATGCGGGCCAACGCCGAGGAACGGGTGAAGGCCGTTCTCGACATCTTCCAGTCCAAGCTGATCAAGCGCGGGATCTCGCTGAAGGCGCTGGACCCGGGAGAGCCGCAGTCCTCCGGCAAGGAGTACAAGATCTCCGCGACGCTGAAGGAAGGCATCGCGCAGGACGAGGCCAAGAAGATCGCGAAGGTCATCCGCGACGAGGGCCCCAAGGGCGTCAAGGCCCAGGTGCAGGGCGACGAGCTGCGGGTCTCCTCCAAGAGCCGCGACCATCTGCAGGAGATCATCGCACTGTTGAAGGGCAAGGACTTCGACTTTCCACTGCAGTTCGTGAACTACCGCTGAGCAGCGACGCGTTGACCTCCGGCACTGCCCGGCGCGTACGTCGCCGGGTCACGGCATGCGGCACTCAGGGGCACGGCGAGGCACGGCACCGCGAGCCGTCCCGGTCGTGCCCCGTGCCGTGACGGTGCCGCGGCCGTGCGGCAGTCCGGCCCCGGGACGTCGTGTGAGTGAGGTCACCGCATGAGCGAACAGCGCATGGACGGTGAGGAGTTCTTCGCGGGGCACCCTTGAGGGCCGAGTACCGGCCTGGGAACACGCGGCCTGACCGAGGGCTCCATCCGGGCCCCGGTTACCCCGTCAGCCCCGTACCGGTCCGCCTACCGGCGCCGCCCCGCCATGCGCTCCAGGCGCGCCACCCGTTGGGCCATGGGCGGGTGCGTGGAGAAGAGGCGGGCCATGCCCTCGCCGCGGCGGAACGGGTTCGCGATCATCAGATGGCTGGCCGCCTCCAGCCTCGGCTCCGGCGGCAGCGGCAACTGCTTCGTGCCCGCTTCGAGTTTGCGAAGCGCGGACGCCAGGGCGAGCGGATCGCCGGTGAGCTTGGCGCCGGACGCGTCCGCCTCGTACTCGCGGGAGCGGGAGACGGCGAGATGGATGACGGTGGCCGCGAGGGGCCCCACGATCATGATCAGCAGCATGCCGAAGATGCCCGGACCCTCGTCGTCGTCGCTGCGCCCGAAGGGGATCAGCCAGGCGAAGTTGACGAGGAACATCACCACTGAGGCGAGGGCGCCGGCGACCGAGGAGATGAGGATGTCGCGGTTGTAGACGTGACTCAGCTCATGGCCGATGACGCCGCGCAGCTCGCGCTCGTCGAGCAGGCGCAGTATGCCGTCGGTGCAGCACACGGCCGCGTTGCGGGGGTTGCGTCCGGTGGCGAAGGCGTTCGGCGCCTGCGTGGGCGAGATGTACAGGCGCGGCATCGGCTGCCGGGCCGCCGTGGACAGCTCGCGCACCATCCTGTACAGCTCCGGCGCCTCGAACTCGCTGACCGGTCGTGCACGCATGGCGCGCAGCGCGATCTTGTCGCTGCGCCAGTACGCGTAGCCGTTCGTGCCGAGGGCGACGAACAGCGCGATGACGAGGCCCGCACGGCCGAAGAAGCTGCCGATGACGATGATGAGTGCCGACAGTCCCCCGAGGAGCAGGGCTGTCCTCAGCCCGTTGTGCCGGTGCACAGTACGCCCTCCAGTGGTGCAGCAGGGGAACCCTGAGCCGCGTGGTCCTGCCACGGTTCGCTGGAACCTCTCCGCCCTGGTCAACGCCGGGAGCCGGACAACAGTTCCCTGCCAGGGACGATGTAGCCCGTACGGCCCTGCGGGGCCTTCCGCCTCCGGCCTCCGGGGCCCTGCTGCCCTGGCGGGAGCCCGCTAGCGCAGGCCCCCGGCGGTGAGCGTGAGCACCAGATCCGGGTCGAGGGACAGGGCCACGCCGGCTGCCGCGGTGAGGGCGATCCCGGCGGCCAGCGGCGGCGCCATGCGGGTCCGCTGCTGCTCTCCGCCGGCCCGCGGGGCGACGGCGGGGGGCCGGAAGGCGAGCGCGGTCCAGCGCAGGTAGTAGAAGAGGGCGATCACCACGTTCACGGCCATGATCACGGCGAGCCAGCCGAGGCCGTTGCCGACGGCCGTGGAGAAGATCGCCACCTTCGCGAAGAGGCCGATCACGCCGGGTGGCAGGCCGGCGAGGCAGAGCAGGAAGAAGGCCAGCGCCAGTGCGGCCAGCGGGTGGGCCGCGTACAGGCCGCGGTAGTCGGCCAGACGGTTGGCGCTGCTGGTGCGGCTGATGTGTGCGACGACGGCGAAGGCGCCGAGGTTCACCACCGCGTACATCAGCAGATAGGCCACGGTGGCGCCGACGGTGGACAGGGCCGGGCCGGAGGGCTCGCTGCCGCCGACGTCGGATGCTGCGGCGGCGAGGGGCACCAGCAGATACCCGGCCTGCCCGACGGAGGACCAGGCGAGCAGCCGCACGGCGCCGTGAGCGCGGTCGGCGCCCTGGCGCAGCGCGGCGGCGTTGCCGGCGGTCATCGTGACGGCCGCGAGGACGGCGAGTGCCGTGCCCCACAGTTCCGCACGGGAGGAGAACGCCTGGACGAGGAGCAGGACGAGGCCGGAGATCCCCGCCGTCTTGCCGACGACCGAGAGGAACGCGGCGACGGGCACGGGCGCACCCACATAGGTGTCGGGGACCCAGAAGTGGAAGGGGACGACCGACGCCTTGAAGGCGAAGCCGACGAGGGTGAGGGCGATGCCCGCGCTGCCCAGGGCGTCCAGCTGGGGATCGGCCCTGGTGAGGCCCTCGCTGATCCCCTTGAAGTAAAGGGTCCCGGTGACGGCGTAGAGGAAGCTCGCACCGAGGAGGGTGACGGCTGTGGCGGTGACGGAGGAGAGGAAGAATTTCAGCGCGGCCTCTGCCGATCCGCGGCTTCCACGGCGCAGTCCGACGAGCGCGAAGGCGGGCAGCGAGGCGGTCTCCAGCGCGATGACGAGGGTGACCAGGTCGCGGGAGGCGGGGATGAGGGCGGCACCGGCGGTGGCGGAGAGCAGCAGGAACCAGTACTCGCCGGCCGGCAGCCGCAGGTCGCGCACCGCGGGCATCGAGAGCAGCGCGGTGACGAACGCGGCGCCCAGCACGAGGAATTGGAGCACCAGCGCGAGGGTGTCGGCGGAGTAGGCGCACACCTGGGACCCGTCGGGCAGACAGAAGGTCTCCAGGTTCTTCGTACGGAGGAAGAGCAGGGGCAGGGCCGCCAGCAGCAGCGTCACGGCGGAGGCCGGCCCGAGGAGCCGCTTGCCGCGCTCGGACAGGAAGAGGTCGGCGACGAGCACCGCGAGTCCCGCCACGGCGGCGATCGTCGGCGGGGAGATCGTGAGCCAGTCGACGGACTGCACGGCGGAGTCCGCGAGATGCGTGGGCTCCCCGAGGCTCGTGACGTGCGAGGAGTGGGGGGAGTTCGTCGCGTGCAGGGGCTGTGCCGCCAGCACGGCCTCCGCTGCACCGTGGGCGAGGACGGTCATCGGCTCACCCCCGGCAGGAGGTTCTGCACGGCGGGGTCGGTGAGTCCGAGGAGGAGCGCGGGCCACAGTCCGGCGGCGACGGTGAGGACGACGAGGGGCGTCCAGGCCGCGTATTCGTAGCTGCGCAGATCAGGCAGGTGCAGGGTCGCAGGCTCGGGGTGCGGGTTCTCCTCTGCCTCCTCGGATTCGGCGACCGCGGCCGTGCCGGGCTCCGGGCCCTGGAGTTCCGGGCGTTCGCGGACTTCGGGGGCTTCGCGGGCCTCGAGCGGGTCGCCCATGCAGACACGGCGCACGACGACGAGCATGTACGCGGCGGTCAGCAGCGTGCCGAGGCCGCCGATCGCCATGTAGGTGACGAACGCGCCGCGGTTGAGGCCGCCGGCCGGGTCGTAGGAGCCGAGCAGCGTCAGCATCTCCCCCCAGAATCCGGCGAGTCCGGGCAGCCCGAGCGAGGCGACGGCGCCGAAGGCGAGGAGCCCGCCGAAGCGCGGGGCGGTGCCGTACAGCGCGCCGCCGGTGTCTCCCGCGAGGGTGTCGAGGTCGGTGCTGCCCGTCCTCTCCTTGAGCGCGCCGACGAGGAAGAAGAGCAGGCCGGTGATGAGGCCGTGCGCGATGTTCGCGAAGAGGGCGCCGTTGACGCCGGTAGGTGTCATCGAGGCGATGCCGAGGAGCACGAAGCCCATGTGCCCCACGGACGAGTACGCGATGAGCCGCTTGAGGTCGCCGTGCGCGCCGCGGCGTGCGAGGGCGAGGCAGGCCAGTGATCCGTAGACGATGCCGATCACGGCGAGGGCGCCGAGGTACGGCGCGAAGGTCCGCATCCCCTCGGGCGCGATCGGCAGCAGGATGCGTACGAAGCCGTACGTGCCCATCTTCAGCAGGACGCCGGCCAGCAGGACGGAGCCAAAGGTCGGCGCCGCGGTGTGGGCGTCGGGCAGCCAGCTGTGCAGCGGCCACATCGGGGTCTTCACGGCGAGGCCGATGCCGATGGCCAGTACGGCCAGGATCTGCGTGGTGCCGCTCAGCGCCGGGTGGCCGTCGGTGGCGAGTGCCACCATGTCGAAGGTGCCGGCCCTGAGGCCGATGAGGAGCAGCCCGAGCAGCATCACGACGGAGCCGAGCAGCGTGTAGAGGATGAACTTCCAGGCGGCGCGGCTCCGTTCGAGGGGTTCGGCCACGCCCCAGCGGGCGATGAGAAAGTACATCGGGACGAGCACGGTCTCGAAGGCGAGGAAGAAGAGCAGCAGGTCGAGCGTGGCGAACGTGGCGAGCGTCCCGGTCTCGAGGAGCAGGATCAACGCGACGAACGCCTGCGGGCTGCCGTTGCGGCGGTCGGGGGCATCCTCCGGGCTGCTGTCCCCCGTGCCGTCTGCGGACGGGCTGTCGGCGTCGTCCACCGCGGCGGCCTTGTCCTCCTGCGCCGCCTCCTCGTCCGGAGTGGCTTCCTCGTCCTTGGCGGCGTCACCGTCCGCACCGGCGTCCGTGTCCGAACCGGCCTCCCCGTCCGAACCGGCGGGCGCGGCCTTGGCGTTGGTGCCGTAGCTGTGGAGCGCGCAGAGGAACGCGAGCAGGGCGGTCAGCACGAGCAGCGGCAACGAGACGCCGTCCACCCCGAGACGGAGATGGATGCCGAGGGAGGGGATCCACTCGACGTCCGACTCGGCCTGCATGGTGTCCGCCCGGCCGGTGTCGAAGCCGAGCGCGAGAACCACCGTGGCGGCGAGGACGACGCCCGTGACGGTGACGCCGTGACGGAGCACGGCCTGCGCCGGACTGCGTCCCTTGAGGCCGGGCGGCGCAGGCAGCAGGGCAGCGGCCGAACCGAGCAGGGGAAGGACGAGGACGGCGATGAGGAGTGCCTGCATGACGGTGTTGCTGAGCGAGATCACTGTCAGGCCCCTCCGGTTCCGGCGGCGACGAGGACGACGGCCACGGTGAGCAGCAGCGAGCCCACGATCAGCGCGCCGAGGTAGGTCTGCGTGTTGCCGGTCTGCGTGCGGCGCACGAGGCTGCCGAGCAGCCGGGGCCCGAGGCCCGCCCCTCGCACGTAGGTGTCGATGACTTCACGGTCGACGAAGTGCACCAGGCGTGCCGCGGCCCTGGTGGGGCGTACGAACAGCGCGCTGTAGGCGGCGTCCAGGCGGAAGCCGTGCGCGGCGGTCCCGTGCAGGGGACCCAGCAGCAGACGTCCCGGGTCGGCGGGGTCGGGGGCGGAGGCGATGTCTCCGTACACGGGTTCGTGCGTGGCGATGGCCTCGGCCTCGGAGAGGGCGGGGTCGCCGTGCGGGTGTGCGACGACGGCACCCATGGGCGCGCGGGAGGCGGCGGGCGCGGTGGTGTGCCGCCACGCCGCGTACATCACCAGGCCGCCGGCGAGCGCGATGCCGGTGGCGAGCACGGACGTCGGCAGGGAGGGAGCGAGCGATTCGCTGTCGAACCAGCCCGGCAGCGTGCCGAAGGCGAGTCCGAGCCCGATCGACGGCACGGCCAGGACCCACAGCACGACGTTCATCACGACCGGTTCGCGCCCCTGTTCCTCGGCGGACTCGCGCGGCCCTTCGCCGCGGAACGCGAGCAGCCACAGGCGTGTGGCGTACGCCGCGGTCAGCAGCGCGCCGAGCATCCCGGCCACGAGCACGATCCAGCCGCCCGCCGGGGTGACGCCGCCGTGCGCGTCGGCGAACGCGGCGTGCTCCGCTGCGCCCAGCACCGCCTCCTTGGAGAAGAAGCCGCTGAAGGGGGGCAGGGCGGCCAGGGCGAGCAGGCCGATCGTCATCGTCCAATAGGCGTCGGGGGCAACCTTGTTGAGGCCGCCCATGCGGGACATGGCGGCGAGCGAGTTGGTGCCTGCCGCATGGATGACGACGCCCGCGGCGAGGAAGAGCAGCGCCTTGAAGGCCCCGTGCGTGAGGAGGTGGAAGACGGCGGCGCCGCGGTCGGCAACCGCCAAGGCACCTGCCATGTAGGCGAGTTGACCGATCGTCGAGTAGGCGAGGACGCGTTTGATGTCGTCCTGCGCGAGCGCGGCGAGAGCCGATCCGACGATCGTGACCGCCGCCATCACCGCCAGCACGACGAGCGCGGCGGCCGAGGCCGCGAAGACCGGCAGCAGCCGGGCGACGAAGTACACGCCGGCCGCGACCATCGTGGCCGCGTGGATCAGTGCTGAGACGGGCGTGGGACCGGCCATCGCGTCCGGCAGCCAGGTGTTCAGCGGGAACTGCGCGGACTTGCCCGCGACACCGGCAAGCAGCAGCAGAGCGACAAGAGTTGGGTGCGTCAGCTCGAACTGCGCGAGCTGGGAGGTGAGTTTGCCGGTGATCCCGCTGATGCGGAACGTCCCCGCCTCGGTGGCCAGCACGAGGATGCCGATGAGGAAGGGCACGTCGCCGAGCTTGGTGACGAGGAACGCCTTGATCGACGCGTCCCGTGCGACGCGCGTCTCCCAGTAGTGCCCGACGAGGAAGTACGAGCAGATGCCCATGACTTCCCAGCCGACGAGCAGCACGATGAGGTCGTCCGCGTAGACGACGAGCAGCATCGCAGCGGTGAAGAGGGAGACGAACGCGGCGTAGCTGGCGTAGCGCGGATCCTCTCGCAGATAGCCGGTCGAGTACAGCTGCACGCAGGAGGCGACGACACCGACCAGGACCGCGACGAGGACGGCGAACCCGTCGAGCTGCAGGGCCAGTTGGACGGGGAGGGCGGAGGAGCCGGTCGGCGTGAGCTCGGTGGCGGCCTTGAGGGGCTCTCCGCCGCCCTGCCGCACGGCGACCGTGATGGCGAACGCCGTGGAGAGGAGGGTGGGAAGCACGGCCAGCGGCCTGGCGAAGCCGGGTGCGCGGCGGCCGGTGAGGAGGCCCGCGACGGCGCCCAGGAAGGGCAGCAGGGGAACGAGGGCGGCAAGGGTCGTGGTGCTCACGCTGTCTGCCTCCCGCTGTCGGTGGATGCCGTCACGCCGGCCGTTCTCCCGCCCGCCGCACCGCCGGGTTCGTTGCCGTGGTCCGTCTCGTCCCCGTCCGTGCCGGGGCCGCCCTCTCGGAGGTCTCTGAGCCGGTCGATGTCGGAAGTGCCGCGGCTGCGGTACACCAGCAGCACGATGGCCAGTCCGATGCCGATCTCGGCGGCGGCGATGGCGATGGTGAAGAGGGCCAGCGCCTGTCCCGTGTGGAGCTCCTCGCGGAGCCAGACGTCGAAGGCGACGAGGTTGAGGTTGACGGCGTTGAGCATCAACTCGACCGACATCAGCATGAGGATGGCGTTGCGGCGCGCGAGGACACCGTAGAGACCGGTGGAGAAGAGCAGGGCTGCGAGTACGGCCGGATAGGCGAGATGCATCAGCGCTGCCCCTCCTCGTTCTTCTCCGGCGCCGCCCGCCGGGAGAGGACTATGGCACCGACGAGCGCCGCGAGCAGCAGTACGGACAAGGCTTCGAAGGGAAGCACCCAGCCGCGGAAGAGGGCCTCGCCCGTGACCCGGGTCGATCCCCGGGCGGGGACGTCCAGGTCGATCCAGGTGGTGCGGAAGGCGTCGACGACGAGCGTGACAAGGGTTGCCGCCGAGACGACGCCGACGAAGAGCGCGATCCACCGGTTGCCGGAGTCGGCGTCGGGCGAGGGCCCTATGGGCGCCTTGGTGAGCATCAGGCCGAAGAGGAGGAGGACGACCACCGAGCCCACGTAGATCAGGACCTGCACCCAGGCGATGAACTCGGCCGTGAGGAGCAGGTATTCGACGGCCACACCGCCGAGCGCCGCCACCAGCCACAGGGCGGCGTGCACGAGCTGCTTGGTCGTGACGGTGACGAGTGCGGCGCCGAACGTGGCCAGCCCGACGAGCACGAAGACGATCTCGACCCCTGTGGGTGAGAGGAACCCGGGATGGGCGGCTGCCGCGGCGAGGATCACCGATCGCCCTCCTGCTCGTCCTGCCCCGTCGCGGACGGGCCGGACGGGTCTGTCCCGGTCTCCTGCTCGGACCCGGTCTCCTGCTCGGACCCGGTCTGCTGCTCGGACTCGGCCTGTTGCGCGGCGAGTTTGTCCGCGGCCTTGTGCGCGGCACCGAGCTCCTTCGGCTCCTCGGCCGCGGGGTCCAGAGGGGGCGGCTCCGGCACCGTCCACATCCACTCACGGAGCTTGTCCCGCTCGTGGGTGAGGTCGCGGATGTCGGTCTCGGCGTACTCGAACTCCGGTGACCAGAACAGCGCGTCGAAGGGGCAGACGTCGATGCAGATGCCGCAGTACATGCACAGCGCGAAGTCGATCGCGAAGCGGTCCAGGACGTTGCGGCTGCGCTCCCGGCCCCCGGGGGTGGCGGCCGGCATCGTCTCCTTGTGCGAGTCGATGTAGATGCACCAGTCGGGGCACTCACGGGCGCACAGCATGCAGACCGTGCAGTTCTCCTCGAAGAGCCCGATCACCCCACGGCTGCGCGGCGGCAGTTGGGGCAGGGAGTCGGGGTAGTGCGCGGTGACCGAACGGCGCGTCATCGTACGAAGGGTGACGGCCAGCCCCTTGGCGAGTCCGGAGCCGGGCACGGGCATTACTGGATCACCACCTTGACGACGCCGGTGAGGGCGATCTGGAGAAGAGCGAGCGGGACGAGCACGGTCCAGGCCAGGCGCTGGATCTGGTCCTCACGCAGACGTGGATAGCTCACCCGCAGCCAGATGACGACGAAGGCGAGGACCGCAGTCTTCAACAACGTCCACACCCAGCCGAGTTCACCGGCGGACGGGCCGTGCCAGCCGCCCAGGAAGAGCACGGCCGTCAGCGCGGAGAGCACGACGATGCCCGCGTACTCGGCGAGCAGGAAGAGCGCGAACCGCAGTCCGGTGTACTCGGTGTAGGCACCGAAGATGATCTCGGAGTCTGCGACCGGCGCGTCGAACGGCGGCCGCTGGAGCTCCGCGAGACCGGCGGTGAAGAAGACCAGCCCGCCGATGATCTGCCACGGCAGCCACCACCACTGCCAGGCGTCCAGGATGCCCGGGAGCGAGAGGGTTCCCGCGGCCATCGCGACGGAGGCGGCGGCCAGCAGCATGGGGAGTTCGTACGCCAGGAGCTGCGCCGCCGTGCGGAGCCCGCCGAGGAGCGAGAACTTGTTGTTGGAGGCCCACCCGCCCATCAGCGAGCCGAGCACGCCCACGCCCATCACGGCGAGCACGAAGAAGACGCCGGCGTCGACGACCTGGCCGACGGCGTCGCCCTTCCCGACGGGAATGGCGATCAGCACGATGAGGTACGGCAACAGCGCGATTGCCGGGGCGAGTTGGAAGACCCGGCGGTCGGCACCGCTCGGCACGATGTCTTCCTTCTGCGCGAACTTCACGCCGTCCGCGACGAGTTGCGCCCAGCCGTGGAAGCCGCCCGCGTACATGGGGCCCACGCGGCCCTGCATGTGGGCCATCGCCTTGTGCTCGGCCTGCCCGACGATCAGCGGAAGCAGCAGGAAGGCCAGCAGCACGGCGAGCAGCCGCCAGAGGACGTCTGCCACATCCATCAGGCGCCCTCCTCCGTCTGCGCGTCACCGGATCCGCTGCCGGCGTCGCGCTCACCCCGGTCACCGTCACTCGCGTCACGTCCGCCACCGCTGTCACGCGTGGCCGAGCGGGCATCGTGCCACGGCGCGTCGGAGGCAGGGGAGGCACCGGACGCACCCGGCGTCCGCTTCTCCTCCGGAGGCTGCTCCTGCGTGCGGTCCGTTGCCTGGTCCTGGGCCTGTTCCGGCGCTCGGCCCTGCGCCTGGTCACGTGCCTGACGCTGCGTCGTGTCCTCCGTCGCGCCCGTCTCCCCCGCACCGCGCTGGCTGGCCGAGCCCGCGCTCGCCGACCGCTCTCGCCGGGCGGGACGTTCCGCCGCACCCGCACCCGCACGCCCCGCACGTCCGCGCGCGGGCCGGGACGGTACGGGCGGGAGCTGCCCCTTCAGCGGGCCCCACTCGTTGGGGTCGGGTACGCCGGGCGGCAGCATCTGCCTGCGCTTCGGCGCCCCGTGGGACGACTCGCCGGGTTCCACCGCACCGGGCCACGCCTTGGCCACTCGTGCGGCGAGGACGAAGTCCTTGCGCAGCGGGTGCCCTTCGAAGGACTCGGGCAGCAGCAGAGGAGTCAGATCGGGGTGGTCGGTGAAGGCGACCCCGAACATCTCGTGGGTCTCGCGCTCGTGCCAGGCCGCGCCCGCGAAGACGCCGGTCGCCGAGGCCAGTACGGGCGCCTCGTGCGGCACGGTCGTACGCAACAGCAGCTTGTGTACGGGACCACCCGGCCGCCCCGCATCCGGCAGGGCAACCACGTGCGCGCAGACCTGGAAGCCCGTGCCCGGCTCGTCCACGGCGCTCAGCCAGTCGAAGAAGCGGCAGCCGAGGGCGTCGCGGGCGGTCTCCAGCGCGGGAATCCAGGAACCGGGCGGCACATCGACGGTCAGCAGGCCGTACGCCTCCTCCGCGCGCGCCCCCTCGCCGAACAGCGCCTCGGCACCGTCGGGCAGCCAGCCGGCCGGAGTCGTCGCGGACTCGGGCAGCGCGGGGACGGCCGCCTCGTCGTGTTCCGGTGCAGGTTGCTCCGGTGCGGGTTGCTCCGCGGACGAGGCCGGCGCTCCTTCCGACCCGCTCGCCTCGCTCGTCTCGCGCGCCTCGCCCGGCTCATCGGGCTGCTTCGGCTCGTCGGGCCCCGTCACCGGCCTTCGCCCTCCTCCGGCGCGCGACCCGGCTCCCCACCGGTGTCCGCGTCCTTCGCGGGCGGCGGCGCGACCAGGCCGCTCTTCAGCGCGGCGGCCGACGGACGGCGCCCGGCGCCCTTACCGGACTCAGGCCCGGCGGACGGCCCGTACCGCTCCGCCGTCGACTCCCGCGCGATCTTCTCCTGAAGCTTCAGCACGCCCTGAAGCAGCGCCTCGGGCCGTGGTGGGCAGCCCGGCACGTAGACGTCGACGGGGATGATCTGGTCGACGCCCTTCGTGACGGAGTACGAATCCCAGTACGGGCCACCGCAGTTGGAGCAGGCCCCGAAGGAGATCACGTACTTCGGCTCCGGCATCTGCTCGTACAGCCTCTTCACGGCGGGCGCCATCTTGTCCGTGACCGTCCCCGAGACGACCATAAGGTCCGCCTGCCTGGGGCCGGGCGCGAAGGGGATGACGCCGAGGCGGATGAAGTCGTGCCGGGCCATCGAAGCGGCGATGAACTCGATGGCGCAGCAGGCGAGTCCGAAGTTGAAGACCCAGAGGCTGTACCGGCGGCCCCAGTTGAGGATGACCTTCATCGGTTCGGGGGCGAGCCTCGCCAGCGGGCCGAGCGCCCTCGCCGCCACCGTTCCGGCGCCGGATGCCGCCGACGGTGCCGGGTCCGGGAGGTCCACCGGACCTCGCCCCGTGTTCGTCACGTCCATTCCAGGACGCCCTTCTTCCACGCGTACAGCAGGCCCACGGTGAGGAATCCCAGGAAGATGAACATCTCCGTCAGCGTGATGCCGCCGAAGCCGGGCTCCGCGAAGACGGTCGCCCACGGAAAGAGGAAGACCGAGTCGACGGCGAAGATCACAAACAGGAAGGCGTAAACGTAGTAGCGGATCTGCGTATGGGCCCAGCCCTCTCCGACCGGGTCGACTCCGCATTCGTACGTGAGGAACTTCTCCCGGGTCGGCACCACCGGCCGCAGCAGCCGGCCGGCCCCGAAGGCCACGGCGACGAAGAGCACTCCGACCACCGCGACCAGCCCGACGACCGAATAGCCGTGGAAGTAGTCCGGCACGTCCGCCCTTCCTCACTCGCAGGCTGCTCGCCGCTCGCTGTGTCGGTGTCCCCGGCGCGGTGCCGGCCGCGAGGGCCGCGGTCCGGCGCGCACCGTGGGCGACTTTCACCACGCCTTCCGCGTCATGCGTCCAGCGCTTTGTACGCAGGGGAGTCTAGGGCGTGCGCACAATCTTTCACCCGGCGGGACCGGGCAGCCGAATCCATGCCGCATGTGCCCCTGTATGGGGCCGTTGTCGCCGGAAACCGCCTCTTGCCATGCCGCGTACGGCCGGAGAAAATCGCACAACGCTTGTCGGGGGCCACTCAATTCCCTGTTTTTCACGGCGATTTGGTGCGTCTCTGCCGGGCTACGCGCGTAACCCCCCACGAGAGGAAAAACCCGTGCAGAAGCAGCGGAAGAAGATAGCAAGACTCATAGCGGGTGCCGCCGTGGCTCTCGCCGCCGTGAGCCTTGCACCCATGGGCATCGCCATGGCCGGTGAGGACGGCGCGGCGAAGGCCACCTCGCAGTCCAGCGTCGAGCAGCACTCCGACGACATCAGCGCCAAGATCGTCGGCGGCACCGAGGCCGAGAAGGGCGAGTTCCCGTGGATGGTCCGCCTGTCCATGGGCTGCGGCGGTGCGCTGTTCGAGAAGGACGTCGTCCTGACGGCCGCCCACTGCGTTGACGGCAGCGGCGAGAACGACAGCATCACGGCCACCGGCGGCGTCGTCGACCTCGAGGACTCCGACAAGGTCGAGGTGAAGTCCACGGAGGTCCTGCAGGCCCCGGGCTACGACGGCAAGGGCAAGGACTGGGCGCTGATCAAGCTGGCCGAGCCGATCGACCAGGAGACGCTGCCGATCGCCGAGGACGACGCCAACAACAAGGGCACCTTCACCGTCGCCGGCTGGGGCGCGGACAAGGAAGGCGGCGAGCAGCAGCAGAAGATGCTGAAGGTCGACGTTCCGTTCGTCGACGACGACACCTGCAAGGGTGCCTACTCCGAGCTCGTCGTGGGCGAGGAGCTGTGCGCCGGTGACATGGAGAAGGGCGGCATCGACAGCTGCCAGGGCGACTCCGGTGGCCCGATGTTCATCAAGGACGACAACGACAAGTTCGTCCAGGTCGGCATCGTGAGCTGGGGCGAGGGTTGCGCCCGCAAGGGCAAGCCCGGTGTCTACACCGAGGTGAGCAACTTCGCGGCCGACATCAAGAAGGCGGCGGCCGACCTGGGCTGACGCCCGGCCGTACGGCCCCGTTCATGTGACGACGACGCCCGCGCCTGCGCCTCCGCGCAGCGCGGGCGTTGTCGTGCGCGAGCGTCGTCGTGCGCTGGGGCGAGGGGCGACCGGGGCCGTGGTGGGGTTAACCCCACGTCGTCCCCCCGCCGGACCCCATGGCGCCACCCCCCGTCACCCGGCAGTCTTGGCCCATGACCGCGAGTGCACACCTTCCTGGTGCCGGGGAACCTCACGACGAACGCCTTCCGCCGCCGGCGCCGGTGCTCGGCGCGCAGACGTGGCGCGAGGTCGTTCATCTGCTGAGCAACATGCCGGTCGGTGTGGCGGGCTTCGCCTACGTCACGGTGTTCATCTCTGCGGGTGCGGCGCTCTCGTTCACGCTGGTCGGGCTTCCGCTGCTCGCGATCACGCTGGTCGGCGTCCGTCCGCTGGGACGGTTCGAGCGGGCGCGTGCGCGGAAGCTGCTGCGCCTCCACGTGGACGAGCCGAGCCCGCTGCGTGCGCGTGAACGCGGGTTCCTGCCCTGGCTGTGGACGCGGTTGAGGGACTCGGTGGCTTGGCGGCACGTGCTCTACTTCTTCGTCCGCCTGCCCTGGGACTGGCTCACCTTCGGGCTGATCCTGCCGGCGCTGTTCGTGGCCTGGCCGGTGCTGCCGTGGCTGACGCGCGGCCTGACCAATGTCGACCGCGCGTTCGTACGTGCACTGCTCTCCCCCTCGGACGAGTTGGAGCGGCGCATCGCCGAGCTGGAGTCGGATCGTGGTTCGGTGGTCGACACCGCGGCCGCGGACCTGCGCCGCATCGAACGCGACCTCCACGACGGCGCCCAAGCACGCCTCGTCGCCCTCGCCATGGACCTCGGCCTCGCCAAGGAAAAACTCCTCGAAGACCCCGAAACAGCCGCCGCCATGGTCGGCGAAGCACACGGCGAAGTGAAACTCGCCCTCCAAGAACTCCGCGACCTCGCCCGCGGAATCCACCCCGCCATCCTCACCGACCGCGGCCTGGGCCCCGCCCTCTCAGCACTCGCCGCACGCTGCACCGCCGACGTCACCGTCACCGTCGACCTCGACACCCGCCCCGCCCAAGCCATCGAAGGCATCACCTACTTCACCGTCTCCGAACTCCTCCAGAACATCAGCAAACACTCCGCCGCCCACACCGCACGCATCGACCTCTGGCGCACCCACGACCGACTCCTCCTCCACGTCACCGACGACGGACACGGCGGCGCCAACACCACCACCGGCACCGGACTCGCCGGACTCACCGAACGCCTCACCGCCGTCGACGGCCTCCTCATCATCAACTCCCCCACCGGCGGCCCCACCACCATCACCGCCGAACTCCCCTGGCGTG